>CBDHFQ010000021.1:0-36962 GCA_965262565.1 Bacteroidia bacterium
TGAAGAAACCCTGGAATATGTTCGACTACATGCACAGGAAAATGGAGGAAGAAGTAATGCAATCTCATATAAAATTTATATGTTAATACCTACTCTCTTTCTTCTGGGGAAAAAAGGACGAATAGCAGTAAAAAAGATTTTGGAAGTTGGCGAAAAGATGGGATGGTATGATATTGGAACAACGGAAAAGTTTTCTGCTTCTCACATTCTGGAAAAATAACATTGATCCACTACCTCACCTCTCCCTAACACTATGATGGAATCCCTACCTGACTTACTAGCATCAGTAAACGCATGCACTGTGTGCCAGCAATTTCTTCCCATGGGTCCTAATCCCATCGTCTCTATACATCCGGGAGTAAAAATATTGTTGATCAGCCAGGCTCCCGGTCGAAAAGCTCACCAAACAAATATTCCCTGGAATGATGCCAGTGGTGATAGACTGAGGGAATGGATGGATATTTCGCGCGAAGACTTTTATAATCAGAAGATCGTGGGGATTCTGCCGATGGGTTTTTTGTTATCCGGGGAGAGGGAAATCAGGAGATCTTCCTCCTAGAAAAGAGTGTGCACCATTGTGGCACGATCGCTTACTCATACATATGTCAGAGATCAAGCTACAATTAGTGATAGGAAAATACGCTCAGAATCATTATTTAGGTAAATCGCAAAAGAAAAACCTCACTGAAACAGTAAAGGCATTTTAATGAATATACGCCATCTATCCTTCCCCTTCCACACCCATCTCCCTCTCAATTTGGGATGGCTTAAAAGAAATCCCTGGTTTAAAGAAGATGTGTTACCCGTCTTGCGTGCATCTGTGAAAGAATTGATTTAAACTACCGCTTATTTTTTGTGATTGAAAGGTATTAGATTCATCCTATATAGTAATATTATGAGAATTAGGGTAGTCATCTTGTTAATCCTGGCGGAAGTTTTTCTCAATGCTCCGGACTTGTGGGGTCAGCAAGAAGCGCTTATTCTTCCTATGGCTTCTGAAGGTCATTGGTACATCTCAGACAGCCTAACAAATGAAAAAAGCGTAGAATATACGCTATTGAGGGAAAGAGATATGCCTGAGCTTTGGCGAGAATGTGTATGGCTTAGAATATATCCGCGGTTGATAACGCTTAATGTCAAACAACTATTCGAGCGATTCACTGTGGAAATTAAACCCTATTATGAAAAAGCTAAGGTAACCATTCTGGAAAGACATACTTCCTTTGATACTAAATACCCTTACACCATCTTTACTGTAGAAAGTAACAATTATGCCTTAACAGGAGAACCCCGATCTATTATGTATTACCTCATTAAAGGGGAATCCTATACCTTTATTGCTGCTAAAATGATGAAGGTTCCCAACCTATCCGGCAAAATCAAAAAAAATTGGCTTTCCTTCTTTCACCAATCGGACATTCGGCCTATTCCGTATACCACAGCCTGGAAGGAAATGGGGCTAAAATAATGGTCTCTGATCTTGGATTTATTATATTCCCTAAAAATCCAAGAATATGAAAAACTATTACGCCTTTACTTTACTCTGCACTGCTATTTTTCTGATAGGAACTTATACCAACCTTCTTTCCCAATCCTCAAAAGATACAACCGATACAGGGAAAACCCCTGCTCCTGTATCTACCCAACATCAAATAAGCATTGGAGGTGAATCGTACAACTACACAGCTACTACTGGATATATGCCTTTGAAGTCTGAGGACGGAACATTGAAAGCTCGTATATTTTTTATCGCCTACACCTTAAATGGAGTAGAAAATACACAGGAAAGGCCTATCACCTTTTCTTTCAATGGAGGGCCTGGATCATCATCTGTATGGTTGCATATGGGCGCTTTAGGCCCCAAACGCGTTATGATGACAGAAAAAGGAGAAACCCTACCACCTCCTTACCAATATGAAGATAACCCGTATTCATGGTTGGATAAAACAGATCTGGTATTCATAGATCCTGTGATGACGGGTTATAGTCGTCCAGCTAAAGGAGTGAAAAAATCCGAATTTACTGGTTATACAGAGGATATTGCCTCAGTAGGAGAGTTTATCCGTTTATATACCTCCCAACATTCAAGATGGGCATCTCCTAAGTTTTTAGCCGGAGAAAGTTATGGAACTACTCGTTCTGCTGGATTATCCGATTTTCTTCAAACCCGATATGGACTTTATCTCAATGGTATAGTACTCATTTCTGCTATTACCAATTTCCAAACAGCCCGATTTGACAGAGGAAACGATATGCCCTATTTATTATTTCTTCCTACATATGCGGCTATCTCTCGTTACCACGGTCAACTTCCACAGGAAAAAGAGGATATGGAAGCATTTATGGATGAGGTGAGGTCTTTTGTCCTAAATGAATATTCCGTAGCATTAATGAAAGGAGCCCAATTGACAGATAATGAAAAAAATGAGATCGCAGAAAAATTATACCAATACACAGGACTTTCTAAAGAATATCTCACTCGGTCCCTGTTGAGAATTAATATTAGGAGATATGTCAAGGAACTAATGAGAGAGGAAGGTAAAACAGTGGGTCGACTGGATGGACGGTTTACAGGTACTGATTTCGATGATGCAGGAGAACAGTATGAATTTGACCCAAGCTACAATAAGACTATTTATGGCGCATATACTTCTGCAATTAATGATTATGTTCGCCAGGATCTTAATTATAAAAATGATCTTCCATATGAAATTCTCACTTCTCGCGTTCGTCCGTGGAGCTATAAGAACGTAGAAAATCAATATCTCAATGTCTCCGAATCCCTAAGAAAAGCACTAAATAAAAATCCCTATATGCAAATTTTGGTGTGCAATGGATATTACGATCTCGCTACTCCTTTTTTTGCAACAGAATATACCATGGATCATATGTTTTTGTCGGATGATCTCAAAGATAATATCAAAATGAAATATTACGAAGCAGGGCATATGATGTACATTCACCAGCCATCTCTAGAACAAATGAAAAAAGATATAGATACTTTTTATCAGCAGAGTGTCCAACAGGAAGTGATTTCTTATTAGTATTGCATAAATTCTCCTTATATTCTTAATTAAATGAACAAATAAAAATGAAGGCTTAATATGCAGTTAACAGGGAATGGAGAATATTAGAACAATTTTTCGAATTAAATGTCTATCATAATGTTATCCAGCCTAAAACTTATCAATACCATGAAAAAATATTCATATTTACTTCTTTTACTTCCATTAGTTATCCTTTGGTCTTCATGCCAGGACACCGGATCAGGTGAAGAAGCTGTAGCAGTAGCCGAACCTCCAAGCGAGGTCGAATTAAGATATACCCAATATTGTTCTGGATGTCATGGTGTTCAGGTACAGGCTATGGTGGATCGTAAGTGGAAACACGGTCAAGAGTTAGACTCCATTATTAACTCTATTAAACATGGATATGCTGATATGGGGATGCCGGCCTTTGATTCTACTTTCACCGAAGAAGAGATCACAGAATTAGCTTCTTTTATTGTGGATGGACTGGAAAATATGGTCGTTTACGATTTTCAGGAAGAAAAACCGGAAAGCAATGTTTTTGAAACGGAAGCAGAATTTGCCTTGAGAACGGACACGGTAGCTACCGACCTGGAAATTCCTTGGGGTATCGCTTTTTTACCTGATGGAGGGATGATCATCAATGATCGGAATGGCACCATGTACCGATTAAATGCTGAAGGAGAAAAAAGAGAAGTGGCCAATGTACCTCCGGTAAAGTATAAAGGGCAGGGCGGATTATTGGATATCGAACTTCATCCAAATTTTGAAGAAAACGCTATTCTCTACTTCACTTATTCAAAGATTATCAACGATTCATTGGCCACTACAGCCATACATAAAGCCAAGTTAGAAGAATATGCTTTAGTAGATGGAGAAGATATTTTTGAAGCTTTGCCTCACTCTACCAAAAATCATCACTATGGCTCCCGACTGGAGTTTGACAAGGACGGATATCTGTTTTTCACCGTAGGTGATAGAGGGGCCAGAGATGTGAATCCTCAAAATCTGGATAATCATTGTGGTAAGGTGCACCGTATCAATGAAGATGGATCTATTCCTGAAGATAATCCATTCGTGAATACAGAAAATGCGATGGGAAGTATTTGGTCTTTTGGACATCGCAATCCTCAGGGATTGGCCATGCATCCAGAAACAGGTCACATTTGGGAACACGAACATGGACCTAGGGGTGGAGATGAAGTGAATCTGATCGAAAAATCTCTCAACTATGGCTGGCCCGTGATTTCATACGGAATTAATTATAATGGTACTACTTTTACTCAAATCACTGAAAAAGAAGGCATGGAACAACCCGTTCATTACTGGGTTCCATCTATTGCTGCTTGTGGAATGAGTTTCGTTAAAGGCGATAAATATCCTGGATGGGAAAACCAATTATTGGTAGGATCTTTAAGGTATAATTATCTCAACCTTTGTAAGATGGAAGGAAATGAAATAGTTTCTGAAGAAATTTTAATGAAGAATGTCGGTAGATTGCGTTCCGTGGAAGTCGGTCCTGATGGATATATCTATATTGGAGTAGAAGATCCTGGAATGGTGTTAAGAGCAGTTCCGGTGAGTAGCGAAATCCGAGCTTTTCAATAATCTTTGATCATATTATTTTTCATTGAATGTAGATCGTCCCAATACTGATGAAACAGTGTTGGGACAAATTTTTCTCATATTATATTCATTTAAATGATTCCCTTATAACCACTTTTTTAGCGAAAATAATATTTGCATCCCTGATATTATTTGATAAATTTACATAGTGTATATATTTTGATCAGAATAATTATATTTGGTCTTATACTTGAAAACCCACATCTTAAAATTACCCTTCATCTTTATTGGCATTTATCATAAGCTCATCCTTTAAATAACTCCTGTAGATTGCTTTAGCCAAAACGCTCAATAAATAGGTGGCCACTTCCACCTACGTATTCATTGTCCTTCGGGGCCTTGAACATATATTTTATTTTATAGCCTATATTATTCTTTGTTTGAATAATAATAGAAAAATTACAAGCTAGCTCCTTATGGCATCTTTGGACTTATTTAATGAAACACTCGGAAAACCTTTAGCCGCTCACCTACTTCGGCGAGCTACCTATAGAATAACGCCTGGCCGGATAGACCAATTTGCGGAACTTACAGCAGAACAAGCTGTAGAATTATTGTTCCAGGAGGTTCCTTTGCAGTTTCCTCTCGGCCCAGTTTCCTGGGTAGGAATTAATGTCCCTATATTCAATATCGACAGTAGGTATGATGGGGCCTATTTCACAGAACCCAATATTAATAAAATAGGTTCCAGAACTCAGTTTGTACATACCTGGCGTATGTTAGAAGCTATCCACGATACAACCGCCAAGTGGAAAATCATTCATTGGTTTAGTTCTATTTATTCCGACAGACCTGATGGGCAAGGGAAACACGAAATTTATCATCAGTGGCGACTGTTTGAAAAGATGGCCTTTGGAGGAGATTTAAAGCAGTTGGCTGTGAAAATCACCACTGACAATAGGATGTTGGAATACCTCAATAATGAAGAAAATAAACTTACTGCTCCTAATGAAAACTATTCCCGAGAGTTTCTGGAATTATTCACTATTCTAAAAGGTGTAGCTATAGAGACAGGGAACTATACCAATTATACGGAAGAAGACGTGAGTACTGCTGCACTGGTCTTAACGGGTTTTGTAAAAGGAAATATTTCAGATCCCGATACAGGGGTTGCAAGAGGAAAAGCGCAATTCGCAAACCACAGCCCAGATAATAAAACCTTTAGTGCAGCTTTCGGTAATCGAACCATCACTGGGGCCATAGATGAGAATGATATGTTTAGGGAATTAGCAGATTTCGTAGACATGGTGTTCGATCAAATCGCCACTGCAAGAGCTTATGTACGTAGGATGTACATTTACTTTGTGTCCGACAAACTCAGCGGCGAAGTCGAAAATGACATTATCACTCCCCTTTCTAATGAGCTTCAAGCAAACGGTTATCAGCATGTTCCTATTATAAAGAAATTGTTGAAAAGCAAGCATTTCTATGATAAAGATGACGATCTGGGAACTGACGATATTATTGGAGGAAAGATTAAGTCTCCCTATGAGCTGTTCATGCAAACCATAAATTTATTTGGGTTAAGTAACATAGCTCTGGGGCAAAATGATTATGAGGAACTATTCTATAGACAATATGATCAATATGCCGAACACATCAATCCCATAGGTCTGGATATCATCGGCCCCCTTAGCGTAGAAAACTTTCCGGGTTTTTTCAAAGAACCCAATTATTCCAGAAACTGGTTCTCTAGCAATGTATTATTTAATCGTTTATCCTTTGGAGAGTCCGTAATTCGGGGAAAGGTATTAACCAGCGAACTGGAATTTGCCTATAAAGGAGATATCGTCGAATGGGTAAAAACCCATGTCGATAACATCGTTGGATCTCCGGGAACCAATGAAGAGGGAAACTTCAATCCCATTGGAGCAAGTAATTACAGAAGAGTAGTCAAAATCTTTGCAGAATCTTTTCTACCCACCCCTGCCTTATTCTATTCCGAAGAAAATCCTGATCCTGATCCTGCTCAATCAAACGAGCGCCTGGCATATATAGAAAACTGCCTGTTGGGGGGCTTAAGCCCTGTCAATTGGTATTTCGCTTGGGTCAACTACATCACCGGAGATACAGACGATAGTGATGTCAGAGTCGGAATCGAACGCCTGGTAAGAGCGATTACTTCCTCTTTAGAGTACCAAACTTTCTAACCCTATTTGAACCAGCAACATTCACAATCTTATTGAACAAACACAAAAATGAATAGAAGAAGTTTTATATCTCATACCTTAAAAGGAGCTTTGGTTCCCTTTTTCATGAGTGGTTCAGGATTTGGACGAATGGCCAGAGCGACCTTTCTTCCAGCAGGGGTGTGTGAATTCGATGATAGAAGTTTAGTGGTCATCCATCTACATGGAGCTAATGATATTATCAATTCTACCGTTCCATTGAACCAGTTTAGCCAATATACCAATCATCGGAAAAATATATTCCTCCCTCAAAATAAGCTAATTACCTTAGATGCTACCTTACCAGATAATCAACAATTAGGGTTAAATCCAGGATTGCAAACCTTAAAAGAGTTATACGACACAGACAAATTATCAATCATTCAACGTGCCGGCTATCCAAGACCCAACCGCTCTCATTTTGCTTCCGAAAATATATGGCTGAAAGGAGTCGATGGTACCGGAGGATTACATATTGAGGAAGAAGGTTGGATAGGGCGATTTTTAAAAGACAGATATCCTACTTACAGAGGCCTTCCATTCGGAGATCAGCCAGATCCTTTAGGAATTATGATGGGTACTGGTTCTGACCTGGGGTTTCATACTGAAGAAGAACACGATATACACATGAATTTATCTGGTCAGGATCCCGCAGGCTTCTTCAATATCATTTCTTCTATCAGTGGAGAACCGATCAATTTTTTCCCTCCAACAGAGCAAGGAGAACTTCTCCAATATATGGCTGCCGTAGAAAAAAGTACACAGTTCTATTCTGAACGAATTACTAGTGTATTTAATGCAGGAAGAAATGCTCAGAACGCAGCTTATCTGGATAATGAATTGGGGAATCAACTGAAAACTGTCGCTCGTTTCCTGGCAGGTGGTTCTAAAACGAAGGTGTTTTTTGCCAGAACAGGAGGATGGGACAATCACTCTAATGAAGTGAATAAAAATGATTCGACCCTGGGGAAACATCGAGATCTGTTGGAAGAATTGTCCGCTAACCTGAAGGCATTTCAAGATGACTTATCTACCTTGGGCATAGCAGATAAAGTGATTACCGTTATATTCTCAGAATTCGGTAGAAAAATTATTCAAAATGACAATTATGGTACTGATCACGGAACGATTTCCTCCATGTTTATCCTGGGAACTCAGGTACTAAAAGGAGTATACGGAGACAATATTGTGTTGGATGATCAAGATGATAGAGGTGCGCCTAATCCGGATCAACTACAGAATGATTTTAGAGGGGTCTTCAGTTCCATTTTGCAGGATTGGTTAGGAGCCAGTAACAATAGCTTAATAGCAGCATTTCCTAATACTGCCGAAGAAATCTTACTTAGTGCACCTTCTTATATTTCTCAAGATCAACAAGTAGATACTGAATGTTATTTTACTCCTACTATTCCAGTCACTGTAAAAGTTCAAGCCAAGGTATTTCTTGAGGGGTTTTATGATGGGACCACTCAAAGTATGAAAACTGATTTAGTCCAAAAAGGATTGCTCCCACTGTCCCAACCTTTCGGTAATGCATATTTTAGTTATTTCGCATCATTAAGTGTAGAAAGCTTTCCAGAAGGAACCGTGGATTGGATTCTCCTGGAATTAAGGTCGCAAGGAGGATTCGAAACCGTCGCCAGAAAAGCAGCGCTTATCAAAGCTAATGGGGAGATTATTAATCCCGACGGAACTAATATTATCGAATTTCCAGATCTTTATCCCGATAAATACCATCTAGCCATATTCCACGCTTCGCATATCGCCATCCTCTTAAGTGAAACTACCTCTGAAAATGCTTCGATTGTCAATAGCTTTATCGTTGATGGTCAAAATAAGGTGCTGGGAGAAAATCAATTAACTATAAATGGTGCGACTTACTTGATGATCAGTGGAGACATAGATCAAAATGGAAGTATCAATGTGGATGATTACCTAGAACTGCATAATGAGTTAGAAAGAGAAGGATATTTTCCTGCAGATCTTAATGGAGATGGAAAAGTGGAAGCAGGAGAAAAATCCTTTTTAAATGTTAATAGAAGTCGTATCGGATTTCCTGAATTATTTGAAAAAATGAAATCGTGAAAACACCTAATACACATTCAAGAGAATACTTATCCATGAAATACCTCTATATGTACTCACACAAGTTATGGATAGTTTTTACTATTCTTATCTTTCAAGGTATTTTCGCTCAAGCCCAATTAATCGAATTACAACTCGCTCCTGATTCCAATGCCTGCCTGGGAATTATGGACGTATTCATTAAGGTTAGGGCTTCATCCATTGCCAATCAAAACATCGAGTTAGGCACTTCCTCTCTGATGTTCAATTATGATTCAACTGCCCTGGAATATGTGAACTATGTGCCCATCGAATTTGACTCCACTACCTCTCAAAAAGCAGCCGAGGCTCATTGGGACATTCAAAAATACCAGGTAAACCAAGCATACGGAATTTTTAATCTGTCTTTACTAAAATTACCGGAAGGCCAACATCACTACCTCCTTGATACAGCCACTTTTATCGCTATTGGTAAACTACAATTCAGATTCAAACAACATGTTCAAGATACGAGCACATACCTGCGCACTAATATTGATTACACTTCTTTTACGGATAGAAACAACACGAACATAGGACTAGAGAACATTCCTTCTATTTCTCTTGCTCCCAAAGATTTCATTCTCAATTATCCTACGGTCGCAGTTAGCACAACAGATGCCACATGTGAAGAAAAAGGTAACATCACCTTTCTCTTCAATAGTGACCCTCATCGAAATAGCCTGGAGTTTAGCCTGGATGGAGGTATTACTTATCAAAGTCCTGTAGCTGATGATTCGGGTAGTTTCTCCTTTGAGGTGGATACCGGTTATTACGCGCTTAGTGCTCGCTGGACAGGATCTAACTGTGGAATACATCTAGATACTGCCATCATTCAATTGGCGGATACGATCTTGGTTCCTTGTGAGTGTAAAGCGTTACCGAACATTGAACTTAGCTCGCTTCTGAACAATCATTCCTGGAATATAGTGTCTGGCCCACAAGTAATTGCCTATGAAGGAGACCAATTAGCACTTCGATCAAATGTGATCAATGAATCTCAATACAATTGGACAGGACCAAACACTTATACTCAATTGGGAGATACAGCGAATAGTGGATTTATTCTACTAAGTGATAGCATCACAATGGCTGATTCAGGTATCTATCGACTTGATATTTTGTACCAAAATGGCTGCACTAAAAGCACTACCGTAGAAGTAGTGGTAAAAGGATGTGAAGAATTACCGGACATTGAACTAAGTAGATATGAAAATGATAGTGTGGGATATATAGTGGCCAACGATACTATTTTTGTATATGAAGGTGAGAAGCTAGAAATTAATTCTACTGTAAATAATGAACGCCAATACAGTTGGTCCGGCCCTAATGGATTCTTTCAGCCAGGAGATACGGCGATAGGTGGACTCGTGCTAGTCAGTGATAGCATCACAATGGCTGACTCAGGCTCCTACCAATTGGACATTCTTTACCAATCTGGTTGTATCAATACGACTTCCGTCCAGGTCAAGGTAAAAACTTGCGAAGAATTGCCCGAAGTTACTTTGAGTTCCAGGATAAATGATAGTTCCTGGAATAAGGTGCTAACTCAGCAAATAGTGGTAAATGCAGGAGACAAATTAACTTTCCTCTCTGATGTAAGCGATGAACGACAATATGTATGGAATGGACCCAATGGGTTTTCTCAGCAAGGGGATTCAACTAATAGTGGATGGATTTTATTGAGTGATCGTATTTCTGCAGCAGATTCGGGCGTATACCAACTAGATATTCTTTACCGATCTGGCTGTATCAATAGTACCTCCATTGAGCTAATTGTCCTAGAATGCGATAAATTACCAAAGATTACGTTAAGTGCTCAGGTGAATGATAGTAGTTGGAATCTTCTTTCCCCACAAAAAATAGTGATCAATGAAGGTGACAAGCTGGAAATCATCTCTAATGTAAACAACGAAGTACTATATAATTGGTCCGGCCCTAATAACTTCAATCAGCAAGGAGATACGGCTAATTATGGATTCCTCTTGCTGAGTGATAGTGTAACCCTCGCAGATAATGGCTTATACCAACTTGACATTTTTTACGCTTCAGGATGTGTGAAAAGTACTTCGATAGAGGTGGAAGTCATTGGATGTGATGTATTACCGGATATCGGACTTAGAACTCGCATTAATGATTCTTCCTGGAATTCCATTTTACAAGATCAGATCATCATAAGAGAAGGAAGTAAATTAGCGCTAATTTCGGATGTGAATCATGGAAGCCAGTATTATTGGACAGGACCGAACAACTTCTTTTTAAAGGGAGATTCACTTAATAGCGGTCTTGTGGAGATAAGCGAACATATATTGTTAGGAGATACGGGAACATACCTATTGGAACTACACTATGCATCAGGTTGTATAGATAGTGCTTCTGTAAAAGTCGTTGTGGAGAGATTAGCTACAATAACGAGAACCTTAGAAGTCATCGCAGATACCTATACAAATAATGCATCTCAGCGAGTAGATGATAATCAGGGAACAAATGTTAAGATGTTTGCCAGAAACAGGACAGCTTGGGGATACGAACCCTATGTAAAATTTGATGTCTCTTCCTTTAGGGCCGTAAGTAGAGCCGTTCTCCGTTTATATGGCTATAATCCCAAGACCAGCAAGACCGTGGAAGTGGCCGCTTATCAAACGACGGATAACTGGGAAGAAGAGGTACTAACCTTTTCAAACCAACCGGGAAAATTCGGAGATCCATTGGCGACGGCAACTATTAATGGAACACAAGGCTATCGCGAGTGGGTGGTAACAGATTATGTGAACGCTCAGGCTCAAGAAGATGGAATCGTGTCCTTCGTTATGTCATCCATTAATAATGATGATGAATCCATCAGATTTAGTACAAAGGAAGCTGGCAGTAATATCCCTGTCTTATTTGTGGAAGGCTTGGAACCAACGAAAGAAAAACTGCCCCAAATCATCACTATTAATCCTATCCCAGATAAATACACTACTGACACTCCTTTCCGACTTCAAGCTTCTTCTACCTATGGCTTGGAAGTACATTTTGGGATCGTTTCTGGCCCAGCAAGCGTAGAAAATGATTCCTTAACATTAACAGGTGAGACGGGAACAGTCGTAGTAAGAGCTTCTCAAGATGGAAATAGTCAATATGAAGCTGCCGTTCCAGTCCTCCAATCATTCACTGTTACCATAGCAGGTTGTGATACACTACCTGATATAGAATTGAATGCACGAATAAATGATAGCTCCTGGGTGGCAGCTCAACATCAAATCATCGTAAAAGAAGGAGATAAGTTAGAGATGTTGACCAATGTGCCAACAGCAAGCCTGTATGAATGGAGCGGATCTACTGGCTTCTACCAACAAGGAGATACTGCTAATGCTGGCTTTGTGTTGATGAGTGATGATCTTACTTCAGCCGATACCGGCAGTTACCAATTTAAGGTTCACTATGAATCTGGCTGTATCGATAGCATTTCCTTCAAACTAGTCTTTGAGCAATTGGTCAGCACCACAAAAACGCTGGAAGTCATTGCGGATACTTATACTAATAATGCATCGGCACGCATAAATGACAATCAAGGAATAAACAACAAAATGTTTGCGAGAAATAGAGCTACATGGGGATATGAATCCTATTTAAAGTTCGATGTTACTTCGTTCAAATTTGTAAGTAAAGCCATTCTTAGGATTTATTCATATAATCCTAAGAATAATAACCCTGTACAGGTAGCAGCTTTCCAAACAGCAGATACTTGGGAGGAGGAGGTGCTTACTTTTGCTAATACTACAGGGAAATTTGGTGATCCATTAGCAAGTGTGAGCATAAATTCTACGGCCCAATATTACGAATGGGATGTTACTGAGTATGTGAATACTCAATCATTGGCAGATGGGATTGTTTCCTTTGTTATGGCTTCCATCAATGATGATGACGAATCCGTTAGGTTAACCACAAGGGAGGCTGGCAGCAATCCCCCTATTTTATATGTGGAAGGCCTGGAAGGAACAGGAGGAAAACTACCTCAAATCATTTCTTTTGACCCTATCCCTGACAAATTTATCACAGACATTCCATTTTCATTACAAGCTTCTTCCACTTCCGGGCTTAAGGTCAGTTTTGAGCTTATTTCAGGGCCTGCAACCATAGAAGATAATTTCCTCACTTTGACAGGAGAAACCGGAACAGTCTCAGTAAGCGCCTATCAGGCAGGTGATGTACAATTTGATCCTGCTTTATCGGTTATTCAAACATTTGAAGTATTAGATGAAGTAATTGCTGAAAGAACGATTGATGTCCTTGCGGATGCTTACGTGAACAATGCTTCCAATCAAATCAACACCAACTATGGTAACAAAAATAATTTAGATGTAAGGAACAAAAGTAGTTGGGGGTATGCCTCTTACCTGAGATTTGATCTAAGCTCTTTCAATCAAGTTGTGGATGTGAAGTTGAGAGTTTACGGATCTAATCCTGAGAACAATGTGCCGATTAATGTGCAAATATCGGGGACTTCAGATAACTGGAGCGAAGAGGGTATTACCTATCAAAATGCTCCTACAATAGGAAGTGCATTGAACACCTTTACTGTTTCAGAAGGCCCGAAATATTATGAAATCGATGTAACGGATTATGTAAAAAATGAGATTAGTGATAATGGGATAGCTTCTTTCGTTTTAACCTCCCTCAACCCATCTATCGACCGTGCCAGATTTGATGCGAAAGAAAAAGGAGGGAATCCGGCCCAATTAGTCGTTCGTGGAACCATTGGCACATCTTCTCAACAACTATCTTCTACCGCAGACCCTATAAATACTGAAATAAATTGGAAGGTCGATGTGTATCCTAATCCTTTTTCTGAGGATGTTCGAGTCATGGTTACAGGGCCTGAAGCGACATTCCTCTCTCTCAACATCGTAGATATGCTAGGGAGAGTAGTGTATGAACTGCAAGGGATAAAGACGAGAAAAGAAATACCTATTCACTTAGGGAATAGTAAAGGAATATACCTGCTACGAATATCCAATGGATTAGAAGTACTGCAGTCCATCCGTCTTGTAGCGCTGGACAAATAAAATAGGTATCTATCAAGTATATAAAAAAAGATCGTCCCGATACTGATGAAACAGTGTTGGGACATTTCTTTTGACAAAGAAAGAAAGCTAAAAGGGCTTCTCTCCTATTTTTATGATCCCATCAATAGTTGTTTTGAACCTTAAAGCACTTGGGCCATATATATAGCATTTATTGGAAAATAGTATCCGCTTATTTATGTGGGGAGGTATTGTTAGGATCATTCCAACCTACAATTGTGAGAATGAGTGGGGAATGAATTAGCAACATTTCCTATCTTGAGGCTTAAAACAAATACATCCTGTGATTACCGTTTTTATTTCTTATAGCCACGATAGCGAACATCATATACAGCAAGTAGTCGACCTTGGGACGAAATTGATAGAATGGGGTGGGATAGATGTAGTATTGGACCAATGGGAAAGCTCTCCTGAAGAAGGGTGGACCCTTTGGATGGAAAAACAAATCAAGAATACGGATTTTACCTTAATCATTTGTTCCTCCGCCTATTATGATAAAGTCATACATGATACAAAGGCAGGAGTAGGGAAAGGCGTAAAATGGGAGGGAAGGATGATCAGAAATTTGTTATATACCTCTGATTCTAAAGGCAATAAGTTTATTCCTGTGCTGTTAGACAATGGAAAACCCGTTCATATTCTTACGGCCCTCAAAGACAGCACACATTATTATGCCCATACGGAAGAGGGATTTGAGAAATTATACCGATTTCTGACCGCACAACCAGACCGAAAAAAGCCTAAACCCAAACCTACTTCCCGAAAAATGCCGTTGAAAGATCGCCCCGCTACTACCTCTGACCCTTCTTTTTCCTCAACTAATTTCCCCGACATCCCAACAGAGTTGAACGAACTACCTACAGAACCCCTCCCTAATGATCCTGCGTCTCTAGTGGAAAGAGGAGAATTGCGGAAAGCCTTGGAAGTATTAAAAATGAGTGTACCAGATTATAGAAAAACGGAAGTACTACAATTGCTAGCCCAGGTGAACTCGTTAGAAAAAGATCGTCGATTAGGAATGTTGACAGATGAACAGGCAAATACCCGAAGAAATCGGATCACCTATAATATCCTTAATTTAATCGAAGGGGAGGAATAGTCTCTCCTTCAAATCCCGGGTCAATCGTACTATCCTATTTCGGGCTTTTCCAAGGATTAGTCTCCTTGTTCCATATTTGAATGAATTGCTTTGACTCTAGCTATTTCTATATCCTGCAGTCTTGCAATATCTTCATAAGTCATGATACCTTCCTTGAAGAATCGAGATTGTAGATGTCTTTCTACTGCTTTTACTAACGTTCTTTCAACTCCTATTTCTATTCCTTGCTCGATACCCTGTTCTATTCCCTGTTCTATCCCTTCCTCTCTAATCGCATGTTCTATATACTCATTAATTCCCATAGCTTTAAATGTTGCTAATAACCCCAAATTAAATTATCCTATTTCGGGCTTTTCCAAGGATTAATCTCCTTGTTCCATATTTGAATGAATTGCTTTGACTCTAGCTATTTCTATATCCTGGAGTCTTGCAATATCTTCATAAGTCATGATACCTTCCTTGAAGAATCGAGATTGTAGATGTCTTTCTACTGCTTTTACTAACGTTCTTTCAGCTCCTATTTCTATCATGATCGAGATTGTAGATGTCTTTCTTTCTCGATACCCTGTTCTATTCCTTGCTCGATACCCTGTTCTATCCCTTCCTCTCTAATCGCATGTTCTATATACTCATTAATTCCCATAGCTTTAAATGTTGGTGTTATACTTTCAATTTCTTTATCGAGTAATTCCTCTGTTTCTTCCTTATCAAACCTGACATATCTCCTAATGAAGTTAAGTAATTTCTCCGTAAATATCCTGTCATATCCTTTTTGGGCCAATAAACGGATCAATCTGATTTTGTAGGCCAATTTCTGCTTATCCAGAGCTCTATCGATCTTAATCGCCTGCTTAGCAGCCAACAACGCCAAAGCAAATGGATTAGGATCTTCCTCTAATGTACGATCCTCCTCCTCCCAAAGTTTATACACATGATAATCAAACCTCAAAGAGGAACGAAATACATAATGCTCATAATTCATAGGATGTGGGTTGGCTGACGGATGAACCAGAATGGCCAAGCTTCCAACAGCTTCTTCCAATCGATCAAATATTCTATAGTGATAAACGAACATTCTCCTTGAAAAGATAGGATCTCGCTGGGCCTGAACCTCTACATGAATGTATACAATCCTCGTCTCTCCATGCTGCAAATACACTTTGGCCAATTTATCCGCATACCGCCGATCTCGAAATTCAGGTGTGATAATATTCTCTAACTCCTTATCGAGAAATTCAACCTGTTCAATATGCATATTCTCAAGAAATTCGGGATAAAAGAATCGCAACAAGGCCTCAAAAAAATCTTCAAGCAATCCTTTCCATAATCCATCTCTATTAAGGCGGGAAGTCTTTTTCATAAACAATCATTGAATTATCTACAGTTACATCCGACCTTCTTAGCACCCTGTGAGAAATTCAATGATTCTACTAATGGAAGGTTGCTGAACATATAACAAATCACATGCCAAAATAATTAGCCATACAAAACAAAAACTAATCTTATAGGCTAAACACAACCTCCATCCACATAAAAAAGGTGCCCGCCTCAGCAGACACCTCACCTAAACTATCCTTAACACACAACGAAAACTACCTAAACCTTAGCCGTTTCTTGTTAGTAATAAAATCCTCTGAATCCGAAATAGGGACTAATAAACCCACGCCTAAAGAAAAAAGGGCTGTAGTATCCGAACCCAAACGTCGGCCCAAAAGCACCATAGTATCCAAACCTACTCCTAAAAGGATCATTGATATCTTCAATCGTACTCAATTTGTTTCTCTCCTTATTTAATTCCTTGCGAACAGACTTCAACTCACTCTTCCAGGCTTCCTTCTCACTTTCACTTAACGTCTGTTTATTGACCGCTTTCAATGCCTTCTTCTCTTCTTCCAGCGCATCAATTCTATCCACTAACCTACTAATCGTAGCCGCTTCATTTCCATCATCATCCAAGGCATATGCTTCCTGTGCGGTCGTTGTTCCAATGATGAAGACCATACTCATTAAAAAAACTGCGGCCAACTTGAGGGGATGTTTCATTTTGTACTCCATTTAACAGTGATTATGTTACCTATGCTTTACCAACTGACACACTCTTTACACGTCGGATTCGCGGAGAAGTTGGGCCAAAACCGACAAGCGTAGATAGACACAGAATGAATGGGGAAAATAGGGGAACCAACACAGAATTATATTGGAACGATCGTTTGGCAACCACTATTATGTACTGACAATCAAAAAGTTAAATGTCTCCTCCTTGACATTATTATTTGGAAGTCAGCTAGCCAATGCCTTCTGAACTCACCTATCGCCTCGGTCTTAGCACCAACATGTACATACACATGATGTGTGTCCCTCTCCACTAAGCGAATTACTGCCAGAATCTCTTCCCCACAACGCAAAAAAAAAAACACAGGATAATCCTTCTAAAGACCACCCTGTATTGCCTGAGATAAAAGATCTTACCTTCCAAAAGAGACATGTTCCTGCCCCATACCAACATCCTTAATGACACACCCTCCTATATCTGTAGACAGGTCGAACAAAAGCACGTCTGTGTAAAAATCGGTTATAACCAAACCCATAAGCTGGTCCGAAAGCTCCATAATACCCTACCCTATTTCTATAAGGATCATTCAGATCTTGAATCGCCTCCAACTTATTTCGCTCCTGCGTCAATTCCTTCCGAACCGCTCTCAATTCACTCTTCAACACCTCTTCCTCTCTTTCACTCAATGTCCTTCTATCGATGGCTTTCAATGCTTTCTTCTCTTCTTCCAACTGATCAATTCTATCCACTAACCTACTGATGGTCGCCGCTTCATCATATACTTCGGCTTCTTGTGCGTACATTGTACCAATGGTGATATACATAGCTACCAACATCATCGTAACATTCTTAAGGGACTTCTTCATTTTGTTGTTCATTGTATTGTTTCTTTGTTGTGTAATATTAATGTAAACACCTGTTTATCGTGGGAGAAGAGCAGAAGTAAGGGCGAAAAGGATGAGCGTGGACAGGAATTGCCTGAACGCGTATTATAAGTGAGCAAACGTGTAAACGGAAGAAAAAGCCCCACAATCCTCCCTCTTTCAGCCTCTCTTACTAAAGGGAGGAGCTACATCACGCTTTGGCTTTGAATAACTCAAAACGCAGGACCACCCACGGGACGGAATAGCACTATCCAGGCTGATCCTTGAACCATCCCTGTCCTATAACTTTCCGTATTGAGAAGACGAAACCCAACGTTGTTGTTCCTGTTGTCGGGATTGTTGTTGTTGCGGTTAGCTACACGACAGTTGATCGGATTGTTGTTCCAACTGCCCCCGCGAAGAACCCGGTTGTCGCCTTACATGTGGATGCCCCTTAACGCTTTGCGAAGACTAACACTGTCAAAACTACGCCAATACGCATAATAACTGTTCAAACTGGCTTGATATTGCTCTTCAGACATTGTTCCCCTTTCAAATTCCCATCGTTTCCGCTTCAGTCTTCGAATCAACCGCTGAAGGTTTTCCTGACGAATTCGCATCAAAGAGGGAAAAATACGTGCTCCTAAAAATGGTAATCCATGTCGCCGATGATTGATTAAGGTCGCCTTATCTTTTAAGCTCAACATCAATTTATCCTCTAAAAAAGAAGAAATCGCATTCAAATATCGTTTAACCTCCGTTCTTTTATGCCCCCACCATACAAAATCATCCATATAACGCACATATCCCTTGAGCCGCAATTCTTCTTTCACAAAATGATCCAAAGGATTCAAATACACATTCGCAAAAAACTGACTGGTCAGATTTCCGACGGGCAATCCTTTTCCCCCTTCTCCTCCATTCGCTAACATATATTGGATCAATGTGAGAAGTGCCTGATCTTTTATTTTTCGTTCCAACAGCCGAAGCAGAATTTCATGATCGATAGAAGCGAAATATTGATGAATGTCTGATTTTCCGTACCAATAGAATGACTTGAGATAATGCTGCGCCCTGGCTCTAGCGGCATGAACCCCTTTCCCTTTTCGGGTAGCGTAGGAATCAAAGATAAAACAGCGTTCATAGATCGGTTCGAATACACCTACCACAGCATGATGAATCACTCGGTCTCGAAAAGGAGCTACAGCAATTTGCCGTTCTTTAGGATCGTAAATCTTGAAAAAACGATAAGCAGCAGGGCGATAAGTTCCCGCTTTCAACCTTCTGGATAACTCCAATAATTCGTATTCCAATCGAAAGCTAAATTCCATGCTTTCGTGGGTCTTACCACTTCCTTTGAGCGCTTTTTTGTAGGAACGATACAAATGACCAAAATCACTGACCTTATCCATTAAATAACCTACTCGCTTCATATGTGTATTGCTAAGATTGTTTTAGCCAACCACCAACCATTTTTCCTGCAAAATCTACCTGCTCTGAAATGTACACATATTGCCGGTGAGAGATATACTTGCGCTGAAAGCATATGCGAAAGAACACTCGCAGCTTTTCCAACAGCAAATTAATCTGACGTAGCAGAGGTTTCTTTTGCTTGCGGTAAATAACCTCCACAATGTATTCCATGACTTCCAGGCTCATAGAGATGATGCGACTACTAATGGTAAAACGGGTATGTTTAGGCATGGCTTCACACCGATCCATGATCCAGTCCAGTGTCTTGGCCCAATGCACGAACAACGGGTAATCAATAGTTTTGCTCATCTTGATAAAAGGTATTAATCAAATCGACAATTTCTTTTCCGTATTTCTCCCTTTTCTTGGTTCCAAATCCCTTGATCAATTCAAATCCTTTCATCGTGTTCACTTTTTCCTTTACTATCAGCACCAAATCAGAATTTTTAGCAATCACAAAAGGGGGTATTCCCTCTTCATCTGCCTTATCATTCCGCCAATGCCTCAATTTATCATATAACAGTTTTTGCGGATCATTTAGCTCTTTAGTTAGTTCCTCTGATTCTTTCTTGCCAGTAGCGACATCCTTCTTTTTCGAGCCTACAGCTATTTCATATTCAAGCATAAAAGTCCAGTAAGCCCCCAGCGAATTCGTAAAAAAGTGGGTGTACATTTGATGGATGTATTTATTCATACAAAATTTCTCCAGCAGCTCTCCATCGAAGCCACGTAATTTTTCCTCAAAGGGAATGGTAATAATCGTAAATGCCATAAGAATATTTTTTGACAAGTACCTCAAAAAATAACAGGACATTTGCTGACTATGTATCAAACAAAAGAAAACATATTTTGAAGACTGGCACCATCTCTTTGTGAAAATATATATCGACTACCCCAGAGAGCGATATTCCATTTCCTGGAATATTTCCCCGGCGAGGAAGGCTTTCGGCTTTCCTTCGGAGCCTTCGCCTTCCTGTTTTCCCACCCGCTAATCCGCCACCAGAAACTCATAAGGTAAAAAAACAAAAACTTAATCCTTCCTGAGAAGACGAAACCCAACGACGTAGTACCCCTGAAGTACGGGAACGATGTAGTAGCGGTAAGCTACACGACAGTAGATCGGAACGTCGCTCCAACTGCCCCCGCGAAGAACCCGGCTGTCGCCTCCGGCGGGTCCTTTAGGCTCATATATGGGATCCGAAATCTCCGATATATCGGGAGGAAATGATTCATACCAATCAGCACACCATTCCCACACATTTCCACTCATATCGTATATTCCTAACTCATTGGGACGTTTCGATTTTATTGGATGCGTACGACCTCCTGAGTTGTCCCTATACCACGCCACTAAGTCCAGATTATCGCTCCCTGCATATATAGTAGATTCTGCTTTATGACCTCCTTTAGCGGCATATTCCCATTGGGCCTCTGTCGGTAATTGGTAAGATTTCCCTCTTCGTTCGCTCAACCACTCCGCATAAGCCACTGCGTCGTACCAAGACACATAAATAGCAGGATGATCTAATCTGCTTAACTTATAATACCCTCCAGAAACTCGGGAAGAAAGGAATGACCTGTGATATTGATTCTCTTCTTGTAAGAAATACAGATATTGCCCTACTGTTACTTCATGCTCATCCATATAAAAATCATCTAATTGAACCGGATGTAAAGGTTCTGGGGTTGGTCTATAATCTTTTCTTACATCCTCTGCCAGTTTTGTAAACGTGGTCGTATCCTCCTCTCCCATCATAAAGGTTCCGCCTCGTACATACATAGACGGAGTTCGATAAAAATCTAAAGAGACTAAAATAGGTATTTCATTTCGCTGAATGTACGTTTTTTGATCTGCATTGAACACTGTAACATAACTGCTATCTAAGCTTACTGTCTTAGGCTTAATATATGGCCTATCGCTAATCTGAAGGGACATGGGCCATAAAGAATGAAATGCGTTTGGAGCCCTAGGCGTTTTTACCTTTAAACTAAATCGTCCCTCTTCATCTGTTCTTCGAATATCTCCATGTTCAGTAGCTTCAATTCTCACACCTGCAAACCCTACACTCGAATCTACCACCCAGCCTATTTTTCCTATAATGGTCCAGATCTGGGCTGGCTCCATTGTCCAGTTAATCCTCGTGGTATCTTCTCTTAATTCAAGAACCGTATCTATGTCCATAAAGCGATCGTCATTACTCCCTATTTCTAGCTCTAATGATCCATATCCCATTCTGGGAAGTTCGAATACATATCTCCCACTATCTAAGGGTTCGTAAGCATAAGCAGCATCGAATCCTAAATCTTCCACTTTCTTTTGACTTCCGTTCTCAGATACTTCTACAATGAGTACATAAGCTGGCATAGATCCATTAAACTTTCTGATCACACTCGCAGTAGTTTCCTGTTTATCTCCTCCCTTTAAAAATGCTCTTTGTAAGCCTTTGACGATAATATCTCCTTGTTGCATAAGCGTATCCCTATAAAAGGAACTAAGGGTTGTATCGTGTAAATAAAGAGAGTCTAATGCCATAAAGGAAGGAATCGCTTTTTCAGGATGTTCGCTCATCAAGTAAGTTGACCCAGCCACAAATAAAATATCCTGCCTGATAGAATCCGTTACATAAGCTTGGTTAGAGAGATCAACGAACATGTGAGCCGCAGAATCTATTTCTCCATGTGCATAAACTCTACAGGCTTCATTAAATCGGGCAGCCAGTAAATTCGTCATGGCTTTATTATAAGTTGAGTCCTTATTCCAAGCCTCTTGAAAGTATGTTATAGCGCGACTCAATAAGTCCGAAGAATCAACACGGCTTTCAATCTTTTGATCGATACTATCATAAACTATTTTTCCCCGATAATTTTGCCATTTGGCTTGTTCTCTGATAGTTAAATCCGTTCTCAGATGTTTCTCCTGATACGGTTTTCTGGGTTTTTGGCCAGAATATAAAAAGCCCAATACCCAAACGAATCCTATGAGTCCCAACATTCCCAGAAATCGCACATGATTCTTAAATCCGAAGAAGGGAATATTCCCTTTATATAATTCCCTGGGCAGTGGGATCAATAAAGGGTGATGTTCTTTACTACTTAAAACACGGATAGATACGATATCTTCCAGGTCGTGTTCATCTACTCCCGCATCCACTAAATCATCTGTTAACTGTTGTTTCTTTCCTTCATTCTGATAGCGATAGATCGCCAGTAAGGTTTTTTGCTTTTGTCTCGCATAGGAATCCTGAGGGATATCTTGATGAGGTTGTTCTAATATCTCAATCAAATACGTTCGAACTTCCTTTAAAAATTCAGGATCATTCTTCCATAAGTAATCAAATAAATGTGCTCGTAGCGGTTCAGGCATTTTTCCCTCTCTTAGCCAGGGAAGTCGTAATAATTTTCTCAATGTATCAGTAGATAATTGCTGTTGGATGAGGGAAGCATTCGCAGGAAAATAACCTAACATCTTTCCATAAGCTAATGTCATCTCCCAATAGCATTCAGGATACACTGCACAGGCAGCCAACCACCTTAATCCCTCTTCTCCCAGATAAGATGTCAACGAAGGAATTACAGACGCCTCCACTGATTGTCCTAACATCAAATCTAAGGGCAGAGATTCTTCTCCCTCTTGCCATGTAAGAATGGAAGGATTCACCGCTTCTTCCCCTGTCCAGATGCGCACCAATGTTTCCATCCCAGCCTCATTAGCCGGAAGCACATTAAATAGTTTCAATGCTTCCATTTCCGGCTTTCCCCATTCACTTCCTGGACGCACCACCATCCATGCCCGATAAGCCCAACTTTTAAAGAGTTCTGCTTTATTCAATAATCGATCTGTTGCAGGATCTAAGATTCCACTGACATTTCCAATGATAATTAATCTGTAATTCTGATAGGTAGTCGCTTCCTCGTACAGGAAAAATTCTGGCTCCGATCTTTGGCGATCTTTAAAACACAACATGGGGTCATCCTCAAAATACCAGGCCTTAGCGGTAATATCTCTTTCATTTAAGGCTGCTACCAATTCATCAAAATAACGACAGCTTTGATCTTCTACCTGTTGTTGCTGAATCAGAAATAGATATTGTACTCCTTGAAATCGAGGGCGAAAAATCAATTGGAGAAAGCCCCAATGTTCGACTGTACGCTTTAAAGAAGAAGGCACATCCAGTTCTTCCGCTTCACTGGCTTGTTGACGTCTTAACAACAAGGCAGCCTGTTCAAATCCGGGGCTTCGGAATAAATTTAGGGGTGGGCGATCTATTTTTAACTCATAGTCCAATGGCAGATCCAGATTTTTACTCGTATCTAATACCTTCTTGCGTTTCCTCCACAAATAGACTTCATATATCAAACCTGCTAAGATTAATAAGCCACTTATGGTTAGGACAAAAGGATTCTTCCACGGATCTACATAAGGTTTAATTAAATCAGGAATCTCTTCATCGACCAATTCCATTTCAGGGATGCGTATCAATTCTTCTATCTCTTCTTCTTCTGTAATGTATGGAAAGGTGTTGCTCCTCCTGTGATGAAATCTTAAGGTATCTCCATTGTCCCGAATATAGAGCCGCTGATATTCCAGTTCCACCAAAGGGGTAGTTCCCGGCCTTATGTCATGTTCCAGAGTATCTCCTTCTACTTCCACACTATCCATATACCATTGCAATTGTTCCTCCATCTGATAAGCAGAAAGGCTATCTAACATCCAATGATCCCAAATAGGATACAGGGCTGAATACATAGGTGGGGGCTTAAGGGGGGGTTCAGTGATAGACGGAGCTAACACTTTTTGATTCCTTCCTGGGATAGATAAATCATCTATCTCTACCTGTAGGGGAGAAGGCTGGTACATATTTTCAACATCCAGATAACTTGAATCCATTTTCCCACTGGCATAACGATGGATTATCCTAAAGCCATTCAGATGTGAGTATGCATTTGGTAAGTCTAATCTATTATTGGTTTGTCTTTTATAAAGATCCAATTGAAAATTAACATAGCTTGCAAAACTATCTACGGCTAATTCTTCATATATATTAAAATCATAAACTTCATCGATCAGATCTATATATACTCCAGTTTTATTAACCGTATCCAGATACTGATCATATTGCCCATCCCATCTATGCACTTTCCATCTTCGGCTAGCCACAGCATCCAATGTTCTTCCCCAAATACGATCCTCCTTAGTGGTGTCTTCTAACCATAAGCTTTCAGTATAAGGCAGCACAACTCCTCTTGCTCCCGGTATTGCTTCTTCCTTAAATAATTTAAACATTAATAACCCCACAGCAGCAAATAACAACATCCCCGCTCCCGCTAACCATAATATGGGCTTCGGCTCATTGGTACGACCTTCCTTTTCTTCCTTCTTTATGATCTTCCCATCAGGAAAAGGCTTTCCATAACACAGATCAAACTGCTCATCAAATACCTGGAGCATCTCCTCATTGGAACAAAGAATCGTCCCTAACTTGATCTTTAATTCTTTATATTCATCCCAATCCTCACTTTCCCCACGATCTACTTCTGTTCTTTCTTGTTTCCGTTGATCCCAAATATTGAGTAATTGATGGATTCGTGCGTATTCTTCTATCCCAATAAGGAAGCCCTGTCCTTTCAACTTTTCCAACAAGGACTCAAAAGGGATGATATGAAAGTTGGGATTCACTGCTGGATGGCGGTAGAAGTAGATTGGACAGTAGCATAATCTCTACTGTATTGTTTACATATCATGGCTAATTCTCTGATCACTGCGTTCATGGGAAGCAGCGTCTTTTTAGCATCCTTGAATAGGCGTTGGGTGAGGTCATTATATTGGGGTAGATCATAATAGGTCGTTTGCCAATCCCTCACCATTTTCTCATCTAATTGCTTTAATTCGGGCAATAGGTTTACCGTATCCAACTCTTCTGCGATGCTTTCTAATGCCGGAACAGCTTTAGAGGAAGGTCTCAAGAAATTCCATTTTTTTGCCTTTTGCTTCTTAAGTAGAAAGAGGATAAACACCTTAGGATCTGTTTCTGTAAGTTCGAATCCCCAAAATTCTTTCATATACTTCTTTAAACACGCTTCCATCTCCGGGTGCCAATCTTCTTCCCACATTTCATGCACGATCCAGATCACATCTCTTGTTCTCCCTACTCGTTGGATGACATCTTTTCCATGATAATTCCCTTTAGATGCATCTTTGAGCTTTTTTCGAATGTTTTCATGTAGCCGATGGGTAGCAAAGGTTAATCGCTTTTCTTTATCCTGCCCTTTTTTCTGAAAATGGTTCTTTGACACCCAGGGTATCTCTTCATATTTTAATTCCAGCTGCCCTTTTCTTCGTTCCCATTCTTCCCTCAGGCTAAACATATGTAGGCAGGTAGACAAGGCTTTTAATTCTTCTTCGTCCGGCCCATGAATACACACCAGTTGAGGATGTAGAGAGGGTCGGTCGTCATCTAGTACTTTGTCTAATATTTCCTGAAACATTTCTTTTTGTTCATCTCTATCGCATCGTAAGTAGGTTTTCTCACCTACCTCCTTCTGAGATAAGACAATCTTTCTCTCGTTTATATTCCGCCAGTCAGTTATTCGCTCATCACCTAAAGATTCATCATTTCCAGCATAACGGATAACATATGGTTGGGCTAATACCTTAAGCGGTTTGTTGCGCAATCCTACTAAATCTCTGTAATAGCTGTGTGAAGATTCGTACCTACTCTCAAGATAGGACAAAGCATGAGTAAATGCATCCTTAATGGTTCTTTTATCTATTAAGGCTGAGTAGAAATTGATGGAAAATTGGGTCGCTACTTCATCTTTGACAGGCATGGTAGTTCCTATCACGATCGGAATACCTGCTTCGTGAAATGGGTTAATTTGTTCCTCTGTGGCACAAGCATTAAGAAAAACTAATCTAAGCCTGTTATTAGTAAGTCCTTTTAAGATATTCGCCAACCCTCTGGCAAACATCATGCGATCCTTTTCTTTATTAGCCAGTTCAAGCCCTCTGTTATCTCCATGACCGCAGAAATGAAATACACTAAAGCGCTCTGATTTCGTGTGAGGGATGTTTAGAAAGTGATCCAAATCGGTGAAGAAATGCTTTTTCGCTATCACTTCTTCACTTTGGGTCATTATTCGATCAAGGGTATTAATTTCGTCTTTTACTCCTTCAAGATATCTTGCAGCATCGTGTAGATCATTCGCAGAGGTCAACCAAATCCAGGGGGTTTCCCGCACTATTACTCCTTCTCCCATCCATATTTCTTTTTAAGATTGCCCAGCAATAACTCTCTATCTTCTTTATTTTTCACTAACATCACATAGGAATGCATTAACTTTTCTACAATCTCTTCATCTGTAGCTCCATTATTGAGTTTGTTTAGGTCTACTTCATTTCTCTTTAAGATATGGATCCAGGAGATTAATTCGGCAGTGGCAGGCTTTTTCTTTAGTCCTGATTTGCGGACAGCCAGAAAATGATCGATGGCAGCGTCTAACATTCCCTGCTTAAACTCCTCATTTAAGGGTTGCTTGCGTTTAACGATTTCCATTAACTGCTTTTTCCCAGGAAAGGGAATATGATAATAAGCACAACGCCTTAAGAAGGCTTCAGGTAAATTTTTCTCTGAATTACTGGTTAAAATCAGCACGGGCGTATGTTCTTTATCCACGACATGGAAGAATCCCTGTTCATCCAGCTTAAGTTCACGTTGTTCTTCTTCTCTCTGAGTTGTTTCCCATGCTTCTAATTCATTTTTACTGGCTTCCTCTACCCGAAAAGATAATTTTTCAAATTCGTATAACACATCGTTAGGAAAATCTCTCGGTGCTTTATCTATTTCATCTACCAGAACGACATATCGTTGTCGGTCCGAGTCCAAAATCGCTTTTCCAAGTGCTTCAAAGCTGATGTAATTCATGGTGTTCATTCCTCCCATGTCGACCTCGGGATCTTGTTTTCCAGCCTGGGAATCTCTAAAATGTAGGAGTGCATTATATCTATAGAGTAGATCTTTTGCTTTAGAGGTCGTTTTCGTATTGAACTTGAGGGTTTCTGTATTGAGGATATGCTTAGCGACATGATCTGCTAAACTGGTTTTCCCCGTTCCTGGCTCTCCTGTCAGTAATAAAGGTACCTTTAAATCCAAAGCTACCTCTATTGCAGCTTTCAATGCGTTATCTAAGATGTAATCCTCTTCTTGACCTGAATGATTATTGCGGGCTTCCATTTATGTGAATTAGCTTAATGTTCACCCAATATAAACAAGATCAATATGAAATCAATACATTTTGTGAAATGATATTTATTTATTCCCGCACTCCACCTCACATATTCCTCACATCTCCTACATTCTCCTCTTTATATTATCATGTAGAAGGCCCGAATTAATCAAGAAATATGTTCCATCCCATCCCTACTTCCTTCTTTACTCTATATCTCGTATGACCTCCCGAATCTCCACCATATACACCTGTCGCCCATCTCCTCCATGCGTAGAATCGAACAACACATATTTCCCATCACTACTGCTTTTGGGATGTAGATCGCAACGCCACTCTCCACTATATTCCGCTGGTTCGTGAAATGTACCAAGGCTTACTTTTTTGTTCGTTGGCACATGAAATACATACAACTCCTGTAAGCGATCTCCTCCTAAAGGATAGGTATCGTTGAGAATCCACTCATAAGCAGTTCCCGAAACATAGGTATTATGCCCATTATGTGTCATGATGTCTTCCCCTACTGAATAATAATCTTTGCTTCGATCGTTAAACACATAAAATCCGGCTGTCTCTCTATCTTCAGGAACCGCCCAGGCGCAAATCTCCTCCGTTCCTTTCCATATAAAGTGAGAAAATTGTCCACTGTTGTTCAGCAAATATAGGTTGGCCCCATTTATATCTGCTGTAATGGCTCTCGTAGAATATACACTGCTAAATCCTTTCTTCTGATATGCTGGATGCTGTGTTACAAATTCCCGCATGTCCTCTATATCAGCTACGGGCCTGGATCTATTGAGAAAAATGAATCGATCCCCAGCAGGATTGATCAACAAATGATTAAACCAATGAAAATCTGAAGCATAGGTAGACGCTACTCCTCCTAACTTAGCAATATCAGCATAAGAAATAATGAGTTCAGAATCCCCTGTTTGTAGGTTCATTTTGTAAATTCCTTCTTGTGTCGGTGCTTTTTCCCACTCTTTAGCTGAAGAACTAGCATATCCATAGCCAGGACGAAAAAATTGTAGTCGATCAAAATCCACACATAATGCAAAGGTCCCGTCTGGACTTAAGGTGTAAATCGCTTTGGGTAATATTCTCATCTCCCCCGTCTTTACATTATACACTCTACTAATAACACCATTTTCTCCTCTATCATTCCATATAACTTCCTCCTCCGATCCTGGAATCCACTGAAGCATACAGGTTTGCTGCCAACTCCAAGCTGTGGTAGTTCCTATTTCCGTCCACTTGTTGTTTTTTGTTAGGTCAATGATGCCTATTCGCAATGTATCTTCTACCTGAGGGGAGCGAAAAAAATGATCTCCTTCACAAGCTAATACATATCGTCCTGTAGGGTCAACTTGCAACTTATCATAATACCCAAACCAATGTTGCTTAGGTCCGCTCGTCAATTTTACTACCACCAAAGAATCGGAAGGATGATTAGCCAGAATAGAGGTAGAATACTGTTCGTTCCAAACATACGCATGATCGCTATCATCCATCGGCAGAAAACTGGACAGGAACAGTGGAAACATTAATACTGCGTACATTCTGGATGGCCTTAGGAAATATTTTCTAGATGGGTTCTGTAGAAAGAGCATGATGATGAGGGTTTTATTGTCTTAAAATAGCTCATTCCTGCTTAAGATCAGAAGCTTAATATGAATAAATTGATTCTGGCCAACTTGCGTAACTTCCAGCTATATATATTTCCATTAATGGATCTCTACAGCTAACTCATACCAATTAACACAATACTCACAAATGTCAACTCCTACCCTCCATTCAGCCAGTCGTTCGTAAATCCGGTACTAATTATTTGGGAATAATGAACAAAAATTGCATATTGAATTTATCACAAAATTATAACGTTTTTGCCTATGATTTATTAATTACTTATCCCAAAAATCATTAAATCTTAAAATTGAATTAGCTTTACGATATATTACAGAATCCTAATACTTTTGAGTTCAATCGCAGAATTATTCGGATGTAAGTAGTATGTAGGACGGATTAACAATGTCGTCCGCAAAGGAATCTTTTGATTCCACTTCAGGTGCCTATGTTCATAGGCACCCTAATGTGCTATTAATATTGTTGTAACTTAAACTCCTTTACTGATGAAAAAACTTATGCTATGGGCCATCGCGGCCTTCATGGTACTGCCTTTATATGCCCAACGCAACATAAGCGGTACCATTACCTCATTCTCTAGTGGAGAACCGCTCGTAGGCGTCTCCGTCCTCATCAAAGGAACTACCATCGGTTCCTTATCAGATGGCCAAGGCCAATATACGGTCGAAGTACCCAGTGATGCGGACACCTTAGTCTTCTCTTACATTGGTTTCGAAACCCTGGCGCAAAACATCGAGGGAAAATCTACCATAGATGTTAGCCTGTCGGAAAGTAATCTCGCCTTAGATGAAGTAGTCATTACCGCGCTGGGAATTGAAACGCTATCGGATAATTTCGGTTCTTCCAGTGCGAAAGTGGAAGGAACCCCGATCGTAAGCTCAGGAGAAACAGGGGTCTTGAATGGTTTGCAGGGAAAAGCTGCCGGAGTGAGAATAACCCGTAGATCCGGTGATCCTGGCGCTGGTTCCTTTATCCAAATCAGAGGGGCCAGTACGATTACCGGTGCTTCCGAACCGCTCATCATCCTGGATGGAATTCCTATTAGCAATTCGGAAATTGCTGGATCGCAAGGGTCTACGGCCGGAGTAAGCCAACAATCACGCTTAAATGACATTAATCCAGATGATATAGAGTCTGTTCAAATCCTAAAAGGCGCTTCCGCTGCTGCCCTTTGGGGTTCACGCGCTGCTAATGGCGTGATTTATATTCGTACAAAGTCCGGGAAAGCAGGAAAACTCAATATCAATTTCCGATCCACAGGTTCGATTGACAAAATCACCATCAGACAGCCGCTACAAACTAAATTTGGTCAAGGATCGGGAGGAGCATACAGTCCTACGGCCTCTCAATCCTGGGGAGATAAAATCTCTGACAGAAGTGGAGGTCCCGACGTATTTGACACTTCCGGCCAGTTTTTCGAAGCAGCAGATGGAACGCGTTATTATCCTGTCCTGGAAAAGAATTCTACCGAAGTACACTCAGAAGATAATTTCGATGAAATATTCGGTACGGGATTTTTCATCGATAATAACCTGAGCTTTAGTGGTGGAAATGAAAAATCTACCTTCTTTGTATCCTTGGCAGATCTCTATCAGCAAGGAATCGTTCGCGAAAATAGTGATTATCGAAGAAGCTCGGTAAGGTTGAACATTGATCATAAATTCAACAACTGGCTTAGGGTAAAAGGGAAGTCCGCCTACATTCGAACGGATTCTGATCGTACGCAGCAAAACTCGAACTTGAATGGTATTTATTTAGGCCTTCTACGTACAGCTCCTGACTTTGACAATACTGATTATCAGGGAGATTATTATCCAGATGAAGCTTCTGCTCCTGTGATTAACCGCCAGCGTTCTTATCGTCGCTATCTGGCTAATGCAGAAAACCCCATTTACAATAATCCTCTTTGGACCATTAATGAACTTATCAACAGCTCTTTGGTCGATCGCTTTATCACCAGTGCAGAAATCCAGATAGACCCTACGAATTGGCTTACTTTAACAACCAGAGGGGGAGTGGATTTTTATGAAGACTTTAGGGCAACTAAATTTCCTGTTCACTCTGCGGGTGCTAATTCCTCAGGGAGATACATTGAAGAGTTGATCAGAGAAAGAGAATTTAATTTTGATGTTTTCGGACGTGTCTATAAAAGCATTACTCCTGATCTTTCTTTCAGCCTAATTTCTGGCTTTAACATCAATGACAGGAAGTACCTGAGAATAGGTGCTAATATGCAAAACTTCATCCTTCAATTTGGTCCGAATGACTTTTCTAATGCCTTGCCGGAAGACGTTACTGCCATTGATTTTGAATCTACCAGGCGTACTGCCCGTTGGTACAACACCCTTAACCTCGGCTTCAAAGATATGATTTACCTAGATCTGGCAGGAGCCTTCGAATCTGCATCTACCTTTGGAGAATTATCCGACCAAACGTTTTTCTATCCTTCTGGTACCTTGGCATGGAAATTTACAGAATTGGACGGCCTCAAAGGACGTAACTTTTTATCCTTCGGTAAATTGCGATTTGCTTATGGAGAAGTGGGGGTACAGCCAGCCGTATATAGAACAAGAACGACCTTTGTAAGTGCCAGTACAGGAACAGGTTGGGGTGATTTACTGGATGCAGGATTTTACGGGGGTGGTTTCGAGCAGGATGACAGACAAGGTAATCCAAGCATAGAACCAGAGCGAAAAACGGAATGGGAAGTAGGGACGGATCTTCGCTTTTTCCAGGATCGATTGAAGATTACGGCTACTTATTATCAAAACAACATAGATGGATTGTTATTTGATGTATTGGTAGCTCCTTCTACGGGATTCCTCGAAAAGTATGACAATGCCGGGAAAATGGAGAATAAGGGGATAGAACTTGATGCTTCATACACCTTCCTCAACAAAAGAGACTGGAACGCTGATGTATACCTTAACTTTAATCGCAACAGAAATGAGGTGATTAGCCTGTCAGGAACAGAATCTATCTTACTTGCAGGATTTACGAATGCTGGAACCAGAGCGGTTCCCGGCCAGCAGTTAGGTGTCATTTGGGGAGGCTTATGGGAAAGAAATGAGCAAGGAAATCTGGTATTAGATGAAAATGGCTTCCCTATGCCTGCCGCAGAAGCTGGAATTTACGGAGATCCTAATCCAGATTGGCGTGGAGGTGCAGGAGTGAATGTAAGTTGGAGAAATCTTAGGCTTCATGTTTTAGTTGAAACCTTTCAGGGAGCTGATTTTAGTTCTGCTACGAGAGGGGTATTATACACTTTTGGGGTACACGAGGATAATGGTAATGAAGTCATTCCAGCCACAGATCTCAGAAACTATGATGGAGATATTATCCCTGCAGGTCAATTGGTTAGAGGAAATATAGAGGATTTCGGGGCAGGTCCGGTATTATTAGATCAGGCGTGGTATACGACCCTGGGGAGTGGGTTTGGATCTGTGAGAGAGCAATTCGTCGAAGATGGCTCATGGACCAGATTACGTGAAGTTACGCTGGGCTATACGCTTAAAACTCCTTGGCTAAAGGAAAAATTGAAGTTACAATCCGTAGAATTAAGCGCTACGGGAAGAAATTTGGTCCTTTGGACAGATTTGGTAGGCGTAGATCCTGAAACCAGCCTTACAGGTGGCTTTGGACAGGGATTGGAATACTTTACGAATCCAGGAACTCAATCGTATCTCTTTACTCTTAAAATCAATTATTAATCATCAAAATTGTCTCGATAAATGAAAAGCTTATATAGATATTTTTGCTGTTGTATGATCATCTTTTCCATGATATCATGTGAAGACATCGTTGATGATCTTAATGTTGATCCCAATAATGCCACAGATGCTCCTGATCCGCTTGTATTAACTGCAGCTCAGATAGCCCAGGCGGTAGTGTTCGAAGGACATGCGAACCGAGTGATCTGTATGTGGTCGGGATATTTCAATGGTGCGGATCGTCAGTATAATGATTATGCCCTATATAATGTAAATGCAGGAAACTTTAATACTGCCTGGAACAACGTATTTCAGGGAACTTTGGCTCAGACAAGGCTGATTGTGAGCAGGGCTGGAGAAACGGGAGAAAGACAAATTGCCGGAATAGCTAAACTGACGGAGGCGAGTGCGATTCTTACGGCCACGCAAAGGTGGGGAGATTTACCTTTCACTGAAGCAGTAGATATAGAGAATGAAAGTCCGGTGTTTGATGACCAAGTTAGTACACTTTATCCTTCTTTATTGGCCTTAATCGATAATGCGATGGCGGACCTCCAATCAGGAGAGGGATCCTCTCCCGGAAGTGCTGACATCTATTTTGGAGGGGAAGCAGATAAGTGGATTGCGGTAGCCCATAGTTTGAAAGCACGTATTTACATGGATTTGCAAGATTATACAAATGCGTATGCGGAAGCTCAACAAGGAGTTGCTGATCCAGCTGACGATATGATTACGCCTCATGGAACGATTAATGACGGAAATACGAACACGGTGTACGATTTTCTGGTTGCCAGTCGTGCCGGAGATATGGATGCTGGGGTAGGGGAAGATAGTGAGGGAGGTCAGGTGTTAGCTGCAGATCTGTTGGACCCTATTGAACCAGAGTATCGCGGAAATACCAAAACAGATGAAACGGCAAGATTTAATTTTGTCTATCTGGATGCGGGAGATGATAGCTTTACCGGCCGCCTCGAACCTAATTATTGGTCTCTGGCTACTAGCAATGCGTATAACGGATTATTCGGAATAGATGCCGGTTTCAGGGTAGTTACTTTTGCAGAAAATGTACTTACGCTGGCAGAAGCAGGCTTCAGAAGTCAGGGATTTGCAACGGGATTACAGCATTTGAATGAGTTTAGAAGTTATATGGCTACGGGAGGTTACATCGATCAAACTGTCCTAGATCAATTTACCTTTTTGTATGAACCCTATACCCCTGAGGATTTTGATGTGGGAGGTGTGGCCAATGATCTGGGATTGCCTTCTGAAGATGCCCTCTTATATGAAATTCTGGAGGAGCGCTATGTCACTTTTATCGGCACCTCCCTTGGGTGGAATGATTTGAGGAGAACACAAAATGATGCGGTAAAAATTGATTGGACCTTAGTCCTAAACAGAGGCTCCCAGCTTCCCCAAAGAATTATCTATGGTCAGGACGAGTTGAATTCTAACCTAAACGCTCCTAATCCTGTCCCTGCTGTTTTTGATGCAATAGACATTTATCAGTAGCATATTGATCATTTGTTGAAGTGAGTTTTTTCGGAGGATGGCCAATGATGAGCCATCCTCATTTTTAATGAAATGTTCTAATAATCATGTGTATAAGTTTGTGGATAACTTATGGATAAGTATGGATAAAAAAACACAATCAAAAGTTACTCCCCTTCGTAAGTCACGTCACGGAGTATTTTTTATTTGCCTGAACTGTACAAGGCACAAAAAGGCAGCTAATAGCTGCCCTAGAGAGGATGAAAGTTGACAAAAATCCTAATTAACGCATACCGTTAATTATGGGTGCTTCTCCGAAGAGAAGCGTTTGAAAGAACGAGCGGCCTGTTAAGGCCGCTATTAACCTTTATGCACCGCACATCTCACACCCTTCTGGATCGTCTAAATCACAAGTAGCCCCTGTTTGAACATTACTGGAAGAAAGCGAACTGTGCCCGTTTCCATTAGAATGCCCATTACTATGACCATTTGCATGTCCATTCCCATTGCCATTCGTATGCCCATTCCCATTAACCAATCCTTCTGCAATCTGCGCTTCGGCTTTCTTCAATTTAGTTTGGTCAATAGTAAACTTGATCGCATCTGCCGCTGCTTTAGTACGTAGATAGTACATTCCCGTCTTCAAGCCTTTCTCCCAGGTATAGAAATGCATGGAAGTCAGTTTACCAAAATTGGCACTTTCCATAAACACATTCATGCTTTGACTTTGACAAATATACGCTCCTCGATCCGCCGCCATATTAATAATATGCTTCTGGCTGATTTCCCAGGTGGTTTTATACAAAGATTTGATGTCATCTGGAATCTCAGGAAACTGTTGGACAGAACCGTTTGCAGCTATCAGGCGATCTTTCATCATATCGTTCCATAATCCCAGCTCAATCAAATCCTTCAGCAGATATTTATTTACCACCACAAATTCTCCTGACAGCGTTCTTCTCGTATAAATATTTGAGGTAAAGGGCTCGAAACATTCATTGTTCCCCAATATCTGAGAAGTAGAAGCGGTAGGCATCGGAGCTACTAACAAACTATTCCTCAATCCATGCTTCTGAATGTTCGCTTTTAATGTGTACCAATCCCAGCGTAGGGTAGGTTCTACGTCCCACATGTCATATTGTAAAATTCCTTGACTGGCGGGAGAACCTTCATAGGTTTCATAGGTTCCATGCTGCTCTGACAATTCATTTGAAGCTGTCAAAGCACCAAAGTATATCGTCTCAAAAATTTCTTTATTCAATTGACGCGCTTCCTCACTATCGAAAGGCAATCTCATCATCACGAACACATCCGCTAATCCCTGGACACCGATTCCTATAGGACGATGACGGAAATTAGACTTACGCGCTTGTGGAATAGGATAATAATTGATGTCAATAATCTTATTCAGATTCCGGGTAACCACTTTTGTTACCTCGAATAAGCGATCATGATCAAATTTCCCGTCTTTCACAAACTTACTCAGCGCCAAAGAAGCCAAATTACACACGGCTACCTCATCTTTAGAGGTATACTCCATGATCTCTGTACATAAATTGCTCGAACGAATTACGCCCAGATTCTTTTGATTGGACTTACGATTAGCATGGTCTTTGTATAAGATATACGGAGTTCCGGTTTCAATCTGGGATTCCAAAATCTTGAACCATAACTCTTGAGCAGCTACTGTTTTTCTCGCTTTTCCTTCCTTTTCAAATCGCTTGTACGTCTCTTCAAATTCCTCTCCATACATATCATACAAGCCTTGAGCTTCATTGGGACAAAATAGAGACCACTGCCCATTTTCCTTCACCCGTTTCATGAATAAGTCAGGAATCCACAATCCATAAAATAAATCCCGTGCCCTCAATTCCTCTTTTCCATGATTCTTTTTCAAGTCCAGGAATTCAAAAATGTCTGCATGCCAGGGTTCAAGATAAATCGCGAATGCTCCTTTACGCTTTCCTCCCCCTTGATCCACATAGCGGGCGGTATCGTTAAAAACGCGAAGCATCGGGACAATGCCATTTGAAGTGCCATTGGTCCCTTTGATATAGCTTCCCGTCGCGCGAACGTTATGAATGCTAAGCCCAATTCCACCTGCAGATTGTGAAATCAGTGCACACTGCTTAAGCGTTTCATAAATCCCTGGAATACTATCTTCCTGCATGGTTAGCAAGAAACAAGAGGAGAGCTGAGGTTTAGGTGTTCCTGCATTAAACAGCGTAGGAGTTGCATGTACGAACCACTTCTGAGACATTAATTCATACGTCTCCAATGCGGCATCTATGTCTTCTCCATGAATTCCTACCGCTACCCGCATCAACATATGCTGAGGACGCTCCACGATGTTCCCATTCATTTTTAATAGATAGGAACGTTCTAACGTCTTGAATCCAAAATAATCGAAGTTG
>CBDHFQ010000022.1:0-32809 GCA_965262565.1 Bacteroidia bacterium
ACTTCCTCCCACATCCCTAGCGCAACATAAATATGTGATGGCATATGTAAGGCATGTTCAGCATCAGGAGCCACATCAGCATAATTGTTAGCGGCCTCCAAAGCCAAATGCGCATGATCCGGATCATCATAGGCGTGAATAGTATAGTGGAGCGCTCCAGGATGATTGGGATTCTCTGCTAATATTCCCTGGGCGACGCTGGCTCCTTTCCCATATATTTCGTAATCCCTTCCCTCTTCCACCGACGCGAGTAAGGAAAGCGCATAAAAAGCAGCAACTTCCTGATTTTGAGGATATTTTTCGTATAGCTCCCCCATCATCTCCGAATACTGCTGATCTCTTTTCTGTTTAGGCATGTCTGATTGGTACAATTTCTTTACTGCCTTTATTAAATCCTGTTCCAATGAAGTTACCTTAGACAAATTTCCCGCCGCAGCTAATTTATCCAACGCCAATTTACCTTCTTCGTACTCCTGTTCTCCCCATAATCCTCTATTGTAGGTCATTGCTTCTCCCCAATAAGCCATCAGTAATTCTTTATCCAAAGATTGGGCCTCCAGGAATTCTTTTCGGGCATCTGTATATTCAAAACTGTGCAATAATAATAGCCCTTGTTCAAAATGAGCCACAGCTTCAGTTGTCCCTGTCACATTGATATGAATCTCACCCAATTGGCTATCTGAGGTAGTAGCATCACTTGTTTCCTTTTCCTGGCAGCCGAGGAATAGGAATAGAATGACGATGTGGATATGCTTACAATATTTCATTATGCTAAGTGTTGAACATGAGATAAAAGCTTGTGAGTTGTCCAAGTTATCAACTAATATCTACTTTTTTTTCGAAAGGTGCTTGAAGTTATCTCATCTACAGTAAATTTTTACCCTAAGGGTACATTCTATCATTTTTCCCTCAGGATACGTATAAAGGATGGAGGATTAATGTTCGTACCAATAAACAAATGTAAAAGTTGGTGGCTTTACTCATAAAAATAAAACCAAATCATAAATGACCCATAACAAAGAACTTATTACTTCCCCATTAATCTTATTCGACGGAGTGTGCAATCTTTGTAATACTTCGGTACAATTTATCCTCACCCACGAAAGTGGAAAAAAGCTCCACTTTGCTTCTCTACAGTCTGAATGGGGGAAGGAAGTTTTGGATCGTTTTAGGGTATCACATGATCTTTCTTCTATGGTATTTATAGAAGAAGGAAGGATGTATACGAAAAGTGAAGCGGTATTAAGAGTGAGTAAGTATTTGGTGGCGCCGTGGAATTGGGCACGGATATTTTTGATCCTCCCTGGATTTCTGAGAGATGGGGTCTATGATATAGTTGCCCGAAATAGGTACAGATGGTTTGGGAAAAAAGAACAATGTGAATGGATCCCGGGAGTGGATATGGAGAGATTTTTAGATGTATGAGCTAGTTTCTTTTTCGTTTACGACTCTTACTCCTCCTCGATTTGGAAGGTTTACTTGCATTGGAACTATTCCCTCCAAAATGCTCATGTCCATTTCGGCTGGATTTCCCTTTAGAAGATCTACTACTATTTCCTCCTTTTCTCCGTTCTTTCCCTCTATCCCAATCTCTGGAGCGCGTCCTCCTGTTTCCTGATCTACCTGCGTCTTGTTGATTTAGATCTTTGGAAGAGTCGGAACTATACTTGGCAATCTCAAACATTAGTAGCTTTGCTGTAAGTTCCTCTTTCGATAAATTACCAAACAGAGTGTGGGCTTTATCTAATAGGGTAGGATCTACTTTCCCTTTAGGCGCCTGCTCTAATATCTGACGGCAATAGTTTTCTATTCTAACTTTGTAGATATCATCTGTACTGGGAATTCGGACCTTTTCAAAGGATATATCCAAACTTCTTCCTAATCGCTCTATCTTTCCTCGTTCTCTCCCATTTACAAAGGCAATAGAGGTCCCTTTTTTTCCTGCTCTCGCTGTTCTTCCGCTTCTATGGGTGTAATAAGCGAGATCATCCGGTAGGGAATAGTGAAAAACATGGGTAAGATCATTTACATCAATCCCTCTGGCAGCGATATCTGTAGCGATTAACACTTGTAACTCATGTGTTTTGAAGAGTCTCATGACTCGATCCCTTTGACGTTGGGAAAGATCTCCGTGTAAAGCCTCTGCTTTATAATTTTTTTTGAGTAATTCGTCGGCTAATTCCTGGGTATCTCTTCGCGTTCGACAAAAAACCACCCCTCTGATTCCAGGATTAATATCTAAAAACCTGGTTAAGGCTTCTGATTTATCCGACTGCCTAACTATAGTAAATTGGTGCTCAATATTAACGTTAACCTCAACCTTTGTATTCAGGCGTATCTCAACAGGATCATCCATGTAGGTTTTTACGATCCGGCTAATTTCACGAGACATGGTTGCTGAGAATAACCATACGAGTTTTTCTTCTGGCGTATAGGTCAATATTTTATCCAAATCCTCCTTGAACCCCATGTTAAGCATTTCATCGGCTTCATCTAAGATGAGATATTGTAATTGACCGAGCTTCACTGCTTTTCTTTGGATCAGATCTATCAGCCTTCCAGGCGTAGCGATGATCACATGCTGAGGTCTTCGTAATGCCTTTAATTGGGTCGTAATGGAAGCTCCTCCATATACAGCAAGCACATTTACATGCTCGAGATATTTACTAAATAGGGCGAGTTGTTCAGCTATTTGTTGGCCTAATTCTCTCGTCGGTGCCAAAATAAGCGCCTGAGTACTAGGATCATAAGGATCTATTCGCTCAAGTAAAGGTAAACCAAAAGCCGCGGTTTTCCCAGTTCCGGTTTGAGCAAGGCCGATAAAATCGGTGTACCCATCTATCAGGTGCGGAATTGCTTGCGCTTGAATTTCACTGGGTCTTTCGAAACCGAGTTCTGAAATTGCTTTCAATACTTCTTCTGAAAGACCTAACTGTTTGAAAGATGTCAAAAATTGAGTAATTAGATTTGAAGCTGCAAAGTTAGCGATTTATTATTTGAATAGCTAACATGAAAAGTTATTCAATTTTCATATAGCTTACAGCTTAAAATAATTCTTAATCAATCTGGCTGCATCTACAGCACTTAATTCCGTATGATCAATAGTAAATAGGGATTCATCTGCTTAACAGCCCCAATTTTTCTTTTTCTAATTTGTGGATGGATTCGTCTTTTGGGATTCCTCTATTTCCTTCTGGAGATGGTCTGTATATAATATCCCATTTAGATGGTCAATTTCATGCTGAAATACAACTGCGGTGAAATCCTCTACCATTTCAACTTTACGTTCTTTATTTAATTGATCGTACGCTATTAATATGGCGTAAGCCCTATTATTGGTCGTATCTCTTCTGTCAGGAATAGATAAACAGCCTTCCAGACAAGGTTGCTTGAGGTCAGTATACTGAAGGATTTTAGGATTTAAATATACTTCAAAAGGAGCGTTATCTTTATCAAAGCGTTGAACCCAAATAATATTTTTCAATATTCCTACTTGAGGTGCAGCTATCCCTACACCTAAGGACATGCTATCTCTTACGGTCCTATATAACCGCTTAACAAATGTTTGAAGAACCTTATCTTCCGGGTCGACCCTTACTGATGCTGACTTCGTTCTCAACAAGATAGAGTCTGAGGGATTAGTTATTTGGAAAACTCTCATTGGAGTTAACGTATCCCCCGTCATGATATATTCGACCTCCGCCTTCGAAAAAGATCCCTTGTAGGTGGCTATATCTGTTGTCTCTTTAAGAGATTTACAGCTAAATAGCAGAAACAATAAGCAGACGCTTAATAGGTAGGCTCTCATATTACATTCATTTCTATGTTCAGGCAAATATAATATTCCTGTACAAAAGGTGAATCTATCTAATTGAATCCTAAGATAGTAACATTTAGCATGTGTTGAATTATCTGGAGGGAACAAAAAAATCCTTATAGCTTAATTGGCATTCTTCGATGACATCCAGGAAGTAAGTGGATCTCTCTACATTGGGAAAGGAAGAGATATTGGCAAATGAAAATTTACAGCCATACGCCTTAGCCATTTTGATCACTTCTATGGAAGGGGTTTCCAGATGATTATCAATTTCTATGGCTATGTTATTGCTGGCAGCTAATTTCAGCAGGGGACCTATATTTTCCGGTACCCAGAAATCATCATATTGATCTACGGCTTCCTCAGAAAGCACGGTAGCTTTACACCAAATATCTACCTTCTGATCATTGAGTAATTCTTTTGCTTTGGTCAGATAATCTATGAAAGAAAAAGCTCCTCCAATCTTTTCGGGGTTAACATTAGGAAAGTCCACCTTTTGAACAACATATTGAACCTTATCGTCTACTGTCCGATCCATTGCTCCGATAAATATGGGATAGATTTCTGCTATCTCCCGATAATCAAATCTATTGTTGTCAGAAATAATGAAGCCCAGATTGATACCCGTTTTATATCCAAAATCTATTCGATCCTGCATCGAAGAAACATGTGCCAGATTCGGATTTAGATCAATAAAGGGAATATGTTGTTGTTGAAGAGTTAACAATCTTTCGTGCCATGCTCCCAAAGAGGAAGCTTCGGAAGCAATGGCTTCATTCAAACCAGGCATGCGTTTTACCCTAATGTTTCTGTATTGTACCTTACTTCCAGGATCGTGACATTGAAGAGCGAACGTACCAGCAGATAGTTTTTTGATGTGATTATGATCCTTGGGCTGAATATAATCTACCGTTTTTATTCCATTGACCCATACTTCTACTCGGTTCCCTGAAACGTTAATTCTTACGGGAAACCACACTTCGTCTTTAGCTAACGCCTTATAGACATTTCGTATTCCGTATAAACTACCCGTCTTTTTGAGTTCTAAATAATCCCCTTCTCCTATATGCGTATTATTTATTTGTACTTCAAAGCCCTCTTTAGGCCATCCTTCAGCTTGATAAGCTGTATGAAAATATATTCCACTATTCGCTTCAGGATACGTCTTCACTTCTAACATTAATTCGAAATCTTTAAATCCTTTACCTAAAGCCGAACCGTTGTAAAAAAGATGTGCTCTTTCACCCACAGCAGTAATAACGCCATCTACCACAGAAAATGATTCCGGATGTTCACTTATCTGCCAACCGGCTAAATCTTTCCCATTATATAAAGACACCCATTTTTTCTCCTCTAAAAAGGTGCAGGATGGCAGATTCCATAGGGAGAGTATGAACATTAGACAGATGAAAAGGTGCCGACTCATAACTAGCAGATTAATGAAATCTAGAACGATTAAAAGTATAAAATTGTATACTTTTTTTTAATTCGGATTACTTCTATGCTAAATTTATTTAAAAAGACCAATAATTGCGAATTAAAAAGGTAAGAATACTTATTTTAATTTTATTAGCCGGCTTATGACATAAATCCCAAATCCCTATAAACCCGGACTCGAAACATTTGAATTTATTAACCATATTCTACCAAATAGATTCATCCATATGTTCACCCATTGCCCTGAAATCCTATCTAAGCGTCAATTTTCTGGCAGACAAATAACATTTTATTACCTTTGGATTCATGGAATCGTTCAAAAAGAGGATAACAATCAATGGAGAAGAAGTTAAAGCAGGAGAAACCAAAGAAATTAGTGTCAATATAGCCAGACTACCTTCCGGTACATCCATTGATATCATCGTGTTTGTTTACAGAAGCGTAGAAGAAGGCCCAAGCTTACTACTTACAGCTGGATTACATGGAGACGAATTAAACGGAGTGGAAGTGATGAGAAGAATGATAGATAAGAAGCGATTCAAACCAGAATGTGGAACGATTATTTGTATTCCGATTATCAATATTTACGGCTTCATCCATTTTTCCAGATATGTCCCTGACGGTAAAGATATTAACCGCTCTTTTCCAGGCAATAAAAATGGCTCTCTTGCCTCTCGGATAGCTCGCTTCCTTATGAAAGAGATTGTGCCTCATATTGATTATGGGATCGATTTCCATACAGGTGGAGCCTCAAGGTCTAATTATCCCCAAATAAGATGTGTTACAAGTGATCCTGAAAACATGAAATTGGCAGAAAGTTTCCAGGCCCCGTTTACGATAAATTCTGGATTGTTAGCGAAGACTTTAAGACATGCCTCTTCCAAGCTCAACAAGAACATCCTGGTATACGAAGGAGGGGAATCACTACGACTAGATGAGAATGCCATTCAGATCGGCGTAGATGGCACCAGACGCGTTATGAAATCTCTCAATATGATTAGTCATGCTCCCAAACCGCAATATGAACCCATCCTTTTAGAAAAATCTACCTGGGTGCGTTCAAGATTCTCCGGACTATTTAATACTAGCTTGTTGGCAGGATCTAAAGTCAGGAAAAATCAAATCCTGGGAACTATCAATGATCCCTTCGGCGAATTTCAACACAAAGTCAAAGCACCCCATTCCGGTTATCTCATAGGACTCAATCACAACCCTTTAGTACACCAGGGAGATGCGTTACTGCACATTGGTATAAAAGAATCAGCTTAAACGGATAAAACGCTAACAATACCTCAATATCTGCCATATAACTTGACCCATTTCTTCAACCTTTCTTTTACTTCTTCAGTGATATTCTCTTTTACTAATCTCCACTGCCAATTCCCTTCGGTAGTGCCTGGCTTATTCATCCTCGCTGTCTCTCCCAATCCCAACACATCCTGCATAGGCACAATCACAGTTTGACCTATTGATCCGTAGGCTTCTTGAATCATGGAAGCTGAAATATCGGTTTCACTCTTAGGAATCCTTAAATAAGCTCTCACTCTTTCCTGATCCTCAGAATCAAGTTCATTTTCGAACCAGCCATTAAGTGTATTATTATCATGCGTACCCGTATAAACAATGGCATGGCGGTGATGTTGATGAGTGATATGTAAATTTGAAGCAATCTCAGGCCCAAAAGCAAATTGGAGCACCAGCATTCCCGGCAATCCAAAGGTATCTCTCAGTTGATATACAGGCTCATCGATTTCACCCAAATCTTCCGCTACAAATGGGAGGGAAGGAACATATTTCTTTAAGGTAGCAAAAAGTTCCATTCCACCTCCTTTGATCCAGGCACCATTGACGGCAGTTTTTTCTGAAGCAGGCACTTCCCAATAAGCTGAAAAACCCCTAAAGTGATCCAGCCTTATTAAATCAAATAATGCTGTATTTCTCCTTATCCGATTGACCCACCATTGATAATCCGTAGCAGCCAACCTTTCCCAATCAAATACAGGCATTCCCCACAATTGGCCCGTTTCACTAAAATAATCCGGCGGTACTCCAGCCACAAACTTCGGCCTTAATTGCTCATCTAACTTAAACAAATCAGGATGGGCCCAGACATCCGCACTATCATAGCTCGTATAAATAGGAATATCTCCCATCAGCATTATTCCCTTCTCATGACAATAAGACTTCAATGCTCTCCACTGTTGATCAAAGAGAAACTGCAATAATTTTTCCTTTTCTATCTCTTTACGACATGCTTCTTTTATTTTTTCCACGGCCATGGGCTCTCTAAACCTATAAGCAGCTTCCCACTCCGCCCAGTTCGCTCCCTGATGTTTTGCCTTAATCGCCACAAAAAGCGCATAATCATTTAACCAATAGGCTTCCCGCTGGCAAAAGCTGATATATTCATTCCTCCATGCTACCGTGCTATGCTTAGGGAAGCGCTGATATACCTCCTCAAATAGCTCATTTCTCTGTTGTTCAACCAACTCATAATCCACCTTCCCATCAGCAGAAGAAATTTGTTCTGGCAAGCTGGAGATAAGGTGTTGTTGATATAATATGTCGGGGCTAATCAAAAAGGTGTTGGCAGCAAAAGAAGAAGGAGAGCTGTAGGGAGAATAAGCGGTGCTTCCTTCTACTGGATTGAGCGGGAGAATTTGCCATACTCTTTGACCGGAATCAGCTAAAAAATCCACAAATGCGTAGGCTTCTGGTCCAAGATCTCCTATACCGAATGGCGATGGTAAGGAGCTGATATGCATAAAAATTCCAGCCTTTCTATCGGAAGGAGACCTATGAGAGCTTAAGGTAGCGATAGGAAAATGGGAAAGGAGATCTGTTATCCTTGCTTTTTCATATATCGAGTGATGTTCTCCTGTCAATTCATTTTTCCAGTGATAAGGGAAAAAATCCGGTAAATGTAGGGTAGTATCTTGCCAGTCTATTTGTTGTGCCAATGAGCCATGCTTAGCCTTTAATAACTGTTGGGGAAATCTGGGGACCAAACAAATCAGGTATTGTTCTTCGTGGCGGCGTAAGAATGCGATTAAATGATCTTTACCGCTTCCTGTAATACGTAGTGGGACATAAGTTCCCTGATGAAACAGATCTGGCATTCGTTTTCTAAGGTTCAATAACCTATCGTGAAGCCATAATTTGATTTTCCCGCTTCTTCTCGTATCCCATAATTCTTTAAGCAAGGTAGCAAGAGGCAATTGTTGGGCTTCCCTAATTTCTGTCAACAGCCGTCTGCGAAGTTGATAATCTATCGCCCTTCTATTATCTGGATCTACCAGACTGAGATTCCAGCATTCGCTTCCCTGATAAATGTCGGGTACTCCAGGGCAGCAAATTTTCAGCGCCACCTGAGAAAGCGAATTTAATATGCCTGGATCTACCACTTTATTAAAGAATGCTTCGAAAGATTCCAGGAATCCTTCATGCTTCAATAGCTGTCTACATAGATCATTGACCGTAAATTCATAAGCTTTGTTCGGTTGACTCCAGGAAGTCCGCAATTTTGCTTCTCTAAAAGCCTTGGTCAAATACTTATCCAGCCTGGCAGGAAAATCATCCTCAGTTAGTTGTCCACTCATAGGACAGGCCCCTAATATAGTTTGAAAGATAAAATAAAGTTCCTTCTCCTCTATATTGATCTTATTGCCTGACATTAGGGTGTGAGCAATATCCATCCATTGTATGACCACCTCTTGCCATTCACTGGCACACTCACTTATGACCAGAAGTCTTGCTCTTATATCTTCACCTCTTTTCGTATCGTGGGTAGAAGTGGTATTGAGGGATAAAGGGTTGGAAGCCTGTCTGTCAATCATATTTTCATGAAACTGCTCTGGCTCCAGGCTGAAAAGGTGTGCCTGACCTCCTACCTCATTATGCGCTATGAATCGATGATTTATATACATATAGGTATCTTCTACCCCTTTGGCCATCAATGGTCCCGTATACTGCATGGATCGTTGCAGAAATTTCAGCGCAGCTTTTTCTTCATCTTCTGATGAAAATGTGTGCTTCACAAAATAAGATCTCATTAGGGCCACCATATCTTGTAGCACTTCTTTCCGAGATTGTATTTGATCTAATACTTTGGAAATGAGATGTTTATCAGATGGAGAAAAAGGAAATTGGTTAGCATAAATTCGATATAACGGAAAAGAGGTCAGCCATTCTTCTATCCATAATCCGATCATTTCGTCTATATCTTTTTTTCCTAGCCAAGTAGTAGGAAATAGGCTCCACTCCTTCACCATTCTGATTAAATTTTCCCGCTCTCCATTCATGCGTTCCTTTAGAATAAATCTTTTTAGCTGATAAATGTCATCTTTTATTAATTGATCATAAGATTGGGTACTTTTCCAATGTCTATATGACTTAAGTGTTTGTAATGGATGTGCCGGGGTCAATTGAAGATAAAGATGGGTTAGCGCTACTTCATGTTGGGGATAGGTAAGGAGATAATTTACCCAATTCAAAAATTCATAACCAGTCGTTCCATTACTTTCCCAATGCGTGGGAATTTTTTCCTGATGCTCTAATATTTTTTCTACTAAAATAGTAGGATGTTCTCCGATGAGCGCTCTTAGTTGAGACAAATATTGAGTCGGATCATACAAGCCATCAATGTGATCCACTCTCACTCCTTGCCAATATCCTTCATTTATATGTTTTCGAATGAGTAAATGTACATCTTCAAATACTGCATAATCCTGTACATTAAGACAAATTAAATCATTGACAGTAAAAAATCTTCTGTAGTTTATTATTCTTTCTGTAGTGTGCCAATGTACAAGTGTAAAATACTGCCAATCCAGAAGTTGGTTAAATATACTTTGATTGTCATTTACGAATGCTATACATGATGAAAAATAGGACAGAATACGTTCATCTTCCACCGATAGCCTAAATAATCGATGTTTCCATTCCGACCATTCCGCCATTCGGGTAGTTGAGAGAGATATAGGAGGAGGAATATTCGATAAGTGATCAGCCACTAATGGTGGAACCGGAGGGGAGGATACACCTCCTTGTCTTTTAAAAATAAATGGATATGATCTATAGCTAAGAGGGAGAAGTATGTCATACACATTCAAGTATAGACCATCTCTATTCATTCCCAAAGTAATACTACCTTCCTGAAAGAGTTTTAGTAACGGCTTATCCAGTATGGGAAGAATAATTTTATGCGTTAAGGTAGGGTGTTCCCAGTCTATATCGAAGTAATTTGCATGAGGAGCCATTTTCCCCCATTCGAATATTTCTGCGATCCACTTATTTTCTAGGCTATAGGCCATATGATTGGGAACGATATCTTGAATCCACCCCATTTCTTTTTCTTTGAGGGAGAGGTAAAGGGCATATAGTTGTTCCCAACCTCCTAAGCCAGCTTGTATAATATGTGGGTCAATAGCATCATATCCATGTGAACTTCCCTTTTTCGCACCTAGAATGGGCGAAGCATAAATGGTTTGAATGCCTAATTGTTCAAGATAGTCAAGTAAATGGCGAGCATCGGAAAAGGTAAAGTCAGCAGAAAATTGACAACGATAAGTAGAAATAGGATGATACATTCGGAGCTGATTAACGCATATATAGAACTAGAGATTCTTGATTTACAATTATTTCTGATCTTCCATCCCATTTATCCGGACTTGATTCACCACTTCCTTCCCATTCTTTCGCAGTCGAATCCAGGATTTTACTCCAGGCTTTCTCTGAATTATCTATAATTGGGGGAAGTATGAGATTGAGTGAATTAGGAGATAAATTGCAGATGACCAGTAGTTGGAAGGATTCATGCCATCTGTTGATGATTAACCCATGATCGTCATCTAATTTCTCTACGATCATATTTTCGCGTATTCCATGCCTTAACACACTATTGGTTTTTCGTAGAAATATCCATTTTCTGTAGTATGAAAGAAGTGCCTGGCTATGTTCTTCTCTTAGTCTACTCCATGGTAAGGTTGAGGTTTGAAATGTAGTCTCTGATTTGGGATCTGGTGCTTCTCCTTTATTATGAAAAGCGGCAAACTCACTTTTTCTTCCTTCTCTTACGGCCTCTACCAATGCCGGATCTTGGTGATCGATGAAATAAAGGAAAGGACTTTTTTCGCCATACTCTTCTCCCATAAACATGAGTGGAGTAAAAGGGCTAATAAAGGTCAAACCGGCTGCCACTTTTAACATCTCGAAAGAAATTAACTGCCCCATCCTTTCGCCCAGCATTCTATTACCTATCTGATCATGATTTTGAAGACAAACTAGAAATTTTTCGCCGGGGATACCCTCTGTAGACTTTCCAAAAGTCTTTTTCCTGTAGGAAGAATAAACTCCGTCATACACATATGCATCCCTTAGTGTTTTAGTAATATGCCATAGATCTCCAAAATCTTCATAATAGGCATTTCTTTCCCCTGTTACGTATGCGTGCACAGCATGATGAAATTCATCGCACCATTGAGCATCTAGTCCGTAACCGCCTTGATTTATGGGAGTAATATATTTGGGATCGTTTAAATCGCTTTCCCCAATCAGATGAATTTCCCGATCTTGTGAATATTTCAGTTTGCTTACTTCCTCGCTAATGTCGGCTAGTATATGAGTTGGACTAAAGTCTTTAATCGCATGGATAGCATCCAACCTTAGCCCATCAAAATGAAAATCCCTGATCCAACTTAGGCACAATTGTAAAAAATAATTTCTTACTCCATCTGAATAAGCATCATCGTAGTTGATGGATTTTCCCCAGGGTGTTTTGTAATTTTCCGTAAAATATGGCCCAAAATGGGATAAATAATTTCCTTCAGGCCCTAAATGATTAATTACGACATCGAGAATAACAGCCATCCCCTTTCTGTGGCATGCATTTATTAAGGACATCAAGCCTTGAGGACCTCCGTAAGAATCTTGAACGGCGAACGGAAATACCCCATCATACCCCCAGTTTCTGGTACCTGGAAATTGACCTACTGGCATTAATTCTATCGTATTGATTCCCAATTCTAACAAATAATCCAGCTTCCCTTGAATATCAGCAAAAGTACCTTTAGCGGTAAAAGTGCCCGTATGTAACTCATATACAATGAGATCTTTCAAAGGAATTCCACTCCAGGTAGCATCGGTCCAGGAATACGAAGAAACATCTACCAAGGCAGAAGGACCGTGAACTCCTTCTGGTTGAGATAAAGAAGCAGGATCAGCTAATAATTGGTCGTTCAATTTATATTGGTACAACATTCCTTCCTCCGCACCTTCCAGCCGAATACTCCAATAACCATAATTTTCACGCTGTAATGAGAAGGGACTTTGGTTTACATCAGGTATATGTAGTTCAATTTGCTGAGTGAGAGGTGCCCAAATTCTAAACTCCCAAAGGTTAGTTTCTGGAATTGGATGCGCGCCGATCATGCTTTTTATCATGTTTCTTCTTTATTGCGGTAAGGATTACACGTTTTCTTTTCCGTTGCTCAATTCACATAGAAAAAGTCAATATCTTGGAAAAGATAAAGCAAACACGGGACTTACTCAATTGCTGGTGATAAATATTAACTATTTATTTTTAGGAAAGTGGTCATTCTATAAAGATGTTAGAGATAGATTATCTATAAATTGATTTTAAGTTTATCAACTTAATAAGATCCGGGAAAAAGTTTTGAGAGATTAAAAAAATGCAAGTTAGTAATTCATTAAAGCTTTTCTTTAAGTTCAAGTCTCCTTGCTGGAAGCGATTCGGAATAGTGTTAGTGCATATAAGATGATCATCTTACTTTACATCATTAATTCGATTCTATAAAACCTATTATTTCGTTTTTGCTGATTAACACTGAATTCTATTTTGTAATTCCTTCTCGTCATCCTTACATCTCGTTTTCGGTAAATTTCATATAAGAGTAATGTAAAAATTGGCTGCAGTGTTAAACAATTTTTCACTCAATGAATTTCTATTTTTCAATTAAGCGTTAGCATTCCTGAAATATTACAACTTGAATTTTATATCCAGTAAGATTGAATCGAAAGGTAGGATAACAAGGTAACCGATCTCTGAAGTTGTGGAGGTTTACCTAAAAATTCGTTACAAATATATGCCTCTATATTCCCCATGTATTGTAATTCATAATACATGTAGAATTTCAAATAGACATTATAAACGCCTGGAGAACCAGGAGGTATGAAGAAATGATTACTTACGATTTGTCATTAACGAGTTTGGGAACTGAAAATATTTTCTTAATCAATTCCCTATTAATTTCAGTTAGGCTTTCAGATACCTCAATTAGTCTTTCATAATCGATTAAAACTGATTTCCATTCATCAGGTAGATCGTTGAGATTGTATTTTTTAAGTTTAAATTTATGATATTGTTTAAAACCTTCTATAATACTTTGATGATCTATTGATTGCCTGATAAGATTCTGGGTTGAAGCAATTTCTCTATCATTAGAAATTTGCTGCGTATCGTTTACGATATCATTTATTGTATCTCTGATAAAACTAACATGATCGTTTTGGATGACCATTTCAACTGTATCATTCTCTACAGTTTCGGATAAATCTGTATCTATAAAATCTACCAGATCAACATTAAAAAACTTTGTAATTTTTAATACATTAGCAATGCTTGGCTCTGCTGTACCTTTCTCGTAGGAAGCTATATTACCTCTATTAAGACCTACTTTTTCAGCAAATGCTTGTTGGCTCAATCTGGAAAGCTTCCGCAAGTACCGCATATTTTTACTTATGTAGGTCATTTCATTTAAATTGTGAGATAAAAAATGTTACTTTTATCCATTATTAGACGAATACTTAACACAAAAATAGAAATATTTTACCTTTTTGTCGATAAAAATTTAAAATATCCGATTACTTTAAATTCGTTTTACATTTAAGGCATAAAAATTTACATAAAAAATGTTTTATGATGCTTTTAATAAAAAAATCTCCATAAATCTCTAGAGGACTTATGGAGATGGATAGTTTATGTTAGAAAACATGTGTCAAACCAAATATTGGCTGATCAAATTTTCATACATTTCTTGTTTACCACTAATTTGTTTTGGCGTGCCATTTGACGTGGCATATTCTACCAGGCCTTCAAGGCTGATTTTTCCTTCCTCAAAAGCTTTTCCAGTTCCTTCATCAAAAGAGGCATATCTTCCAGTTTTCCAAGAATTATATGGAGAGTTTTCCAGGATATTGTAAGCCGCCATCAAAGATCTGGCGAATGCATCCATTCCTCCTATATGTGCCAGGAAGAGATCTTCAGGATCAGTAGAGTTTCTTCGCAATTTTGCGTCAAAATTTATTCCTCCATGTGTAAAGCCACCAGCCTGAAGTATGACCAACATAGCCTGTGTTAACTCAAACATATCCATGGGAAATTGATCGGTATCCCAGCCATTTTGATAATCTCCTCTATTGGCATCAATGCTACCTAATAAGCCAGCATTAGCTGACTACAGTTAATTCATGCTCAAATGTATGACCTGCTAGGGTAGCGTGATTTACTTCTATATTCAATTTGAAATCATCCATTAAATCAAACTCCCTGAGAAAAGAGGTTACAGTAGCAGCGTCAAAATCATATTGATGCTTGGTTGGTTCAGCTGGTTTAGGTTCAATAAGAAATGTTCCCGTAAATCCATTCTTTCTCCCATAATCCCGAGCCAATTGTAGAAATCGTGCCAAATGTTCCTGTTCGCGCTTCATATCTGTATTCAAGAGGCTAAGATATCCTTCTCTACCTCCCCAAAATACATAATTACTCCCCCCTAATTCAATCGTAGCATCCAATGCATTTTTCACTTGGGTCGCTGCATAACTTACTACCTGAAAATCTGGATTTGTAGCGGCTCCATTCATATAGCGCGGATGGGAGAATAAGTTAGCCGTACCCCAAAGTAATTGAATACCTGAAGCTTGTTGCTTTTCCTTGGCATAACTTACGATAGTTTCCATTCTTCTACGGGTTTCAGCGATAGTATCACCTTCATCGACTACATCTACATCATGAAAACAATAAAACGGAATCCCTATTTTAGAAATAAACTCAAACGCAGCGTCCATTTTCTGTTTAGCCCTATCCAGGGGGTCAGAAGCAGTTTCCCAAGGTAAATGGCGCGGTCCTGGACCAAAAGGATCTCCTCCTGTATTACAGAAGCTATGCCAGTAGGCTACAGCAAAACGAAGATGTTCTGCCATCGTTTTTTGCCCTACCATTTTGTCAGCTTCGTAATATTTAAATGCCAAGGGATTATCAGAACCTGTTCCTTCAAATGGGATACGTTCTACACCAGGAAAATAGATTTGACCTCCGGTAGTAATTTGCATAGTTTTCGTGTTGTTGTTAGTAATTGTTAGTCGGAAGCGAGTAAATTTGCCGTTTTTTGTAAGACTTCTTTCCAGCGATCATAACCTTCACTGTAAATGTCTGAGAGATCTGTTCGAGGCATAATGGTATCTATCTTATCTAGTCCATCAATTGCTTCTGAAATATCCTTATATGCCCCTATCCCAACTCCAGCCCCTCTGGCAGCTCCTTCTGATCCATTTGTATCTAATAAATCGATTTCAACTTGAGCTACAGTGGATAGGGCTTCACCAAATATTTGGCTAAGAAACATATTTCCGTAACCTGCTCTTATCACATTTATTTCGAGTCCCATATCTTTCATAATATCTATTCCATATCTAAAAGAATAAGCAATACCTTCATGAGCGGCACGTATTAAATGCGCATCTGTATGTATATTGAAATTGATATTGCTTACCTGAGCGCCCACATCCTGATTCATCAATACCCTTTCGGCTCCATTACCGAAAGGTAAAATGGTTAACCCATCTGCTCCGGGTACAATTTCCAGGGCTAATTGGTTCATTTCTTCATAAGTCATATCCGAAAGATTCCTCTTTAACCAACTATTTAGAATTCCCGTTCCATTGACACAAAGGAGTATTCCTAAACTGGTAAAGTCTCTGGTATGATTTACATGAGCAAAACTATTAACTCTGGATAAGGAATCGTAGGCTATTTCATTTGTCACTCCATACACTACACCGGAAGTACCTGCAGTAGCAGCAATCTCTCCCGCGTTGACAGCTCCAAGGGAAAATGCGTTATTAGGCTGATCTCCCGCTTTATAGGCTACAGGAGTTCCCTGTTTAAGACCTAACTCTTCAGCCGCTGAAGAAGATAATTCACCGAACACACTAAAAGAAGGCTGAGCACTAGGTAATAAAGAGGCATCAAATCCATAGTGATCAAGCAATAATTGAGCTGGAGTATTGTGGAGAAAGTCCCAAAAAATTCCTTCCGACAATCCCGATATAGAAGTGCTAATTTCCCCGGTCAATTTCATAGAGATAAAATCTCCTGGAAGCATTATCTTATGAATTTGGTCAAAAGTATCAGGTTCATTGTCTTTTACCCATTTAAGTTTGGAAGCGGTAAAGTTTCCAGGAGAGTTTAATAAGTGAGGCAACACTTTCTCACTCCCTAACTCATCAAATGCTTTCCTCCCTATATCTACCGCCCTGCTATCACACCATATAATAGAAGGTCTTAACACCTGATGTGATTGATCGACAACCACTAATCCATGCATTTGATAAGAAATTCCAATCCCTTTGATCTCCTCGGCTTTAACAGTTGGTTGGTTCAGTATTTTATGGATAGCATAAACCGTATACTTCCACCACTTTTCGGGAGATTGCTCCGCCCATCCAGTTTGCGGAGCTAATATTTCCATTTCCTCTTCAGGGTAAGCTAAGTAAGCCAAAGCCTTACCACTGTCTCTATCAATGACAGATATCTTAACAGCAGAGGTACCCAAATCAATACCCAATAATTGCATAAATATCCAATTAGATCAATAAAAATTGTACAAGTACCAAAAGCTACAAACCAAGGATGCGTTTATTGGCTTCATCATCCACTCCACTCGAAGCAAAATCATCAAATGCTTGCTCTGTCACACGAATGATATGGTCTTCGATAAATACTGCTCCTTCTTCTGCTCCTTGTTCAGGATGCTTAAGACAATCTTCCCATTCTAATACCGCCCAACCTGAATAATCGTATTGGGTCAACTTGCTGAAGACTGACATAAAATCTACATCCCCATCTCCTAAAGATCTAAATCTTCCGGGTCTTTCTACCCATCCCTGGTATCCACCATATACACCAGATTTTCCTGTTGCATTAAATTCAGCATCTTTTACGTGAAACATCTTTAAAAAATCGTGATAGATGTCGATATGGGCCAAATAATCCAATTGCTGTAAAACAAAGTGGCTGGGATCGTATAACATATTTACCCTACCATGTTGATTTGTAGCTTCAAAAAATCTTTCAAAGGTAATCCCATCGTGTAAATCTTCTCCTGGATGGATTTCGTAGCACAGATCTATTCCTTCTTCATCAAAGACATTTAAAATGGGAACCCATCTTTCAGCCAATTCTTTAAATCCTGCTTCTACCAAACCAGCAGGTCTTTGTGGCCATGGATACATATAGGGCCATAACAATGCGCCTGAAAAAGTTACACAGGCAGACAAACCTAAATTACTACTGGCTTTTGCGGCCATTTTCAGTTGGTTTATAGCCCATTCTGTTCGTGCTTTGGGATTCTTTCGAACTGATTCAGGAGCAAATCCATCAAACATTTCATCATAGGCAGGATGAACAGCTACTAATTGACCCTGAAGATGGGCAGATAATTCGGTGATTTGTAAACCAGCTTCAGCAGCTATTCCTTTTAATTCATCTGCATAGGTTTTGCTTTCAGCAGCTTTCGCCAGATCCATTGCTCTACTATCCCATGTGGGAACTTGAACACCAATGTATCCCAATTCTGCTGCCCATTCGCAGATAGAAGAAAATTCATTAAATGGAGCTTTGTCCCCCATAAATTGAGCTAAAAATATAGCAGGTCCTTTAATTGTCTTCATAAAAAGTTTAGAATTGATTTATACATTAAACGAATACCACTTTTGATCACTTTTACTTGAAGCCACAACAGCTTCAATAAATGCCATACCTCTAATCCCATCATCTACTGTTGGGAAATCATTATATACCGGTTCAGGTGTTTCACCTGCTAACCTCGCTCTCAAACAAATGGCAAAGTTCCGGTAAATGTTTGCAAAAGCCTCAAGGTATCCCTCGGGGTGTCCAGCTGGAATTCTGGTATGTGCATTTGATGCTTCTGATAATTCTCCTACTCCCGTTCGTATAATCTGCTTCCCGGAATTTGTTTTAAACAATAAGGTATTAGGACTCATCTGATGCCACGCTAATCCTCCAGTCTCCCCATATATTCTAATGTTTAAACTGTTTTCTTCCCCTTGTGAAATTTGGCTACAATGAAGGATTCCCTTAGCTCCATTATCAAAATGAAGTAACACATTGCCATCATCATCTAACATTCTTCCCTCTACAAAGGTGGTTAAATCTGCACAAAGCTCTGTGATTTGTAGCCCTGTAATGTATTCTGCAAGATTTTCAGCATGCGAACCGATATCTCCCATAGAACCTGCTACCCCAGATTTTGTAGGATCTGTCCTCCAGGAAGCCTGTTTTTGCCCAGTTCCTTCCAGAAATGTGGATAACCATCCCTGTGGATATTCTACAACAATTTTTCTGATGTTGCCCAGTTTTCCTTGCCTTACCATATCTCTGGCTTCTTTAACCATGGGATAGCCGGTATAATTGTGCGTTAAAGCAAATAATAATCCCGTTTCCTCTACTATTCTCTTCAAGTCCTTGGCTTCTTCCAAAGAAAAAGCCAAAGGTTTATCGCAAACTACATGAAATCCATTTTCCAGTGCTAATTTTGCAGGAGGATAATGCATGTGATTAGGAGTTACAATAGAAATAAAATCCATTCTTTCACCTTCAGGCAACTCTTTCTCCTTCAGGATCATCTCCTCAAATGATCCATAAGACCTTTCTGCAGGAAGAAATAATTCAGCACCTGATTTTTTAGATTTTTCAGGATTACTGCTGAAAGCTCCGCATACTAATTCAATTTGCCCATCGAGAGCTGCTGCCATTCTGTGAACGGCTCCAATAAAAGCACCAATACCTCCCCCCACCATTCCCATTCGCATTTTTCGGTTTGCCATAAGTTGCGAGTAATTTATTTGATAGTAGTTAACAATAAGGAAAAGTCGAATATATAAACTTTTTCACATCAGCTCATATTAATCAGTCATAGAAAATAAGAATTCCCGAAATTGCTCATATGAATTATCCAAATGAACAGCATGCTTAGGTTTATCAGATAATATGGCTAATCGTTCCGGGACTTCTACTTTTTGTCCTATGACCGGTTCTACGACATCGAGAAACTTGGATGGATGTGCTGTTTCAAGAAATATGCCGTTAGTTTGAGTATACTTTTTTTGAAACTCTAACAGCGCCAAATATCCCACGGCACCATGTGGGTCCATAAGGTAATTATAGGTATCAAAGACTTGTCTAATAGCACTTCTCGTTTGATGATCATCAAAATAGTATCCCGATAATATCTTTTTAATTGCGGACCAATTTTTATTATACAGATCCATCATTCGGGCAAAATTACTAGGACGCCCTACATCCATAGCGTTAGATATGGTTTTAACTGAATTTTTTGGTGAAAACTGGCCTGAAAATAAATATCGGGGTACTACATTATTCAGGTTGGTTGCAGCGATAAATCTTTTGATGGGAAGTCCCATCTTTTTTGCTATCAGACCTGCTGTGAGATTTCCAAAATTTCCACTGGGAACCGAGACAACTATCGCTCTTTGATCTATGGGTAGCTGTTGCCAGGCTCTGAAATAATAAAAGGTTTGTGGTATCAGTCGAGCAATATTGATGGAATTTGCAGAAGAAAGTCTGAGATGCTGGTTAAGTGTTACATCCAAAAAGGCTTTCTTTACAAGTGCTTGACAATCATCAAAACTACCTTTTACTTCCAATGCGGTTATATTCTCTCCCAAAGAAGTTAATTGCTTCTCCTGTAAATGGCTCACTTTTCCTGAAGGATAAAGGATAATTACCCTTATCCGGTTCGATCCCAAAAACCCATTAGCTACTGCTCCTCCGGTATCTCCACTAGTGGCAACCAAAATATTTAATGTCTTTTCTTCATCTCTGATAAGATAGGACATCAATTGCGCCATAAAGCGAGCACCAAAATCTTTAAAAGCTAAGGATGGGCCATGGAAAAGTTCTAATATATGTACATCATCATTAAGAGAAACGATGGGAGCATCAAAGGTGATCGTTCGATCGATAATTTCCCTAAGATTGCGAATAGGAATTGCTTGCTCGAACAAATGATGAACCACCTGGAAGGCTATATCATTGAAGGACATTTGCCTCATATCAGAAATAGTTTTACGAGGCAATGGCCGAATAAATTCTGGCATGTACAAACCATTATCAGGGGGTAAGCCTTTTAATACAGCTTCACGTAAATCAACAAAATCAAATGGATTATTTGTACTATACAATCGCATGTGCCAAGCTCAATTAAACTAAAATCTCGAAATGAGGTTATTAATTACTAACTGCAATGATAAGGAATATTTTTTAGTCATGAACCCCATTTATTTCATTAGAAGATATTACTTCTTCATATTAGCTTGTTTGAGTAGCCAGCTATTTATAGGCTGTCAAGCACAACCCGACCCATCGTTAGCAAATATTTTTGAACCACTGGACGGTACCTGGAAAGGTATATTTACCATTTATACAGATACAACCGGCCAACAGCCAGGAAACGTACAGCCCAGAATATCAGATCCTTCCTATTTAAAACAACTACCTTTGAAAGTAACTGATCAAATTGAGGTGGTTCAAGTATATGTATCTGAATCGCCCTTTTTCCAAACCGTAGAAATAACAGACACCTACACAAATTCAGAAGGAAAATTGAACAAAGTTAAAAGCAATGGATACAATCAAGTAAAAGGTAAAGAGTTAGTATGTATCGTAAATAAGCCTGATGAGCAAGTCATTCATCAAGGTAGTTCGCCTGAAGAAAATATCATAATATGGGAAAGGCAAGTCACAAATCCTTTGAAAGTAGAATATTTCTATGAAAAGGTAGAAGAAGAAACGTATTCTATCCTGGGTTGGGGATATTATGGAGATGATCAACCAGAGTTGAGTCCTAAGACCTGGTTTTACGCAGAGTATAAAAAACAATAAGCTGGTCCCAGTAATTAATTAAAGCAAAAAAAAGGCTGTCAATTAAGACAGCCTCTAAAGGATGCGTGGTTGAAAGGTAGGATAAATTTTAATTATGTTGAACCATCACTTTATGTGTGGCATAAATTGATTCTGCGTCTGTACGAACTTTAGGAACAATCTGTAAAATATAAACCCCATCATTCAAATCCTCGGTTTGAATTGTTGTTTTATTCTCGCCTTTGTAAAGGTTTATATTCACTTTCTTAACTTGTCTTCCACTCATATCAATCAAGACCGCTTCTGCAGCAGCTAATCTGTCTGACTGAACAGTAACTTCAAACTGTGTAGAAGCTGGATTAGGATATACATTTAATCCCAATTGGTTTTCTACTTCTGTATCTATAGAAGTAGTAATGGGAGGTGGAGTATCATCACAAGCTGGATCTGCTACAAAATTAATCGCATTCCCTTGATCATCTATATAGTTACTATTTATTAAATCAAGTTTTCTGCTGGTAAAATCCAGGAATTCCACGTTTTGCATTGTCCCATCATTTGCTCCAAACCAATCTTGAATGATAGTTGCAAACACTTGCCTGTAATCGTGCTCGAAACCTTGGACACGATTGTTCTTTAAATTAGCAATGTCTGGATTCGTTCCGGTTACTCCAGGATTTATTCCTTTCCCTACCACAAGCATAGGTGCTGAAGAACCGTGGTCTGTTCCCCAGTCTCCGTTTTCTTTCACCTGTCTTCCAAATTCGGAAAAAGTAACCGTTAACACTCTGTCTTCAAGTCCTTGTGCTTTCAAATCTTCATGGAAAGCTCTAATCCCTTCAGATAAGTGATATAATAGCGCTCCATGGCCACCGAAGGAAGGCTTTCCAGCGATAGCCTGATTTGCGTGAGTATCAAATCCTCCCATTCTGGCAAGATAAACACGTGTTTTACATCCACCACTAATTAATCTGGCAATAGTTCTCAATTGAGGGGCAAGTCTGTTATTGTAGTTACTCCCTGCTGTAGTGTGATAAGATTCGGGATAAACTACTCCAGTAGCATTTGTACCAGCTTCATAACGTTGGGCTAGTACTTCAGCATATACATTAGTACTTGAAATCTGCTCTAAAACATACTTTAACTCTCTTCCATAATCAGAATCTGGAACATTTTCAGGTAATAAACCTGTTACTCCCTGGATCTCTTGTAAAAAATTAGTGGGATTATTACTCAGGGTGAGCCCCATAGGAATACCCGCCACTCTATGAAATCCTAGAGAAACAATATGGCTTCCAAATTCCAATCCAGGAGGATCTGGCATAATATCATTAGGATAATCAGTTGGGTAATTGGGATATTTATGATCCAGATATCTACCAAACCAACCTGAATCGGGTGAAACAGATCGATCCGTACCATCTACCCCACTCAGCCAAATATCCTTTCCACGGAAATGAGACCCATTATTATTTGTATAGGATACATTCTGAACAATATTCACTTTTCCCTGATCGTAAAGATCTTTGATTCCAATCATATCAGGGTGAAGTCCAACTTGATCTTTAACATCTAAAGTGGTGTCTAAATCCAGATACTTTCTGGGACCGCTATTAAGTATTCCTATAACTGGTCGATAATTTTTATATAAATCGTATTGATCTAATGGTATAACTGTATTAAGGCCATCATTTCCACCGTGTAACTGTATTAATACTAAAACTCTGTCATTCACTTGTTCACAGTCAAAGGACTGCATCATTAAAGAACGGCCCATAGTTCTGATAGGAAGGCCATTGACAAACATGGAGCCCGCAGCAAGAGGGAGCGAACGCTTAAAAAATGATCTACGTTTCATATATGCTATTTCTTAGAAACTTCTTTTGGATAATGAGTAATTCGAAATGAAAAATAAATAGATTAACCTAATTGAAATTCAGGTGATTGTAAAATACCAATAACCAATCTCTGTATTAATTCGCGCACAACACTATCATCTCCTCCAGTATTGTACAGATCAAATTCATTCATCCAGTTCATTTCAGAAAGATTATCTAATAAAAGTTCATTGAGAAAATAGCTGAATCGTTCATTGTCGATAGGCATAGGCAGAAGATAATCGACTAGTTCCTGAACAAGATGACTTCCAATTCTAGGTCCGGGATGTGGCCCTGGTACACCTGCTGGATCAGGACCTTCAAAATCCGAAATATTTTCCTTATCCATTACAAATGCCAAAATATCGACACTTAATAGCTCATCTCCATCCACATGTCTACCTGTAAGTGAATATCTAGCTGGAATAGATTTAGCACTTATCCATAAACGATTGTATTCTGGTGGCTGGAATACTGGTTCATAACCAGCTACATCTGGTGGGGCAAACAAGTCAAAACACGCATTGGATAGAAGCTTGATGAGACCGCTTTTGTAAAAGGAAACATAAGATTCAAAAGCATCAACGGTCGGGTCAGGAACAATTACTTTTAAAAATCTAACGGTTCCAATTTGTAATTCTAAAGGAGACTTGATAAGTGCACCTACGATCTCGTCATCAGTATTCGCGTTATCTTCGTCATAAAAATGCTTACTCGAAAGTAATCGCTTAATGGGAGCCAATATATTATAGTCATTAGTTCTCAGAATATTAGCCATTGGTATAATGATATCCCCCATGACCTCATCTGATATCTCAGTCCTCACAAAAAAGCGATAAATTCTTTTGCTAATTGAGATAGCTGTGGCGTTTTTTTCAAAAATCATATCTACGAATTCCTGCAACTCTTCTAACATTCCCTCCTCTGTATCTCTTCCGAGAATAATTTTACTATCGTAAATACTTGAAAATTCCTTTGGCTCCAGATCATGTCTATCCACGGAAATAACTGCTCTTGGCATACCCGTCTCTGGATCAAGATTTAATGGGTCATCCCATTGAGTATTAAGCCTGAATCCTGTTAATAATCTTGCGGCCGCTCTAATATCATCCTCTGTAAAGTTTGTATAATTGTCTTCTGCAATCTGTGGACCTTTACCGATAGTGAATAATTCAAAGAATTCCCTGGCGAAATTTTCATTGGGATTTCCTCTTTTACTCTCACCAATGTCAAGGTATTCATTCATACCTCCATCAAGGCAAATTTTAAAGGCTAAATCTTTGTAGCTTCCGCTTACATAGTGCATTAATAAACGTAGCGTATAATAATGATTCTCACTGAATTTGATTTCTTGCCATGAAGTACTAAAACTGGTGTGCAAGAAAAAGTGAACTTTAGTAAACGCACTAATAGGAAGGGTTGGGTTCAATACCTGGTGCATCCACCAAGCATTCACGATCTCATGTAAATCTGTGTCATCACTGTTTGCTCCAGTTCTTCCACTGATTACCCAAGTCTCACCCGTTTGTGGATCGACAGGATGATCAGGAAGAGGAGGAAAGGAAAATAATTCATCTACCGCTTCGGTTGGAGTCTTTTCTGCAAAGGCATCGATCTCCTGACGATTGGGACCGAAAGTAGCTCTTCGAAGTAGATGCGCAGCAAGGTGTTTACCTAATAAATCTGTTTTTGGTTCTAATGAAGCCATACTAAATCCTGAAATTACCTCTAATGATCTTTCATTCCTGGTTTAATGTATCCTTCCAATTAATACAAAAATAGAATTAATAATAGGATGGATACTTTCTTACTGTAAAAGTATAAGTATCTAACTTTAAATCAATATAAATCATGTATATAATTCACCATATGTTAATAGATCGAAAGTTTCGTTTATTTTTTTCTTACCCTTATTAATTTTTAAACAAAAAAATTTTTTTGACTTGATAAATAGAGTAATTGGTACATCTTTTGATAGCTCACATAGTAAATAGTTGAAGGTATTAATGTAATGTTTATCTCCATTCTACTATTTAATAGTGTTTACATTTCTCCAATTTCAACTTTCAGATAATTAGATTCTTTTTTAATCCAGGAATAAGTATTTATACAGGTTGATATGAATAAATGGCTATTTTATCATTTCATAGTTTGTATATGTGTCTTATTTGCACATAAAACTTACGCCCAATTGCCTCCAAACCTACCAGAACAAGATTGTATTAATGCAATCCCAGTCTGTCAAAATGTTTTTATACAAAATAACTCCTATAATGGTGCTGGTCCTGATCCTGATGAGATCAACCCCGCCATATCCTGTCGAACCCTCGGAGAGATAAATAGCGTTTGGTATACCTTTAGAATAGAACAGGGAGGTACACTTTGCTTTACGATTACCCCAAATAGTCCAGGAACAGATTACGACTGGTCATTGTATAATATTTCCAACAGTTCATGTGATCAAATTTCAACTAGGCCGGAATTACAGATATTGTGTAGTTGGGAACCTGTAGATGAAGCTGCAGGATGTTTAGGAATTACCGGAGCTAATGGAGATACAGTCGGTCCATGTGGAAGGCAGCGACAACCATGTATCAATGTACTTGCAGGAGAAACCTATGCATTATATGTATCTAAATTCACAAATTTAGACGATGGATATATTTTGGACTTAAGTGCTTCTACAGCTACATTATTTGATGATACCCCTCCCAGTCTGGTTGGTGCACAACCAGCATGTGGAGGTGTTACGGTTGAATTTTCAGAAAATGTTCTCTGTAATACGGTAGATCCAGAGGATTTTACCATTTCAGGCCAGGGTGGAACGTTTGGTGTTTCCCAAGTGATAAGTTCAAGATGTGATGGAGGTAATACTTTTGATAACCAATACACATTGGTTATAGATCCACCTTTAACAGCTCCCGGAAATTATGATGTATCTATTGTTGGTAGTATTTCAGACTTTTGTAATAATCCTGCAGAGCAAACTTCGGTAGATGTGTTTTTAATTCCCCCTCCCCAATCAGTCATCAACGACCAGCCGCCTCAATGTTTCGAGACGAATCTTTTTTCTTTTGACTATGCAGGGACCTCTGATATAGCTACCTTTTTCTGGGACTTTGGTGATACAATTACTGCGGAAATAGAATCGCCCGTACACCAATATACAGGACCAGGTGTAAAAACGGTCACTTTAACCGTCGTTGATGTTAATAACTGTCCAGATACCAGTACATTAGATATAACCGTACATCCTAAACCCCTGGCTGACTTTGAAGCAGACTCTGCCTTTTGTTTATTCGATACATTGAATATCACAAACACCAGTATGGTAGATAGTATTTCAAGGTTGACAGATTATGAATGGTCTTTCGGTGATCGAGTTACTTCTGAAGAGGAAAATCCGACACATATGTATACCGAGCCTGGAATATATGATCTATCCCTCATATCTATTACGGATGTAGGCTGTAGGGATACCACGACAAGTGAAGTGATCGTATATCCGCTTCCTCAGGTAGATTTTTCTGTGGAGGAAAATGTATGTGTATATGATTCAGCTCATTTTGTAACCTTAAGTACTATCAGATCTGATATAGCAAATGATGTTCTTGAAGACAGATTATGGAATTTCGGCGATGGTGGTTCTGTCAGAGGTGTGGAAGCTCCTGCCCATAAATATGATACAGCAGGGATCTACTCCGTAAATCTTCAAGTGTTTTCTGATAAAGGTTGTACCGACAGCTTATCCCAACCTATCGAAATTTATGATACGCCTCCTCCAGCTATCACAGAGGATACTGTTTGTTTCGGAAAAATTGCGCTTCTGGAAACCTTACCTGATTCTATAAGTGGTGGAATAGTAGAATGGTATCTGGCAAGTGAAGATTCTGTTAGCTTTTACACTGGAGAGCTTTACAGAACAGAACCTGTGGTGGAAGATCAAACTTTTTTTGTGGAGAGTATTTCAATTCAGGAATGTATAAGTGAAAGAATTCCCATTACCGCTTCAGTGGTTCTTCCAGCGGAAGGAGGAATCGTGGTTATCGATTCAGTCATCGAAATACCAAATGCATTTCTTTCCCTCGACTTAAGTCCTGACATCCTGGGAGTAGAATATGCTTGGGATTTTGGAGATGGAACTACCTCTATCGCAGATAGGCCCGCTCACGAATATCAATTTCCTGGAATTTATAAAATATCTGTAGAGGTAGTAGATGTCTATGGATGTGAGTATTCCCTGGAACAGGCAATAGAAGTAAGGAAAGATGTGAGGGTATTGGTTCCCAGCGCCTTTTCCCCTAATGGAGATGGAGTGAATGACGAATTTTTTATCGGACACAGGTTGCTAAGCCAATTCGTAATAAAAATCTACAATAGAAAAGGTAATCTGATCTATGAATCTATAGATCCTGACTTTAAATGGGATGGTACAAGTGAAAAAGACAACTCAATTATGGAAGGTATCTATGTTTTCCGTTTAGAAGCTTTAGATGTCACAGGAACACAAATAAGTAAGGAAGGTACCATTACCTTAATTCGATAGAGGAAAATTCTTATTTCTCTACTTGAAAATCAAATGACTCAGTAACGATTCGCTGATTATACTTTACCTGTACCCACATTCTATAATTTCCCTCTTTTGGAAAAACATATGGAAAGCTAACTGTATTTAACTGGGAGGTGGTACTTTCCAATTGTTCTGCAACAGTCTCACTCATAGTAGATGGCCCCAAAGGAGAATTGGAAAATACAGTTCCGCCTCCAACAGAATCTATCGGCAAACATAGAGAAATCTGGTCATCTGTTACTTTATTAGCTAGTTGCTCCTGAGCAGCCATAGATACTGTACCTACAGGATGTAAATGTATAAATACCGAACCATCAGAACGACAAATAGCAGCATGCCCCAGCATTCCTAAATAGGGTTCCAGTTGAAGAGATTTTCCAGCACTATCTCTAAGCTGAAAACTAAGTACTTGAATATCGTTAGCCTTATACTTATTCTTAATAGACTGAAATTCCAGTCTTTCGGCTTGCACATCTACTACATCTTCAGTTAAAACATTTACTCCATTAATAAGGTAGGAGTCATCCTGATCCTTTATCTGTAGAGCAGGATTTGATACTGATGACGCTATTTTTTCTTGCTGCCTATTTTCCTCTGGAATAACAACTTCCGTTTGTAAGGTTTCACTTAACCCACTTTGATGAACAATATCTGCAAATAGAAAGTACTTTCCAGAAGGCATCATCTTAGGTAGTGATACTTTAAAATTGACGGAATCTACTTTCAGTGGATGAACATGAGCAAAGTGGTCCATATTCTCCTTACTGATCATAAAAACATGCATCAACTTCTTATGGTCCGGGATAAGATCCCCAGGCTTTCGGTCAAAATGTCCCTCATCCAGAAGATGTAAGTCTAGTTCGAAAGATGTCTCTCTAGAAGTGAGATCCACCGATAATTCCACTGGTCGGTACATATACCGAATATATTGTTGCTCTTCATTATTCCACCACTGAGATACAAAACGCAACATTCCCAATAACAGCATCAAACTAATAAAACTAATCACTATGGAACGATTTCTCTTCGACCTGGTCAATGCACTTCCCGGTGCAAGCGTAGCCTGACCAACAGAGGCATAAATCAACGTAACTGCTCCAAAAAACAATACACACCCCAAAAAAATGAGCGGAAAAATCAATTGTTTATCCATCCCTTTTCTGGCAGTAGCTAAAGCTGGCACGGGAATGACCGTCGATCCTCTACCCTTCCATCCTTCGATGATTACTTTAACACTGGCCGATCCATATCTCATCAACCAGAGCTTACCAAAATACAGAGAAGGGTCTCCTGAAATCCCACCTTCTATGGCTTCAGGCTTGGGTGCGCCATCACTTCCTGTTTTGAAAAAAATGGGTTGAATAAAGACGCCATCCACTTCTTCATTAACTACCTTTACAGATATATCTGCTTGCCCTGGAACAACTTCAGGAGGCTTAATATTCACTAATATGTGATATGGTCCAGCTTTCCCCTCATATACGATATTTGGACTACCGATATGTGCCTGTAACCCATTGACCCAAAACAAAAACAACCACCACCCTAAAAAAATGCGTTTCTGCATAGTTCTTTTTGAATTGATTTAGAACAACGAATATATTATCTCTTCACCTTTTGCATCCAATTTCCCCACCTTAATCCCACCCAGGATGAAATAACCGCAATCAATAACGCCCATCCCATATGTCTGACAAACTCCCAGGTACTGCCTCTAAATGGGAAAAAATCGAATCTGTATTTCCAATCCAGCGAATGAAAATAGGCAGGAGAATCAGCGAAGAAAAACCAGTTTCTAGCCATTGGACTAAATAATAACTCTCCAAAAAACCACTGGATCAGGAAGAAGATCAGAAAAAAACATCCTCCTAATGCCAAACTTAATTTCCACTTGGGCCAATGAGAACATCTCTGAAAAATAAGGTCCATTCCAATAGCAGGGAAAATGAGTAAATGGGGAAATTGAAGTGGGACAAAATGAGTAATCTTTGTCCTGATAGGTCCTAGCATAGGCTCAGCTGGGAAAATTTGCAATACCCAATTGACTATCAAATACACGCTCATACACCAAATGGCAATGAAGGTTACCGGCCATTTAAGATGAGAAGCTCTTCCACCTGCTACCATAAATAGAGGAAAAATAGCGCAACCTACCTTGTAAAAAATAGGTAAATGCATTTTCTGAATGGACATATATTCCCAGCTCGCTACAGTAAGCATTGCTAATATCATTCCTACTGTATAGGTGTACATGTATTTTGCATAGCCTGTATATGTTTGCTGTTGTTTTCCTGATTCCTGGAATCTATTTTGAAAGGTTAATAACGTGATCATAGATCCCAATTGAATAACGATCATCCCTGTTAACAATAGTACGTGAGGAGGAGTGAGGATTTCTACATCTAGGCCGTAAGCATTGTGCCACCACTCATCAAAAGGAGCAGAAGTTAGCATGGCCAAAGCTCCCCAAATGGAAAATAATGCTCCCAAAGGTGCTCTGAATCCCCAAAACCAAACTGAATGTTGTTTTTCTTCAATCGTTCCTGCAAAAGTAGTTTTAAATAATTGGTATGCTCCTCCAATCCCAGCTAATACTCCTCCAAGATATATAGCAAGATGTGGAGCGGAAAATAATCCATCCCTTCCTATACTCATATGCCAGGATACATCCCAGATAAGCCCTACGATAATACTTGTGGTAGCGATCATAGACGCATAAACATACCAGGGAAATGTATAGGCATGAGTTTTTGAGTTAGATATCCTGTTAGAGTTATCGAATAATATTTCCATTATTTTTCTTTATGGAGTAAAATTGCTCAAAAAAGGATGCATAAACAATGAAAAAATACCTCACCACTTTTCAAAGTAATGAGGCAAACTGTCCTATAATTCTAATTATCCGGTTTGTGGCCGAATTAGCAATAAAGAACTGCTCCTTTCAGAGAAGGGAGATAAACGTTGATGTATTATTTATGGACGGATAAATCCTATAGGCCCTTCATAAATTCCTCCCACATGTCCAATATCTTCTACACGAACCATAATGATATTATCTTTTTCCTTAGAAAATAACTCTGCGGGAACTAAGTACGTTCTTAGCTTTTTGTAAGATTGACTTACACCAAAAGGCTTGTGATCATTGGTTTGACCGACTAACGTATAGTTCACATAGACCTGATCAAAATCATCAATTTTTCCTAGTATCAGGATTAAATCTTCATCTCGATATTCTCGGGGAAGCTCAAATTTTTTCATATACCATCCTATCCCATCAAAAAACCAATACCCCTGATCTTCCCAAGCAGAAGGCACAATCACATCCCCCCAACTCGAAGACTGCTGTTCGTTGTACTCATCATCTACATCTATCTCCTCAATATCTCCGCGAATATCATTGCGATGAAACTTCCAAATACCTCTTAGATCGATCAATGGCGCGAATTCTTCCAAATTTTTAAAAATTCCCACTTTACCGCGAATAATTCCTCCTTCTAATTGACTATCGTACACTCTGACTGCAATGACGTTCTTTCCATTACTATCCAATATGCCAGATGGGATAGCATAGGAACGAAAGGCATTATAAGCTGTAGCATAATTTGGAGGAAAAGAACCACTCTTTCCGATCAATGTACCATTCACATAAACTTCATCCACATCATCTATAACTCCTAAAAAAAGATACAAACTGGAATACAGATCTTTACTACTTATCTGGAAAGAGTGTCTATACCATGCATATCCGTTATATCCATGAAAGCCTTCATCTTCCCAGGTGGAAGGTACACGAATTCTTTCCCAGTGATGATCTTCATAATTTTTCTCCTTCCATTTAATGTTATCCCCTATAGTAAAGTTCCAATCTCCTTCCAGGTTTATGACTTCTTTCCAGTGTTTTCCCCTTCCATCCATTTTATGCCTATCCATACCAAAAAGAAAGCAGCTACATAAAAAGTGTATTAAACTTAGCACAGATACCAGAAACCCACGGCGTAATTGAATAGCTGACATAGTGATTTTATTAAAATCTTCTTTTATCTTTTCGTTGTTTTTTCTTGGTCCAATATGCTATATAGGTATCCTGAGTGACTAAGCCTATTGGACCCTCATGTACTCCTCCATCTATCATTCCATCATATACTCGCATCGAAATGAGGTTATTATCTCCAGATTCGAAAATATCATCCGGTAAATAGTATCCTCTCAATTCCTGCCATTCTGTACCTTTGACATAAACTTCCTCTCGATTCCAACCTTCGCCGGTTTCTCCTACCAATTGTCCATTAATGTATACTTGATCTATATCGTCTATTTTTCCAAGGAGAAGAACTAATTTTTGGCTTGCAAGTTCTTCATCTATAGTTATCCATTTCCTATACCATGCGAAGCCGTTATAATCTGAGTAGCCCTGATGTTCCCAATAACCAGGAACATAAATCTCATCCCAATTAGCATCATCGTACTCCTTTCTTATTCTGAGTGGATCATCTCCTGTGTTAAATTTCCACTTTCCTTCCAGGTCAATGGCTAACTCTATAGGCTGAGCTTTCATTTGCAGAGGTGGCTGGAGATCTATTTTCACTGAGTCCTTAGCATAGAATAAGTGTTCTATGCTCTTTGTAGGGAAAAAATAAATGACTAATCCGAGGCTGATAGAAAAGAATAAAATATTATTCACCATCTTAGCTATGTTAACATTATTTTTCATAGGGGTCATTCTTATTCATCATTATATATGTCAATCGATTAAGTAGGAAGTAAAAATAAAAGGATCTTTGATCTTCTTACCTTTAGGTGGAAGTTGAATTGTTCTATTGCCAAAGTCCAATACAAATCCATACTTATGTAAAGCTTCTGTTCCAATCATTCCCACAATGGGCTTGCCTTTTATAATTCCCAGAGACCGC
>CBDHFQ010000023.1:0-8991 GCA_965262565.1 Bacteroidia bacterium
AGATGGATGTTTGCTCTCTTTTGAAAGTGCCATTAATGCTGTACGAGGAAGTTGCCATTTGTATGATAGATCCTTCATTCTATCAGTTACATCTTAGGCATGTGATGATGGTATCCCTTCCTCCGTATCTGGCAAGCCGGGTTATCAGTCTGGTAACAAGGGTTGTTGATTTCATTTCTTTCAAAAAATTCAATTATTTTTTACCAATAAATATTAAATTACTGTATTCAAATAGTTGATAATACCAATAAATTATGTTTTTGAAAACATTTTTCTTTATATTATTCAATAATATGCTATATTAAGTTAATATGTTGTGAGCTTAGCCCTTTTATCATGTCAGCCTTAATCCCTAGTTCTCAAAAGTTTATTATCAAAGCCATTTTACTTTTGTTGTGTGTCCCCCTAGTGATAGTTTACTATTCAGATATTACTAAAATTGACCTATCTATTATCTATGGACTATTATGCCTTACCACCTTAGTAGTGTTTTGGGGAATAATAGAATCAAATCGCATAGAAGATAATGCTGAAAGGAGGTTATTCATATTAGCTAGTTTGTTCTTCTTAGGTGTTGGATGTGCGATTATTTTATTGACGATCTATCAAAATTATACCTCACCTAGAGCTTGGGATTTTTTATGTTTTTATGTGAATAGTAAAGTCGCTCAATCCCACCTTAATTTTTATCAGCCAGAGCATTATCATGCAGTCTTCGAAGCTATGCAAGTTCCTGTTGAGATACCAGGTTCTTTTGAGCGAAAGATTTTGAATGTAGGCTTTAACTATCCTCCTCCTACGATGTTATTGTTTTATCCGCTTGCTTATACAGATTATCAGAGTTCACAGCTCATTTGGGGCATCGTAAATATGCTCTTACTATTTGGGATCATATATGTCCTGAGAGATAGTTTTTTCGACCAAAGAGGGATAAAGTGGGGCTTATTGGTAGCGATATTGGTACTCATACATCCGGGAACCAGAAAGAATTTGTCCTTTAGCCAATCACATTTTTTCATTCTATTATCATTGGTATGCGCATGGAAAACGAGAAATAAGGCTATATCAGGAATGTGGATTGCCTTAGCCACTGTAGTCAAACCGCTGGCTGTGATCATGGGCTTTTATCTGTTATTGAGAAAAAATTATAAGGCCCTGGGCTTAGCTATATTGACTGGCATGATCATGTCATTACTTTCTATTGCCTTTTTCGGGTTTGATACCTTCATTACCTACTTTTTGGCAAATCCCAATCTCAGGGTCTCCTACGAACAATACATAGGGACATCCAACCAATCTTTGTTGGCGTATATCCTCCGTGGGTTTGCTGAACAACCGCTATCCACCGTTCCAATGAGGCATCCTTTATTTTTGGTGTCCTCCTTGATGTTGTTCGGTAGTTCTCTTGTATTGGGATGGTACGATCAGGATCCCGAGAAAAATTGGAGTTGGGCGCTATTCCTGTGTTGTGGATTATTGTTGTATCCGGGAACCCTTACGATATATAGCATTTATTTATTGGTTCCTATATTATTAAGCATATATCAAGGACATCAGATGCCCAACAGAAGATCCTTACCTTCTTGGCTGCTGTTTCTGTTCATTCCTCTGCTTTATGTTTTTTCTTATAAGCATACATTTTGGGCTCATCTGGGGGTATGGATCTTTTCGGCGTGGATGATTTGGGGGATGAACCAGCAGAGGGAGGGTTCTGTTGAATTGCTTAGGGATTCGGTGTCCCAACTTGATACACATTAGTCTGAAGAGGAGTACGACCATTCTTGATAAAATCATTCATACACTGATGATACACTTTAGCTATTTCCCTGTATTTATGAGATTTGAGATGTAGCTCATCAAACCAATCTTTCCCATGTTCAGCAACTCCTCTACAATCGATATGAACGACATTTTCAAATTTTTCAGCCAATTGGATCATCATTTCATTAAACTCATAAATCATTGCATACATGACAGCTTCTTGTTCTTTCGGATCTGTAATTCCTTTTACGACTAATGGGGTATATAACCAGCCTCCTGTATCTAATGCGATGTTCAACACTCTTTGCCAAGAAATCCATGTACCATTTCTTTCGTTAGAAGGTATGACAAAATCATAGCCATGAGTGAGGATAAGTAAATTGCGATATTTATCTACGGCCAACAGAGAGCTAAAGAAATTAACATATTGAGCAAGAATAATATTTAAAAAATTGAAAAAGTCATCCGATAATAACGATATGCCCTTTTTGTATATATCTAAATCAATTATTCTCCTTTTGTCTTTCATCTTTTTCTCCCTGATGTTGATTAATCTGTAGGCAAGTTCAATTGTGTTATTGGCTTTTTGCGCTTGATCAACTTTACGCCTTCCTTCCATTCGAGGATTTCGTACCATTAATCCTAAGCGCTCTCCTACCAAATCATTACCACCACCACTTACTAAAAATACATCAGGACTGATGATGGGTAATTCTTCAATATACTCCTTCATATAAAACATATTACTCAGCCAATCTCCTCCATCAGCCAAGCTATATACAGCTACCTTCTTAAATGCTTTATCCCTTATCAAATGATCCAAAATATCTTTAACTGGAGTTCTACCTAAAGTTCTATATAAGAAGTTTGTAGCATAAACTCCAATCCTAGGAAATTGGAACCATGAATCTCCTTCAGCTAATGCCACAATATTTTCCTCTATTTCACGGAACTTTTTCTTTCTTAACAGTTTATAAAATTTTTTATTACGCAACCTTTTGTTAGCAAGATTCAATTTTCCCATCATCCCTTGTTGAGCCATGGATTCATTAGGAATTTGGTTCATATCAAATAACCGAAGAATGACTTCTCTCAATATCCCTGGATCATTTTCCAGATATTCCAGCACACATTTAAAAATCTCATTTGAAGGAGTTTTGTTTGGATCAGAATCTTTAAGATAAAAAAATTCAGTCCATGTGTTATTTACCTTGATAGATAGTTTCTTGCTTAATAGCTCTTCCTCCTTTGGATTAGATGCCAAATTACTTTTGTTGCCTGATGGAACCTGATTAGCTTCCCGAGCTGCAATGTCATTTTTAATTTGAGATTTTGTCTGAATTGTTTCTTCATTTAAATCTAAATCAAAATAATACCAATCGAGTCTTTCTACTTTATTTAATAAAAGCGCTTTAATTAGCCTAATATTTTTTTCTCTATTAGTGAGTAGGTCAGTGTTCATGATAGTTCTTTATGAAGATAATGCTAATGGATCTGGTCAACATGTATCCTTTATGGCTGAGTTTCTAAAGGTGCTCTATACGCTTCCAATATTTCCAACAGGGAAGATCTATTATACAAAGTTTTGTATTGATCCTTAATAAAACGAAGATCCTCCTTTCTATGTTCCTTAAGGTTACCCTTCTTCAGACGGTTAAGGTCAATTTTTTGCCATGGATCATAGGTTTGAAAAGGCGATTGACCAGATCCTCTCTCTTTTCCTTCATTCTCATCTGGATGTTCAAAAGGATAGCCCTCTACCATCGTATACATCACCAACGGATTATCCACATAATATTCGTGTGTTCCATAAGGATCCCAAAGATGGTGCTTAGACTTATCGCAATATCTTTTTTGCTTCTTTATCTAGAGGTTGACTTTCACGAATAGGTTGTTTAGCAAAGGTAATCCCCTTCCAGATGTCACCCAAAAACATTCCCTATGGATTCAAAAAAGAAAAAAGTACTCCCTTTGATCTTTATATGTTCCTCCGTATTAGTAACCGTTACATTAGTAATTTTATTAGAAATGCCTAATCCCTGGATTTGATGATAATCTGGATGGAGATAAAAGCCCAATAAATCATTAGCATCATTAAATGAAACTAGTCTTTCGATCTTATTTTCAGCAAGAGGTTCATTTCTTTGCTCGCCAGTGAACAGCTCCGAATCTGTCAATTGGATGATAGGCAATTGATGAGGGAGTAGATACAGCCAATCCGTTTGTCGGCAAACTGGGCCAACCTGTGCTTTATATTTTTTCCATAATGCTTCCTCTACCTGACCATTCACTACATCAATAATGGTTTTACTTCCAAAACTTCTTCCTATATATACAAATTCATGATGCTTATCGCCAGAAGAAGGGTCAACATAACAATAAGTTGGCTCCCTAAAGATAGCTTGGTAATTATCTTCCGAACTAATCTTATATATATCGAATGTATCGTCTATATAGGATTGTTGTACGTCCAACAAAGCTGCCAATCCTTCATCATTTAGCCCCATAAGCTTAATTCCCTCCATCACAGCTTGTTGAATTCGCCTCCGTTTTTGCGGATTTTGGTACACCAGAAAGTCTACAAACGCCTGATTGACAATAAACTCTTTTAGTAAATGATTAAGATATAGGTTTTTATCCCGCTTGGGATCTACTTGCGCTAACTGGTAGAGATCCCCTTTAAGTAAATCTCTTTTAAAAGGATCGGCGATATTGGACCAATGGACAGCATAAAACTTAAGTCTTTGTTGAGGTCTATCAGTTGAAGTACGATGAGTTGTCCCAACCTTAGGATACTGGTAAATGATCACAGAGGTAGTATCATCTTTGGAGGGTACATTATGATCATCTTCATCCAGAACATAGAAGAGCGTATCAATGTCAAAGTAGAAGTTGATTTCTTTTCCTTTGTCAAAAGGATTGATCGGTTCTTTAAACATCATTTCTGTGATGCGAGACACAAGCCCATCTGCATAATTGAGTTTTTTGGTGGGCCCTATTCCATGAACAATGAGAATACTCAGGGAACTGTCTGGGGATCTATCAAGTTTTTGTCTGATACCGGGAATAGATCCATCGGTATAGCCTTCCAAAAAGCTCCCCGTTCTACAGGAAGACAGTACCAGTATGAGTACCAGTCCTAATACAGGATAGAGGTAAGTGTGTTTTCTTTTCATCTTAGGTCAATGGTTATGCACAAACATTCGGATATATATAAGTTTATCCAATTTTATCATAAAGTGTTACATAATCATAGTATAACATTTCTCTTCTACCTCCTACAACTTACTTCCTAATGTAGATGCTTCAAAAGCTCCCATATTGGAATTATTGATTATCAACCTACAGAAACAGTTTGATGCTTCCAGATACTGTGGAATATTAACATTGTCCATCGATCCTCACAAATTCCAAAAAGAGATTAGAAGTGAATGGGAATAGCTTTTTACTGGATACCCATGTAATATTATATTTCCTCGGATAACTTAGCATTTTACGATATCACATAAAGCCGCTTGATAAGGATATAGCAATATGCGAAATGGCCGCAAGAAGTTCCCGCCAGCTTCCCGGCTTCGCTTCGGGGCTGGCGGGAACTTATGTTAGTGCGTGTCAAAGCCATATGGTTACCAGACAGCGCACACATGAGTTAATGATCCCATTACTTCATACATTCCACCATCTTGAAAAATGCCAAAACGCAAAAAGCTCAAAAAGCTACCTAGGGAACCGCCCTGGCTAAACGAAAGCCAAAGAAGCTGAAGCGGCAATCAGGGAGGTAGTTGTCACGATTTGCCACCCGGCAGAAGGATGCGTCGTTGAGCCAGCTACCGCCGCGAAGCACACGGCGGACGCCCGAATCAGGACCACGAGGATCAGGAACTGTTCCCTGATCTGCACAAGTCTTGTAATATTTATTATCATACCAATCATAACACCATTCATACACATTACCCGACATATCATAAATCCCCAATTCATTAGGCTGCTTTTGACCTACAGGATGGGTTCGATTTCCAGAGTTACTCTCATACCACGCGACACGATTTAAGTTATTACTACCAGCATAAGTATATCCTTTACTCAATTTTCCTCCTCTAGCTGCATATTCCCATTCTGCTTCCGTAGGAAGACGATACCCTTTCGCATTAACATCCATTTTAATCTCATTATCATCAATAGTATATGCTTTCTCCAAGTTATCTTTTGTACTTAGCCAGTTGCAAAATCTCACTGCATCGTTCCAGCTAATATGAATAACCGGATGATCAAAGTCAGATTCAATATACTTTTCTCCTGAAACATCGTAGGCCCAATTAATTCCTTCCTTTTTTATCCATTCTGATCCATTCCACACATAAGAGCCTCCATCTTTATCCGCATCCGTCTGATAATCCGTTTCCTTAATAAATTTCCTAAATACCTTTACAGTAATCTCATGCTTCCCCATTTCGAAATTACTCAATTTCACTTTATGTATAGGTTTTTCATTACTATGGCCATCCTTTGATCCCATATCAAATTCTCCTCCTTCCACTCGAATCATTTCAATCCCTAATTGTTCCAGCAAAGGATAGGAAGAAATGTTAATTTTTTGATTTAACCTCTCTTCTATCTGCTTAGCTAACTTTTCCAACTCCTCCTTCTCTGATTCTTTTGAAATCGCCAAGGCTTCATCTAAGCACTGTTGGGCTCCCTCATAAGCTCCTTCCTCTAATAAGTTCTGAGTCATCTCCACATATTCTTCCCATTTTTCCCTTCGATGTGTTTCTTCCTGAATTACTTGTACCTTTTTTCTTTGTTGCATCAATGCTCTTTCAGCTAGTACCTTAAATTCTCCTTCGGGAAATTCTCTCAGATAAGCCGTATATCCCTCAATATTGTGCTGTTCTTTGGCTTTTCTCCAGGCAGCCATATCTTGATCCCTAAGGCTTATAGCTGAAAATTGAGCGATACGCGATTCCGCTAATTCCCGAAATTCGCCCTCAGGATAATCCTTTACATAAGAGCGATAGGCACTTAACGAATGAGTAAGTTTGGCCTGGTTCCAGGCCATTAAGTCCTTTTGGAGGGGATCTGGTTCTGCCTTTCTGCTCTTCTCGACTCGCTTAAATACAAATTCTCCTCCCAGATGCCCTGATTTATCAAGAATTCCTCCTACTGGGGTTTGATCTGAATTATAGGTCGTAATCTTACTTACATGATTAATCAATTCAGAGACAGCAAATTGCTTTGCTCGATTTGTCTTAAAGAAGCTAATGAGGGCCTGATTAAAGGGAGAATGGTTTCCTGCTAATCCATCGGCTACTTCTTCAATTCTACCTGCTGCCAGCCCCCAGCGCGATGATTTATGATCTACTTTTTCTGCGTAGGATTCTGTAGCCTTATTCCAATCTTCTTCTTTCCTACTTCGCATGATCAAATCTCCCGAAAAACAACTGTCCACTAACAAAAAAATATGGTGAGCGGGTATGCCACGAATATAATCTCGAATAACCGAATTATAGATCAACGAGGAATTTTTACCTTTTTTCCCATCTACAGGAACTAGAAACCCAATCTTTGTATTCTTTTTATAGTATCCATGACCAGCAAAATAAATAACTAAATTATCCTCTGATGTTAATTTATCAGATAATTGATCAAAGGCTTCAAGGATATTTTCTTTACTAGCGAAATCATTAAATAAGGTAATTACCTGTCCTTCTTCAAATCCATATTCAGCAATTAGGATATCAATTAAAGCCTTCGTGTCCCTCACACAGTTCATGAGTTTTCCCATGTGCTGATAGGCATCTATTCCAATTGCTAGTAAAAAATTACGACCTTTCCTCATAAAAGGACTATGCGCTGAAGATTTGTAAGATAATATATCTCTACTTTGTTGATCTGACACGTGGATTGATTCATGATCTTAAGTAGTTAAAGATAATGCTAAAATAATATCCTACAAACCCTTTCTTATCAAGTCTCTTCTCAATGAAAGCGTATCAAAACTCCCCAAGTAGGACCAATAGCTATTCATAGAGCAAAGGTATTTATTCGCTGCTAACCTCTCTTCGATCCTATCTCATTAACTGATTTAAGAAAAAAGATGAAATGAAGAAAATGGCAAATCTAGATAAGCTCTGAAAGAGTGCCTTATATCAATGTAGGGTTTCAACCCTACAACCCAGTACCTATAGGATCACCGCCCTGGTTGTATATACGAAAGCCATATGTAACTGATGCCAAAAACTGAGTACATCAGGACAAATGTGGAAGTCCTCTACTAGATTTTAGCAGATACCCGGCAGTAGGATGCGTTGTTGCGCCAGCTATTAGCCGCGAAGCACACGGTCGACGCCCGATATATAGGGAAGTTCCACGCCAGGATCCCAGGAACTTCGCTTCGGGGCTGATCGGGCACTTATGTTAGTGCTTATCAATATTCATCATGGTTACCAGATCAGCGCACACATGAGTTCATGATCACATATATTTCGACAGTAATCATAAATGCCAAAACGCAAAAATCTCATTAGGCTGCTTCTTTCCTACAGTCCTGGGTAAACGATTTCCAGAGTGTACTCGATGCGGTAACCAGGGCGACTGTCGATTTAAGTTATTCGCTACCCAGCATAAGTATATCCTTGCCGCTCAATTTTCCTCCTCGAAGCTGCACGGTCGATTCCCGATTCAGGACTTCACGTAGGATCAGGAACTGATACCCTGATCTGCACAAGTCTTATAATATTTACCATCAAACCAATTTTAATCACCATTCTATCATCAATACCCGACATATGCATAAATCTCCAAGTTCATTTGGCTGCTTTTGACCTACGGGATGAGTTTTCTTATTGGAATTACCAGAAATCTCAGCCTGCATCGTTCCAGCTAATTATGAACTAACCGGATGTATCAAAGTACCCTTGCTTTCAATATCCCTTTTCTAGCTGCATATTCCCATTCTGCTTCTGTAGGCCCAATCGATAATTCCTTACCCGGATATTTTTCATCCAGTTTTTCGATCCATTCCTGCACATAAGAGCCATGAAACATCTTCTACTCCGCATTGATCACAAGTGTTGATAATGGCTGGGATTGGTCCTTAATAAATTTCCTAAATACCATTGTACTTGAGTAATCTCATGCTTCCCCATTTCAAAATTACTCAATTTCACTTTATGCACAGGTTGTTCTCTTTTACTCTTGTTACTTCCCATCATAAAACTTCCCCCCTCCACT
>CBDHFQ010000024.1:0-45000 GCA_965262565.1 Bacteroidia bacterium
TAATTCGCACTTAATGTGATATGCTCTTCCGGCTTCAATTAAATTTCCAGTAATTCCCATGACAGTTGCTCTCGATGGAGTAACTGAAGGTCTTACAGTATATCCTAACTCACGAGCCATCTTTTTATCCAGAATACTATGCGAAGATCCAGTATCAATTAATAAATACACCTCCTTATTGTTGATCAATCCTTTAATCACAGGTTTATTTCTATGAAAAATTAATTTCTCGACCTTTCCTTGAACATTTTGACCAACCATTTGAGCTTGACACCTTTGGGAAAAAGCAAGCAAAATCAACAAGGGAAAGAACATCAATAAAAAGAGATACATCCTTTTTCTTATGGTCCATGTCGCATGGAATTTAAAGAGAAAGTGTTTCGGTAGGACTTTTCCCTGGCATTTCATTATTATCTGACAATTAGTGTTGCAAAAGATTACACTTAGGTATTATTGAAGCACACCAAATCGGATATAGATGCTATGGGACAGTCTTAATTCATCGTTTATTAAAGGTATAGAATATTAGTTTTGAGGTTGTAATTCCAAAGTAAAGAAATGTAAAAAATTGTCATCGATTAATGTAGAGATATTCAACTTCATGGAGAAAGGTAATGGGGGTAAGCACTGAGAATGATTATGTAGCCAATAATTTGTACCCTACCCCATGTACAGTGAGAATGTATTGAGGGTCATTTGGATCAATTTCCACTTTCTGCCTGATTTTGACCATAAAATTATCTACTGTTCTGGTGTGAGGTCGCTCATTGTAACCCCAGATATTCACAAGTAAATCGTCTCTGCTGACTACTTCATTGGCGTGCGCTAACATATATTTTAGGATCTCTACTTCTTTATGGGAAACTTTTACGGGAACATTATTCTCAAAAGCTTTGTACCTATCAAAATCTACTTTCAATTTTCCAATTGTTGCTTCCTGAAGCGATTCATTTTCTTTTTCCTTTTGGTGTCTTCGAAGAATAGCTTTAATCCTCGCCAATAATTCTCTTAGGCCAAAAGGTTTTGTGATATAATCGTCAGCTCCTAATTCCAATCCTATGACTTTATCAATTTCTTCCCCTTTTGCAGATAAAAAGATGACTGGGGTAAAATTATCTTTTGCTCTCATCATTTTGCATACATCATATCCCGATCGCTTGGGTAACATGACATCCAGTAAAATAAGGTCGTAGCTATTATTTAATGCTTTTTCTAATCCAATATTCCCATCGCTGGCTGTCTCTACTGAATAGCCTTCGAATGCTAAATTATCTCTTAATCCCGTTAACATATTGGGCTCATCTTCAATGATAAGTATGCGATTCATATATTATCTTGGTAAATCCTTATTTCATTTAACAAAAATACTTTCCCAGGCAGTTTATGCTACGTATGATCATTGACTTGTATATATTTTGGAAGATGCATAGTGAACTGACTGCCCATGTCTAATTGACTATCCAATTCAATTTTACCTTTATGAGCATCAATAATTCTCTTTACAATAGACAAGCCTAAGCCCGTTCCTTTAGTATCGTGAATGGTCCCATGTGGCACCCTATAGAATTTATCGAAAATAACTTTTTGATGTTCTTTGCCAATACCGATGCCGTGATCTTTTACTGTGACAGACACATATTTTCCATTATGGTCTGTACCTATACAAATATATTTTTTATCAAGGCTATATTTTATCGCATTTTCCAATAAATTCATGGTAGCTTCTGATAAAGCCTCCTTATCTCCCCATACTTTAGACATATTCGGGGCTAATTCTAGTTCGAACTCGAATCCCTTCTGTTCCAAATGGTACTGATAAGCATAAGCTATTTCTTCTACCATTTCATTCACACAAATTTCCTCGAAATGATATCGGCGTTTATTGGCTTCAGTTTGCGAAAAGTGGAGAATTTTATTGACTATTCCACTTAACCTTCGAGCCTCCTGAGATATAATTTGATAATATTCTTTACGTTTTTCCTCTGATGTTACCCTGCCCATTTCTAATGTCTCTGCAAACATACTTATAAGAGACAAAGGAGTTCTTATTTCATGGGATACATTGGATACAAAATCGGCTTTTACTTCTGCTAGTTCTATTTCCTTACGAATATTTTTAAAAACTATCCAAACAGCGAAAATTAATACCCCATTTAAAATGAATAACAACAAGAGATTAAGATAAAACCTGTCTAAAATTAAATCCCGGATGGTAGTTCCTTTAAATGCAATCCCCAATATGTGTTTAGGAAAGATCCAAATAGGCTTTTGATATTGTATTTGATCTGCAGCTATAGAATCAGTAGCATAGACTACCTGATTATTCATGGAATCCAGGACCCCCAGGATGAACTCTTCTCTGGCAATACCCTGCATTCTATTTCCCAGTACCTGATTAGCAAATATATTGGGGTCTATTAAAAAAGTCCCAATAGTATTAATGGTATCGCTTAACGCAAAAATGAGTAATTGCCATTGTGGATATTGTTCCTGATTTTTCCCTTCAATTCTTCTGTATCCTTCTACGACATAATTACACAACTTTTCAATCGATCCGTTATCATTATGAACAACTTCGAGGATCATATTTTCAAAACGCTCAGGAGAAATGGTATCTATTCTGGTGGAGAATACTTTCACCCTATTCTCTGAAAATTCATACACTCCCGCCGAAAGTAATGCAGGGTAGGTTTGAATCAATCTTTCCATTTCCCATTGTGCCTCCGCCCTGGATGTTCCCCATGCTCTGTCTATTCCTTCCGCCCAATTATCGGCAACATCATTAGCATATTGGTTTACAGAAAACAGTACTGCATCCAATTGCTCTTCATAAATTCTCTCTACTGCTGCCTCATTCCTGGTTAAAGAGGTTAATTCGTATAAACTGAAGAATAATGCAGGAAGTAACGCTACAGCAATGAGGATAATTCCAATACGCTTAATGGAAGGGGTCATATCATTAGCTGAAAAAATGTCTCATTTTAATACACTGGGTTGATTTAAAACCCTTATCATACTATTTTTTCATATAAACTAACGAATATATGAATGAGTTGGGAAAGATTTCGGGTAAAATTCTCATTGTAGATGATGATGAGGATGTGTTATATACTGCCAGAATGGTTCTCAAGCGTCGATTTACTTATGTAAAAACCATATCAGATCCATTGGATATTCCTAAAATGCTAAGTAAAGAATCATTTGATGTAATCATTCTCGACATGAATTTCTCATTTGGTGTGACTAGTGGGAAACAAGGAATCAGGTGGTTAAAAAAAATTCTCCAAATTGATCCGGGAGCACATGTCATTATGAGTACAGCCTACGGAGAAATTGAACTAGCCGTGGAAACAATGAAAGAGGGAGCTATAGATTTTCTAGTAAAACCATGGGAAAATGAAAAACTCCTAGCGTCTGTCCAAGCGATATTTGACTTAAGCAGAACTAAAAAAGAGGTGATCCACCTTAAACATAAGCATCACTTACTAAGTAAAGAGATAGATAAGCAGTATCACGACATTATCGCTGAATCAGATGCTATGAAGCAGGTGATGTCTTATGTTCGAAAGGTGGCAGCTACTGATGCTACAGTTCTGGTGTTAGGAGAAAATGGTACGGGAAAAGAATTAATAGCCAGAGCCATTCATAAGCACTCTTTACGCTCAGAAGAGGCATTTGTCAAAGTAGACCTTGGTTCTATTTCCGAGAGCTTATTTGAGTCGGAAATGTTCGGGCATAAAAAAGGAGCTTTTACAGATGCTAAAGAAGACAGAGTGGGCCATTTTGAAATTGCCAGAGGAGGTACCCTTTTTTTGGATGAAATAGGAAATTTACCTCTTGGACTACAAGCTAAATTACTCACAGCTATTCAAAGTAAACATATTACGCGTGTAGGAACCACTAATCCTATACCTTTGGACATCAGGCTTATTTGTGCTACTAATCAAGAATTATATAAAATGGTAGTTGAAAAGCAGTTCAGACAAGACCTATTATACAGAATAAATACTGTAGAAGTTATTCTACCTCCTTTGAGAGATCGGCCCAAAGATATTCCTTCATTAGCAGGATACTATTTAACGCTTTTCTCGGCTAAGTACAATAAGCAGTCCCTGAATTTTGAACATAAAACGCTGGAAAAATTACAAAAATATCACTGGCCGGGAAATATTAGGGAACTTCAGCATTCCATAGAGAGAGCTGTGATTATTAGCGAAGGTAACAAGTTGCAACCTACCGATTTCAAACTTAGTAAAGAAATAAGTATGAGCAGTAGATCTGCTGAACATTCTTCCTTAAAACTGGAAGAAATTGAAAAACAAACCATTTTACAGGCCATTAAAAAATGTGAAGGAAATTTGTCGAAAGCAGCCAAAGAATTAGGAATGGGGAGAAGCACATTGTACCGAAAATTAGAAAAATACGGAATATGATAAGGCCTTATTTCAACTTTCGTGTGAAGTTTATTTTTCGCCTACTGTTTCTCATACTATTGGGTTGCAGTACAGTCTATTTGCTGTTCCAATCTCCCTATTGGTTAGTTTCAATATGGACCTCCTTAGGATTCGTTCTATTATTGATTGAAACTGTTCGATTTGCAGAAAAGTCTTTTAATGAATTAAGTCATTTCCTGTTATCCATAGAGCAAAATGATTTTACTAATTCCTATTCAGCCAGATCTCAAAAAAATGACCTTCAACTTGCCTTTCACCGGCTTTCCAATGTTTTCCAACGGCTAAGAACAGAAAAAGAATTCCATTTCCAGTACTTTCAAACGGTAGTAGAACATATTGCCATTCCTTTATTATGTTACAATGAGAATGAAGAGATAGTGTTACTCAATAGAGCAGCTCAAAAACTATTTGAAAAGCCTTATATAAGGCACCTTAGCACACTGGATAAATTATACCCCGATTTGGGAGAAATCATTCGGAATATGGCTTCTGATGATAGAGAAGTATTAAAAATGAGCTGGAAAAAAGAGATGCAAACCTTCGCGATAGATGCCACTGTATTCAAATTGCTAGGTCAGGCTTTCAAGTTGATTTCTATCCACAATATCCAAAATGAACTGGAAGCTCAGGAGTTGGAATCCTGGCAAAAATTAATCAGGGTATTAACCCATGAAATTATGAATTCAGTTATTCCTATCTCTTCTCTTTCTTCTGTCTCCGCTCAAATATTGAAGGAAACAGATGGGCAATTTAACTCTTTAACGGTAGAAGATTTTGAAGATTTACAGGGAAGTTTAACGACCATCGAAAACAGAAGCAAGGGACTAATTAATTTCGTTAAGGCATACAAAAGTCTGAGTCGAATTTCAGAACCTCATTTTGAACCTGTCTCTATCAAAGAATTGATTTCAGAGGTAAGTATTCTTCTTAAACCTCAATTAGAAAAACAACACATACAGTTTGCCACCCGTCTAGAGCAAGATTCACTTAAGGTGATGGGGGATGTACAATTGTTGGAACAAGTATTAATTAACCTCATTGTCAATGCCATAGATGCAGTAAAGTATATCCCTTCACCTCAGATCCAATTAAGCGCCTTTACTCATCCAGAAGAAAAGATATTTATACAATTACAGGATAATGGTCCGGGAATAAGCTCTGAAATGCTGGAACAGATTTTCATCCCATTCTTCACCACTAAAAAAAAGGGTTCCGGCATAGGATTAAGTTTATCTAAACAGATTATGAATTTACATAAAGGAAAGATATCGGTATCATCTACTCCAGAAGAAGGAACCACATTCACTATAAGTATGAAAGAGCTGGTTAGTGAAGAGCCAACTGTATAGAATGAACCTGGCCTTCACATTATGTTACCTTTAAACCTAAAAGGCTAAATATTGCTTTTCGAAAGCAGCGCCTATCTGGTATAATTTAGTTCTCAGATCCTGAAGGTACTTTTCTTCTTGATGAGCAATCTCCTCTACGTTTGCATATTTTACCAGGCTGGCAAGTTTTCCAGTCAAAAATAAGGCAGAATCTCTACATACTTTTTTTGACAGTTGGATGTGATCCATATGCATATATAGATTATCAAGATTGTGGCTGATTGATTTAGGAAAATCAGGATTGAGAATAAGGAAATCCACAACAATTTTTCTGTTTGGAATTTTCCTATATTGCTTGCGAGACATATCAAAGCCTCCAACACTTCTCAAAGAGGTACTCCAATGATAGTTCTGCAATACTCCCCTACTTGCGCTTTGGGGATCAATCATAGCAATATCTTGAAATTTCGAAAGTAATATTTGAGTGGTTTGAATGGCCCTTTCAAGATGAATTCCTATGTTGATAATTGACCAGGCTTGATTTCTTAATAAAGTATTTTGAAACAATCCTTTCACTATATAAGCTCCTTCAATAATATGTTGGCAAAAATCGAAATAGACTCTTTCTTTATTTGCAACCCTTACATTGAACTTATTCATTTCATGAAAAAGCCTATTAATAGCTTCATATGATTCTAATGATATCAAATCTCTTGAGCATAGTGCATTCTCTCTTGTAGCCCTTAAAGCACTATGGATGGAATAAATATTACGTTCATCTAAACAACAGAAGAACAATATCTTTTCCTCATTACTCAAACTGATTTCATTCTCAAATTCCTCCAAACCTCCTAACATGGAAAGCATTGAATGCAAAGCAGATTCCCTGCTAAAAGTCTCTGGTGCATCAAGTGAAGAAAAATATTGTACTCTGATATATCGAGCTAAATGTTCTGAGCGCTCTAAATATCTCGCCATCCAGAATAGGTGGTTGGCAATTCGAGAAAGCATATTCATGTAAGTGGTGTTATTTTCCTAAAACCCAAGTATCTTTTGATCCTCCTCCCTGCGAAGAATTGACGACTAGGTTCCCTCTTCTGAGAGCCACTCTGGTTAATCCTCCTTTACAAACATAACTAACATCATTTCCCATCAAAGAAAAAATTCGAAGATCAATGTGTCTTGGCTCAAATGTTATATCATCCTCTATAAATGTTGCATGAAGCGACAAAGACATGACAGGTTGGGCAATATATTTGCGGGGATTTTCCAGAATTCGTTGTTTGTATTCTTCTCTTTCTTGTTTGGTCGATTTATGTCCCATTAATATTCCATATCCTCCAGATTCATCTACTGGCTTTACGACCAATTTATCGAGGTTGTCAAGGACATACGAACAATCTGTTTTATTCACACACCTAAATGTTCTAACGTTTTGAAGAATAGGTTCTTCGTCAAGATAGTATTTAATTAACTCCGGGACATAGATATAAATTGCTTTATCATCCGCAACTCCAGTTCCAGGTGCATTTATAATAGTAACATGTCCTCTTTTATACACGTCCATTAAGCCATTAACCCCCAAAAGCGAATCCTTACGAAAAACTTCGGGATCTAAAAATGCATCATCTACCCTTCTATAAATTACATCTACTTTTTTAGGTCCATAGATGGTGTTCATATAAATATAATGCTTGTCTACAAACAAGTCTCTTCCCTCTACCAACTGGATTCCCATTTGAGAAGCTAAAAATACATGTTCATAAAAGGCAGAATTATACATTCCTGGAGTTAATAACACACAATTCGGTTCTTCATATCGTTCTGGAGCTACACTTTCCATCATATGTAGGAGCGCTTCCGGGTAGTCTACTACTGGTTGAACTCTATAATTTGCGAATAAACCAGGTAGCGCACGCTTCATTGTCCCTCTATTAGCTAACACATAACTTATACCTGAAGGAGATCGAAGATTATCTTCAAGAACATAAAATGTGCCATCACTATGTTTAATTATATCTGTTCCACATATATGGGTATAAATATCTCCAGGAGGGGTAAAGCCTTTCATCTCATCACGGAAAAATTGTGATGAAAGAATCATATCTTCAGGAACAATTTTATCTTTAACTATTTTTTGATCGTGGTAAAGATCTTTAATAAAGAGGTTTAAGGCTTGATTCCGTTGAATAACTCCTTTTTCCAAATGATTCCACTCCTTTTTCGTAATAATCCTGGGAAATAAGTCAAAGGGGAAAATTTGTTCCTTTCCTTTATTCTGATGGTATACATTAAAAGTAATACCCTGATTAAAAAATGTATTTTTTGAATATTCATGAATTCCAGAAAATTCATTAGCATCCAGCCTGGTAAAGTAATCAATAATCTTATCATAATATGGCCGTGACAACCGAGTAGTATCAAATACTTCATCAATTGCCACCCCGTTAACGTGGTAGGAGTCGAACAAGGGCCCGATAGCTTTCATGTCAAATTAATCGTATAAATAGGTAGAGTTTTCGTTAATAGAATCTATACATTATAATAAAAAAATGTAAAGATTACGCAAGTTTAAAAATAAGAAATTTTTAATATGATGTTAAATTTTTATTTATTAAGTAAATAAATGTCATATTTTATATCAAAGCGTAAATAAATGTAAGGGATTTCTACTTTGACCCATAGATATCCAGTGATACACATTTTTACCAACAAGCCTGAAAGAAATAATGTAAAGAAAATTCGGAAAGAGTTTAGCATTCATATGCATCTAACTCACTCAAATGTGGTTAGAAAAGCCTGATTCATAATGAATTTGTACACTTCATGAATCATATCAATTCATTAAAATAACACTTATTAATTCAATATTAATTTTTGCTATGAAAAAGCATCATGCTAGCATATTGCCCTTATATAATCATTAAACAAATCTTTCGAATTCTCATATTTTATAATTAACATTGTTATAAATATTAACTATTATAAAATGGGTATCAAAGAAAGGAGACATCGAGAAATTGAATTATTAAAAAAGAATATCCTATCTGCTGCCAGAAAAATTGCTACGGAAAAAGGTTGGCCCAGCGTATCGATCAGAAAAATAGCAGAAATTATAGAATATACGCCTCCCGTTATCTATGAACACTATAAGAACAAAGAAGCCATTTTAGCTGCCTTGGAGGAAATGGGGTTTCAGGAATTACAGCAATTACTCAATGCTGCAAAGGAACAACACAATGAAGCAAAAAATGCTTTATTGGCTATATCTTCTGTTTATTGGGAGTTTGCGCTCTCCCATGCCGACCTTTACCAAGTGATGTTCAATTTAGAAGGAATCCGGTCTACCCCTCCTGATACCCAGGCCTTAAGAGTAAGTGCACAAGCAGTAATAGATACCTTAAAGCCTCTCCATACTTTTCCATCAGAAAGGGAGTCCCTTTTTTTTCAATGGTGGGCCATCGTTCACGGATTCGTTTCACTAGCAATGTCGGGGCAACTCCCTGGCATGAAAGACCAATTGCATTCTTATTTGATGGAGGGGATAGAGCGTTTCATAAACAGTATGGTATAAAAGAAATAAAATCTTTAAAATATTCTGGAAATATGTGCAACATTTTGCCACTTTTGTTCGTCATTGGATTCGGAAACTTTGTGTAATAACAGAGTTTCCGTGGTTTTTCGAATTAATTTAATAGATGGAACAAAAGATACGAATCCTGGATCATGCTCAAAAAATGTTTATGCGTTTTGGTCCAAGGAGTGTTACACTGGATGAAATTGCAAAAGAATTGGGTATATCCAAAAAGACCATATACCAATTCTTTCAGAATAAGGCACATATAGTATATGAAGTAGTTGAAGCACATATTAAAGAAGAGGAACAATTATATAAAAAGATCTGTGAAGAGTCGAGCAATGCGCTAGAGGAATTGGTAACCATCTTAAAGTGTACCCAAAAAGATGTGGATCAAATGGCTCCCAATCTTGTCGTTGAAATGCAAAAATATTATCCTGACGCCTGGGAACTTATCGAATTACACTCCAGAAACGATTTTTTAGAAATTGTTAAAGCAAATCTACGCCGTGGTATCAAAGAGGGACTATTTAGAAATGATATGGATGTGGATATTGTCGCTCGTATTAGAATCTGGCAAATTGAAGCTGGATTTGACCAGAGCATATTTCCCCCAACAGAATACGACCCCAGAAAGGTACTACTTCAATCGCTCATGCTGTATATGCACGGAATCGTCACAGCTAAAGGCAAAGAAATGTTAGCGAAAGCTGTCATTCAATCAGACTTTTCCGTTCCTCAACACATATTTCAATGAAGCAAATTCAGAAACACATACAATACACAATTTACCTACACCATATGAATATAATTCCTTATTTATGCTCGTTGGTATTCATTATTTCCACCTCATTATGCTTCTCTCAACCCAATAATTATGATTACTCTCTTGAAGAGTGCATCGAATATGGATTGGAGAACAATACGAATATCCAAAATACCCGCTTCGACGAATACATTGCCCAAAAAGATATAGATGAAGTTTGGGCTACTGGTCTTCCTCAAATCAATGGGTTAGCTACCATTCAGAATAACTTTCAACTTCCCGTCTTTATTCTCCCAACAGAAACAGGAGAATTTCAAGAAGTAACCTTTGGGCTTCCCTGGCAAGCGCTTACTCAGGCTTCAGGTCGTCAATTGTTATTCGATTCCAAATTTTTTATAGGTTTAAAGGCTTCCAAAGCATTTTATAACCTCGCACAAAAGACGACTAACAGGACGCAAGAAGAAACTGCCTATGCCATTAGTCAAGCATTTTATTCTGCATTAACCATAAAAGAGCAATTGAGCTTATTAACTGCAAACCTGGAAAGGGTTACCAAATTGTTTAATGAAACCAAAGCCTTAAATGAAAATGGGTTTAATGAAAAGATTGATGTTGAAAGAGTTCAAATTAATAAGACCAATTTGGAGCTTGAACTGGCTAATGCAGCATTACAAGCGGAAAGAAGTATAGATTTATTGAAGTTTCAAATGGGTATGCCCATTCAAAATGAGCTTACCATCAATCAAGATATTGAACATGTAGAAATTAGGCCCATCTCATCCGCAGATATGGAACAAATCGAAATTTCCAATAGAATAGAACACGCTATCTTGACCAATTCCATTGAATTACAACAATTCGATGTTCAACGACATCAACTGAGCTATCTACCTGAATTATATCTAACAGGATCCTATAGTTGGAATAGACAGTGGGATCCCGATTTGGAAAATCCAATTAAATTCACCGCAGGAGTAACAGGAATAGAACTTTCTATTCCTTTATTTGATGGTCTCCAACGAGTTAAGCGTGCTCAACGAGCAAAATTGGAACTGAGGAAAGCAGAAAACGATTTAAGGCAATTCGAACTAGCTTTTAACCGGGAATTAAAAGATGCTTCCACCACATGGCAAAATGCTTACAACAATTTGGCCACTATGCGAGAAAATAGAAAATTGGCAGAAGATGTTTATAGAGTCTCTACAATTAAATACAAAGAAGGAGTGGGTTCCAGTCTAGAAGTAAATGATGCAGAGACACAATTGAAACAAACAGAAATAAATTACTTAAGAGGTCTATTTGATTACCTCCTGGCCCGACTGGCATATCAAAAAGCCAAGGGTGATTTTTCCAGATATCACCGATAAAGAATATTAATGATCGCCATCATAATTTATATAAAACGCAACACGAAAAATTAAAACAATGAAAATAATCAGTACATCTCTTTTTTTCCTTTGCCTGATATGGCTGGCGACTGGTTGTGGTAGCCAACAGGTAGAAACACTGGAAGGAAAAAAGGCCGTATTAAAGCAGCTTAAGTCTCAACTTCTAGAATTAAACCAACAAATCACTAAACTGGAGGGAGAGATTACCGAATTAGATCCAGCATTAAAAGAAAAAGCAAGAAGAGTCAATGTAGAAGTCCAAAAAATTGTTCCTAAGCCATTCTCCCATTATGTTAGTGTCCAAGGAAAAGTGGAGGCAAACCAAAATATTACTGTTAGTGCAGAGGCTAATGGCAGATTAGAGAAAATTAATGTAGAAGAAGGAAATTATGTCAAAAAAGGCCAGGTGTTAGCAGAAATTGATGCTTCTATGATCCAAAGTCAAATAGAAGAGTTAGAAACTCAGCTAGAATTAGCGGAGATTACATTTGAGAAGCAAAAAAATCTATGGGATCAGGAAATTGGCACAGAACTCCAATATCTAACCACAAAGAATCAGAAAGAATCGCTTGAAAAACGAATAAATACGCTAAAATCTCAATCGAAATATTATCAAATTACTGCCCCTATTTCCGGAACTATAGATAATGTCATTCCTAAAATAGGTGAAACAGTAGCGGTAGGCACCCCTTCGTTTATGATTGTCAACTTCTCTAATTTAAGTTTAACAGCGGATATTTCTGAAAATTATGTTCCAAATATTAAAAGAGGAGATAAGGTAAAAGTAGTTTTTCCCCTTCTGGATAATAAAAAACTCTCTACAAGAGTTCACTCTGTTGGCCAAATGATAGATCCTGATAATCGTACCTTTGAAGTTGAGATTAAGTTGCCCAATGACCCCATGTTTAAACCTAACTTATTTGGAGAATTATACATTAATGACCGAACAGTAGATAATGCTTTAACTGTGCCTATTTCGGTCATCCAAACTTCTGAAATCGGACCTTATGTGTATGTGGCTGAACAAAATGAAGAGGGAAATTGGTATGCAAAAAGGAAAAATTTGACCACTGGCTTTAATTATGATGGAGAAGTGTTAGTAAAAGAAGGGTTGAGGCCTGAGGACCAGCTCGTTACTGTAGGTTTTAAAAACCTTAGCGATGGACAAGCACTTGCTGTAAATATTCAGAAAGAAGACAATCTTACATCTACAGATAATTCAACAAAGAACTAGTATACCTGGGGTTCATTTATAAGAATATTACTATGGATCATTCAACATCAAAAGAATTTCCATTATCAAGTTGGGCAATAGATAATCGAATAACGATTTTCCTCTTGTCCATAACCATTACGCTCGGAGGGCTGGTAGCATACATGACCATTCCTAAAGAAAATTTCCCTGAAATCCTTTTCCCTGTTATTTATGTATCCACACCTTATCCGGGTACTTCTGCACAGGATATCGAAAATGCAGTCACTCGAAAAATTGAAAAAGAGATCAAAGGAATAGAAGGAATTAAAAAAATTAATAGCACTTCTATTCAGGACTATTCAATGATTTTTGTGGAATTTGAAACAGAAGTCGATATTCCTGAAGCTAAAAGTGATGTCAAGGATGCTGTGGACAAAGCAAAAAGCGAACTTCCTACGGATCTTCCTAATGATCCTGAAGTAATCGATATTAACTTTTCAGAGATTCCGGTCATGTTTATCAATTTATCCGGGAACTTTGACAATGTTACGTTAAAAAGATATGCCGAGGATTTACAAGATGAATTAGAACAAATGCAGGAAATCCTTCGAGCTGATATAGTGGGAGCAAGAGAAAGAGAAATCCAGGTGAATGTCGATTTGCAAAAGATGGAGAATGCCCGCATGACGCTAGGAGATATAGAATCAGCTATAGCAGTAGAGAATATCATTATTTCAGGAGGGGAAATTGAATTGGAACGACAAACAATTTCAGTAAGGGTCAACAGCGAATTCAAAGATGTAAGGGAGCTTGAAGATATTATTATACAGAGTAGTAAGGGAAATACGGTTTACTTACGAGAAATTGCAGATGTTATAGATGGATTTGAGGATGTAGCTAGTTACGCCAGATTGGATGGCAAACCTGTAATTACCATTAGCGTGATCAAAAAGGCAGGTAAAAATCTTGTCGATGCCTCAGAAAAAATCAAAGCCACGGTAGAAGAATTTCAAGAGACAAGGTTTCCTCCTTCCTTAGATATTATATTTTCCGCTGATCAGTCCTTGTTAACTAAGAACATGTTGAATGAATTGGTCAACACCATTATCATGGGCTTCATTTTGGTAACCTTGGTATTGATGTTTTTTATGGGTATCAGGGATGCATTGTTTGTAGGTTTAGCTGTCCCTCTATCCTCTTTTATTTCTTTTATCGCGCTACCTGCCTTAGGATATACCATGAATCTGGTAGTCCTTTTCTCATTTATTCTGGCTATGGGAATTGTGGTGGATAATGCGATTGTAGTGATTGAAAATACCTATCGTATTTATATGGAGAAAGGGATGAATATTGTTACTGCAGCCAAGAAAGCTGCTGGCGAGGTAATAGGGCCTGTTTTTGCAGGAACCTTAACTACGATCTGTCCTTTTCTTCCACTATTATTCTGGAAGGGGATAGTAGGTGAATTTATGGGATTCCTTCCAGTAGTTATGATTATTACTTTGTTTGCTTCCCTGTTTGTTGCTTATATCATCAATCCGGTATTTGCTGTTACCTTTATGCGGAAACCTGATCCAGATGCACCTCTTTCCCACAAAAGGATATGGATTTATATAGGCGTTATTTTAGGATTAGGATTGCTATTCCAACTTGCCGGGGCAAGCGCATTAGGAAACTTTACGCTTTTCGTTGCTGGCTTTGTGGTCTTATATGTATATTTCCTACGACATGCCGTATACTTTTTTCAAGAGCGCCTACTCCCACAATTAAAGGATGGATATAAACAGTTGATCAGTTGGTCTCTAGAAGGTTGGCATTCTTGGGCTGTTATAGTAGGGTCTATTTTCTTACTTATTTTTTCTGTAATGATTTTTATGGGGAGCAACTTAAACGTGGTCCAGTTCCCTGAAGCAGATCCCAATTTTATATATGTTTATAATGAAATGCCCAATGGAACTGATGTAGAAATTACTGACTCCATTACTTATATACTAGAAGATAGAGTTTATGATGTGATCGGGAAAGATAACCCTTTAGTAAAATACGTTATTACGAATGTTTCTATCGGCGCAGGTGATGCTAATTCATTTGACCAAAATACTCCTCAACCCCATAAGAGTAAATTGACGATAGAGTTTGTACCTTCCAAGGATAGAGGCGATGTTTCCACCTGGAAAATTCTTGAGGAGATTAGAGAAAAAACGCAAGGGATACCAGGGACAAGAATTACTGTGGATAAAGAACCTACAGGACCTCCAGGTGCTGCCCCTATTGAATTAACCCTGACTTCAGAAGAGTTTTCTGATTTGACTAAAGTAAGTGAAGAACTGATTATTTATCTGGATTCCGTAAATATTGCAGGTGTCGAAAAGCTTAAATTAGACCTGGATGAAAAGCGACCGCAGTTATTGATAGATATTGATAGGGATAAGGCCAGAAGACTAGGTATTAGTTCACAACAAATAGGAAACACCTTAAGGACAGCGGTATTTGGTAGAGAAGCTGCTCAATTCAGGGATAATGAGGATGAGTATCCTATTCAGGTTAGAGCTATGAAAAAATACCGAAATAATATCCCTAAACTGTTGAACATGAGAATCACCTATATGGATCAAGCTGATGGAAAGTTAAAATCTGTACCTATATCAGCTATTGCAAAATTTGATTATCATTCAGAATATGGTGGGATTAACAGAAAAGATCTCGAAAAATCTGTAACCATTTCTTCAAATATTCTTTCGGATTATAATGCAAATGCTGTAAATGAAGAGATTAATTTTGGATCAATGAGTTTATCAAACAGGGTAGAAAATCAGATAATGTAAATATAGAAGTGGGAGGGATTATTATTGAGCAACAGGAAGAAGGAGGATTTTTAGCAGGAGCCTTTGGTGCAGCAATATTATTGATCATCATGATATTAGTAACTCAGTTTAATTCTTTCTCTAATGTGTTAATTATCATTAGTCAGGTGATATTCAGTGTGATTGGGGTACTATTAGGCTACGCGATTACTGGAATGGACTTTTCCGTAATTTTATCTGGAGTAGGACTAGTGGTACTTTCAGGAATTGTGGTCAACAATGGAATCATTCTCCTGGATTTCTTTCAAATTCTGAGAAAAGAAGGTATTCCTTTAAAAGAATCAGTGATAGAAGGTGGAATGACCCGTTTGACTCCAGTTCTTTTAACAGCGACATCTACTATGTTAGGCCTGCTCCCATTAGCTATAGGATTTAATATAAATTTTGGCACTTTATTGACGGATCTAGATCCTCAGATTTTCTTTGGTGGTGATAATGCTGCCTTTTGGATGCCACTATCATGGTCTATTATATTTGGATTAGGATTTGCAACTATTGTAACGCTGGTCATTATTCCGGTTATTTATTACAAGCTTAAGAAGTGGGAACTCAAGATAGAGGATAAATATTTTGCTGAAAGCGAATATAAACTAGAGAAAAGCCACCTTGGCACCAATGGACACAACGGAAGGCATAATTAGCCGTAAACTCTTTAGGTTCATTGATTTTCCTTGTAATCTTGTATAATGAAGACTCAACATATCATGCTATTAGTGGCCGGAATCCTTGGGATTTTGGCCTTCTTCTTTCCCTTCCTGCAATTTTTGGAAGCTCGTATTTTCGATATTCACTTATTTTCAATTAAGATCAGTGGATGGCAGTATGTAGAAGCAATATTGGATCATTACGAAGTCATCCATTCAGCACGAGGGAGAAAATTAGCCTCTTTTTTACAAGACATGTGGCTAAATGCTGAGGGATGGAAGGAAATGTTGAGCTTTGCACTCATTATCTATATTCTGCTGGGACCTATCGTTTTTTTCTTCCAAGGCTTAGGATACGTTATGGAGGCATTTGCCAAAGCCAGTTATCGAAGCGGAATGGTATTTTTGATCACTTATACCTTTATTGCCTGGTTAGCTTTTCACTATTTAGGAAAACAGCACCACATTGAAATAGACTTTTTTAAACGTGCCAATTGGGGATATTGGTTGGGCGTAGCATCTATCTTATTGGCAGCCATTTCTACTTTTTTTCAAAGATTTGATTAATCGAGGGCTCCTTTATCAATCAACACATTGTCAGGATTGGCTAAAACACTACTAGAGATAAATTGAAACATCAGTAAATTATTGTCATTATCCTAAAAAGGGCCTGAAGCTGTAATGCTAATAGCATTGTCGGAGCTGCCAGGCATTTCTCCTCTATCCACCATTTCCATTAATCTATCACCGGTCAGCCGATCAAACTGATCTTTACTTAACTTTTCTGGAAGAGCATCACCAGTCACTTCTCTCCATTCTTTCATGATATTTCTTAACGATGCCAGCTCTTCCTGATAATCATTTCTGGATGCTAAATTATTCAACTGAAGGGGATCCATACGGCAATCGAATAATTCTTCCCTTGGGCGAGGATGCATAAAAATGTCTACTTGTGCCTGGGTAAGTTCACCGGCTCCCTTCCTGGCTAACAAATCCTGAAATGAGGCACTATTGATAGCATCGGCTGGCCCCTGATTCATAAATTGTGCTCTTAGATTTAATACATACATAAAATCCGGTGTTCTTACCATGCGCTCGAAGGCTTCGAAATCATGCCAATTGTGCTCAGCAAAGACATAGGATCGAAAAGGAAGGCTTGGTTGATCAAATAATGTATGGAAACTTTTTCCTTGGAAGGACTCCGGTAATTCTCCTTCAGCAAGTTCCACCAAGGTAGGGGCCATATCAATAATACTCACCAGACTCTCCGTAAATGATCCTGGCGTTGAAATTCCCTGATTCCATTTAACTATAAAAGGCGTTTTCATTCCACTATCATATACCCTTGTTTTACATCTTGGGAAAGGACTTCCGTTGTCAGAGGTAATGATCAAAAGGGTATTATCTAATATTCCCTGACGTTCAAGTTCTCTCTCTACTTCTCCTACGTAATGATCGAATCTGATGATTTCATCATAATACTTAGCAAGATCTTTCCTCGTCTCTTCTTCATCTACTAAATAGGGTGGCACATGTACTTTATCAGGATCGAAAGGAGGTTGAAGATCATGGGCTTGCCAGGCTCTATGTGCATCAAATGCTGCCAGCCAAGCAAAAAGGGGTTGATCTTTAGCTCGATCTTGTAAACATTTTACCCATTGTTCCTCTCCTCCTACCCCATTTCCTTCTAAAATGACCTGGTCAAAACTTGATTTAGCACTTTCTCCCATATGCCATTTACCTGCTTGAACACAATAATATCCTACATCTTTTAATACACTAGCAATCGTGGGAATATTATCTGGCAATGGAGTATGTAATTCCGCGGCACCAGTATTATGAGGATAACGTCCTGAAATAAAGCTGCACCTACTGGGACTACAAGAACTTGCTGTCAAGAACATCTGGTCAAAACGAATTCCCTCCTGGGCAATTTTGTCAATATTCGGAGTAGAAATAGTAGGATGGCCATAACAAGATAAATCATCCCAGCCAATATCATCTGCGATGATAAACACAATATGAGGTCGTTCACTATTAGCCTCTTCTTGTCCTGATAATCCAGCAAAACAAGTAGTCAGCAGTAACAGAGCAAGTAAATTTTTCATGACTTGGAATTATACTTTGATGAAAATCCTATTCTTGTAAAGCAACCAAACTATGCCATAAATTAATGCTACAAAACAAACCGCAAACCAGAAAGAAGCCTGATAAGGCCCTAGCCAGGAAGCAAACAAAGTTTCATATACCCAGGCGTACAGTGATTGATTTTCGGATACTTTTACCAAAAATGCATTTTTAACAAAAAAAGAAGATAAAAAGTAAGCGATAATGGCATTCATCCCAAAGACTCTTAATGGGAAAAAATATTCTTTGTACTCTTCTTTCCTGTCAATGATGTAATATGAGATCAATAAGGTGTACAATGCCAAACCTGAAGAGTATAGCACATATGAACTGGTCCAGAGGCTTTTATTAATAGGAAAAATTAAATCCCAAAATAATCCTCCGACGATAAGTAAACCTGCAATTATATACAATCGAACCTGATCTTCGAAAGAATTTCGTTGATCTATAAAGAGAAATTTACCACAAATGGCTCCAATTAAGCCTGATACAATAGCTGGAATAGTGGATAAAACACCTTCAGGATCCCATGTCTTAGTTTGGCTCCACATATGCCCCTTTAACAATATAGAATCTACCCAGGCAGCGATATTCTTTCCTGGTTCTAACATGACTTCTTCTAATCCTGGTGTAGGGATCATGGTCATAACCATCCAGTATAGCAGCAACAAAACAGCAGAAATGATGATTTGGACCTGGCTTGAAAAATGAAGATATACCAGAGAGGCAATCACATATACTATAGCAATTCTTTGAAGAACCCCTGGTATCCGTAAATTGGGAATATCGAAAGAAGGGTAGGCATTCAAAAATAGCCCTAATCCAAATATTATCGCTCCTCTTCTGAATATTTTTCTATACAACCCAATATTCCCCTGATTCCCTAATTTCTCTTTCGCCCTAAAAAGTGAAATGCTCATGGAAACACCCATGATGAAAATAAAAAAAGGAAAAACCAGATCTGTCAGCGTACATCCATGCCAAGCAGCGTGTCTAAGAGGGGCATATACCGTTTCCCAGGTACCGGGTGTATTCACCAGAATCATAAGCGCAATGGTGGCTCCACGCATGATATCTATAGAAAGTACTCGTTTAGCAGCCATAAGTTTATTTGTTTATAAAGTAGTCAACTAGTGGTTGAATGGCAGGCTGAATCCTTATTTCTACTCTTCCATCTTGTAATGTTGAAGCTTCCAAAGCAGCTTGAACCTCCGTCAGCTTTCCTTTCGGATCATCGGATTCTATGAGCTCTAAGGTTACCTCTGCAAGGTTAGAAAGAGCTTCCGAGGTAGAAAGAATCTCTCTTAATTCAGGTGCTTTTGGCAGTAATTTCAGAAATTCCTCATGATTCCCCTCCCATTTTGCTAACCAATTTACGACTTCTCTGTATGTCGATTCATCCTGTTGTGAAATGTATTTATTTACTATATTTCTAACATAAAGGGCATCAGGAGCATCCACATTGGCCACATCTGCAACCAAAACTAAAGGAGAAAATACGGTATATAAATCCCCATTGGGATTTCTTGTATATCCTTTCATCGGTTCAACAACTCCAATAATCGTTTCCAAAGCAGTAGTAGGTTGCCCGTTGGTCAATTGCCTCATTAACATATCTCTATTTCTCAAATGGGTACTTCCGACCAGTTCCAATTGAAGGCTTATTGTTCTAAGCCTTCGAAACATATCATCTACAGAATTTACTGAAGCTGGAGACCAAAATCTTTCTGCTATAGCAGCTGTTCGCGGCCAGATGCGAGAATCTATAGTAAGTGGAGTTACTAGTTCCGACCACATTGTTGCTTCTCCTCCTAAAATCAGTTGCTCTTCTTCTTCTGTTAAATTAGCTTCCTCTGAAATAGGATCGTTTAAATAATGTCCCTCGACTGAACGCATTAAATCTATATAGTAACCATTAGATAAAATTCCTCTATATCCTTTTTTGGCTGAGGAGGCCAATGAGTCCTTGCCTCGCCATGAATGAATGACAGCGGAAGTGGGTATATTAGGGTGTAATATTTCGTCCCAACCTACCATAATTTTATCATTGGCTTCCAACATTTTCAATATTTGCTGATTAAAATAGGCTTGTAATTCATGATTATCTGCTATGCTATGATCTTTCATGAATTGTTGGATCTGTTCATTTTCGTTCCAATGTTTTCCTTCATTTTCATCTCCTCCGATATGGAAATAGGCATCCGGAAACAGATCGAACATCTCCTTGAACAATGATGCTAACACTTCATAGGTCTTTTCATTTGTCGGGTCTAAAGTAGGATCAAAAATGCCCGATTTTCTTTGAAGTTGATAAGTCCCTTCTTTACTTCCTATCTCTGGCATTGCCATGAGCCAACTCGATGCATGCCCTGGAAGATCGAATTCTGGCATAACACGAATCCCTCTATCGGAGGCATATTGAATGATGCCCCTCATTTGATCTTGCGTAAAATACTGTCCATCTGAGGCCTGTTCATGAAATTCCGGGAACACCTTGCTTTCTATCCTAAATCCATGGTCATCGGTTATATGGAGATGCAATACATTTAATTTTACCATGGCCATAGCGTCTATATTCCTTTTGATCACTTCTATCGGTTGAAAATGACGCGATATATCGATCATTAATCCTCTCCAGGGAAACCTCGGCGCATCCTCTATCTGTATGCCTGGAATCATAAAGCCTTCGGCATCCGCCTGGATGAGTTGGAAAAGGGTTTCTAGCCCTCTCATTGCTCCTATATCAGTTGCTGCAATGATCTCAATGTTATTTTTTGAGGTGGTTAAGGTGTAGCTCTCATCTTCTCCCAATTCCAACTTTCCTATGCGAGCACTATTGACCAAAATTCCCCGCTCATTCCCTAAAGGTTCTTCACTCACAAAAAAGGGTTCTATCGACAACCCCGTATGTCTCCTCATTCTAATCAAAATTCTGTTTGCATATGAAGTTAATCTGTCTCCGTATTCCCCTTGAAGGTGAATCGCTAAGTCTTCCGAGATTCGAAATTCATCCTGAGTTTCTGTCCATTGTTGAGGAACTGGCATCCAGTGGAAGGAAGATTGAGAAAAAAGAGACATGTTCACAAAAAGAAATGACAGGTATATAGAAGACCTGAAAAAGTAGTATCGTAGTTTCATGAATTCAACATTTACTCATCAAAGCGTTCAAAATACACTTTTTATTTATAATTTAACTGTTGAGCAATGATAAAACCAAGAGCTAGCAAGCATCATTAAATAACAATTGAACCCAATTAGTATACGCTACATCGGCTAATATTGAAAGATATAAATTCAGGAATTATGAAACTACTTTCTCCTTCACACATTTATCAATACCACGAAGATGGATATTTTTTATTTCGCGAATTATTTGACAAAGAGGAAATGGAGTTGTTAAATGAGGCCGCTCATAGGGATAGAGAATTACACAAAAGATCTCATGGAAAAGCAGATGGAGAAGGAGGAAATATTCGGATGTCTTTATGGAATCACCCGGGAAATTCTATTTTTGGGATGTTTTCCAGGTCGAAGAGGATAGTTGATAATGCAGAGGCCATTCTGGAAGATGAAGTGTATCATTACCATTCCAAGATGATATTGAAGGACCCAAAAGTAGGTGGCGCATGGACGTGGCATCAGGATTATGGCTATTGGTATCAAAATGGAGTGCTGTTTCCTGACTTAATTAGTGTATCCATCGCTATTGATCCTGCCACCAGAGAAAATGGATGCCTACAGGTAATCAAAGGATCGCATAAGATGGGAAGAATTAATCATGTGTTAGCAGGGGATCAGGCTGGAGCAGACATGGAACGCGTTAATGAAGCGCTCAAAAGATTGGAACATATATATGTGGAAATGGAGTCAGGAGATGCGTTATTTTTTCACCCCAATCTCCTTCATCGGTCTGACAGAAATCTCTCGGATCGAAGCAGGTGGTCGATGATTTGTTGTTATAATGCAAAACATAATGACCCTTATAAGGATTCTCATCATCCGAGATACACCCCACTACATAAAGTTGAGGATTCAGTCATTAAGGAAACCGGATTAACATTGTTTTCCGACTCGGTAGAAAAAGAAGATTGGTGGACGCCTGATGAGGATAAAAGTGCTATCAGTTTGACTGAAGAATAAGAGGGCACTTTATATGATTACACATTAAATGAAATAAATGAACCATACAACAACTACTACTTCCAGGAAGACTTCTACTCCCATTCTTCCATTTATCTTGATTACCAGCTTATTCTTCATGTGGGGAGTAGCCAATAACATGACCGATACGTTACTCTCGGTATTCAAGCGAGTGCAAAGCATGACGGATCTACAAACGTCATTTATTCAGGTAGCTTTTTATGGTGCCTATTTTTGTTTAGCGCTACCTGCTGCGATTTTCATTAAACGTTACAGCTATAAATCAGGAGTTTTATTAGGCCTGGGACTCTTTATTGTAGGAGGCTTACTATTTTATCCCTCTAGTAAAACCATGATATATGGCCATTTTCTAGCTTCGCTTTATATCCTTGCTAGCGGATTATCAATCCTTGAAACTGCTTGTAACCCATATATACTTTCTATGGGGCCTCCAGAAACTGCTACCCAAAGATTGAACCTAGCCCAATCCTTTAATCCCATTGGCTCCATATCAGGAGTATTATTAAGCAAGTTTTTCATTCTCTCCCAATTAAATAGTGCAAGTGCTGAGGAAAGAGCCAGCATGGGAGAAGAGCAATTGAAACAAATTCAATCTTCAGAATTAGCCGCTGTGATGGGGCCGTATGTAGGTGTAGCTTTATTTCTCATTATCCTTTGGCTCACTATTGCAATTGTCAGAATGCCCAAAGCTTCAGATGCAGGTTCTCCAGTTGATTTGCTTCCTACCTTAAAGCGCTTGTTCAAAAAGAAACACTATGTTTGGGGGGTACTTGCTCAATTCTTTTATATAGGAGTGCAAATTGGGGTATGGTCCTTTACGATCAGATATGTTATGCAAGAGCTTAATTGCAATGAAGAAGAGGCATCCGCCTATTATCTATATGCATTGGTAGTATTCACGGTCGCCAGATTTGTTAATACAGCTTTGATGAAATTCGTCAAACCTCGACAACTGTTGACTTACGCTGCTATGGTTGGTCTAATGTTAATACTTATTGTGATTGTGGGTAGTGGTATCTGGGCGGTATATGCATTGATTGGTATTTCAGCTTGTCTATCGTTAATGTTTCCCACTATTTATGGGTTAGCGCTACACGGATTGGGGAAAGATACTAAAATTGCAAGTTCAGGACTCATCATGGCTATCTTAGGAGGTGCCTTGATCACCCCCTTTCAGGCCTTTGTTTCAGATGCATCAGGAAGCATTCATACTTCCTACTGGGTACCATTTGTATGTATGTCGTTTATTGTCATTTATGGCTTAACGCAAAAAGATAATCCATAGACGAATGCTATGAACTATCCTCTTACACGAAGCTATGTACTTAATTGACTGAAATAAGTGCGTTTATATATCTGTACCTAATTCTGATGGTTTGTATACTATCTTTTGATCAACTTTACTTTTTGCACTAGTTCTGAAGCACTGTAAAGTTCCATAATATATACGCCACTGGAAAGTCCCCTCAATGAAAGGACTGGAAATTTTTCTTCACTGAATACTTGCTTCACCACTTTTCCTTCCATCGTTAATACGATAATATTAATGGGTATATTTCTATCCCAATTCACCGTGATTTCATCTTCTGCCGGATTAGGAAATATACTTACCACTTTGGATCTCAATAAACGAACTTCAATAGTTTGGCTATATTGAAACTCCCCGTTTATATCTACTTGTCTTAATCTATAGTAATTATGATCAGGTCTGGGATGTTCGTCTTGAAAAACGTATTCCCTGATAATGTTTGAATTACCAGCTGCGTTTACTTGTCCTATTTCTTCCCAATTATCTGCATCTATACTTCGCTCAATACCAAAAAAATCCGATTGCGATTCAGAAGCAGTGGCCCATTGTAATTCCACCGAAGAAAATTTAATGGTAGCGCTAAAATTTAGCCATTCCACTGGAAAGACAGATCCTCCATCTCCAACGCCAAAAGGAGATAAGGTAGTAATTCCTCCCACTGTATAAGTATAAGGATCTGAGCCCGACGCCATTCCCTGACTTCCTTCTTCTGTCCATTCTCCACCAACATAATGAAAAATTTGCACATTATTACGGTCAAAATTTGTCAACTCATCAGAACCGCTCCATTGAAATGATAAACTTAAATTGGAACCTCCCGGGGTTTCTTCAGTGATGACCCAAGTCTTCCCAACCACTCTTTCTGTTACCACACTCCCTGAACTACCATCTGCCAAAAAATTATCAGATGCCGTTACTGATATATTATCTGTTGTTCCCGAATTAGTGACCGTCAAAGGAAGATAGCTCCCATTATTACCTACTGGAAATAGCATAGGGGTAGCTCCCACTTCCTGTTCGATACCTCCTGTTCCATTTGTCTCGATAAAGCTTATGTCTGAGGCACCAGTTATCATAGTACCAGAAGCAAGTGTCAGATTAAAATTGCCCAATACCACTCTTCCTGAATCGAGTTTTAAACTATCCGACAATACTAAATCACTTGAAAGGTTAGCATCTGTATTATTAGATATGGTAAGGGATCGAACAGTATCTACGCCAAAAATTGTTTGGTTCGTTCCACTCGACAAAATAATATCACTTTCCGTCCCATAATCAAAGTTGGCAGAGTCTCCCAGCAGTATACTACCTTTGACATCAATGGAACCACTTAATTGAACTTCAGCGCTATCAGAAATTAAATCTTCTGGAATAACTATAAAAGTGCCACTGTCCACTACCATAAATCCATCACTTATTCGCAAACTTTGAGCCTTCACAGAAAAGTTGAATATGTACAAACAACTCATCAGTAGACTGAACATATATAATCTATTCATATTTATTAGCTTAATTAACAGAAAATCAGTCTTTTAATGAAGATCAACCCAACTAGTACCTGAAATGATGGCATTAAAATATAAATCAAAATCACTGAAGGAGGTTGTCGCTCCATCTTGTGTGGCATATAAAACTCCGTCGACGTACAAATTTCCTCCATAATTCAAGGTTATATCTGCTGTTGGAGTACCTGGCCAATTCGTTTCAGCAAGTTGTATCGTATATGTAGTTCCTCCTGTTAATGTAGGAGGAGAGGTAAAAGCAACATTTAACACCCCAGTATTAGTAATAGTAATAGCCTCATTTGCCAATACAGTCCCTGAAAAACCAGCACCTTGATAAATCCTGACATTGAAGGAACCACTGGTAGTTACAGCAGATATAAAAAATTCGACTTGTAGTAAATCTGCTGTAGTTGACAAAGTAAATGATTGACCAAAAGCAGAGTTTATTGGGGAGCTAGTGCCATTTATTGCAGCAGTAGAATTAGCGTTAGTATTAGATTGATCAGAAGTTAATCCTACAGAATTACAGCCCTGGAATGTTCCCGTTTCCGAATTAAAAATAATCATTCCCTCCTCAGCTGTCAGGTTATCACGTTGGGCAGTCGTTAATCTGTTTAACAATAAAGCCTTATCAACCGCATGGAGGTCTATGGCAGCACTTACACCAGGCGTGTCTACTCCAACCCCTACATTACCTAAGCTATCAACAAAAATTCCTTCATTATCGCCATCTCCACTCAGGAAATTTCCGTCCATGGAAATATTTTCAGTTACGGTTAGCCCGCCACTACTTCCTCCTACTGAGGCCCAAGAAGCTCCATTAAAATATTCAAATCCATTATTAGAAGTGTTATAGATCATTAATCCATTCGCTGGAGAATTAATATTATCTCTTTCAGTGCTAGTCATTCTTGGGATCAGCATCCCTTTTTCAGTAGAACTGACATCAATCATAGCAGATGCATCGGCATTAGAACCAGTAGTATTTATGGCTACCTGGGAATAAGCACAAAAACTACATAGCAAAATCACGCTTAGTAACACCAAATGCTGTAAGTACAATATTCTTTTCATTAAATTGGGATTAGACGTTTCTGTTCGTGTATATGATTAATACCATTATTTGTATACACAATACTATCTAATCATTTCTATTAATGAAATATACTTTAATCAAAATTCTTACAATATAATTTAATATTCATTTCGAAATATAATATTGACTTTACTATTTCTTTAGTTATTCTAAGCTGAATACAACACGGAGAAGAAGGATATAGCTAACTGGTGGGAAAACCTTCAAAAAAATTCCCTATCCATCCTTTGGCATGATGAATAGGGTTTCTATTGTCAGTGAGTGTGTTATTCTAAATATCTGAATATTCAGCTGGTTCCAAAAATACACGTGTAATACTGGATACCGTATTAGCATATTGAGGATCATTTTTCATTTTATTCCAATCAGGATGTGCTAAGAATGCTTTCCACTGCTCTTCTCTGGCTTCCATATCCTCATATACCAACATATAAGTTAATGCCGGAAGTTGAGTTCCTACTAAATTCTTTCCAAAGAATACCGGCCTAAGCCCTACAGCGTCAAAAATATCAAACTCCCCATTATTGAACATAGCTACTTTTCTCCATCCCGCATCTTCATTATAGCTTTCGTAAATTCTCAACTCAAACAATCTGTCTTTCTTTGCTGGAACACGTAATTGAGGAAGACCTGAAAAAGCCTGTAACAGAGAAGAAGTAATTCGATCATAAGCAACTTTCGCAGGAGCAATCTCACGAAATGACTGACTATCTGCTAAATATGATTCACTCATATGTAGACTTTGACTCGCTGACAAGAAAGTTTCCATAGAAGGATAAGCTGTCAGTACATACACCTTCGGAGGTTCCGGTTGGGCCATCTCAAAAAAGACCCCTACGTGTTTTGCCCCCGCTTTTTTTACTCCCGGGATATAAGCACCTTCCAAGTACTCATTCACCAAGGCAGTATTTCCTCCTCCCCATTTCATTTGATATACCCTAAAGTCGTAATATTCCTGAGCTGCCGTACTATCAGAAGTTCTGAATGGATGGGCCTGAGTAAGTCCCATACTTCCCAATCCTACAGCAGTCGTAGTTCCAGCAGTAATAAATTTCCTTCTATTCATAAGATGAAAGTTGATGTAAAATGAATTTTATATGTCAAAAGATCGAAGAAGATAGCTGGTAGCAATGAAAGTGATCCCTATTTCATACTGCCAGAATCTCCCTAGCTGCCGGACTAATCCGGCTCAAGGTATCTTGTCTAATAAATTGCATTTGATTGATTTGTTGATCCTGTTCTCTCCGGCAAAAATAACTGTGAATTGCCCTCCTGGAATGTTGGGTTCGATTTGTCGTTCCTCCATGCCAAGTATGAGAATTAAAAATGACCACGGTTCCAGCAGGAGCAATGATCAATTCCTCTTGAGGATGAGAACTCATAGGATCATCCATGTCCTCTGCAGGTAATCTTCCAGATAAATGCGTCCCGGGGAACAACCCTGGTAGCACCATTTTCTTCCGTAAAATCATCCAGTAACCAAATAGAGTTGCACACCTGATAATTTCCGGAATCAACCGTCTCATGCCAGTCTACATGTAGCTTTTGCTGCCCCATACCAGGTTTTGCTGCCCGATAATTCAAGGAAGATAACTTAATCTCAGAACCTAATACGGTTACAATTCCGGCTAACACTTTAGGATGAGTATAAAAGATGTCAAATATAGGTCCCTTATTGACTAAATCAGCCAATCTATCCGCTCCTGCTTCTTTAGGATGTCTAATATTACCTGATAACATCAATTCCACTCCTGCTTCTTCACCTTCTTCAGTCAATAATTCATCAATCCGATGCCTGATTGCAGCCAATTGATCATCAGATAAAAAGTTTTCCTAAAGAAAGATATCCTCTTTCCGCTAACAAATTTCTTTCTATTTGGCTCAAGAGTGAATACGATACGCCTAATTCCTGTAATGTTGAGTTCACGAGTAGAAAAATTTAGATGATGATGTAGGTTAGTCCTGTCGACTGGTTCTAATGTACAAACTCTTTCCAATAAATTCACTTTTGAAACTTAAAAGGATACACCTAGGAATTAACATCAAAATACAAGGGAGCGTTAATTCCTTTTTTCCAATATGTAGGTACATTCAATTATCTCCTAAGTCTCTACAAAGCTATGGGCATCCATGGACGAATGTTTCCAATACGCCTTTTCGGCTGTACAAGCAAAGGTAGAAGATAGTCCCTGGGAATGTTACGATATGGAAGCAGATCGGACGGAAATGCACAACCTTATTGAAAAATATCCTAGTATAGCAGGCGAAATGGCATCAAGTTAGAAGAAGTGGGCCATAGAAGCTAAGGTCATCCCCTGGACCTGGAATAAATAGATTTGTTCTTAATTATTAATTCCTTTTACATCAACAGATCGAACCCAAATAATTGTATATATCGTCCGTTGTAAAAAAATCAAGTGGACATGATTATACTCAAAACAAAGTAACAACTAGATGCCAAATACATCCAATCTTTATCTTGTTCTATTTCATTTCTCTACTTTTATATATAGCTTAACTTTCTTCACTTTAATAATTAGTGGTCCTTTATTTGCGCAATCACCGGTAGATACCTATGGAGCCCTTAGGGTCAAAGGGAATAAAATAGTAGATCAAAAAATGAATCCTGTCAGTTTAGCAGGTAATAGTTTTTTTTGGAGCAATACAGGATGGGGAGGAGAGAAATATTATAATGAGGAAGTGGTTTTGTGGTTGAAGGAGGATTGGAACGCAACGATCATTCGGGCTGCCATGGGGGTAGATGAATATGGCGGTTATAAAATGTTTCCGGATGAGAATAAACAAAGAGTTAAAAGATTAGTAGATGCTGCTATTGCCCATGGATTATATATCATTATTGATTGGCATTCTCACCATGCAGAAGACAGTCCTGACTTAGCCGCAGAATTCTTTAGTGAAATGGCCAAGCTGTATGGAGAGTATGAAAATGTCATCTATGAAATTTATAATGAGCCGCTACAAGTGGATTGGAACAATGTCATCAAACCATACGCTCAACAAGTAATCAAGGCAATCAGAGATGTAGATCCGGACAATCTTATTATCGTAGGAACACCTACATGGTCGCAAGATGTGGATATAGCTTCACAATCACCTATTACGGGATACGAGAATATTGCTTACACACTGCATTTTTATGCTGCTACTCATAAAGAGTCATTGATTCAAAAAGCACAGACCGCCTTAAATAATAATATCGCTCTTATGGTAACAGAATGGGGAACCGTCAGTGCATCCGGTGATGGAGCAGTAGATGAGGCCTCTACAAATACCTGGATGAAGTTCATCAAAGACAATCATTTAAGTCATTTAAATTGGTCAGTTAATGATAAAGTTGAAGGAGCCTCCATATTAAAACCAGGTAGTAGTACGTCAGGTGGCTGGCAGGAAAGCGACCTAACTTCTTCAGGGATCTTTGTCAAAAATATCGTCAAAAATTGGGGACCAAGTGTGCCTGAAGAGCCAGAACCCCCTGTACCTCCTGAAGGGGGAGTGAGATTAAAAGTAAGAAGCTTATTGGAAGGATACATGGACAAAGACGGAAAGAAAATGAAGTTGGATCTAAATCAAAAAGGCCTTATCCCCAATGCCCAGCCATTTAATGAACCTCCTTATGAATATGCAGGTCAAGAGGTCATAGATCAACTTCCAGCGTCTATGGTAGATTGGATCTTGCTTGAGTTGAGAGACGCCAATAAGGTAGAAACTGTGGTTAGCAGGCGGGCAGCCTGGGTAGACGAAAATGGGAACTTACATGATATGGATGGATCGGAAGGAATTCAATTCGAGGAATTAGATCAGGAAGAATACGTTGTGGCTCTTATTCCGAGAGGACATTTAGCCATTATGAGCAGGGAGCCTATAAAAATGGGTACAGATGAAGAGGTCTTAGATTTCACCATCTCGGAAAATAAGGCTTATGGTCAAGGACAATTAAAATCGGTAGGGAATGTATTTGTCCAATATGCTGGCGATTTTGATAGCAATGGAATTATCAATAATCTGGACTTCAACCTATGGAAAGTCGTCAGTGCTGGCCTAAATCTATACATACCCATAGATGTTGATGGAAATGGTATCATTAATAATTTGGACTACAACCTCTGGACCTTAAACCGAAGTAAAATTGGGATACTTTCTTTCTAGTTAGCTTTGTATTTCGAAGAAATAAAAAGTCGGTAGTTTATGCTACCGACATAAGTTGTAATAATGTTTCATACCATTTCAATGCCTTAATAAAACGAACCTTCATTCAAAGTTACGGAATTTTACAGATTAAGGATGAAAGATGGACTAATTATCTGAGATTTTCCTACATTTCTTCCATCTACATATATATGATATCCCAAAGAAACGCTAATCAATTCGCTAATGCGATAAAATCCTGCTAAGCCTATCCGAAATATATTCTCTCTTGTTTCGGGAAAGTTGTTATTAAATCCTTCTCCATTAATATCTACTGCTTCAGACTCACTCATCACTAATTCATACTCAGCATTTACATTCCACCTATCTTTCCTATATCCAAATCTTCCCAAAAACATCACGGCATTAGGAAACGTCAAAATCTTCTCCCCCAACATTATTAATCCGCTTCTTCATTTAATCGAAGCCCCAACATATATGTCCCAAACCAACCAGAAAGGAGCTTCCACATGAGCAAATCCTTTCAATTGTAAAGAGGTGGCGCCTCTACCCAGCGTTAGAAACCCATTAGGTTCGTAGTCGCTGAGTGGCGTAGAGAATCCTACAGATCCTGCTAAACGAACATCGGATTTAAGCAAGGTAAATCGAATAGGCGCATAAAGGACATCTACAGAAATATCCATAAATCCATTGGCTTCTGTCAATGCTGTCACCAGATCCGGATCGCCATTTCCGCTGGCAGTTACATAAGGAATGCTTGCGCTGATTTGGAGATTGTTCAATATACCGTAGATCCCCTGTAATGAAATATGATGTTTATCAATATTGTTGTGGGTAGGAACAGGACTGATATTCTCCTGGCCAATGAAATAACTATTAAAAAAATTGTATTCATAGCTCAATGATACTGCCCCCTTACCTTTCCCCACTAAGAAGCTATTTAAGGCTGGCTGGCTATAACTTAACAGAGGAAATCCAAGTAACCCCAAAATTACACATCGAACGATAGGATAAGGTAGATTTGTCTTTCTCATTGGACCGATACTGTAAATATTAATGATGAACCAATGGTAGAAAGTTCTCCTTAGAAGAGACGTCGCTTAAAAGACCTGCTGAAAACATTCTTCACTTGCGAGATATTTATGACCAAAAAGTCAATAAATTGTGATAGAAATGGGATAGAAAAGCTAGAATAGATTTTCCCACTATTAGGTATTAAGGGGTAGGCATTTGATCTCTGTATCGGTCCCAATGTTCTACAATCTCATTTACCACTACATTTCCAACGTTAAAGGCTGCTTCTAGAGAAGGAATAAAAGCCGTATATCCTTTTCCTGCCAATTTTTCTCCCGATAAGCTTTCTACTGCAGTAATTCCCGGATATTGCATGGTAAAATTGCTTGCCGTTCTGAGTACTAACACTCGACCCACATCCACTTTATCAGCTTGGTCCAACATGGATAAAGCCTGAAGCGTCCCAGAATCTTCCATAGCAGAAGTAACAAAATTACCCTCTCCTTTTGTCCAATATTTCACCCATTCATTGGCCCATGCATTAAGCTCAGCCCCATGCCAATAGGTACTGGCCGCCAATTGATCTCCAATTAACACACGCGGAGGTAATTGCGCTTGTTCGTGATCCACATATAATTTCCGCATTCCCTGAATCTGCTCATTATCAACCAACGCTACCTCTTTTGTCAATTCATATGCCCAATTTACCAATCCTTCATTCAGTTGAAATACCTGTGCAGCGTTTTCATTGGCTATAGGCTGTTCATAAGGATAGGTCTTTCGCAAAGGAATATATCCAGTTTCCCAATCCAAAGGCACCTCTTCTCTATCGATTTCGTGTCCCAGATCACCATCTACTACCCATTTAGCCCAGACCGCCGAACCAGTAGAACCATCCTCAGGATCTATACCAGCTATTCCCGCTACCAACCAATAGGCATTCGTCAAGTCAAATCGCTCATCCATTCCCAACGCCATCACAGAAGCAGCTGCATTCGCAGTCCCTATTCCCGTAACTAATCCCAATACCCGCTTGTCAGCATTGTAACGAAGGGGGAAATTCCCTTGAGGAAACTTAAACTCTTCCGACAGCGGTACATTTTCTACCCAATATTGAAATTCTCCCGGTCTGTCTCCGCTTAACTCTCCTAATTCAAACATACTGACGACGACCACTTTGACAGGAATAGCAGTAGTTTGTTGTTGTTCCGTACCAATGGGTGAGGTACACGAGCTTAACATTCCCACCCAAATTATTACTCCCATCCAAACCCAATGAAAAGCACTTGGCATATTGGTATAAAAATTCAATCGTATCATATTCAACTCCCTTTAGTCATATAATCATTGGCCCAATCTACAAATACATCCCATCTTTTTTCCCACTCCGCTATACTTCGAGCTTTTAAATCACCCTCTAAGCCACTATACAGTAAAGACTGATATGCTAGTTGTTTTACCTGTTTCAGATCCAATTCCCAGGCTAACACGGCCATCCAGTAATCATAACTCATCCCTACATAATCGAATATGAGGGGATCATCAGAACTAAGGGTCATGGGAATTCCTCGGGCCAGATAAGACAAGGCTGGATGGACCCTCAAATCCCTTACATATCCTAATATCTGGTTGCTCAAAGGATTCACTTCCAGCGCTATTCCCTGCTGCTTAATTAATTTAAACAATGAAGGGTATCTGTATAAATTAAATCCATGCCCTATGCGTTTGGAATCGAGCAACAAGGCATCATATAAATTATCTACATCCCAGTGGCTCTCTCCATCATGTAGAAAAAGGGGCATCTCTATCTGATGGACCTTTTCCAGAGAATCCTTGTCGAGCCAACTATCCAAAAAATATTTCGTGCTATGCCCCTTATCTTCATGTGCTACCAAATCATATCCAAGCACATACTCAGGATATTTTTTCCTCACCTTAAATGCATCAGCAAAATCAGCTGAGATATATTCGCGATCCTTAAATCTTAAATTAACGTAAATAAGGCGCAAACTAAAATGGGGATCTTTTTCTTGTAATTGCTGTTCGATCTGTTGCCAGTAATGAATAATCGTATCTGCTGAAAAATAGCCGTCTGGATGTATCGTATCGTATAACTTAGCTTCTCCAGGTCGTAGAAATACGCGTAATTCGGCATGTTGTATCCCATCTTCAATTAAGCTGTCCAAAGCAGCCTTGTGATAAGCTTCAAAAACAGGTTGATAGCGTATAAATCTACCGATTCGTTGGAACCGCTTTTCAAATTCTCCCCAGATATTCACAGAATCTTTAAAAATATTCTGATCAAATACGAGTAATCTCCTCAGAGAATCTTTAAAGGAAGGAACTTCACGATCCAATTGTTGGAATCCGATAAACCCTTCCGGAACTTGGTCTTCAGCGAAAAAATGAAGTTGCCCTTTGATATACGTGCTTTGTTGATAAGTAGAAGCTGTATTATTTTCTCTTGTTTTGGGCCAATATACAAAGCAGTTGGGTGTGGTAGCTGCTCGATCAACGATCCAATCTGCTGTGCCGGAGGCTGAAGCATGCAAATGAAGGATTGCACCTTTTGGAAGTTGCTTAAGAATGGAAAATAAGCTGGTACTTTCTATATGTTTTTTAGAGAGATAAAAAGGGCTGGCAGGAGGGAAAAAGTGTTCTGCACGATAAGCAGTTATCATCTCCTCGATCAAGTTTTTCCATCGTTTGTTTAATTGTTCTTCTTTTTCAGTCCATGTTAGTGTGGAATGATATGTCAATGCACTATCCTCAAATACTAACTTGTTTCTAGCCTCCTCATAAGCGCTTTTATTTCTGTTAGCCTTTTTGATGAAGAGTTGTTGGGGGGAACAGGCACACAACCCTGCTAAGCAAATGATTGATAAAAGAATAGTTCTTCCCTGAATCATGCACAATCTTACTGAATTTCGAAAGGAATTGCTATTTTTATTTTTTAGCTCTTCTGAAATCATATGTGGAATTACTTTCGCTTGAAAGAAGCAAATACCAATCCCAGGCAGGAAATGTTGGCAGGACTTACCACTTTTCTGACCATGTCTTATATTATTTTTGTCAATCCCAACATTCTTAGTGTGGCAGGTATGCCCGTAGAGAGTGTATTTGTTGCCACCTGTTTAGCTTCGGCATTAGGCACGTTCATCATGGCGGTGGTGGCTAATTATCCATTTGCTTTAGCACCAGGAATGGGCTTAAATGCCTTTTTTACTTTTACCCTGGTTCAATCTCTGGGATATTCCTGGCAGCAAGGTCTTGCAGTTGTTTTTATTTCCGGTCTCATATTTCTCCTGCTTACCTACACAGGCTTGCGGGAAATGATTGCGACTGCCTTACCTGCTCCTATCAGATTAGCCATACCTGCTGGAATAGGGCTTTTCATTGCCTTAATTGGGCTTAATAGTAGTGGATTAGTAAGAATCAATCAAGGACCTATTTTGGATATTATTTACGGGACCGATCCGCTGGAAGCAGATACATTGGCTTCAGCTGTATTAAACGCTCCTCCTCAGGTGTTGGAAATGGGGAATTTATCTGATCCCTCTGTATGGCTAGCTGCGCTAGGCTTGGTGTTACTGGTGATATTAGTGGTATGGAAAGTGAAAACTGCCTTATTATGGAGCATTTTAGGGATTACTTTACTCAGCCTACTTCTGGGAGTAAGCACACTTCCTGAACAATTTTCTCTGGGAGAAATAAGTATAGGAGCCACTTTTCTTCAACTGGACATAGGAGGGCTTTTGGAAGTAGGCCAGCAAGATACTTCCTTTTGGGATGCCTTATTCAATGTAGTATTAGTTGTCATTTCATTTACGCTTGTAGATCTGTTCGATACAATGGGAACCTTATTAGGAACAGCATCTAAGGGCAATATGCTGGATGAATCGGGGAATTTACCCAAAATGAAACAAGCCATGTCTGCGGATGCCTGGGCCACCACTTTAGGCGCTTTATTGGGCACTTCCACCACCACCGTATATATAGAAAGTGGATCGGGAATTGCACAAGGAGGTCGAACGGGATTAACCGCATTAACCGTTGCCGTGTTATTTCTGCTAGCGATCTTTTTTGCTCCCCTGGCGGCTATCGTTCCTACCGCGGCTACGGCACCTGCCCTCATTATGGTAGGCTTTATGATGATGGAAAGTATGACTCAATTACCTTTCTCAGATCCCGAAGAATGGATTCCCGCCTTATCTGTGATATTTTTAATGCCCTTTACTTACAGTATCGCCAATGGAATAGCGATAGGAATTATTCTTTATACCCTTATCAAAGTTGTTCGAGGGAAATGGCTACAGATACATCCAATTATGTACGTATTTACCTTGTTGTTTTTGTTGAGGTATATAGTCATCAGCTAATAAAAAAGGGAACAGATATCGCATTTGTGCGATTCTGCTCCCTTCCACTTCTATAAAACTTAAAAATCTATAGATATTATTGAGTGATGTTGGGGGCTTGAAATCTAACCAAATCTATTCCCAAGCCGTTAGGATCTGTAACTGCAAAGTGTCTATCCCCCCATGGTTCATCTCTTAGCGCAAGCTTTATTGGCACATCCTTTTTCTTTATTTCTTCATATAATCCATCTACATCCTCTACTTCGATTGTGAGGTAGGCTCCTTTTCCTTCAAATCGGGGATGAAATAATGGATCCTGGCTAGGATGATCAGGAAGTAAAAAAGACAATTCAAAGGTTTTATTGGGAGTATGCAATAAGAGATAAAAATCGTTTTCAAAGGTAACCCCAAATCCAAGAATCTCCGTGTAGAACTTTTTACTTTCCTGAAGTTTGTCTGTAATAAATCCAGCATTTAGTTTCATCATTTAACATATTTAAAGTCAAACATTTACTCCTAAATTGCAGGTACTTTGATGAAATTCCTTGTAAAAATCGGTCAACTTAACGGAATGCTTTAGTGGGAGTGGTTCCGTGAAATTTTTTGAAAGATTTTACGAAGTGTGCCTGATCATAATATCCGTAATCAAAAAAGGATTTATGCTTTTTAAGACTTTGGACAGAAGGTTTAGCCCTCAACAATTGCTGAAAGCGAATTATATGTTCAAACGATTTGGGGGACACTCCTGTATAATAATTAAAAAGCCGTCTTAACTGCCTGGGGCTTACTCCGATATCCAGTCCTTGTTCTAACTGAAGTGGATGGTGTGGATTCAGCATTATGTCAAGTGCGCGACACATTCGATGATCTGGTGGTATCAGCTGAGATGTTACTTTACGCTGAAAAAATTCGTTAAGCCCATTGCATAGTAGTTCAAAGGAAGCCTGATCAAGTTCGTATTGTAAAAGTTCATATGCCCAGGTTGGAGCAATTGATGTCAATAATTGATCAAAAGGAGGTAACTCAGCAGCACTTATTTGGGACAGGGCAGTAAAAGCCATCGGTAAAAAGCGAATTCCTCGATAATGGAAATGGCGGGCAAACTGGAATTTAGAATAGGAAGAGGCACATCGCATGATCCAACAAGCTGAAGGATGAGATACTTCCCAGAAAATATCTATACATCCATCTGCCACAACTGTATAGTTAAAGGCTTCATCTAGAGGAACTACACTGTTAAGTTCCCAATAGCAATAGATGAGAGAACGGAGGCTTTTCTCGGGTTCAGATTCTACATATCTGATCTTGTTTTGGGAAGCAGATACTGTCGGTTGAATAGGAGTATATACAGATGAAAACGGATAAGCTTCAATCTTCATCGCCATAGATTGAAAAGTTAACTACTGATATCTTTAAAGGCTGCTTCTTCTAGCGTAAAGTAATCCCCTCTTTCAGTAGGATGAATGCGCAATAATCCTGCTCGTACGAGAAGAATTAGTAAGGTTGAAGCTTTTCTTCTGGAAAGGTCCAACAGATTCATCACTTCAGGCAAGGTAATTTTCGGCCTTCGTTCAAAGTGTTGGAGTAATTGGCGTTCATGTTCTCCATAAGTGATAGAAACGCCTTTTTGTCTTCGAGACATGCGCATTAGCTGAATCATTTCTCTGCTGGCTATTACACTTTTATCCTCAAAGCGAACAAAGGCTGTTTTTTTCCTCCCACCTCCTAGCTCAAGGAGAAAGTGAGGTTTCCTCCTACTCTGCTTTACACGTATCACTAATACGGATCTACGGGAATTGACATACACATACTCCAGATTCAAGGGTATTTTAGGCAAGCAGTATGTTTCTACGCAATGTTGAATGGCAAAAGCATCTTCAGTAGCAGTCTTACTCCCATATACTTCTCCATTATCATCCACACCTATGAGTAGAGCTCCTCCGCGAGTATTAGCGAATGCTACTAATTCTTTAGAAATTTTATGGGGATGATTTGCCTTTCGCTTGAATTCAAGTTCCCAATGCTCACCTTGCTTAACCCAATTTTTAAGTGCTGAAAGGTCCATGTGTTGCGGATCTTAAAATACCTAAACAATTTAATATAAATAAAAGGAGTGAAGTAGCAAGGTTAAAATGAGGAATTGTGGAAAAATCTTTTTAAAAAGATGGCATTCTTATCATCTTAAGATGATGCCCCTTTTAATAAATAATCAGAAAAAGAGGCTGCATCTATGTTAGCTCCACAAGCTATGATGCCAACTTTTTTACCCATTAGGGTATGTTTAAGTGGTCCTAATAGGGCCGCCAAAGAAGAAGCTCCTGCAGGTTCTACTACCAGTTTCATATCGTAAAATAGGCGGGACATAGCCTTACACATTTCCAGATCTTCTATCATGACCACCTCATCGACAAATTGTTTACACATGGCAAAGGCATAAGGGAGTGTATACGGTGGAGCCAAACTAGCAGCAATGCTATTCACTTGGTTGATTCTCTCAGGAGCACCCGTTTGAAAGCTCAGGTACATAGTATTGGCTCCTGTAGGCTCAACTCCATATACCTTACAGTCAGGGTTTAACTGTTTAATGGCACATGACATACCAGAAGCTAATCCGCCACCGCCAATAGGTATAATGACAGCATCCAGCCTATTGACCTGATGATAAAACTCCCATCCTAACGTTGCGGTTCCTAAGGTAATCATAGGACCTTCGAAGGGATGGATAAAATACTTTTTTTCCTCTCTCTCAATTTGGTGGGCCTTCTCAAAAGCCAAAATGACGTTTTCTTCTATAATGACTTCTGCCCCCATCTCTCTACAGCGTTTAACAGCATAGACATTGGCTGTTTTCGGCATAGCAATCTTCACTTCTAATCCTAGCGACTGGCTGGCAAAACTTACCGCCATGGCGTGATTACCAGCGCTTATCGTACATACTCCTTTTTCAAGTTGATCAGGCGTTAAATGCTGTAATACATTTAGGACGCCTCTAACTTTAAAGCTCCCTGTATGCTGAAGAGATTCTAATTTCACCCAAACCTCTGTATCTGATCCCAATAACATATTCTTCCCTGTATTATTCCACTGCCAAACAGGTGTTTTTCTCACTTTGTGTTTAAGCTGATTATAAGCGATTTCTATGTTTAACAAAGTAGGGGGCAAAGGAGCTCGAGAGGAATCCATACGCTTTTTCTTTTTCGGTCCGTGAAGGTAGAGAAAAAGCACGAAAATGTAAGCTAGAGGGAAAAATTAAACCCGTTATTGGTCAATTCGTGATACCGCTTCCTGTCAAATCTGTAGTAAAATGCTCCTTTTTTCGATGATGATTTGTCCTTCTCGTCTAATCGGATAAGTAAATTCATCGCTTTTACTTTATTGCTAAAATTACCTGGGTCCAGATCAATCTGATTAATGGCTTCATAGAGAGATCTTAATTGAGGAATGGTAAATTTTTCTGGTAAAAGTTCAAAGCCAATAGGTTGATTCCTGGTCTTGCGTTTTAATAAAGCCAGAGCATCATTGACCATGGTAGCATGATCAAAAATAAGAAGAGGAATTTCATTGAGCGGAAACCAATGGGCATCATATTCTGTGTCCAAATTTTCCCAGTAATCTTCTACGCGAATTAATGCATAATAAGAGATTGAAATAGTGCGGGCAGCAGAGTCTCTGTCAACTTCTCCATAAGTACGGCATTGCTCCATATATACTTGTTGCAAACCCGTTAACTCACTTAAAACTCTTCCAGCAGCTGCATCAAGACTTTCATCAGGCCTCACCATTCCACCTACTAAAGACCAAGATCCCTTTTCAGGCTCAAATCCTCGTTTAACCAGTAAAATTTTAAGCTTAGAATTATCAAATCCAAAGATAATACAATCTACAGCAACAAAATGCTTATAAATCTCTGGGTATGGCGACATAACACAAATAAGTTTTTCTATCTAATTTATTTCAATATATAATTGAAAATAAAATATTATTAGTTCAAATAATTATATAAAAAAAAGCAAAATCACTTAACAATCAGTCATAAATTAATCCAAAGGCTCCGGTTCTATATCAGTTTCATTGATCCATCGAGCATCCACTCCTTCTTCTCCTTTCATAAATCTCTCATAATATCCCCTTCTTTTCTCCTCTGCGTAGGGATATTGATCAAACATATATCCTTTTCCCCACATCCTGGGATCTTTTTGGGCAATCAACTCTTTATTTAATAGAGTAGATAATTCATTTTTTATACTCAAATAGCTTGGATGATAGGAAAGGTTAATGATACAATCAGGATCATGGGCTATATCATACATCTCTTCTGCTGAACGCTTGCCGAAGGCCCATTGCCAATAAATATGCTTTTGTGGATGTAACCGGCCATTTAAAATCTGGGTTTTAGTTGCTCCCCCATCCGTATTCATGTAACCAGTTTCAGGATTTCCTCCAGGCCATCTTTCTGCTTCAACATTTCTGATATATAAAAACCCATTCATAATAATTCCGCGAACTGGATACCCCCCATCATTTGGTCTACCCAAATCGTGTCTTTCTTTCCCAATTAATACATAATTTCTATCGGAAGTGATCTGCCCGCTTTTAGGAGAAGAGAAAATATCCATGAGACTTTTTCCCTGAATAGGTTTCATTCCACTTTCACCTTCAGTTATTCCCGCTACTTCTAAAAAAGTAGGAGCAACATCCGCAAAACTAATCATATCTTCTACCACCCTTCCTCCTTTTATAATACCATCCTTCCACATGGCCGCGAATGGCATATGATGCGAAATTTCATAATCCTGGCCCTTTGATCTGGGAAAAGGCATCCCATTGTCGGAAGTAACGATGACCAAGGTATTATCCAATAAGCCCTCCTTCTCCAATAGCTCCATCATTTTTCCCAAATGAAGATCAAAATATTCAATTTCATAAGCGTAATCCAACATATCATGCCTCACCGTATCCGTATCAGGCCAGTAAGTCGGAACATGCTCAATAGATTGAAGTTCATGCCCTCCCTTAGTTACTCCAGATTGAAACTCATATCTTCTGTGAGGCTCCGTAGATCCATACCAAAAGCAAAAGGGTTGATCCGTAGGCCTATCATTGAGAAAGGCTTCAAAATTGGCAGCGTAATCTGCATTAGCGATGCTATTGGTAGGTGGTTCAGTGGTGTAATTGTTATACCGCTTTCCAGTCAGTTCTCTGGGATTGCCTTCTTCATCCAGTGCTTTTCCTGGTGCCCATCCTTTTTGAGTAAATCCTGTAAAATATCCATGATCTTTCAAGGCCTCCATCACAGATGTGAAATAGGAAGGAAAAAAAGGGACGTGATTTGCTGCCGCGTCTAACTGCCATGAATTTCTCCCTGTTAATAAAATAGCCCGGGAAGGAGCACACTTAGCATTCGGTGTATAAGCATTATTAAAAAGTATACCTTCTTTAGCTACTCTATCAAAGTGAGGGGTTTGTATCCATTGACACCCATAAGCACTCATATGAGGAAAGGAAGCGTCATCTGCAATGGCAAACAAAATATTGGGTCGTTGGGAGTTTTGTGCCAACAGACAAGTAGTACAAAAGAACAATAAAGCTAAACAAACAAGCCTATGAAAAATAGAGTGCATCTATCATTATATTTAGTAGTAGAATCAAATGGCTTTCTTAATTAATATACATTAAATAAATGGGCAATTTATATTTTATTGAGGAGATAAACGAGCAATATATCCTCCTCCTTTTTCCAGGATCATTCTTAACGAATCTCCTTTTGTTGCTGAGGTGGTTTCTTGTTTGATGTCCTTCGCATATCTGTCCGCATTTATTCCATCTGAATATCCCACCAACTGATAATCTTTATCTCCTAAAAAGTCTAAAGAAATCGAAAGCGTCCTCCCTTTTTCATTTGTCATTGCTCCTAGATACCAAACATCTCCCTTTCTTCTGGCTATAACGATATATTGACCTATCTTAGCATCTATCGCCCTTGTTTCATCCCAGACGACAGGAACTTTACTTATAAACTCCGTTTCCTTTGGAGCAGCTAAATAGTTAGAAGGGTTATCAGCAAGCATTTGGAGCGGACTTTCAAAGACGACATACATCGCCATCTGATGGGCGCGAGTGCCCATAGAAGTAGGTGTGTGCCAACGAGGAATAAATTCTTCGGGATGGACATTATCCATTAAACCAGGCGTATAATCTATGGGGCCACTAAGCATCCTCACAAAAGGAATCGTGACGTTATGGGTGGGAGTTATATCTTTACTCCATTTATTCCACTCCCCTCCTTTTACTCCCTCTCGGGTAATCACATTGGGATATGCTCTTCTCATTCCCGATGGCTTGTAAGATCCATGAAAATCTACCAGTAATTCTCTTTTAGCTGCCTCTTTTGCCACTTTCCAATAATACTGCACCATTTCCTGATCATCGCGTTGCATAAAATCCACCTTAATCCCTTTAATGCCCCATTGTTGGTACAAATCCAGCGCTTCTTCCAACTTTTCATCCAGGCTTTTCCATACTACCCAAAGAATGATGCCCACATTTTTTTCTTTGCCATAAGCAGTCAACCCCTCCATATCAATTTCAGGTACTACCTTTGTCACATCTGTGGTAGGGGACCAACCTTCGTCTAAAATGATGTATTCCAGCCCATATTTGTGAGCAAAATCAATGTAGTATTTATAGGTATCCGTATTAATTCCGGATTTAAAGTCTACCCCATAAACATTATTAGCGTTTAACCAATCCCAGGCCACTTTCCCAGGCTTAATCCAATCCGTATCTTCCAATTCCAACGGCCTGGCTAATTTGTAGACCAACTGATTCTCCAATAATTTAGCATCATCTTCAGCGATCATAAATACTCGCCAAGGGTATGTACGGCTACCTTCCACTTTAGCAATATAATCAGCTACCTCATCTGGATATAAATTTCTGGAATCAGGTAATTCCATGCTATCCAAATCTACGGAAGGTACTCTTCTTTCGGTCAATACTACTGGCGGATGAAGTCCTTGAAGCTTATTTCCGCTTGATCCCTGAAGGAATAAACCGGGATAATCCACTAAATCAGATTCCATAATAGCCAATTTCATGTCATTAGGCGCATGAATAACTGCTGGAAGGCTAGCCATCCTGGTATTAGAAAACTCCCCTGCGGTTAATGAAATGAACGTCTTCTCAAAATGGGAGTAAAATGCCGTCTCTTCTCCTATATGCATCGGCCAATCTCCAGCAAGATGAATATTTACTTCCTCTTCTTTGACCATTTTCTCTTCATCAAATTCTGTAACGAATCTATATGCTATTCCGTCGTTATAGGCTCTGAATACCAATGAGTAATCTCCTTTCATGACCAATTCCAATTGCTTGTAATGGTCGCTTATTACGCTATTTTTCTCAGGAATGATAACGTCAATCTCTTCCTCAACTTCCGTTTCATTGGCTTTTTTCACCTTCATTTCTTTCCCTAAAACAGTTCCATCGGTAAAGGTCATAGAAATAGGCGAAGATTGAATGAGTAGTTGATCTCCTTTTTGTACACTGTAGGAAAGTTGATCCTCCACTTCGATGGAAATAGTAATGGATTGGTCAGGAGAGCTGAGTGAATAGGGCTGGGCATTTGTAGATAAAATTCCCCCAAAAAACATAGCGATACAAATAATAATGCGAGTGGTAATCATATAATCCGAATTGCTTTTTACTTAATTCATTAACACAGACCGATATTAGCCTTTACTATACAATTTTTGCAATATCCCAAACCTACATAAATTTCTAAATATTCAATTAGTTATGGTGAAAATTATATCTTTACCTTATTAATAATTCTTTAATCTTTCTATGATGCTACATAATCGACTACTATTACTTTGTACGGCTTTTTGTATAATCTTAGGTGTTCCCCTACATACTGCTGCTCAAACTGGCGTGGGAACTAAAGCTCCTGATGATGCGGAAATATTATTTGATGGTACCAGGGAGATGTTGGATGGAAAGTGGACCTATTGGGACGGCCCCAGGTTAGCAGCTACCCTTCCTATTAAGTGGAAATTGATTAATGATCCGGTAGATGAGGGAAAAGTGATGAATAGTAATGATCCAGCGGCTAAAGGTGGATTATATGGATCTGCGGATATTGTTACTAAAGAAAAGTTCAGAGATTTCCGATTACATGTAGAATTTTTAATCGTCAATGAAGGGGGAAATAGTGGGGTATATTTACAAAACAGGTATGAGATTCAGGTGTTGGATGGAGATTCTACTAAACACGGATTAGCTGCTGTGATCAATGAGACGGAATCTCCTTATTACGCTTATGCTGGATTAGGAAATTGGAATGCCTATGATATTATTTTTAGGGCTGCGCGTTTTGAGGATGGAAAGAGAACAGAGAAGGCGATGGTTACAGTGTATTTTAATGGTCAAAAGGTACACACTAATCAATCAATTAATCAGGTGTGGGGAGGACCTAATTCTGGTTTGGATGGAGGCAATGACAATGGTAAAGGAATCACAGATCAGCCTGGAGGGATTAAACTACAAGCGGAAGGACATGATGTGTTGTATAGGAATATTTGGATCAAGGAGTTGGAACTGGAGGAAGCGGAGACGGATTTGAAAATGGGAGAATGATGAATAAAATAATTGCAGAGATATCCCGGAAGTTGTAGGATGTTACAAGAAAAGGGTCATATGAATTAATTAGTTTTTCGGAACTCACATGATTTAAAGAGTAATAAGAGGAGGATTGGGATATTAGAAACACATTAGATTTGGAGATGCTGATTCTGCCGATAAGACGCGCATTCTTAACAATTTTTAAACACTAGATACTGCCATGTTATAGGGTAGAAATTTAATTTGGGATCATTAATGAACCCAATCTATCCAACATGAAAAGACTTTATTTTACTTTATTGATGATTTCGTGCCAATGGAGCATAGCCCAGACAGCTTATTCATTGGCAGAAGAAAGAAAAATTATATTTCCCAATGTCGAAGGATACCAAACGCTAGTGTGCGACTTCCATATGCATACAGTG
>CBDHFQ010000024.1:52500-179719 GCA_965262565.1 Bacteroidia bacterium
TATCATTCTCGTTTTCTCATTTATAAGAGATAACAAATGATCAATATTAGTCAGATCCGTAAAATGAAATTGAATTCCATAAGGAGCAAAAACCTGCTGAAATATTCTGTATGATCCCCCATATAAATCATTGGTAGAAATAACTTCATCTCCCGGACGAAGAAGTTTCATAATAGCGTCTACTCCAGCCATTCCAGAAGCGTAACATATCGCATGTTTTCCATTTTCTAAGGTGGAAAGAGACTCTTCTAATGCAGTACGTGTAGGATTTTGTGTCCGAGCATATTCATATCCCTTGTGATCGCCTGGAGCAGCCTGAACATAAGTACTGGTCTGATAAATGGGAGTCATAATCGCACCTGTAGTGGGATCTGGTTTAACTCCGGCATGTACTGTTTTTGTTCCTAATTTCATAAATGTCCAGAAATTTTCTTAAATGAAAAAAACCTTATTATTTTTCTGTATTTTAAACTTTAGCGCGTAAAGATGAGTAAAATAATGGAGATATGATAGTTGTATCTTAAGTAGAAAACTCCTTTTGCGTTCTCTTTTGCAACTATCCTGTATTAATATAGTAACCCGGTCATGGCAAAATTAAATTCTTCAGAAGCTAAAATATTAGATCAGATTGCTGAGTGGAAAGCAGAAAATCCCAGTTTTTTAAATAGAGCCACAGATTTTGTAAGTACACCTATCGGTTGGCTGGCTGAAAAGTTGATTCCCGAAAGTGTAAAACATAACGTTTCAGGGGTAACCGAAGTTGTAGTGGAAAAAATTCAGGACTTTTCCCAATGGTCAGTAAATCCTCAAGAAGTGTTACGAGCTACCAAAGAATTCGAAATTGATGCAAATACTATTCTCCAACTCAGAAAAGCTTCTATTCATGATTTAGATCATGTCTCAGAAAAATTTATCAGTGAGAATACCAGAATGGCTACTTTGAGCGGATTAGGTACTGGAGCGGTAGGATTAGCTGGAATGTTAGCAGATATACCAGCATTATTTCTTATTTCTATGCGTACCATTTATCAAATTGCCCTTTGTTATGGATACCAATTAGAAGGAGAAGATAATTCAGAAGCCAGCAGGCAGTACGAACTTGAATATATTACCCGAATATTTAAAGTAGCCACAGCTTCAGATAAAGTTCAAAAGCAAAAGGCGCTTGGGGAACTAAAAGATTTTGAAGCAGGGAGAGATTCAGAAGTTTATGGATATGTTGGTGGAGATTATACGACTAAACAAGTAGGTAAGGGAGCTACCACCTTTATTTCCAGTCGAGTCATTAAAGAAATTATAGAACAAACCTTATCGAAAAAAGCAGCTGCTCTGGTACCAGGCCTAGGAGCGGTATTTTCCGCTGGATTTAATTATGTATACCTTAAAGATGTAGGGGAAGCGGCCTTCATGCTTTACAGAGAACGATTTTTACTGGACAAGAAAGGCAGAAGAAAAACTATTCGAATAGAGATAGAATAATTGTCTTTAGCCTTCCATTTTTCCTGGTTCGAGTAAGCTTGTTCTTACTTCCACTTTTCCATGAAGTGTCCTATGGACAGGACACTTATCTGCTATTTCCATTAATCTTCTTATTTGTTGTTCATCCAGGTTTCCAATAATTTCAATTTCGCGATCGAATACATCTATTTTACTTTGTGGGCCCTCGCAATCTTCACAATCCCTGGCGTGTTCTTTGCTATGACTAATATGCACGATCACATCCTCTAACTCCCACTTTTTCCTATCAGCATACATCCTTAACGTCATTCCTGTACAAGAACCTAAAGATGCACTGAGATATCCATATGGGGTAGGACCTAAATTCGAACCTCCCACAGATTCTGGTTCATCCGCTAACAGATGATGGGGACCAATCTGTATATCTGTCAGGTATCCGTTACTTCCAGTAGAGGTGATCACTTGCTTTTCTGTAGTTAATGTTCTCTCTTTCTTTACCTCCAAATATCGAATAGCCCAAGAAGCAATGACCTGTCCAGCATATAAGGCATCCTGCTCATTGGTTAACATATGATCTGCCCCATCCAGCGAAATATAACTCTTAGGATGAACAGCAGCCTTATAAATAATTTCTGCATTCTCGATTCCCACAATTTCATCCTGAGGGGAATGTAGCACCAATAGGGCTTTCTCTAATAATCCTATCTGATTCCTACCTACTTTTTCCAGGTCTTCCAGAAATTGTCGCTTAATTTTAAAAGGGCGACCACCAATATTTACTGTGGCATGTCCATTATTTTTAATTTCCTCCTCCCCTTCTTTAATAAGATGTTTCACATGTATAGGTTCCGCAGGAGCTCCAATGGTAGCAACCGCTTTCACTGAATTAATCTGTAATCCTGCTATTAAGACTGCTGCACCTCCCAGGGAATGACCTACCAAAATTTGTGGAGCCTGGATAGTCTCTTCTAAACATCTAGCCGCACCTAACAAATCTTCTACATTTGAGCTGAAATTAGTTTCAGAAAATTCACCCTCACTCTGCCCCAAGCCTGTAAAATCAAATCTCAACACCCCTATCCCCTGCTGGGTCAGTGCTATGCTGATATTTCTAACAGCTTTAAAATTAGAATTACAAGTGAAACAATGAGCAAATATGGCTGTAACAATTGGTTTCCTGTCAATGGGAAGATCCAGCTTAGCATATAATTTGTGCCCTTGTTTATTTGTAAAAGACAGTCTTCTCGTGTTCATGTTAATTTGGCTTATGAAAGAAGCTATTTATTAAGATTAACTGCTATTTTTAGTCAGATATACAACAATTTGTAAATACGCAAAAGTTTCATGCCTTAACAATAGATTCATGAATTGGACGAAGGAACAATTGAGTAGGGATATAAAACAGAAGGGCAAAACATTGGGATTTGAGCTAACAGGAATTTCAGCTGCTACATTCCTTGAAGAAGAAGCCAGGGATTTGGAACAATGGCTCGGGAGAAATTTTCATGGGAGCATGGGGTATATGGAAAACTACTTCGATAAGAGAACTGATCCTCGTTTGTTAGTGGAAGGGGCCCAATCTGTCATCAGTGTTATTCATAACTATTTCCCCAAACAACCACTACCCACTTCCCCAGAGGTGCCTAAAATATCCCGATATGCATGGGGAATGGACTATCATAAGGTATTAAAAACAAAACTATATCAGCTACTTCTTTATATACAGGAGTTAACTAATGATGAAGCTACAGGAAGAGTATTTGTTGATTCCGCCCCTGTGATGGATAAAGCATGGGCAAAAAGATCAGGATTAGGATGGATAGGAAAACATACCAACCTAATTGTTCCCAAAATGGGTTCGTACTTTTTTATCGGAGAGATCATCATTAATCTACCATTAATCTATGACGGTCCCATCAAAGATTTTTGTGGAACTTGTACCCGATGTATAGATGCTTGCCCGACAGAGGCGCTGACACCTTATCAAATTGATGCCAATAAATGTATCAGCTATTTGACCATTGAACTAAAAGAAGACATATCAGAAAACTTTGGTCCTCAGATGGAAGGATGGGTATATGGATGCGATATTTGTCAGGAAGTCTGTCCCTGGAATAGATTTTCTCACCCACAAGCTGATGGATCTTATGAGGGAATGGATCATTGGAACAAGACCTTAAATGAATGGGAAGAAATAGATGAAAAAGCGTATAAAAAATTAACAAAAAAGACGGCGATGAACAGAGTCAAATGGAAAAAATTCAAACATAATTTATTCCTTTGGAAAAAGAATCGTACAAAATAAACATGCACCAGGTAAACGACAGCCAACAGCTTGGAGTAAGTAACAAATTATTTCTTTTTAGTAAGGATGACCACTTTTCCTCCATATTTAGCAATAATGGACATCACAAAAGCTGCTTGATCCATAATGACCTCTCTGTCGGTTCTCAATGTGATTACGTCATTTTCCGGATCGGGATCAGTTAGTACTGCCTGAATCAGTGGTTCCAAATCTTCTCTATCATCTAACACGGATTGGTTCCAGGCAAATAATCCATCAGCTGTTATGGTGACTGAATTTTTTGCATCAGAAGGTTTATCGGATGTACTCCTTGGTAAATCCACTTTTAATCCTACTTGCGTAACAAAAGTAGAGGTGAGCAAAAAGTAAATTAACAAGAGAAACACAATATCTGCCAGAGAAGATGTACTGAATTCTGTGCTGGGTTTATTTCTACTTTTTATAGCCATAATTGAATATTATACACCTGCAGGTTCTTGCAAGAGGTCGATAAAATCTGTGGATGTCAATTCTAATTTAAAGACTACTTTATTCACCATTGCCACCAGTGTGTTGTAAGCGAAATAGGCGATAATACCTACGACCAATCCTGAAGCTGTAGTTACCATCGCTGTAGAAATTCCATCTGCCAACTCTACCGGACCTGCATTTCCTTCGGTAGTTACAATTGCGTTAAAGGCTTTAATCATCCCAAGCACTGTTCCGAGGAACCCTATCATAGGGGCTGCACCAGCAATAGTAGCTAAAATGGATAATCTCCTTTCCAATCTATATACCTCGAGTTTCCCCACATTTTCTATGGAGCCTTCAATATCTTTTAAGCTGGCCGAGCCAAGTCTTGAAATTCCTTTATAAATCATCCGAGAAAATGCATCATTTGTGGATTGACATAATCCTTTAGCAGCTTCAATATTTCCCGCCAATACATATTTTCTCACCTGCTTCATTAATTCTTCTGAGTCTCCGTCAGCTTTTCTAATGATTCTGTAGCGTTCTATCCATAAATATATGGCGGCAATAAAAAGGATGACTAATGGAATCATTGGCCAACCTCCAGCCCATAAATATTCTATGGGACTTCTGGAAGCCTCTCCGGTCGTAACGGCAGAATCAGCTGCTCCGAAGCTAACTTGAAGAAAAATGGGAATGTAATTAATGACGGTATTCATGATTTTCCACGGTTTATTGGGAAGTTTGGTCTAAAAGTAAAGAATTTTTCCAATACACAAAAAGCTTTAGACAGCTATGCGGGCAGGATAAGCAATTCATCAGAACATAGTTGAATGGATCGCTTCATACAAGCCAGCGTAAATTCAGCCGCTTTCTGAACTGACTGAATAGCTGAAAAATTCTTGAAATAATATGCTAAAATGAATTGGGAAGCGAACGTATCACCTGTTCCTCCAAAATCTATGGGGATCCGTTCATGCGTGATCTCTTCATTACGACCATTATATATCAACTGTATCTGCACCTGATCATGTTGATAAATACTGGTGATAATCACATTTACACTGGGAAAACGTCGCTTAAACTCATCTATATAATGAGCAGTATGTGTGTTTGGATCTACCTTCAATCCTGAATACAATTTGATTTCAGTAAAATTAGGAAGCACCCAATTAGCCTCAGAAATCAATGATGGCCAAACGTTTACAATACTTTTAGGTACATATACCCGACCGTGATCTCCCGAAACCGGATCAACTACTATTCCTTTAATTAGATCTCGGTTTTGTCGAATCCCCTCTAATATCCAAGTTACCTGATCAGGATCTCCCAAATAACCGATATACAAAATAATCTTAAAGTTTCGCTCTCTCACCAAGCGGAGAGTATTAAACCAAATCTCCTGAAAGTTAATGTTGAACTTTAAAATATTGGGGATATTAGTAAGTCCTGTCAGTACCAAGCTCGGTACGGGCAGGATATAGGACCCCAGTATACTGGTAGCTGCTTTGATACTGGCTGTACCATGTATAGCATAACTATGTACAGCCAGTACCTTTAATGAAGCAGTTTCTTCGGAAGTGTTTTCCTGCATCTATAAAAAATCACAATCTTAAGCTGTCTGAGCCTTTTTCCTTTCTATCAGGTCCAATGAAATAGGACTTGCAACAAAAATAGAAGAATAAGTCCCAACAATAATTCCAATTAATATGGCGAAGATAAAGCCTTTTATCACATCTCCTCCAAATATCAATAGAATTAATGCAGTTAAGATAGTTGTGACTGATGTGATTAATGTTCTACTTAATGTTTGATCAATAGACACGTTGTAGATTTTTTTCAGAGATTCAGATTTCATCTCACCCAGATTCTCCCGAATTCTGTCAAACACCACCACAGTATCATTAATCGAATACCCTATAATCGTTAACAGAGCTGCGATCATCGCCTGATTGATTTCAAGATTGATGGGTAAAGGAACCTGACTAAGTAACGAAAAGATTCCCAGGACGATAATGACATCGTGGAAAATAGCCGCAATTGCACCAAGGCTATATTGCCATTTCCGGAAGCGTATGAGGATATAAATGAAAATGACAATCATGGATCCGATAACAGAAAGGAAAGCGGCCCTCCTGATATCACTTGCTACAGTAGGTCCTACATCTGTGGAGCTAACAACCGTTTTATCATATTGCCCATAATTTTGATTCAATCCTTCCATCATCATTTCCTGAACCCTACCTGTTGCCTCTCTATCATCCACCAAATAACTGGTAGTAATTAATAGCTGATTATCAGAACTTAATGTTTTAATGATAGGTGCATCCCCTTCAAACATCTGATTTAGATCCTCTCGAATCACTTCAACATCCCTACTTGAGAGGTCTGCCGCCACACCATCTTGATTAAATTCTACAACGAACTGTCTTCCACCTTTAAAGTCTACTCCCGTCTTGAAGCCTAAAGCAAAGAAAGAAATCAAACTGATACCGACTAAGCCCATAGAAACGTAGTAGAACATTTTTCTCCTGCTAACCATGTTGATTCGTAGTGTATCAAAAAGACCCGTCGTAAAACTATATCCAAAGGAAATAGAATCTTTCCCTTTATTAGCGTAATAATCAAGGATTAATCGAGTGATAATCAATGCAGAAATAAGAGAAGTAACAATACCAATCATCAAGGCAACAGCAAATCCTCTGATAGGTCCTACTCCAAAAGCATATAGTATAACCCCGGTTAAAAAGGTTGTAATATTAGCATCCATAACCGATGAGAATGCATTCCCAAAGCCCGATTTGATACTTGCCTTCAGAGTCTTTTCCTTAGCTAACTCTTCCCGAATCCTTTCGAATATCAGTACATTAGCATCTACCGCCATCCCTACTGTTAACACGACTGCTGCCATACCTGGAAGCGTCAATACGATGGTAAATGCTGCAGAACATCCAAGGATAAAGATCATATTTGCCATCAAAGCAAGATTTGCTACTAAGCCTGCCTTAGCATAATACACAGCCATAAATATCAAGGTGATAATAAATGCCAGAATAAAAGAAAATATTCCGCTTCTGATATTTTGGGCGCCAAGAGTAGGACCTACAACATCTTCCCCAACAATCCTGGCGGGAACGGGAAGCTGACCAGCTTTCAGTACATTGGCTAAATCCTGGGCTTCCTCAACCTTAAATCCTCCAGAGATCTGAGATATCCCTTGGTTAATTTCTCCCTGGACAATCGGATAAGAATAAACATAGTTATCCAGCAAAATAGCCACCGACTTCCCAACATTAGCCTTGGTAATCCTCGCCCATTCTCTTGATCCTTCCGCATTCATTCTCATGGAAACCACCGGCTCATTGGGGTTAAGTGCATCAAAATCCTGAACAGCACCACTAATAGCATCCCCAGCAAGTGAAGGTTGGTTTTCCAGGTTCGTTCTTATCGCTATCAGAGTAAATAAGTCTAGCGGATCACCATTATCATCTTCCAAGGATTTAAATGTCCAATTAAACATTACATCGTCAGGCAACACTCGCTGAATTTCCTCCATTTGGAAATATTCATTAATCTGAGCCGTATCCTGAGCCAAAGCATATCCCACCACAGGAGAATTTGGAGAGATTGATTGAGGATTAGGCTGCTGTAAAATCGCAAACAGCGGATTCTCTTTCTTAAATTGTTCTCTTCTTTCTTCTATTTCGGCTTCTGATAAGTTGTCCAGATCTTCTCCAAGAGAATCTCCACCAAGAGCCTCATCTAATCCCTGGAATGAATCTGAAGCTACGGTGTCTTGTTCTTCCAAGATACTTGCTATAGATGTATCTTCCTCAGTACTTGTATCAGTAGCTCCATCTACCTCAAGTATTCCTTCTTCATCATTTGTTACAAAGGTAGAATCATTAGAAATAGAATCTTCTTCAGAAACAATTCCCAAAACACTTTTGAGTCGTTCATTAATTTCTATAATGTAGGGAAAAGCTTCTTGTATAGGGACAGTCTCCCAAAATTCCAACTTTGCTGTACTACGAAGAATTTTCCTTACCCTTTCAGGATCTTTCACTCCTGGAAGTTCTAACAATACCCTTCCTGTAGATTCCTGTTTCTGTAAATTAGGAGAAAGTACCCCAAATTGGTCAATACGGGTTCTGATAATGTTGAAGGTACGGTCAATAGCCGAATTTGCTTCCGTTTCAAGGAAATCCACTACTTCAGATTCTGGTGTATTTACATTTATCCCTCTATCCGGATCTGCAAAGATGGATCCCAGGCTCGCATTAGGATCTATTTCTTTAAGTGATTCAACAAATAATGGGACAAATGCTTCCTGTGCCGTTTCCTGCTTCTTCAAGGCAACCTCTATCGCTTTCGAAAATACTGTATCTGTAGGATTACCTGCCAATTGTTTAATGACATTCTCTACCCCAATTTCCAAGGTTACAAACATTCCTCCCTGAAGGTCTAGCCCTAAAGTAAAGGAATTATCGACCGCCTTCTTATAAGTAGCATTGAAGTCCCTATCTTCTGAAAGCGCTTCAAACTCTTTAATAGCTGCACTATCTTCAACAGACCTTTCTGATGACGCCTTCAACGTTGCCTTGTTATATGCAGACCTGGTAGAGTTTAATCTACTTTCATAACCAAATTGAACAAATGTCCAATATAAATTATATCCGCAAATCAAGACGAATACGATAAGGAGAATAATAACCGTATTCTTATTTTTCATCTTAAATTATATTGTTAGTGAATGAGTTTTATAGATGTCTAAAAAAAATGTATACAAGTGCCTTAGTTGTGCACTTAGTAAAATAGTATAGTATTTCCTGTAAAGTAAATGTATATAAAGACGTTCGATTCCTTTACAGGAGAAATAAGATAAGCTTGAAAAAGGATCTAGGGGGCTCTTGTGGGATAGAGAAATAACCAGCATTGATCAAGAGAAAATGAAAATCCCTCGATGAAAGGAAATACTCTTTGAGGAACATAGAATAATAATGGAGCAACAGATAGGGTGATCCAAGCTGCAAAATACTTCTGTACAATGGAACTTACCCGTTGAAATAATTCTACAGAATTAGAAAAAATCAGTTGCTGGGAGTTCCTTGTCTCTACCTCCTCTAACGTCTTGAAATAGTGTACATAAAAACTGTTTTTGTTGATTTTCAACAAAAACATCATAGCGAAAAAAGCAATTATCGCCAGCAAGAAATGATATAGGCGAACTTTTATCTCCATTTGGGTCGCAAATATAGATAGTTCTACTACCATTTCCTAAATCGTCCAACAGAAAATTTTGTAATATTGATACTATAATCGTATTGCGTCATGAAGAAACGGTACTACTCATTAAAAGAAAAAATTCACGAGATCATTTTTGAAGCGGAAACACCGGCAGGTAAAGCATTTGATATTGTCCTCCTTATACTGATAGTGTTAAGTGTCTTAATCGTAATGATGGAAAGCGTAGATTTTTTACGAGAGGAATTTGGCCAGATCTTTTATCTATTGGAATGGATCATTACCATCATTTTCACCTTAGAATATTTTTTGAGAATATTTAGCGTAAAACGTCCCTGGAAATATATAAACAGTTTCTATGGCTGGATCGATCTACTATCCATACTGCCTACCTACTTAACTTTTTTTATTATTGGCTCAGAGGATTTGATCGCTAATCTTATTACGATTCGAGCTATCCGCCTTCTTCGAATATTCCGAATTTTGAAACTAACCACCTATCTATCAGAATCAGAGGTACTAATACAAGCATTAATGGCAAGTAGAAAGAAAATTACCGTTTTCCTAGGAGGAGTCATGAGTTTAGTTGTGGTTATAGGTTCTACAATGTATCTTGTTGAAGGAAATGCAAATAGTGGATTTACAAGTATACCACGAAGTATCTACTGGGCTATCGTCACAGTAACCACTGTAGGATACGGGGATATCGCTCCAGTTACCGTCCTGGGCCAATTTCTTTCAGCCGTGTTAATGATCATCGGATATGGTGTATTAGCTGTCCCTACAGGAATCGTATCAGTCGAATTGTCCAATATTCAAGAAAACCAGGGTCCTGGTGGATATACCCGAAGTTGTAAACATTGTGGACAAGAGGGCCATGACTATAACGCGGTGTATTGTAAGTATTGTGGAGAAAAGTTGTAGGGACAATGAGTAAACAACAAAGATATTTACATTAATTATCATTTAATTATCATAAAAATGGGTAATTTTAGGCGATGAATCAGAAGATTTTCATTATAGATTTTGGGTCCCAATACACTCAATTAATCGCCAGAAGAATAAGGGAACAACACGTTTATTGTGAGATTATTCCCTTCCATAAACCCATTGAACTCGGAAGTTCTGTCAAAGGAATTGTATTATCGGGAGGTCCTTGCTCAGTCAACGATAAAGGCGCCCCTGATATATCCCTTGAGCCTTTTTGGGGAAAAGTTCCTGTACTCTCCATTTGTTATGGAGCACAGTTAATTGCAAAGAAGACGGGTGGTCAGGTTCACACCTCCGCAAACAGGGAATATGGAAGGGCACAGTTGAACTTAAATGGGAACGGAAGTTTATTCCGATCCATACCAACATCTTCTCAGGTATGGATGAGTCATGCAGATAGCATCGATCGACTTCCCACAGACTTCCATTTAATTGCCAGCACTGAAAGTGTTGAGGTGGCAGCATTTCAGCATAATGAGTTCCCCATCTACGGACTTCAATTTCATCCCGAAGTTACTCATACCTTAGAAGGGAATCAGATCATTCACAATTTTATACACGAAGTTTGCCAAATAAAACCCAATTGGACCCCTTTGTCTTTTATAGAAGAATGCGTGCAAGATCTGAAGCAACAGCTAACAAATGAACATGTTATTTGTGGACTCTCAGGCGGGGTTGATTCTACGGTAGCTGCCAGTCTTATTCACAGAGCTATTGGAGATAGATTGACCTGTATTTTTGTGGATAATGGTTTACTTCGCAAAAACGAATTCGAACAGGTACTGGAACAGTATAAACACTTAGGATTAAATATAAAAGGAGTTAGAGCACAGGAACAATTTTTGTCCGCATTAGAAGGCATTACTGATCCGGAAGAAAAAAGGAAGACTATAGGTAGAGTATTTATAGAAGTATTCCAATCAGAGGCAGCTAAACTCAAAGATATAAGCTACCTGGCTCAGGGTACCATCTATCCCGATGTCATTGAAAGCGTGTCTGTTAATGGCCCCTCTGCCAAAATCAAATCCCACCACAATGTAGGCGGCCTCCCAGAAACAATGAATTTACACGTGGTAGAACCTCTAAGATTTTTATTTAAAGATGAAGTAAGAAATGTGGGAAGAGATCTTGGATTAAGTGAAACGTTTATTGGTCGTCATCCATTTCCTGGGCCTGGTCTGGCTATTCGGATACTGGGTGAAATTACCAGAGAAAAGATCGCCTTGCTACAAGAAGTAGATGCCATATTTATCGAATCATTGAAAGAACGCGAGCTATATCATACCGTTTGGCAGGCCTTTGCCGTATTACTTCCCGTTTCTTCCGTAGGAGTCATGGGAGATGAACGGACCTATGAAAATGTAGTAGCTTTAAGAGCTGTAGGTAGTGTAGATGGGATGACGGCAGACTGGTCCAAATTGCCTTATGAATTTCTGGAAGAAGTATCTAATTTAATTATTAATAATGTAAAAGGAATAAATCGCGTAGTCTATGATATCAGTTCCAAACCACCAGCAACCATAGAATGGGAATAAAACTATGAGAAGGATCAAGCAAACATATATATTCATTGGAGCTATTAGCTTTATGCTATTCAGTAGTTCTTGTAATTTATTAAAAATAGGTTCATCTAGTAGCGAACCTGCTACAGACCTTGCTGCTCAGAAAATGATCAGAGACGGAAAAGTGTTTATGCAGCAAAAAAGATACACTCAAGCAACTGTTTCCTTCGATCAGGCTGAGAGAAGACGTTTTCACAGAGGAACAACAGCAGCAATTTATTTGTCTGGATTAGCAAATTATTATGCTGGAAATGATAATACTGCCAGACAAAAGTTTGAAAAGCTCATTAACGAATACGATAAATCAACCTATGTTCCTGAAGCTAAATACCATTTAGCAGTTATCCATATTGAAAGCAAAGATAGAAGAAGACAACTGATGGGCTTTGACCTATTGACCCAAGTGATAGATCAAAAAACGAACCCAACGATCTCTAAGGAAGCGGAAACTGCTTTGCTGAAATTTTTATTTGAAGAGGTTAGTATAGAGTTTCTAGAGGATTATTATTACAGGATACCTGCTAATTACCAACTTTTCGTCGTAGAAGCATTAGCCTACAAAAAACTAGAGGCTGGAGATGAACAAAATGCAAGACGCTTATACGAAAGATACCTAAATGAGAACAATACCACTTCTCCATTTCTAGAGGAATTATTCAATAATTCAAGTGACATCGTAGATCTGGGAAATAGAAGTGTATACAGAATTGCAGTATTTCTTCCCCTATTTCTGAATAATCCTACCGTCAATTATGAAGACGATATCCCTGAAACGACAAAAAATGCACTCAACTTTTATGAAGGCCTGGAATTAGCTCTTCAAGAATACAATATAAATTCAGATAAAAAGGTATACCTCAAATTATTTGATACTCAGAGAGATACTTTTCAAACTAAATTATTTTTAGAACAATTGGAAAGTTTCCAGCCCGACGTAATGGTAGGGGCATTGGACATGAAAGTGACCAATATTTTATCAGAATGGGCAGAAGAAAATCAAAAACCTCTCATCATTCCCAGATTACCCTTTTCTGAGATCGTCGAAGGGAAGTCGTATTCATTTTTGGCTCATCCAAGTGTAAAGATCCACGGAGCCCAACTGGCGAATCAGGCATATAGTATGTTAAACCTCAAAAATATTCTCATATGGTCAGATACGAACAAGTTTACGCTTGAATTAGCTGATTCCTTTACCGAGGCTTTTCAGCAAAGAGGAGGATTTGTTCAAAGAGCATTTGTACCCATTGACAAGGAGTTGAGAGATAAAGAGAATTTAAAGGATTTTGATAAAGAAGCAACTGCTGACATTAGAAATATGATTAAGGAATATCGGGAAGAATTATTTGATGGATGGTATTTTCCATTTACGGACAATGCTTCTGCTTCCAGCTTTATCCTTAATGAACTAATTTCGTGGGAATCATATGATATCGATTTAATTTTGCTGGGATCTCCACAATGGTATTCCAAATACGATCTGATCAATAGAGAGAACAAAGAAAAAACGGGATTGTATTTTACCACTTCTTATCTAGCAGAGGAAACTGATCAGTCCTATATTGAATTCTACAATACATACCTTCGTCAATATTATATTCCCCCAGCAGTTCCTCCCTTCACCGATAGATTAAATTTTGAAGGGTATGATCTGGGAAATTACTTAATTCGATTACTAGAGGCGTATAATTTCCAATCGGCTTCTCTAATAGATGTGATGCATACGCTTCCTGAACAAAAAGGAATTCATATCAATTATTACTTTGGGAACAGCCAAATTAACCAGGCGGTAAATATAGGGCAGTTTACACGCGAAGGAGTTAGAAAAGTATTATACCTTCCAGGGAATACTAGCATTAATAATGACATTTGGGCCGATCCGAATCCCAGATATGGTAGACCCAATAATAATTCTAAGAATTAAGATTATTCCGTCAGTAAGTAGCAACATATTAAATGATGAGTTTTGGTTTTTTATAAATTGTTCACCACAGAAGGCTGAAAAGGAATATTTTCTGAATAACCCCTGAATTAACAAAAGTAACAGCAAAAAAAAGGATGACTCAATGTCATCCTTATCTTTTAAATATGTTGTCTACTATATAGATAAATTATATAAATAAAAATTATAGTAGCGCAAAAAGCGATGATTAAGGCTTTACTTGATCAACGATAGCTTTGAAAGTCTCTGGATGATTCATCGCTAAATCTGCTAACACCTTTCTGTTTAAATCAATCCCATCTTTCTTCAATAATCCCATGAAGGCTGAATAACTCAATCCATGCATGCGAACTCCAGCATTTATCCGTTGAATCCATAATTTTCTGAATTCACGCTTTCTTACCTTTCTATCTCTATATGCGTAAAGCCAACCTTTTTCAATCTGGTTTTTAGCTACCGTCCATACATTCTTCTTCCTGCCAAAATAACCCTTGGCATGCTTGAGCATTTTCTTGCGTCTTTTTCTAGAAGCTACACTATTAACTGAACGAGGCATGTCTAAATGTTAAGAATTAAAATAATTAGAAATAAACGTAAATATGAGAGAAACAACCAATTATAACATGGCTTCAATTCTATCCATATCGCACTTCTTCACAACAACAAATTTCCCAAGCTTCCTCTTCTGCTTTTTCGTCTTCTTAGTAAGAATGTGATTATGAAAAGCGTGCTTACGTTTTAACTTCCCAGAGGCGGTTTTCTTAAAACGCTTAGTAGCCCCGGAGTTGGTCTTCATTTTAGGCATGACTTATAATATTATCTTAATTTGAGGTGGCAAATTTAGCAGAATCTCACCTGAATAACAATTAATTTCCTAATTATTACAGTTTTCTCTGATAAGTGTATAAGCATCTATATCTCCCAACTCACCTGCTTTACTCCAATCGAGACAGGCACCATCCAAATCTCCCCCCTGCTTTTTAATAGAAGCCCTGACGTTGTAGGCATTATAATCATATGGCACAGTTTTAATAATATGGTCCATATCTTTAACTGCTTTCTCAAAATTATTGATCATAATAAATGTTTCCGCTCTTTTGTAATAGTAATCCATTCGCTTCTTATCAAGCTTAATACAAGTGGTCAAATCCGCAATAGCTCCTCTGAAGTCTTGCAAACCAGCTTTTGCTTTTGCTCTCTGATAGTGATATTTATCTTCTTTAGGACGAGCTTTTATCGCAATATTTACATCGGACATAGCCCCTAGATAGTCTTCCAGATTAAGTCTGGTAATCGAGCGATAATAATACGCTTCCGGATTCATCGGATTTAAATCAAGAGAACTACTAAAGTCCTGGACAGCTCCAGTATGATTGCCTAATTCCTTTCTCGCCAGTCCTCTGTTATAATAAGCAGCGAAACTGGCAGGATTTAATTTCAGAACCATACTAAAATCATTCTCCGCCATAGCAAACTGCTCAGTTTCCATCCGCTCCAATCCTCTTTTCAATAACTCTTTCTCTGTTTGTCCAAAAATAGACCCGGAAATCGTCAGTACAATAGTAAATAATATATAACGAATCATAACTTTATTACATTTACTTCGGACATTGAAGTTAGTTAATACCAGCTTTTATCGCAAAGAACTGGGAGATGAAGCGTATATTATGAATGTTAATTATATCCAAAATACGTAATGATCTGATTATGGCTAGTGGTTCAACTGATACAGTAAAAAAAGGACTACAATCTGTACTACAAAAAATGTTGGGGTTTGACAGATACTTATTTTTATTCTCGCTTGCAAAAATGAAAACCTTGAAGTGGGATCAAAGAGAATCAGGGTTTCAATACTTCCTAAGCATTCTTAAAAAAGACGACATTGTTCTGGATATTGGTGCAAATATAGGCATAATGACCGGACTACTTGCTGATGCTTGCCCGAAAGGTCACATACACTCTTTCGAACCAGTCCCTGAAAATTTTAAAGCATTACAAAGAATAGTAGATTATGTAGGGGGGCAAAATGTAACTTTACACAATATTGCCCTGGGAGATAAAGAAGGGGAAGTAGAAATGGCCATGCCTGTTGTAAAAGGAGTCCGAATGCAAGGATTATCCTATGTAAAAGACCAAACAATTGAAGGGTATCAGGGAAGCCATTCCACTTACAAGGTGCCGCTAAAAACCCTGGATCAGTTATTAGATATGTTTGAAAAACCCGTAGCAGCTATTAAACTCGATGTGGAAAATTATGAGCAATTTGTCCTCAAAGGGGGAAAAAACTTAATTACCACCCATAAACCTGTGATATACACGGAGCTTTGGGCTAATGAAAACAGGAATATATGTTTTGATATTCTGGAGGATATGGGATATAAACCTAAAGTAGTAGAAAAAAAGGAATTGGTAGATTACAATCCTTCGATACATTCCCACCAAAATTTCTTCTTTCTCCCATAATTATATGTGGAGTTATTGATAATTTAAATATCCTTTGTATACATTTAGGCTGTTTTTCAGTTCCAATAATTTATTGCTTTAATTTTACAGGGCAATTCATGATTTCCATCACCCTAAATCAAAAAGAAATTTCTGCAGACTTGGATTTACCATCATCCAAGAGTGAAAGTAATAGGGCTCTCATCATCCAAGCCTTAGCTAATGATGAAATTACGCTTCACAACCTTTCCTCTGCACGAGACACGCAAACAATGATTCGCTTGTTACAATCCAGGGAGCAGGTACTGGATGTAATTGACGCCGGAACTACCATGCGTTTTCTCACTGCCTATTTTAGTGCTACAGGAAAAAACCAAATTCTCACCGGAACTCCCCGTATGTGCAAGCGTCCCATAGGAGAATTAGTAGACGCTTTAAGAAATTTGGGAGCAGAAATTGATTATTGGAAACAAGAGGGTTATCCCCCTTTGCACATAAAGCATTTGACTCCTATTCAAGGTGGAAAAATTCACATGAAAGGAAATGTCAGTAGCCAGTTCATTACAGCTTTACTCCTTATCGCTCCCAAGCTCAAAGGGGGACTTGACATACAATTAGTTGGTGAAATTTACTCCCGTCCTTATATAGAAATGACGCTTTCAATGATGGAGTATTTTGGTGTTCAGTCCATTGTGGATTGGGAACATCAGCTCATCAAAGTTAACGAGGCTCCATATAAAGCATCTACTTACACGATAGAATCTGATTGGTCAGCTGCCAGTTATTGGTATAGCATGGCTGCTTTGTCTGACAAATGTACCCTTACCTTAAAAGGCTTAAGGGATCAGTCATGGCAGGGAGACCGGGAAATTGCTAACATCATGAAGCATTTTGGCGTTCATACTACCTTTGATGAAACAGGAGCCCACCTTTCAAAGTCTGAGCACCATATATCTCCCCAACCATTAGAAATTGATTTTAAAGAGATTCCGGATATGGCACAAACAGTAGCTGTCCTTAGTGCAGCTATGAATATTCCCGTGTACATGAGTGGATTGGAGAGTTTGAGAATCAAAGAAACCGATAGAATATTCGCTCTTCAAACAGAACTCAAAAAATTTGGAGTTAGGATGCTAGAGTCTTCAGAAAGCGTATTCCATATTCAAGGAGATTTTCATCCCTCTAGCCAACCTATACATACTTACGAGGATCATCGGATGGCTATGGCATTTGCTCCTTTATCTTTTATACAACAAGAGCTGCAGATAGAAGATCCAGCAGTGGTCGGTAAGTCTTATCCAGAATTTTGGGAACATCTGGATCTAATAGGAGCGAAAACCAGTATTTCAGGAAAATAGTCGTTTCTTTAACCTATGAATATTTTGATTATCGGAGCCGGAAATATGGGGCTCTCCTTTGGCAGCAGTTTTGTTAAAGCTAAAATTATTTCGAGTGAACAACTTTTTTTTATGGATAGGGTCAAAGCTAAAGAACAGCTAATTGAACCTTATTCTTCTCACTCCCTTATTACTACTGCTTCTGATTTGTTCCAACGAATGGATCTCATCGTACTTTGTGTGAAACCTCAGGATTTTCCATCGTTGGCACAAGAAATCTACCCATTTCTACATCCAGATCAGTTAGTCATCTCAATTATGGCTGGCATTCGGATAGAACTGATCCACCAACTACTACAACTTCCTAAAGTAATACGAGCTATGCCTAATCTTCCTTCGCAGGTAGGAGAAGGGATGACAGTATTTACCAGTTCGGAAGATGTTAGCAGGATTGAAATATTATCCGTACAAAACCTATTAAATACAACTGGAAAAACTGTATATACAAATCAGGAACAACTACTAGATGCTGCTACAGCTATCTCTGGAAGTGGACCAGCTTTTGTCTATTATTTTATGGATTCTATGATTCATGCTGCTAAACGTATGGGTTTTACTGATTCTGAGGCTCAATTACTTGTCCAACAAACATTTAAAGGATCTCTGGATCTCCTGCAAAAAAATCCATTGAGTTGTTCCGAGTGGATTCAAAAAGTCTCTTCCAGAGGTGGTACGACTGAAGCTGCTATTAAATATTTTTCTTCTCAGCGGCTTAATGAGTATATTGAAAAAGGATTAATCGTCGCTCGCCAAAGAGCAGAAGAATTGAGTAATGCTTCAGAATAAGATTCAGCGCTGAATTTCTATTTCAGGAAATGGTATGAAGGGAACCCTCGCATCGACATCGTCTTATATATTTTTTTTGGGAATAGCATTAAGCTTTTCCTGGGGGAATATGTCCTGTTCAGGCGCCCTTGAAAGGGAAAATGTGGACATCTGGGGAGGAACTGTCATGGATAATTCCTGTTCTCTAGAAATATTGCTCCACAACATTCAGTCCTACAAAAGGTATCAGTTGAGTGGCTGGATGATAGAAGTTCCCTTTTACATTACCCAGAATCCTCACACTTCAGATTTTCGGTATTATGAAACGAGTTTACTGGATACGCTGATGCCTTTATTAAAGAGGAATAATATTCGATATGGTTTTTATTTCAGCCTCCATAATCCAAATCGATTATCTACCAGAAAAGTAAATATTAGTGATTATTTTACAGATATATCAGGGATTCTTCTCAGAGCTGAAGACTACCCCCCTTCGAGAATAGGATTTGGAGAAGGATTTCTGGATAAAGAACTCATCGAAGATGCCCTTCCCAGATTTGTCTTTCAGATAAAGCTTGAATTCCCTTCCTTTGAAGGAAAAATTGTTTACGGAAGTTCTCCTGATGATTTAGCGAAAAATTTCGATTATGATACTCCTGATATCATAGGAATCGTTTATCCGCCTCCAGTTGATGAATCTCATAAACGAAGATTTAAAAAGATTAATCTCAACATTAGTAAGGAAGTGTTGGATAAAGAGAAACCTGTGATGATTCTTCAAACAAATCTGCTCGGAAAAGATAAGTATCATCAATTTGTCAATGAGTTGCGTTTTTGGGAAGATGAGGTGCAATTGGAAAGTATGGTTATCAATACTGATTATTGTGATTTACCTTTTCATCCAGATGCAGGACAATATTCTATTTCCAAAGAGAGCAGGCTTTTGTCATATTTGGCAAAATATACCTTTGAATGAGGACGCTATTATTTCTCTCGGTTTATGGAAAAATTTTTAATCATTCGATTTAGTTCTATTGGAGATGTTGTTCTTACTACTCCTATCATTAGATCACTTTATCAAGCTTACCCTCAAAGTGAAATCCACTTTTTAACAAAACCTTCCTATGCTCCTATTCTGGAAGCTAATCCATATATTTCGAAGGTTCACCTTTGGAAAGATCCTAAGCAAACAATTAAACAACTCAAGGCGGAGTCCTTTAATCATATATTCGATCTACATCAGAATTTAAGAAGCTTAAGAGTGAAATTAGCGCTTCGGAAATCCAATTCCAGCTTTCCCAAAGAAAATATTAAAAAATACTGGATGGTCACTTTTAAAAAGAAGACTCCATCTTTAGCTCATATTGTAGATAGATATGCAGAAAGCTTAAGCCCCTTTCATCTTTCACTGGATCAGAAAGGATTGGATTTTTTCCTTCCAGATTCTGCCATTGAAGAAGCAACGCACATACTAAGCTCCGCTCAATGGTACAATCCCCATGAACCTCCTTTAGGTATTGTTCTGGGAGCAAAACACCAAACCAAACGTTGGATTCCTGATTATTTTACCACTCTCCTAAACCAATTAAACCATCCCGCAATTCTTATAGGTGGTCCTGATGCGAAACAAGAGGCGAAAATCATCACCACTCATTTATTAGTTCCCCATTTAAATGTTGTAGGCAAATATGATTTGATGACTTCTGCAGCGATTATGAAACACTGCCAATTCATTTTCACTCACGATACAGGCTTTATGCATGTAGCTGCAGCTTTTAAAAAGAAAATTTTCTCTATCTGGGGAAATACGATACCGGAGTTTGGGATGACTCCTTACAAAAGCCCTTCGATCATATTACAACATCCGAACCTTTCCTGTAGACCTTGTTCAAAATTGGGATTTAATCAATGTCCCAAAGGTCATTTTAAATGTATGAGAGAATTAAGACCTGAACATGTATTCCAGGCTTTTAGAAATCGCACCTTCGATGAATAAGATCCATTATTAAAACGGAAATGTTTATCTCCTCACTTTAGGGCAGGCACATTTTTTAGACATCTTTACTAAATGTAAACTAATCCCAATGGAGGTGTTGATGCCTGTTTCATTGCCAGAAAGAAGTTGATAGCTTATTTCATTTAATGCCATGCCACTCGCAATTCTCAAATAATAGGCTGACAATTCCCAACTAACGGATATATGAGGTTGAAAAAAATAGCGCACACCTCCAAAGACATTCGCTCCTGCACTGGTGTAAGTGTAATCATTAATATAAGACTCGTCTAGCGTGTTTTGTAGCACCGCATCTTCTTCTACACTTCCTGCAGTCAATATTGCTCCTACCCCACCATATAATTGAAATTCAAATATGTGATACTTCCGCATGTATTGAAGACTGATGTCCCAATCAGTTTTTTGGGCGGTATAAGAAGAAAAACGATCAAAAGCTTCATTCCGCTCCAAATCGAATACTCTTCTGGCTAAGCCTAATCTGATTCCATCATTTAAATTAATATGATAGGTATAGCTCAATCCATTAACCACATCAAATGAAGCGGGAAATCCATTGTAAAAGTCGTTTAGCGGAAAAACGTGATGCGCTTGAACTAATTGCAGTCGGATTTCATGCACCTGAGGTGGAAAGGTAGGCTTCTGGGCGTTAAGCAAGTTAATGTTCAAGATCAGCAATCCCTGTATTAATCCCAGCAGGTATATGTAATAAGAAAACTTCATTATAATGCTAATTAATATATTAGCTGATATACTTTAAAACAGATCTTGTGAGCTGTTAACATCTTCAGGAATTAAATTAATAGGATGGTCGACAAGTTGATCATCTAATACGTAGGCGATTACTTCCTCCATCTCTTCTACGTATTTCACATTTAAATCCTTCAAATAAGCATCTTTAATCTCATTAACGTCTTTTTCATTTCCTTTACATAATACAATGTTCTTGATCCCTGCCCTAGCTGCAGCTAATACTTTTTCCTTTATCCCTCCTACTGGTAGCACTTTCCCTCTCAAGGTTATCTCTCCTGTCATTGCCAGAGAAGACTTTAATAATTTTTGCGTGAATAAGGAAGCTAATGCAGATAAGATAGTAATTCCGGCAGAAGGTCCATCTTTAGGGATAGCACCCGCTGGAATATGAATATGTACGTCCCAATATTTAAATGCCTCTATAGCAATATGGTACTTGGTAGCATTTGCCTTAAGATAAGTGTATGCCAGCGTAGCAGACTCCTTCATAATCTCCCCTAATTGGCCTGTCATACTTAATTTCCCTCTCCCCCGAATAAGAGTAGCTTCTATAAACAGGATCTCTCCCCCCACTGCCGTCCAGGCTAATCCGATCGCCACCCCAGCAGAGGTAATCTTTTGATAAGCCTCATTTTCAAACCTAGGAATGCCTAAAAACCGTTTCAGGCTTTTTTCCTTCACTCTTACCAATTCTTTTCCAAGGGTGACAATATCCTTGGCTGCAACTCTACAAATTCGGGCAAACTGTTGGCTCAACATTCTTACTCCTGATTCGCGGGTATATTTTCCAATGATTGTTTGAATTACCTTAGGAGTAATGACAAGTTGTTTAGCCTTAAGTCCATGTTCCTTACGCGCTCGTGGAATTAAATACTTTTTCGAAATCTGAATCTTTTCTTCCTGCGAATATCCTGTAATTTCGATCAATTCCATTCGGTCCCTTAAGGCAGGATGAATGGTCGATAAAGTATTTGCAGTAGCGATGAACATGACACGAGAAAGATCATATTCTACTTCCAGAAAATTATCTCTGAACGTATTGTTTTGTTCTGGATCTAGTACTTCTAATAAAGCAGATGCAGGGTCTCCTCGAAAATCATTCCCTACTTTATCTATTTCATCCAGCATAAAAACTGGATTGCTGGTTTTTGTTCGCTTTAACCCCTGAATAATTCTTCCTGGCAACGCACCAATGTAAGTTCTTCTATGTCCTCGTATCTCAGCTTCATCTCTGGCTCCTCCTACCGAAATTCGGATAAACTCTTTTCCCATTGAACGTGCAATAGATCGTCCTAAAGATGTTTTTCCTACTCCAGGAGGCCCATGAAAGCACAAAATGGGTGCTTTTTTATCTGATTTAAGTTTAAGTACTGCCAGATGCTCTAATATTCTTTCCTTTACATCTTCCAACCCATAGTGATCCTCATCAAGTATTTTCTTAACCTTGGAAAAATCAAAATTTTCAGGAGAATAAGTCTGCCATGGTAATTCCAAAAGCCAATCCAAATAATGAGTGACGATAGAATAGTCTGGCATAGCAGGCGTAATTCTGGATAATTTCGTCAATTCCTTCTGAAATACTCGTTGAACCTCATCCGGCCAATTTTTATCTTTGGCTTTTGCTCTGAATTCTTCTATCTCGGATTCAAAATTATTTTCCCCTAATTCATCCTGAATCGCTCTAATTTGCTGTCTAAGTAAATATTCTCTTTGCTGCTGATCAAGATCCGTTTTCACCTTGGTCTGAATTTGCTCACTTAATTCCAGCATTTGTAACTCACTTTGTAAATATTGCAGGACTAATTCACTTTTTTGAATTAGGGAATCAAGTTCCAGAATCTCTTGCTTTTGTGTCAGATCCAGGTTTAAGTTGGCAGCAATAAAATTGGTCAGAAAACTTAAGGTATCTATATTTTCCAGCGTAATTTTAGCCTCACTGGGAATATTTGGCGATAAATCAATGATGTTAAAAGCATGCTCTTTTAAGGTATACATCAATGCCCTTGTTTCATCTGTTCCCGGTAGATTATCCTGTAAGAGATGTATCTTCGCTTTAAAATAGGGGGCAATAGAAGTATACTCCTTTATTTTAAATTTTTTTCTGCCCTGAATAACAATCGTAATGCTTCCTTCAGGCATGCGAATTGTTTTCAGAATCCGAGCTACAGTTCCAAATTCAAATAAATCCTCAGGATCGGGATCATCAATTTCATCATTTCTTTGTGCTACAACGCCAATAATTTTATCTTCGAGCTTTGCAGCATCCTTTACTAATTGTATGGACTTATCTCTTCCAACCGTAATAGGTATGACAACACCAGGAAATAATACAGTATTTTTCAGAGCCAGAATTCCTAATTCCTCTGGATACTTTTCGTCCGGGAATGAATCACTGTTTGGTGTTAATTCCGAAGGAAAATCTATATCAAGAAAACTATCTCCATCTAAGTCTAAACGAAAAAACGTCATTTTATCTATCCTCATTCATTCAAGCTATGACAAAATGTCATGATGACAACCTCTAAATTATATATCCTCGTTGCTAGTGGTTGAATGGGAGGAACAATGCCTCACAATCAAGAATCAATAAATAAGAGGAAGTATTACAAACATATAACTACAAAGTTAAGAAGAAAATCATGAGTATTCCTATTAAAGACGTAGTCTCCTTAACCGGAGTTCCAGGTTTATATAAAATAATTCGGGCAGATGATAAAGCCATTATCGTAGAAAGTTTGGACGAGCGGAAAAAAAGGCAAATAGTCAGGGGAAACATGATGGTTTCCAAATTAACAGATGTAAGTATTTACACTGATGAGGATAGTGAATCCGTGGTCAATATTCTGCAGCAGATAAAAGAAAAATACGATCAGGAAGTGCCTGTCAACAAAAAAAGTAGTAAAAATGAATTGATGGGATTTTTGGAAGAAGTATTGCCCAACTACAACCGCGAAAAAGTGTATCCCTCCAATGTCAAAAAGTTAATTCATTGGTACCAAATTCTTTCTGCTTTTGAGATTGACTGGTCCATTGATTCGGAGGAAGAAGAACATACTGAAGGAAAAACGGCTCCATCAGACACAAAGGGAGAGGAAGAATAAGCTGAAGAGAGTTGAGGGAGAATAGGATAATTTGAGTATATTCATTTGTTTAAATCGATACGTTTCATTATTCAAGTCGTTCCTTTGGAAATACATCCTCAAACTGTTCACTTTCCCATCGCCTTTATTGTAGGAGCGTTCTGTTCCCTGATCGTCTATTTTTTAAGGTGGGAAATTTTTTACAGGAAAATGGGATTTGTATTACATGGCGTGGGTTCTGTAGGGATGATCGTTGCCATTCTTTCAGGAAAGTTTGTTGAAAATCGCGTAGCAACCACAGAAATATCAGAAGAAGTACTGAAATGGCATGAATTGGGCTCGTATGTGTCTATTCTTATCGCCTTTCTCCTTTGGACCTGGATGTATCTTAGACTACACCGCATGAAAAAATCTGAAGTGCTGGTACTTATATTGGTATATTGTGTAAGCCTGGGGTCGATATTATATACAGCATATTTAGGTGGGTCGCTGGTATATGAATATGGCATTGGCACTCCTTGAGATCATAATCTTTTATACACATGCATTCTTTTTTGTCGGCTAATCGTTATTTTTTCGTACCAATGGGCATTTGCCTCATCCTTTTTCCTTGTTTAGGCTGTACCACAGAACCTGTAAAAGATCAATTTTATGTAGAAGGGAATTGCAAAACCTGTCAATCTATCATAGAAAGCAAAACGTTGGAATTAGAAGGCGTCATGGAAGCACATTGGGATTATCCAACAAGCTTTTTAACTATAATATTCTTTGATAGAAAGATATCACTAGAGTCAATCCAACAACATCTTGCCTCAGAAGGATTTGAAACGCAATACTATCCCGCCAGTCAAGAAAAAAGAAGCAAATTACCGCAATGTTGTCAAAAACCTATAAACAGGGAATTAAAAATGCCAGCAAATGTAGACCTGCCACCTCATTAATGCAGGTCTATGAACATTTTTTTGTACCAACCCTTACGAATAGTTTCAGCTCCTGATTCAATGAATAATCTGAATTCTAAAAGCATTCTTGATTCTTATCTGAAAGCCGGAATACCTGTAGCATCCATTCCTGTGATTAGCAGATGAATATCATGAGTTCCTTCATAGGTGATGACAGATTCTAAATTCATCATATGTCTCATGATAGGATAATCACCTGTTATTCCCATGCCACCGAGAATTTGTCTGGATGTACGAGCTATTTCTAATGCTTGCTCCACATTATTCCGCTTGGCCATTGATATCTGGGCAGTAGAAGCTCTTCCTTCATTCATCAATTGACCCAACCGAAATGCCATCAATTGCATTTTGGTGATCTCTGTCAGCATTTCCGCCAGTTTTCGTTGAATCAACTGAAAAGACGCAATAGGTTTGTCAAATTGAATTCTTTCTTTGGCATATTTGAGTGCCGTAAAATAACAATCCATAGCTGCACCCATAACTCCCCAGGATATTCCATATCTTGCTTTGTCCAAACAGGATAGCGGACCTCTTAATCCTTTAATGCCTGGTAAAATTTGATTTTTAGGTACTCTTACATTATCAAACACTAATTCTCCTGTAGCCGAAGCGCGAAGAGACCATTTATTATGAATTTCAGGGGTGGAGAAACCTTCCATGCCCCTTTCTAAAATAAGACCATGAATTTTCCCCGCCTCATCTTTCGCCCAAATTAAGGCTATATCCGCAAAAGGTGCATTTGAAATCCAGGTTTTAGCTCCATTTAAAATGACCTCGTCTCCGTCCTCTCTATAATGACTGATCATTCCTCCAGGATTCGACCCATGATCGGGTTCCGTTAAACCAAAGCATCCCATTAAGGTACCTGACGCTAATTCCGGAAGATATTTCCTCTTTTGAGCTTCTGAGCCATATTTGTAAATGGGATACATCACCAGAGAGCCCTGAACGGAAGCCATAGACCTCAATCCGGAATCTGCCCTTTCGATCTCCTGCATGATTAATCCGTAACTAATTTCATCCAGCCCGGGACAACCATATTCCTCAGGTAAGGAAGGTCCAAACATTCCCATCTGACCCATCCCTTCAATAAGATGAGTTGGGCAGTGATTTTCCTGCGCCCATTCATTTATATTGGGCGTAACATGCTCATTGATCCAATCTCTTATACTTCCTCTAATTAATTTTTGCTCCTCAGAAAGCAAATCGTCAATAAAGTAGTAATCCTGGGACTCAAAGGGGTGAGCCACTTTTCCTGTATGTTCTTTCTGATCCTGTTTTACCAACATATATAATAGAATAACATTTATATTCGATAAATATAGTGATAATGTATATAAAATTGCCTATATAAATGTTACGCAAAGCTGGAGTTGCTGTTTTCTTTTCTACAGTCCTTTTTATATAATATTCCAGTGATAATAACGTATTTTTGCTTCAAATTAGATCAGGCATCTTTTTTAATTCAGTTTCGTAGGAGCTAATTCATGAATTTCTTTCATCTCATCATCAGATCGGCAGATCAATTTTATCAACGTAAACTTCTCAATAGCAGATATTTGGGAAGAGTGGGGATTATTGCCGGATTTTTGCTCATTATGACACTAATGATGCCCTCCTCTTTCCGTATTAGATTTGAATACGAGGTGGGAAAATCTTGGCAAGAATCTAACTTATACGCTCCCTTTGACTTTCCTATTATCAAATCTCCCGATAGCATTCAAGCTCAGAGAAAAGCGATGATAAGTCAAGTGCGGAAAATCTTCAAGTTGGATACTACTAACATTCATATTTCCTCACAAAGGGTATCAGAGCGATTTAGTGAACTGTTTGAACATCTCGAACAATACGAATCTGCCCTCGTCGAAAAAGATACTAACATCACTAAACGACTTCAGCAACAATATTTCATTCCAAATTTGAAAATTTCTCCTAAGTTGTTGAGGAATTCATTGAATAATGGCAGTCCGGGAAGATTAGAGAGAAAAGCCAGGCAGTTAATGGATAGCGTTTACCAAAGGGGGTTAATACATTACCCTAAAGAAGATACCTTGGGAGATGTAGTGTCGTTAAGGTATGAATTAGCTCAAGAAAAAGTAGTACCTGTAGCAAAACTGTTCCGAATAAACCAATTAAACAAATTCGTTTATGATCAAACATCCAATTTAAATGAACAGGAAAGAAATATTCTTCAAAAAGTATTACAAGAAGAATTAGAACCCAATTACGTTTACAGTGAAACCCTTACCCAGAAAGAGATAGAACGAAGACAAGCGCTCATTTCTCCTGTGTTTGGCAAAATTCGAAAAAATACCCTCATCATTAGTAAAGGAGAGAGAGTAGATAAAGAAACGGATGCTATTCTTAAGTCTATGATGAAGGAAAAGGCGGAGCGTTTTGGGGAAGAAAGCAGATGGAGTATTTTTCTGAGTCAGATGCTTCTTATTTTTCTGATAATTCTGATTCTTCTCGTGTATTTAAGTGTCAATCAGCCGAGGATTTACTTTAATAATTCCAAACTCAGTTTAATTTTATTAACCCTTCTTCTTGCTGTAGGGTCAATGGTGGCAGCCACGCATCTTACAGATATAGCATCTCGCTTTCAGGAAATTGTTAACTCTGATCTCTACCTGGCTTATATCTATATGGCACCTGCCTGTATAGTTCCTATCTTTGTGTGCAATTTTTTTGGCCATAGAACTGCCTTCCTCTGTAATTTATTGATTGCTCTTTATGGTGGAATACTTATTAGAGGTGGGCTAGAATATGTTTTTGTTCAAATCATCTCAGGTTCTGTAGCGGTTTATAGCATGAGGAGATTGCGTAAAAGAGAGTTCTTATTTTACACCCTGGCCTATATTTTCGTGGCTTATACTGTTTCCTTTCTGGCTTATAATTTATACAGCAAAGGAAATTTCTTTGATATAAATTATACTAACTTCTCGCTTTTTGGTCTCAATATTTTAATTACTGCCCTGGCATACAATCTCATTTACGTTTATGAAAGGATTTTTGGAGTTACTTCAGATCTCACCTTTTTGGAATTACTCGATACCAATCATCCATTGCTACAGGAACTGGCTCATAAAGCACCTGGAACGTTTCAGCATAGTCTGCAGGTAGCCAGTATTGCAGAGTCTACGGTTAATGTCATTGGAGGAAATGGATTGCTTACACATGTAGGTGCCCTTTATCACGATCTCGGAAAAATGAGTCAGCCATATTACTTCATTGAAAATATGAGTAGTGCTGATGAGAATCCGCATAATGATATTGATTGCGAAGAAAGCGCAGAGATTATTATTGGTCATGTGCAAGCTGGAGTTGAGATTGCCTTAAAACATAGCTTGCCCAAGGAAATCATTGAATTTATAGAAACTCATCACGGTACTACGAGAGTTGAATATTTTTATCGCCAATACTTAAAAGAAAAAAATTGTCAGGCTCCCGAAAATGAAGTTTCCTTCAGATATAAAGGGCCTAGACCATTCTCTAAAGAAACAGCCGTTTTGATGATTGCAGATTCAGTAGAAGCTGCTTCTCGGGCCGTTAAACATCTTACCCCTGAAAAAGTAAGAAATTTGGTAGATGGGATCATTGATCATAAAATAAAAGATCGCCAATTAGAAAATTCTAACCTGACCTTTAAAGATATATCGACGATAAGAGAGGTGATTTATAAACAAATTTTAAATATTCATCACGCCAGATTAGAGTATCCTGAAGAAAAAGAAACTAAGCCTATAGGGGTTTAAATGTCATTCCTAACTGTTGACGGCTTAGGAATGATTTATGACAGTTGACAAAACTTACATTAATTAATCCATTTCCTATCCTAATTTTGCAACAAGCTAAATTTTCAGGATGGAATTTATTGATGTTTCAGGATATTCTTTCGCTTTTATTATAGGTGTTTTAATGGGGTTAGTAGGAGCTGGTGGCTCTCTCATGATGCCCGTCATGATTTACATCTTTTTAATAGAAGAAACGCTGGCTACAGGCTATGCACTATTTTTGGTCGGAATTACCGCTTCCTTCGGAGCCATTAAAAAAATTCAACAAGGGGAATTGGATTATCGATTAGCTGCCTTACTGGGGTTTCCCATGATCGTTTCTACCTTATATGCCAGGATGTATCTCATACACGCCATTCCTGAATACATCATCCTGATGAACATCATTACCATTGAACGTAAAACCTTCATCATGGTATTATTTGCCATTATGCTTCTACTTTCAGCCCTTTCAATGACAGGCATATGGAAACCTATAAGTGGAGATAATGGATCTACACAAGATGGGCCATGGGAATGGAACAGAATCTCAGGAATTATTTCGATTGGAGCCATAATAGGAGTATTAGCAGGATTGGTAGGTGCAGGTGGAGGAATATTATTAGTCCCAGTACTGGTCATTTTCTTAAAATTTCCGATGAAAACTGCTGTAGGCACCTCCCTTATGGTCATCGCAGTGAAATCAATATCGGGATTTGCCGGCGACATTTACATATTAGGAGATAGTATGGAATGGAAATTTTTATTAACACTCTCTTCATTAATGATCTCGGGAATATTCGTTGGCATTTATCTTTCCTCCCAAGTTCCTGGCCAAAGATTGAAAGTTGTCTTTGGATGGATCATGATGGCTATGGTAAGCTTTATCTGTTATAGAGAATTGATCCTCCCCCTTTTCTACTAACTTACTATGGTTCGTTGGCACAAATACCCCTAACTATCCCCAACCTCCCTAGTTCGGATACATCAGATAGGCTTTACGCATCTCTTTAAATGTCGCCAAATCGCCTTGCCAATCATTCCAAATATCTTCTACTTCCTTACCAGACCTAATATCTGCTTTAAAGGCATCATAACCGGGCCATCTTTCAAATCCCTTTTTAAAGAATGCTTCCTTACTGTTTATTTCTGATTGTACCAAAAAGTCTCTCATCAATTGCATACTCATTAAAAAAAGCGATTTTCCATCAGTTCTTCCTTCGAACGTATAGCCATAGCACAATTCATCCTGATATTTGGGATATTTGGATTTTCCTGGAAGAGATATAGGGGTAAATTGAGTAGGCAGGAGTTGTAAGGACATTCTCGCCGTCGCTTCCCGCATCGTATCCGGCTGAAACCACGGACTTCCCAGTAAGGTAAAGGCATCATCTGTTCCCCTTCCGACACTGACATTCGTAGGCTCAAACCAACAAATAGCTGGATAAAGATACGCGGAATATTCTGTTCCCAAATTTGGAGAAGGGGGAATCCATGTCAATCCCGTTTCCTCCCATTTCATTTGATGTTCATATCCTTTACATGCTATGAGTTTAATGTTAAGTGCATCAGCTTCGTTGATCCAGGCTTCACCAACGACCATCGCTGCATATTCGGTTATCGTCATTCCATGGACAACAGGAACTTCATGTAATCCGATAAAAGATTGGTGGGCTTTCTGCATGATAGGGCCTTCCACATACCAACCATTAGGATTGGGCCTGTCCAATATGACTATTTCCGTTTGAGTTTCTGCACAAGCCTCCATCACATAGCTCATGGTAGATATATAGGTATAGTATCGGGTTCCCACATCCTGAATATCAAAAATGACTACCTCCACCTCTTCCAATTCAGCTCCATCGGGTTTCCGTTGTTTTCCATACAAAGAAACAATGGGTAAGCCTGTTTCTTCATCCTTTCCAGAAGCGACTTTTTCTCCGGCATCCGCTGTACCTCTAAACCCATGCTCAGGTGAAAATACCTTTACAATATTCATTCCCGTCGCTAATAACGTATCTACCAAATGAACACGATCATACACCATCGAAGTATGATTAGCCACCACCGCAATAGACTTCCCTGATAATTCCTCCAGGTGGGATTCGATTAGCACTTCCGCTCCTAATTTGACTCGGGAATTGACGTTATTACCCAGCACAGACCTTGAATTCGTAGCGTCTTCCATCTCTGAAGTTGATTCTTCTGTTGATATTTCTTTTTCAGAAGAAGAGGAAGCACATCCTAAAAAGCTTAAGAGGATGCAAATTCCCCAAATCCTCCTTAAATTGATTTCTTTATTCATGATAATATTCCACAGCATGCTCAATAAGTTAAAGTTTGAGTACTTTTTTGCTAGAAAAATTACTTTCTCCGGTCAGCGGGCCATTTCCCATTTAGTTGTTCGTTTGTCCCTGGCAAGTATTGCATTGGCTGTGGCTACGATGGAAATCTCCGTATCCATTGTTCAGGGATTCGAAACAGCCATACAGGAAAAGGTATTTGGCTTCTTTTCGCATGTGCAATTAGGGAATTATTTTCGAGAAGTGGACATATTGGAAACGCCCTTAACAGAAGATCCTCAATTATTATCAGAATTAACCGCAATACCCAATGTGGAAAAAATTACGCCCTATGTCATTTTGCCAGGTTTGAGCCGATCAGACTCTGCCCAATTAGTCGTCCAAATGAAAGGGGTAAATGCGGAATACAACTGGCAATTTTTTAACGACATCTTGCGGAAAGGTCGTCTACCAGAAATTGGAGGAGAAAAAGAAAGCCTGGAAGTCCTCATTTCCCGAAAACATGCCAATAAATTGGTCCTTGATACGGGAGATTATGTGAGAATCTTCTTTTTGAGGGATTCGGTAGCGAAACAACGAAGATTGACTGTGGTGGGCATTTATGAAAGTGGGATGGAGGAATTTGATTCCTACATTATGATGACGGATATAAGGGTATTACAAAGGATCCAACGGTTGGAAAAGGATGAAGTAGTGGGTTATGAAGTGAGGCTAAAAAATGCGGAGGAAGTATGCCAGTTTCAATTTACTTCCCAATTTCCCTTTATGGGATATGCCTGCTCTGATCCTATTTGGGCTGCTGCAGATACCTTAAATATTATGACGCCTTATCAATACGGAGCCGAACCCATTCCGCAACTCTTCCCGGATATTTTTGAGTGGTTGGAGCTAACGTACCAAAATGTGTGGTTCATCTTATTGCTGATGATGACGGTAGCTATTATTAATATGTCTTCTGTGGTATTAATTTTGATCATCGAGCGAACTCAAACGATTGGTATTCTGAAGTCTTTAGGATTAGCTGCCTACAGAATTCGTCGGATGTTTGTGATGAACGCTTTTTTATTGATTTTGGTGGGAGTATTAGTGGGCAATGCGATGGGACTGGGTGTGTTATATTCTCAATATCAATGGGGATGGTTAAAGTTGAATCAGGAATCGTACTTCATCAATCAAGTCCCTGTCGCCTGGGTGTGGGGAAGATTTTTAGCTGTGAATGTAGGGGTGATGTTGATTTGTACTTTATTCATGTTTATTCCTACCACCATCATTTCCAGGATTCGTCCGGTAGCTGCGATTCGGTTTGATACGTAAGTAAAAATGATGATTATTTTCCCTTCCTCCTACCCCATTTCCGTCCTGATTTACTCTTATCTGGCGGATTGTGTCTAAAAAAGTTAAGATTGAGATTCCAATAATTGAGCGGATGTTGTTGATGAATGGCGGAAAACACCTGATTGGGATCTAAAGCATCCTCCTCTGCCAAAAAAGAGGAAATATGATAGTAAACATCCGCTTCACTCATGGCATATTCCCCGAAAGATTGACCTAAACAAGCCAACAAATCTAAATAACCGAATCCCCCAGCGATGATGTTCCAACCTGGCCACATAGACTGCAGTGCCTCCTCTATCCTGGCTAATGCCCGCCCAAAATATAGGGTTTCTGTATCCATATCTATAGCCATCCCATATTTATCCATCGTTCTCCCCTCCAATAAAAAACCGCCATCTTCCTTATTTAACAAAATGGGAATAATAGATGCACCTAAGAGTCCCATCTCTTTGACAGGCATATCAAAGTACCAAATCCTGATCGCTCCTCCCTTTTTGAGAATAATAAACTGATCTTTCTCAGCATGATTCGTTTCCTCGGTAAAATCAGCAAAGGTACAAGCACCTTTATCAAGTCGCTGAAATTCAGAATATCCAGAATCTAATGATTGTTCTATGTCCAACATCCCATGTCGGGCACATACAACTGTCCATCCTCTCCACACACTTTCAAGATATCTGATGTAAGCCTCCCTGATAGATTTATTGATACTCCACTTTTCCTCCCAAAAGATTACCTTTCTTATGGATTCATCAATGAGAATACATCCTTCCATCCACGGATATTCAAGCAGAGAATACCTCTTCTCACATTGCTCTATATACTCTTTTAAATCTCTGTAGCCCAATGCCATATCCTTGGCTACATGCTCCCCTCGCCAATGGGAATAATAAATATCCAACCTATATGTAGATTGGATAATATAATTTGCCCGATGTCCCATACATTTTTTTGATCAACATATTTATTCAATTTATTAACGTATAGACAGCAAAATTACGATAAATAATAGATAAAAGATTACGACTAATTTATCCTATCAGCCTAATCTGCCTTCATATATCCTATCAATAATCCTGAAAATTTATCGCACATTCTGGCCAATTGAGGTTCTTCTGGCCTCCCAACGCCAGCCGCGGATAGGATGTCTCCATCAGGGAAATAAAAAAATAAACTGGATCAACAATAGGGTTGCCATTGTTATTTGAGCAGGCTATTCCAGGATTCCCGTCTGGAAAGGTAGCTTTCAAGGCAAAAATAAAGCATAGGTCCAAAATTGAACCTGTTTGGTTGGCTGTCGATTCATCATAGCAATTCTGAGTTTTATATGTGAATGATTAAAATGCTGTACCAAAGGAATTATTTGAGTGCGTTGGCTTGAATAGAGTAATCCATAAGATATTTCCTCATCCCTATTAGGTTCCTCCGTACTTAAAAGAGGAGCCAGTATGCACTGTATAGAGACGAAAAAGGCTACCAGATCTTTATAGGAATTGCCCAACATCGGATACTTACCCAGGTTCAGCATACATAAATACTACTCATACCTCAATGCTTCTGCAGGATTTCTTCGAGCAGACCTGATGGCGTGATAACTAATTGTAAGCATAGCTATGAATAAAGCCAATGTCCCTCCCAATATAAACAACAGCCAATGGATCTCTATTCTGTAAGCGAAGGTTTCTAACCAATTGGACATTAAGATATAGGTAATTGGGCTAAAAATGAAGAAGGCCAGCAACACAAGTAGAGCTATATTTTTCGATAATCCTATCAAAATTTGCTCTATAGAAGCACCTAAAATTTTTCGAATGCCGATTTCTTTTATTTTTCGCTCCGTAGTGATAGCAGAAAGTCCAAATAGCCCCATACAAGCGATTAAAATAGCCAAAATAGCCATCAGGCTGACCACTGATTGCATTTGTTGTTCAGAGCTATACAATTCTGCGAAATGTTCATCCAGGAAAGAGTACTCAAAAGGCCACGAAGGAATCATTTCTCCCCAGGTCTTTTGAACATCAGCGATCCCGGCAGCTATATTCTCTCCATTAATCTTGACCGACATTTCACTATATCCCCATTCAGGATGTACCACCATAGCTAATGTATTTATATCATAGTGTAAGGAGTTGAAATGAAAATCTTTAGTTATGCCAATGATAGTTCCCAGCGAATCATCAGGATACCAGCTATGTCCTGCAGATACTCCTATTAATTCTTCCTCCCCAATTTCTTCAGCCAGCGATTCATTAATGATGTATGCAAGCCCATTATCCCTCACGCGTTCCTTAGAAAACGTTCTCCCTTCTACCAATTCTATCTCATACACATCTAAATAATCGTAATCTACATTCACATTACTCGGCGTCAACCCTCTAACTGTATCCGTCCTCAATTTAAAGCCCCACTGGTGAAAATTATTGCCTAACCGTTGTCCTGAAGCTGTAACTCCCTTAACATGTGCACTTCTTAATAACTCCTCTTTTAGCGTCTCGAATTGCTCATTAGCCTCCTGGTTCATGTCTACTAACATGATATGGTCTTTATTAAACCCAATATCTTTATTTTTGATAAAAGTACAATTGTTGGACAACAAGCAGCGTGCTGACAATCATAGCTATGGCTAATCCAAATTGAAGAACAACCAATGAACTTCTAAAAATGGATTTATTCCCTTTGATATCTCCTCCTTTGAGCACTTTGGTAGGATCAAAAGAAGCTAAATAGAAAGACGGATAGATCCCTGCCAATAAACCTAATAATAAAGTAATACCGAGCGCCACACCTATTAACCAGGGTTTATCCCAAAAATAGGTCATAGATAATTCCCTTCCGATCATCTCATTTAAGAGCGGAGTAAAAAGGAGGTTGATAAAGATAGCAATGACAAAAGCAAACAGTCCCAACATTAGAGATTCCACCACAAATTGAGCAAACAATTGTGATTTCTTAGCGCCTACCGTTTTTCGAATACCCACTTCTTTCCACCGATGGGAAGCTCTTGCTGTCATTAAATTCATAAAGTTTACAGCTGCTATTAATAGGATAAATAGTCCCACTAAAGCAAAAATATCCAGATAGGCTCCATTAAATTTGCGATAATTTTGGTAGTCGTGTTCTATATCCATAGAACCCAGATGTACATCTGTAAGTGGTTGATAAAATAGTTTGTAGTAGTTAGTTACATTATCATCATCTCCTTCATCTGGTGGCATATATCTAAGGAGAAATTCAGGCATTTTACTTTCAAAATCCTTGATATCCGTTCCTTCTTCAAATAACAGATAGCTTACTAAATAATTGCTCCCAAATTGCGCATTAAAATTAGAGTCGGTTTGTATATAGGTCTCCATCGAAAGCAACGCATCAAACTGCAAATGAGAATTCTCGGGTACATTTTCGAACACACCTGAAACTGTAAAAGATCTATCTCCCATTCTCAAGGTTTGGTTAATAGGGTCTTGATCATTAAAAAATCGCCTGGCTGTTTCTTCACTAATGGCCATGGTATTCGGCTCATCCAGTACTGTCTCTCTATCTCCCTTGAGCATGGGAAAATCAAACATCCTTAAAAAAGAACTATCTACGGTTACTGTTCTCTCGATGATTAATTTCGTAGCATTCAGTTCAAATAATCGCTTTCCTCTGTTCCAATATCTCGTATAGTTTAATACTTCGGGATAGTCCTTATATAAATTTGGAGCCATCCCTGGCATGGAAAGCGCTACATTTTGGGTGTTTGTTCCCGTGAAGCTTTGTACTTCATCTAAGCGATAAATTTGATTTTTTTGTGGATGAAACTGATCAAAACTGCGCTCATCCTGAATAAATAGATAGATCAATGAGCAAGCTGCTATCCCAAAAGCCAAGCTGGCAATATTGATGAAAGAGAAAAGAGGTTGTTGGAGCGAGTTTCGAAAAGCAATTTTTAGGTAGTTACGCAGCATAGGGCTTTAAATTGATAAATGGATTCAATAGTATATCGCTAAAGACTTCGCAAATCATAAAAGGTCGCATGATAGGGAAATAAGGCTCATCCCATCCTATATGAGTTGAATAAATTGTAACAAATCACACAAATCTATAGGTGAGTTATACTTATATTCACAAATCTCTATGTAAAAGAGATGATTCATTAGATATTAGAAAATCAGCGTTAAATGGAAAAATATTGGAAAATTACTATTGATTCATTTACAGGATATTGGAATTACTTAACACATGAAATCACTCATCCTGGGCTAAATAATTATTTTTATTGGCTGATAGGATTATCTGTACTTGTGTGGATGCTGGAAATCGTACTTCCCTGGAGAAAGGGCCAATCTATCATCAGGAAAGATTTTTGGTTGGATGGCTTTTATATGTTCTTCAACTTTTTCTTTTTTTCCCTCGTTGGTTACAATGCCCTCTCTAATATTGGCGTAGAACTTTTTAACGACTTCTTAGGACTCTTTGGAATAACTAATTTAGTAGCGATTGAAATAGGTTCCTGGCCTGTTTGGGCACAATTGCTTACCCTATTTATTGTAGCTGATTTTATTCAATGGAACACACATAGATTACTACATAGAGTTCCATGGTTATGGGAATTTCACAAAGTCCATCATTCAGTTAAGGAAATGGGATTTGCGGCCCACCTTCGTTTCCATTGGATGGAAACCATCGTGTACAAAACCATTCAGTACATCCCATTAGCGATGATCGGATTCGGCATTCAGGATTTCTTTGTCGTTCATATCATTAGCACATTGATCGGACACCTTAATCACGCTAACCTCAATTGGGACTATGGACCATTGAGATATGTCCTCAACAACCCCAATATGCATATATGGCATCATGCCAAGGATCTTTCCTCCGAACATCCTTATGGTGTAAACTTTGGATTATCCCTAAGTATATGGGATTACTTATTTGGAACAGCTTATATTCCTGAGAGTGGAAGAGATATAGAGTTAGGATTTGAAGGAGATGAACAGTTTCCCACTAAATTTTGGACACAACTTATCTACCCCTTTAACAAGGAGAAGAAATGATCGTTTCGTTTGCTCATAAAAACCGGAAACGGCAAAAAGGATTATCCCCATTGGTACATGGAAAGATAATCCCCTCATCAGTTCTTTTTCATTCAGTATAAGACAATGTAAAAAAAGGCTATGTATTGATTATTGTTCTGTGTCTTCTTCGTCGATTTCTTCCAACATCGCCTGTATGCCTTCTTTTTGAGATTCAGGAGCAATAGCAAATGCATGTTTTATGTGCTCAACAGCTTTGGTAGATTGTCCTTTCTCTGAGTAAATTCCTCCTAAAAAAGTATGGAATCTATAGGATTCTGGAAATAATTCAGCCCCTGTTGTTAGCACTCTAATAGCATCTTCCATTCTCTCCATTTCATACAGTGCATGTGCACTCCAATACAGATTTTCACTGATAAAGTCAGCATCCCTACTATACTGCGGGGAAGTGACGACAGCAGCAATTTTCCATCCTTCTTTCTCTTTTTCCATTAAGCGGACTTCATGGGTTTTAGAAGTCTCTCCTCCCAGATTTCTTTCTTGTGTAAAAGCAACCCAGGCATTTTTCTTGTACAATCGGATATCATAGTTGTTGTTGCGAACGGTAGAACCCTGATAGAACTCGTCTCTATCAGCAATAGCAGGACGCAACCATTCATTTACACTTTCCCAACCTTGATGAGCAAAATTGGTGAAAGGTACTACATGAGACACATTTGGTGAGTGAACCCATGAGCTTTGCCAGGTATCGTAATCCCCTTTAGCCCATGATTCGGTTTCTGTTTCGATTACTTGTTTAATCAAGTCTTCATCAGTCTGGCCAAGAGCTGTGGTGCTCACTCCTGCCAGAAGCAAGTAAAGTAGTATGCGGGCCTTCATAAGTTTTTAAATGTATAATTAACTTATAATCAACTCTTATCATAAAGAATTTAACCCATTTTATCTGAAATTCAAAATACTCAATAATATATTTTTACTCAGCAGAAGTATCCATATATCCAATTTTTTAATTGTCTTATTAATACTTTTTTCATAAAGATTGATAATCGTTCATATGAATTGTCTTAATACTTGACAATTACTAAGCATTCAGGATTAATGTTGACATTTTAAAAAATTCAAATGATTGAACTGAAAACCTGACTCCCTATTCCTCTCTTAATACTTCAGCAGGATTCATGTTTCTATGTCTAAATATTTGAAAAGAAATGGTGGTCAACAGTAAGGCTACAACGATGATCAGCGTCAAGAGATAACTCCAACCCGAAATGCGCACCTGATATGCAAATATTTGTAACCATTGTTGAATGAAATAATAGCTTATTGGAATTGCAATACATCCACTCACCAGGACAAGCCATATGTATTCTTTACCAAATAATCTAACTAATTCTGATGGTTTCGCTCCCAGCACCTTTCTTAGGGCCACTTCTTTCAGTCGAGTATGAAGAGAATAAGCGATAAGGGCAAACAGTCCCATAAATGCCAAAAAGATAGCAAGTACACTTAGGTATGTTAACAGTTGTAGTTGTATTCCCTCTTGCTTGTATAGGTTATCATACATCTCATCCAAAAAGGTATATTCAAAGGGATATGAAGGAAAAGATTCGTCCCAGAAGCGATTCATTGCCGATAATGTCTCATCTATATGATCTGTATGAACTTTGATCAAAAAGGTATTCAACCAGATAGGCTCATAAAACATCACTACCGGATCAATGGTATGTTTCAGACTTTCCTGATGGAAATCTTTTACTACTCCGGCAATAGGACCATAAGCCATTTCAAACCCCCCAATTGACCAATTAATTCGTTGCCCAAGTGCTTCATATGGATCATCCCAGCCTAATTGCCTCATGGCTGTTTCATTAATTACATACAACAGCTTACGTGATCGAAAATAGTCTTGAGGAGTAAAGTCATCAGAAAATTCAGGATTAGGCAGCTCAGAGAATTCGTCGAAAGGATTTTCTCCTGCCACTAGCTCTATATCCAATAGTTCCAGGAATTCAGGGCTAATAATCTGAGCGTCCATAAAAGGAGCGGCATCAGGATCAGTAATTTTTCCCTCTACCAACACAGGGCCAGTATCTCTGATTTCTCTGGATGGAACTTCCATACAAGCAGCTATACCTTCAACAGCAGATAGTTGGTTAATCTTTGAACGAAAGGTCTTGAAATTTTCCCTTACCTGAACAGGTACGGCTGGAAAAGCGATAATTTGTTCTTTGGTTAGGCCCAATTTTTTATTGTGCAGAAATAATAGTTGAGATTGAGCAATAAATGTACTGGCGATGAGCATAATAGAAGCACAAAACTGAAGAGTGATCATTGCCCGTTTGAGTTGATATGATCCACCTTTTGAAGCAAAGGCCAATGATCTTTTTTGCTTGACCAATTGCATAGCAGGAGTAGCAGGAAGAAAAAAAGATGGATAAATTCCTATAGAAATTCCACTGATAAGGGCTATCATGAAAGTAACACCAAGAATCTCAAGCTCTTCAACCGATACTGATAATCCCAATAAGTCCTCTACATGTGGTAAGCTTACATAGGCTATCGATAATCCCAATATCCACACAAACAGGCTATATCCAATCGATTCCATCATTCCCAACCACATCACTTGCTTCCTATTACTGCCCAATATCATTCGCATTCCCATCTCTCTGGATCTGCCTAACACCAGAGCATTGTTAAGGTTGATATAATTAAATAAACCTATCAATAGCACAAATAATCCTACAAAAAATAATATCCGAACGTACAATTGGTTTCCATTTGGGACGATTTCGCGAGCTAAATCTGATTGTAGATGAATATTCTTTAAGGGTTGAGGCTCCCACTCTGTGCTTCCCCCGTTCGAATCTGACTGATGTTGTTCCAAAAAAGCGGGCCATTTACTTTTCAGCTCGTTTATACTACCAATTTCATTGAGCAAGATATATACATAAGCCCATCCCCTTCTTTCTTCTGGCCCTGACAATGAGATCAATACATCTACAGGTAAATGCGTACGAGCAGGCACATTTTCTATGATTCCGTTGATGGTATAATTGCGTTTCTCCGCCTGATAGTCGCTAGTTATCTCCATATTCTGCCCCATAGCATCAGCAACACTACCAAAATATTGCTCTGCCAAGTCTTTTGTTATCACTACTTTGTAGGGAGAAGCCAGGGCTGTCTGAGGATCTCCTTCCAATAAATGAAAATCAAATACCTGGAATACTTCTGCATCTGTAATGTAAGTATGTTCCGGCCTAAATTTATTCTCTCCAATGGTAACATACTTTCGTTCGTGATTTTGGAATCTGATTAATTTCTCGATCTCTGGAAATTCGTTCGGCAACTCATTAATAAAGTCTACTGGAACCCTGGCCCAATGAACGTCAAATCCGGAATTCGACTTAAAGTGGTGAGTAATGCGATAAATGCGATTGGCCTTTGTATGGAAATCCTCGAAAGAGATTTCGTGATTTATGTATATCAGAATTAACGTACAAGTAGCAAAGGCAATCGCCAGACTTAACAGGTTCAGGCCTGCATAGAACCTATTTTTCCTAACGTACCTCAGAGATATACGAAAATAGTGGAACACCATAGTAATTTATGCTTGATGTATCCATATACACTTTGATAGGAGAAAAGCTCAATTCTCGGATAAAAAATGCCAAAAACCACATATCTAAACTAATGAAAGAATAGATACATGGCCATTTGATTGACACACTTAACTAATTGACTACTAATGAACACTAACTTTTTGATCCTACTTTACGATCCATTTTTTCACTCTTACATCACTTTCGGTTTTAGCTTTAACCAGATAAATTCCCGGCGTAAGGGGTGAAGGAGAATAGAGATCTTCCACTACTTTTTCTTCCACTACTCTTCCCTTTAAATCAAAAACCTGTATGAGTGCTCTTTCATTGACTTTAATCGTTGAGATTCCATCCGAACTTGGATTAGGATAAACGGATAATTCGAAAGTATTTTCTCCGATAATTTCTATCTCATCATAAGCCATATCCGAAACTCCTGACTCTGCTTTATGGCCTGAATGGTATAGACCTCTAATTTGTTTAACTGTTAACACAGAATCATATATTCTCATATCATCAAGTATCCCATTAAAGTATTGGGAATTTCCAGTTCTCGTTCCGATAGTTAAGAGTCCAGGTTCAGGCTCATCATCTGCATAAGTACTTTCTGCAGTTAAATCACCATTTATATAAATCCGAGAAGTATTACTAGGATAATGCCATGTACATGTTACATGATACCATGTGTTTGCCAAAAGCGTATCCGGACTCGTAGTAATGGAATCATCCGCCTGAAATAAATCTGAATTGAGTAAGCCTTTCCAATATCGAATTTCAAATTGGTCGCCCATTCCTAATATTCTGTGATAACCGATTGATTCCGACTTCATCCAAAAGCTTACTGTACCTTTCATGGATGGCATGAATAAACTGGTTTCAATTCTATCGTTGCCATCTAGTAAAATGGCCGTTTCTCCTTCTTTAGCATCTTGTACAAAAACTGGATTACCCAACATAGTTCCGTCTAATTCTCCAACCACATCTTCTACATGTCCCTCAAATGTCCAGTGAGCTACAGGGTCAGGAAGGTCATTCCCACTATTAGGAGGTACTATTTCCTCGCAGGTAGTTTCCAAAATAGACGGATCCTTAGCCGCTTTAATATCTATAGATTCATGAAACAGGACTATTCTATCTATGTTCCAATATTTGGAGCGCCCAGAAATGATCAGAGTATATTCTTTATCTTCTTTCAATTGGTATACAGCTTTTCGCTTCTTATTTTTTTCTAAATCTAATCTTTCTGCCCATCCCCATCTTTCGGGATTACCTCCAGTAAATTTGGTATTTTTATTCAGGATGGTGATGTAAGCATCATCCATATCGTTGTTCCCAGAATTTGGCCCTTCACTAAAATCTCCTTCCATTCTGATAAAGCCATCGTCGCTATCAAATTGGTTAGGTCCTTTCAAATTTTTATGTGCCCGGATGATCAACCGGTAATATCCTGCTTTATTAACTTTGAAGGTATATCTGATAGGGTCTGAGGCTTGTCCTCCTTGGGGACGATTTCCATTGTACTCTAAATGCCCAGATCCGGTATAACCTTCCACCTCTTTTTTAACTACCCAATTACCCAGTGGAGAAGAAGTATGCTCAGCCTCAATCACCAGGATACCATCTCTTCCCTTAAATCCTACACAAGGAAGCGGAGGCTTAGGCCCAGGATCAGGAGATGACTTGCCATTACAACTATATTGTATCCCGGCCAAAGAATAACCAGTTTTGGGGGATGCACTCAACTCTAATCTTTTTACCTCTTTTGTATCCAGGGAAAACAGGTAAGTCGACTGTTTGCCAAAATTTACCTCATCAGCATCCAAAGCAGGGATACTTTTTCCGTCAGCTATACTTAATGTGCCTTCATCAATTAGTTCTCCCAGCCTGTTGTAGGCTTTCCATACGGCTTGTTCACCAGGATTATCCATGAGAGCCAGCATTAACTGGATATCTTTTACCAAATATGAAAATGTGAGTATGACCGTTTCCGATCCTCCCTCATCTTCCATATAGTTGATGGCATTATCCAATTTCGCTTTGTTTATATTAGAAGGATGGTAATCATAACTTTTCACACCGATTAAGTCGTGCGTCGACTTCACAATACCTCTTTCTCCATTAGCGGACAAGGCACTGATCTGCATATCTTTCCAAAATACCTGATCTTGGGATATAATGAATTTACTTAAATTAAGGCTGTATTGTTGAGCTTCTCCTAATGGATTACCATCCTTATCCGATATAGCCGTTTCGTATGAATCATCTGGCGTACGTCTGGGATCCATTACATGAACAATCGTAGATTCTCCTTCTGTACAGGAAGTATGTATATCTGGCGGAACATCTACTTCCGTATTTAAGGTACCTTGAGCGAAAGAACAGGGAAGCATCCACATGCTTAAGAAGACTGAGCTTGCAAGAGGGAAAGTTATTTGCTTCAAAAAGTAGAAAAGACGAATAAGCATCATCATATTAGGTATTATCAAAAGGGATATACAAGAGTAAATTGGCTCTTACATCATCTAAAAATGACTAAGGTGGGCAGACAAATGACAATAGACTATTTGGCGTAAAATAATGCGAAGTGTATATGATGGAGCTTCAAATAATATTACACTTCAAAAATATAAAGGATACTGGAAAATAATAATTCAACTTTCCAATTCTTTTTACATATCATATCATTATAAAAAAATAAATCTTACCTGTTTATTTTCTTAATTCAGGAATACCCAATTTGTAATTATTTTTATACCACGCGCTGAAGTCTTGATTATTTATGACCCCATTCCCATCAGAATCAGCTGAATGATAAATATTGAGAGAGACTTCTGTTGTTTTCCAATAATTGTAATCTCTGTTATTGATAATTCCATTTTGGTCATAATCTCCACTAAACATGACATATGTATTATCCACTTTTTTTAATTGATTAATTCCAAGTGCCCTATTTTCAGACACTGTAAAATCATATGTTTGGGGAATTTCCTTTGACAAAGAGATAAGTACCTTACTCATAACGGCCAAATGGCTTTTATGATAAAGCGCTATCCAATATTCCCCTTCCAACACTCCACCAAATGATACAAAATTGCTATCAGGATCGTCTACCAGTCGACCATTGCTTAATAATATCGCTGCTTTTCGGGCTATTGTTCTGGTGGTATCAGTGGGGTCTCTGAGTTCTACAAGCATCCAATCAATAATTTCCTCTGATATTGGATGTTCTAAAAATTCTTCCAAAGATTCACTCCCTTCGTAGAAAAAAGGAGATTGATAAAATGGCTGTGTGACTGGGAGTAACATTTTTTCTACCAATTGTGCATGCATGTGCTCTTTCTCCTGATTCCAGAATCCTTCCAGATGGACTTTTATTTCTATGTTAACGGTAATTTCAGGTAAAGGAACAGGAACGTCTGTTTGGAGTCTTCTGGCTTTTTGGTCCATATATAAAGAGGTTGGTAACAATTGCTCTCCTTCCCCTACTCCTTCTACATGATCAATAGGTGCCATAATGGGAGCTGAAAATGAAGTTCCCGGATCGAGTTTAACCTTAGATTTATTGCCCGAAGTCCCTATCACATACCCATATCTAGCCTGATCTGACCATACAGCATATGATTGAATAAACCCATTAGAGGTGATATTCCAAAAACAGCTATGAGCCCCTGTAATTCCATGTACAATAGTACCAAATGGTCTCCATCGAACATCAAAATAGCTATCCTTAACTTCAGACTGGTCGATGAGATTTGAGTGGCAAAAATGCATATGATGATCACTTCCTCCTGAGCCTGCAATCTGAAACCCTCCCTTTTGCCTTCCTGTATTCTTATCTATACATCGATGAATAACATTTCCGGAAGAAGTAGCATGAGAAAAAACAAATCCATGCCTGGATTGGTCAGCTTCACAATCTTCCAGCAATGTTTCATTTCCCATAATCCTAAACATATATCCGTTTCCTCCTCCTCCTCCATAAAGGGGTTTCTCCATAATACAATGAAGAATACTCACATTTTTTGTCATGTCCACTTTGATTCCATTAGACAGTAGATGTGATCCTCTTCCATTTCCTTCTGGTCGATATGAATGAACATTCCTTATCCAGCTGTTTTTTACCCGCTCCATTGTAATGGCAAAACTATCATGACAGTCGTATGCTCCTTTACCTTCTACCTGATAATCATTCGGTAAGTAACCTGATTTGCCTGATTCTCTATTTCCTATAGATAACTCTTCAATTCCCACTTCGGAAATCATCTTCGTGACTGGGTAGACTTTACTTTCATAATCTCTTTTTAAAGCATATCTGATTGGAATATCTATAAATAATTGATGATTTATTATATCTATAGCATCTATCTCACGGCAGTACATCATTCCTCCTATGTCGCCTTCCTTCCAATGGGTTTCCATATGATGATCAGCAATCCAGGCATCGTTGATGACCGCATGAATGATCACCGTTTCACCAAGCTCAAAACCATCAGCACTTTCTACTGGAATTACATTCGTAGGTTTCATTAAATCCTGACTTATGGAAGTTACCTTTCCTCTGACCGTAGCCCATGAGCCTCCTCCCAATACCTTAATTATAGCATTCCCTCTCATTTCATTGGTATCATTATAAAGGAATGTCCTGTCAGGTCCATCTCCCCTCAGAATGACCCTTGAATCACTAATTAGTAAGCAAGCATCCTTTTCAGGGGAACGACTGACTTTGTAAGTACCCGCAGGAAGGTATACTACTCCTCCTCCATTGTCTATCGCATCATTAATGGCTTCCTGAATTTTATCTGTCACATCCTCATGGCCGGTATGATCAGCTTTATAGGGTTCTTTTGTAACATCAATTATGCCCGAAGTAATCACAGGTACATTCATCTCTCCTCTATGATAGCCAGCATAAGAATAATCTTGGAGGAATTTATCCTGGTAAAACTCTTTTTCTACTGGTGGATGCCAATCCACTGGATAAAGTAGACTTCTCCAATGTTGCGCATATATAGGAGTGATATTACTTAGTATATATAGACTACAAGAAACAACAAACCACAGGTTCGATGGCTTCATATCGCTAGGTAGATTAAGTGCTTGGCTTAATTGGTCTAAAGATATTTCACTTTGTCAAGTCAGGAAAACCTATTTTGCTCCTATTTATTTTCCAATCATTAACATCTCGCTTATCAAGGAATCCATTCCCATCTATGTCTACAGAGAGAGATTCATCTAAAGTAGCCGGAATCAAGCTCCATAAATTAACATCGATGTTATTGATGATCCCATTTTGATCAACATCTCCAGAAAATATTACATGCAGATCCTCTATTTTTTTGAGTGGCTCATTTCCAAATGGAACTTCTGATATCATTTTTATCCTAAGCAATAAAGATGAACACTTATTTGGAAATATTCTTCTTTAGATCCTTCACGTGTTTCCTTATATGTCTGGAAACTATCTCCAGTTGTACTGCTATGTTACTTTTACTGGTCATGCTAAGGTGGAAAATGGATTCAAACCAAGAAAAAGGAAAATCACCTAATAATAGATCGTTTTAACAATTGATCTTCCGATAGCCCTTCAGACTTGGTTTGATAGGTACCAAACCACTTCGATAGGAGATCTTGTTCGACTAATTCATCAATGCCTTCCAACTCACCCAAAAAATACTGATCTAAAAATGCTTTAGTGGCAGGATGTATGCTGGGAGTCTTTTTGACCATCTTAGGATTTATGCGAGAATGAAGGCTGTTAAATATTTTTACCCATATAGAAGGAGCAACGACCTTAGCATCAGGGGTATTAGGTAGGGAAGTCAAATAATGAGAATTACCAAAGAATCTCATGAAATGATTTCTCTTGATTTGTAGAGATATATATTTAGGTAAGCGCGCTTTATTTGAATGCATATCCAGCACATTTGCCGGCAATTCATTGAAATCTAATCCCAGAAAGTCGAATACCTCCTTGACAACTTGCACTTTATTGCTGATCAAATCCTCAAAAAGGATTACTTTAATTCTTTCTCGAGGAATTAGATCGTAATAATGAGCCAACTGTTCTTTATATAAGCTTCTGTTCAGTATACAATGTGGGTTAAATCTGATGGTATCTTCAAAACTGTAGGTAGCCCTTCCTGTCCTTAACAAATGGTAATAATTAGAATAGGCTCTATGGGTAGGATGTCTAAGCAAGAAGATAATTTTAATGGGCTTTTTTTGAATGGAAATACGCTCAGCTGCAATACTGGAAGCTAAATAGGTCGTCGAATCCTCTCCTTTCACATAGGTTTCTTTTCCTTTAAATTTATTTTTATACCAATTCCACAATTTTTCCGGATGTTCCTTCATGAGCTGAGTGGTCCATTCCCCTTTGCCTTCATCAAAGAAGTTAAAATCATGATGCTGTAATATATTATCTATGTCAAAAAAACCGATTTCATTTTCTGGTATGAATATCTTTGGGTGTTTATCCAACATTTGATGCAAAGTGGTTGTACCTGATTTCATTGCCCCGCCGATGATAAAATCAGGTAGAAGATCTTCTTGTGAAGCAATCCAGTGCTGTAATCTGATGTTCTCGCTCATGTATATCTTGTTTTGGCCAACTTAACATACGAGATAAGGTCCTATTAAATTATCTCTTAATGTAAATATTCCCCTAATTGTGTAATTAAAAAAATGATTCTTGTTTCCACAAATAACACAAATACAAATTTTAATTGATAAAAAATATTCAAATAGGGTATAATATCCATAAAGAGCTCCTGAATCATGGCCATCCTGTATCATTTCGAAAGCAGTAACCACCATATAGATTAGTCTACAAACAAAAGCTCAAGGTCATTTTTATCACCTTGAGCTTTAAATATGATGGTTAACCTTTTTTAATGATGAACAATAAATCTCTTGATATACCTTTTGTGATTAACATAAATATGGGCAAAATAGAGACTATTTTTGAGATGACCCACGGAAATGCTTATCTGAGTATTCGTTCGAGCGGCCTTAAATGCTTCCTCATGTACAGTTCTTCCCATAACATCCAGAAGAGCAACATGAATTTCAGTCGGATCATTCGTCGGAACAATCTCCTGTACATCAATTCCAAGAGTAGCATTTACTGGATTGGGAAATAAAGTGATGTTATCAGTTGATAATGCCTGATCAATCCCTCCAACCCTCTTTCTTGTTTGAGGCAAACAAATTCCTTCCAGGAAAGGAGGATTAGCACCACTTTCGCCAGAGTTAAATTTAATTCTACTATACCTCCTATCTGCCTCCAACGATTCTACCAGAAAACTCACTTCCTTATCTCCATTTAGTTGAGTCAGAACTTCCTGACTTAGATCGAAAGTGTAATATTTTTCCTCCGAATTTATTGATTGTGAACTAAGCAAAGTTCCAGTGGCATCGGGAGAATTGTTGAATGTCAGCGTATTTTCATCCCAGGCATCAGAAGTAGGAAATATGCCAATCTCCACCTCATTACTGTTTGACACATTCGCTCCATATAGATGCAGAAGATATTGATCAGCAGATGCCTGATCTGTTAAATCAAACTTGAGATACGTTTTATACCCGTATCCACTCGGCTTATTTCTAGCAAATAAATAACCTTTGCTTCCATAATTGTCATCGGACTCAGAAGAAGCATTATTAACTGTAGCATCTTCTCCAATATTTATAGTAGAAGCTGTACAATCCTCAGGTTCAGGCTCTGGATCAGGGTCAGGTGAATCTCCCAATACCAAGGTCAACATGGGAAAATCCCTTTTAGCTTCCTTCGTATTAAAGCGAATGCGATCATAATTTCTGTCCGTATTAGTAGAAGCCAACAAAAATGAAACAAATCCACTTCCCTGCGATAATTGCTCATTGACCAAAGAAGTTACGTTCCAATCATAATAAGCGGGAGTATTATCTATAGAGACAGCATCTATTTCTGGGCCTTCTCTTCCAGGCGCATTTAAGAAATTTTGGGTCATCTCATCCCAATCATTACTAGTCTTGAACACAGCGATTCGAACAAAATTACTGTTTTTCGGATTTTTGGAGAATAAGCTTAAATACGCTTCCTGAACGGTCCCTATGTCCGCAGATAATTGAAATTTCACATAGGATTCGTAAGCCCATTGAACAGGCTTATTTCTGGCGAACATATTATCAAAGTCGCCAAAATTAAGATCAATTTCTACATCTCCATTACTCACCTTATTATCAGCGAAGGAGATCAATACCACCGTATCCCCAGGTGCTGCAATAGCAAGTGATGTAGTGATGGAAGATAATTTGTTAGAAGAGTTGGGAATTTTTGAATAAGCTGTTTGATGAATGTTTGTACCAATAAATAAACAATAAGCCAGGAAAAGTAAAAGTGGTCGATGAGTGCACTTCATAATTTGGTTAATTTGATGTGTGATTATGTAGCCCGCCAACACAATTAGATGAATGGCATCCTACAAGGATGAATATACTACTTTGCTAATTGAAAAATACACTTATTGGATAAAACTCACTTATTAACGGTTGATTGGTACAGGAAAGTAAGATGAAGTATCCTCTGAATTAATTGTTAGCATCAGACATCATTGAAAAATACACTTATTGGATAAAACTCACTTATTAACGGTTGATTGGTACAGGAAAGTAAGATGAAGTATCCTCTGAATTAATTGTTAGCATCAGACATCTCAACCTTTTCCAACGTATAGCGTTTCCAATTATCCATTCCCTGCTGAGACAATAACTCAGAACATTGTCGAATAATATGGTAGGTTGATGTTATATCTGATTCCTTCGCTTTCCTAATAATTAATGCATCCATATTTTTGCTCTTTTTGCTTATCCCTAATCACAAGCATCCTGCGACCTAAACAAGGAGAAGATACATAGCGATAAGATGTTTGAGGATCTTGCTTTATATCCTCTATCTTTTAAAAAATGGAAGATTTTGTTTTTGTGGTAAATAATTCCAACAACTTCATTCCTCTGTAGGAGTTCCCTTTAGCATTTAACATAGGACTCCAAACAGCTAAACAGTATTCATCTGGATGAACGGCAACAATTCCCCCACCCACTCCACTCTTTCCAGGCAATCCCACTTTAAAGGCAAAATCCCCAGATTCATCATAAAACCCACAAGTTTGCATGATGGCATTGATCCTTTTCGCTTTACTCGCACTCAATACCTCCTCACCCCTCACATTTCTAAAATGTTCGTCACATAAAAACATAAAGGCTTTGGTTAATTCCAGACAACTCATTTCCACAGAACACATGCAAAAATAAAAGTCCAGTACTTCATCAGGATGGTTGTGAATATTACCGAAAGATTTTAAAAAATGGCAAAGGGCAATGTTTCTATAACCAACCGATTTTTCCGATAAAGCTACAGCCCTGGAATAATCTATATCCGATTGTGGGCAGATATCCCGAATGAACTGTAAAAAATCTCCCAATGGGTCAGATAAATGGCTCACAAGCATATCACAAATCACCATAGCACCTGCATTAATGAAAGGATTCCGCGGAATGCCATGATCTGTTTCCAACTGAATTAAAGAGTTGAAAGGAGTTCCCGATGGTTCTACCCCTACCCTTTCCCAAATACTATCACCTAACATGTGATAGGCCAAACTTAATGAAAGGACTTTGGAAATACTTTGAATAGAAAATTTAGTATCCCAATCTCCTCGACCTATTCCCTTTCCATCCGTAGTCAAGACATACACCCCAAATTTATCCGGATCTATTTTGGCTAATTCAGGAATATATTGGGCCACCTCTCCCACATTCTCTTTTTCAAGTAAATCCTGGTAAATATGATCAATAATTGACTGATAGTCTATGGTTGTATTCATAAGATTCGGCTGAGTATATTATTATTGGTACATTTATTACCTAAAGTTTAGAAAATTCAGAATAAACCCCACATTTAGATCTCTAATTATGCTCACTAAAAAGCTTGCTATAGGATGGTTGCTGATGATAGGTTCTTTTTTTTGTGCCAATGAGGCTTTCGCCCAAACTGAACCACATGAAGAGATAACACAGTTAGTAGACGGGCTTCGACTGAGAAATATAGGTCCTGCTGTGATGGGAGGAAGAATCTCTGATATTGCGGTAAGTCCTACTGCCCCATCTACCTGGTATGTTTCTGCGGGTTCTGGCAATGTGTGGAAAACGACCAATAGTGGCATTACCTGGACGCCTGTATTCGATGATCAATCTTCCTATTCTGTAGGGACGCTCTGCATTGATCCCAATAATGCTGAAACTATTTGGGTAGGAACCGGAGAGAATGTGAGTGGCAGACATGTAGGCTGGGGAGATGGCGTGTATAAAAGCATGGATGGAGGAAAAAGCTGGCAACATATGGGACTCACTCATTCTGAACATATAGGAAAAATATTAATCGATCCCAGAAATAGTAATGTGGTATTTGTTGCTGCGGAAGGACCTTTATGGTCATCTGGAGGTGATCGAGGCGTGTACAAAACCGTAGATGGAGGTCAGAATTGGACCTTAGTGCTCGAGATCGATGAGCATACGGGAGTTACTGACCTGGAATTTGATCCTTCCAATCCAGAGGTAGTGTATGCGGCTGCTTATCAACGTCGTCGTCATGTGTGGGCCCTTCTCGCTGGCGGTCCAAAATCTGGCATTTATAAATCTGTAGATCATGGGGAATCCTGGCGGGAATTGAACACGGGGCTGCCTACAGGAGACATGGGTAAAATTGGCTTGGCAGTAACTCCCGCTGACCCAGATATAGTATATGCAACCATTGAAGCAGATGAAAAAGAGAAGGGATTTTATCGGTCAACGAACAAAGGTGAAAGTTGGGAAAAGCGCAATAGCTACATTTCCGGTGGAACGGGACCTCATTACTATCAGGAAATTGAAGTTTCGCCTGAAGATCCAGACCTCATTTATCAGATGGACGTCTTTCTTCACGTCTCGAGAGATGGAGGAAGAACATTTGATTATTTGGGAACAGGTCGGGAAAAACATAGTGATAATCACGCACTTTGGATAGATCCTCACAATGGTCAGCACTTAATTGTGGGTACAGATGCGGGATTGTATGAAAGCTTTGATGAGGGAGCGCATTGGAGACACTTCCCCAATGTACCTATCTCGCAGTTCTATAAGCTTGGACTGGATAATGCTGAACCGTTTTATCACATTGTAGGGGGAGCCCAGGATTTAGGTACCTTAATAGGCCCTTCCAGAACAATGAATATAGAGGGAGTAAGAAATCAGGATTGGTATGTGCCGCTAGGCGCTGATGGCTATGATTGCACCTTTGACCCAAAAGATCCCAATACCGTGTACATGGAAATTCAACAAGGGGTGCTTAACCGATACGATCGACAAAATGAAGAGGCATTAAACATAAAACCTCAGCCTAAGCCCAATGATCCTCCAGAAAGATGGAATTGGGATAGTCCAGTGCTGATAAGCCCCCATAACCATCGTCGAATATATTTTGGCTCTCAGCGATTATGGCGAAGTGATGATCAGGGAAATACATGGACAACTATCAGCGAAGACCTGACTACGAATACGAATCGATATGAATTAGAGATGATGGACAGGGTTTGGAGCGTAGATGCTTTGTACGATAATGGAGCCATGTCTAAATATGCGACATTAACTTCTATTTCGGAATCGCCTTTGAAAGAAGGATTGATATATACTGGTTCTGATGATGGATTAATTCATGTGAGTGAAGATGGAGGAGCCAATTGGAGGAAAAGTGAGGTTCTTCCAGAAGTTCCAGAGCGGTCGTTTATCAATGATATTGAAGCTTCCAGCCACAATCAAAATACCGTTTTTGTTGCTGCGGATGCTCATAAATTTGGGGACTATCAGCCATATTTATTTATGAGTACAGATGGTGCTCGTTCCTGGCAATCCATCATTGGAGACCTTCCGAAGGAAACTATCGTTTGGGTGATCAAGCAAGACGATCAGGATGAAAATCTCTTATTTATAGGAACTGAATTCGGTCTCTATTTCTCTAATAATAAAGGAACCAACTGGATAAAGCTGGATGGTGGGGTTCCCACTATTCCCTTTAGAGACATTGAGCTACATCCAAGAGATAATGATTTAGTAGGAGCTTCTTTTGGACGTGGGTTTTATGTGCTCGATGATTATTCCTGTTTAAGAAATATTAATGAGGCAGTTAATACAGCTAAAAATACCTTATTCACTGTTCGAGATGCCTGGTGGTATGTTCCTCTGGTTCCCATGCAAGCTAAAGGCATGCCTACCTTGGGTTCAACCAGTTTTGTCGCAGAGAATCCCCCTTTTGGAGCTGGGTTTACCTATTATGTGCATGAGATCCCTCAAACAGCCAAACAACAGCGCAAGGAAAAAGAAGAACAATTACGTGAACAAAATAGCAGTGTTCCCTTTCCGGATTGGGAGGAGTTACAGGAAGAATCTAGGGAAAACGAACCTCAGGTATTGCTATTGGTCAAAAATGAAGCTGGAGATCCTATCAGATGGATAGAAGGGGAGCATAAGGAAGGCTTACATCGAACGTATTGGGACCTTAGACTTCCTGCGCCTAACCCTATCAGCTTGAAGAAACCAGCTTTCACACCTCCATGGGCTGGGGATGCCGAAGGACCTATGGTGGCTCCGGGCACCTATACAGTTGAACTCTATGTAGAACATCAAGGGAAGTTGGAACAACAAGGCTCTCCCCAATCTTTTAAGGTCAAGGCAGTCCCTTCCACTGCAAAAGATATTGACTTTGAGGAGGTCGCCTCGTTCCAAGAAAAAACCCATAAGCTAAAAAAGAATATTTCCAGTGCTAGTAGAAAATTATCCGAAGCCAAAGAAAGATTGACCTACATGAAGGCTGCCTTAAAGCAAACGACAGATCTGATGCCAGAACATTTCTCCCAATGGGATCAACTTCACAAGGAATTAGCAGCATTGAATATTCGTTTGTCTGGTGATCCCATTCGTCAGAAGCTGGATGAATCTAGTGTACCATCCATTAATTCCCGGGTTCAACAGGTGGCTTATGGACATTGGAAAACGCGTCAACTTCCCACTCAGACATTTATAGATAATATTGACATAGCTGCCAGGGATTTTGAACAGTTTGAGGGAGATATGAAAACATATTTCCAGCAATTAGAAAAATATGAAGCGAGTCTGGAGGAAGCAGGTGCTCCTTATACGAAAGGAAGATCGTTTGAGTAAGAAAACATATTAACATCTTATTGCTATAGCATCTCCTGATCATTGATCATCCGTGGCTTCCCTCCAGTAGCCATACGGTTTTACAAAAGGCGCTGCCGTTGAGCATAGGCTCCGGGAGCGATTGCATGAGCAATCCCCTATTCAATCAAAATAGAAGATATGCAAGTGTGATCACAGGGCATGTAGATTCTTAAGTAATGCCCAATCCACTGCCATTTCAGCATGAATTTTTGTTGTATCAAATATAGGTGTATGTGTATCTTCGCTAGAAATCAATAAGGGAATTTCCGTACAACCCAATATGACTCCTTCCACTCCTCTCTTCTCTAATTGCTCGATAACTTTTTTGTATTGCTCTCTGGAAGCATCTAAAAATCGGCCATTCACTAATTCTTTGTAGATAATATTATGTACGATTTCTCGCTCTGCCTCCTCAGGTACTACAACTTCTAATCCAAATTGCTCACTTAGAACCGATTGATAAAAATCCTGCTCCATAGTGAATTTCGTCCCCAATAATCCCACCTTTTTCAAGCCTTGTTTGACAATTTGTTGGCCAGTAGCTTCAGCTATATGCAACAAAGGAATAGAGGTACTAGCTTTGACAGCATCACTACAGAAATTCATCGTATTCGAACAAATAAGAATAATATCAGCACCACTTTGCTCAAGGCTTCTAGCTGCTGAGATCATCATCTGGTTCAATGCTTCCCAATTATTATCCTTTTGCAATTTCGCAACTTCTGCAAAATCTACAGAATATAAGATACACTTTGCCGAATGAGAACCACCTAATCGCTCTCTTACTATAGCATTAAGAAATTTATAATACATCACAGAAGATTCTGGGCTTATGCCTCCAATTAAACCAATTGTTTTCATGTCTTATTTTTTTGTTTAGGCCAAACTTATTAATTAATCACAACGCATAACAGATACACTTTTATAAAAAATGTGCATAACAGTTATATTGTCTATATGAAAAAATATCTCAGCTTAGCTCATTTTATTGAAGCACAAATCAAAAATGGCACTTTCAAAGCTGGCGATAAGCTACCTTCTGTCAGAGAGTTACATCGGCACAATAATGCGAGTATCAGCACCGTATTAAAATCTCTGGATGTACTTAGAGGAAAAGGGTTGATCAAAAGCAAAGAGAAAAGTGGCTATTTTGTCAATTATAGTGAACAAATATTTTCCAGCCCTCCTATTTTCACTGTTCCCAAAGGCGAAATTCACAGCGCTGAGGTAGAGGAGCTCATCGATTTGGTATATATCAATCCCAAAAGCAAATATGAGATAGACTTTTCCTTAGGTGTGCCCGACAAAAAGCTTTTGCCGATTAACAAAATAAAAAAAGCTACTATTGAAATCATGCATAGTAGTTCGGATGCAGCTACAGCTTATGAAGCCCCGTGTGGGGATGATACCCTTAGAAGATTAGTAGTTCAACGATCTTTGTTATCGGGTACTCCGCTAAGGCGATATGAAGTGATTACGACCAATGGCTGCATGAATGCTTTTTCTTATGCATTTATGGTGAGTATGCAAGCCGGAGATACGATTATTTGTGAAAGCCCGATTTACTTTGGCATTTTACAATTAGCCAATAGCCTGAAGCTAAATGTCATCGAAACCCAAACGCATAGTGTTTATGGTCTAGATTTGGAGGTAGTAAAAACTCACCTTCAACAGCGAAAAATCAAAGCGATTGTAACTGTGAGTAACTTTAGTAATCCACTTGGCTTTTGTATGCCTCCAGAACACAAGCAGGAATTAGTGAATTTGGCACATACCTATGATTGCCTGATCATAGAAGCAGATCTATACGGTGATATTTATTTTGGCGATAATAGACCTAAGACATGTAAGAGTTTCGATCAGGAAGGTCGAGTAATGTTATGCAGTTCATTTTCAAAAACGTTAGCTCCAGGTTACAGAGTGGGATATATTGCAGGAGGAACATTCGCTGATGAAATTGTTCGGTTAAAAATGTATCATAATGTAACTGCGAATTCATTAACTCATCAGATTACCGCCCGAATTTTACAGACAGGAAGATATGATCGATATCTTAATCAATTGAGAACTAAATTAGAACATAACAAGTGGCGATATCTAGAATTGATACGACACAGTTTTCCAGATAACACAAAGATTTCTAATCCTTCGGGTGGATATATGTTGTGGATTGAGTTGGACCAACGGGTAGACACAAATATTTTATTTGAGCGATGCCTGGAAAAAGGGATTCGTATAGCTCCTGGAAGATTATTTTCCTTACGCAATCAATATCGACATTGTCTCAGGATTTCTTACGGCCTACAATGGAATGAGCAGATTGAAAAAGGAATTCAAACAATTGGGGATCTGGCGAAACAAATCATTCAATAGATTTTTAGCATTTACACCATATTTCGGCCTAATTGAATTTTCTTTTTCTATACAGAAATTGCATGTGCACATTGACCCAAACCTCCCTCCTACTTCTTTCGCCGACTATATTTATCATGCATTCCTTCTCCATTGAGGATTTTCGCTACACATTTCTCAATTCTCGATCTTCTTGTGTTAGATTGTTTGGGCTGCGAAAAATGGATTAGATATCCTCTTTGTCGGCCCGGCGTTAGTGCATCAAAGGCAGACTTTAATATAGGATCTTCTTCAAATTTCCGCGCTAATTCTTCTGGTATAGGTTCTGGATTTGGATGAAACGATACCTTTAAGCCAGCTTTTTCCACCTCTACAGCTTCAAAAATATAGGCTTTGATATGGGACTCTTGCGCTCCAATCTTCTCTGTATCTGTAAACTTCAACAATCGGGTAGCTTGAGAACGCTCTCCTGGTTTGAGCAATAATTGATGAGGATCCGCTAATAAAGAACCCTTGAAAAAACTAATGGCACAATATTCTTTAAAAGCACTGAGCAATAACACATTTTTATGCTGAAAGGTATAACAAGGAACCCCCCATTTCACTTCTTCAGTTAAGCCACAATGGAGAACGATCTTCCTCAACATCCGCAATTCTTTTGTCCAGAAGTGAACCTTACAATTTGAGGTGCCTCCCAGAGGACAACGCCCACAACCTTCCATCAAATACATGTCCACCGCTGGATTCATATCATCGATTTATTGGTATAATAAATCTAACAAAAAATTAATATTCAAAAGCAATCAGGGGCATAATCCGGACCCGATTTCGCATAAGTAACATAATACCTAGCCCCATTCAAAAAGGTTTTGTTATCCTCATAGGTCAATTTATATTCCTGTACATTTCCATTGTGATACGTTAATGTTAATACAGGACCACCTTGATAATCAGTCTCTATTTCCCATTGTCCATCCCCATTACTTCTATCAAACGAACTTCCGAATGCCCCTCCTGTATCCATCGTCATACTGCTACTGCCTTTAAATTTGAAATATCCTTGAGCACATAAATGAATTTCTTCTGTCATTTCATACCCTCCACCTGTACTAAATCCATTGTAGCTCCCTCCATTACTGTAATAGGACTCCATATAGGTTAATTTAGCATTGGAAAAAAAATCTTTCCATTCAAGAGCCTCTGAGCTCTCTTTCGCTTCACTAAAGCTTAAGCTATAGGTCAATTGAAGTGCTAAATTTTTGTGTATGTCAGCATATACATTAGGCGCTGCCGCCGCCATCACCATCACGCTATTGCCATATTCATTATATACACCGACTAAATAAGCCTTTACTGGTGTTCCCTCTAAGGTCCCCTTAAACTCGCTTCCCAAGGCATTTGGTGTGATCGTTTCCCAATCTCCTTCTATGATTAGTCGTGTTCCATTGGCTTCTGTGATTCCCTGTTGTCCCTGTACTCTTATTTCTTCCAATGAATTTGCCTGCAATACGGTCAAAAATCCTATTCCTGGTTGAGACTGATGGCCAATCAAATAACCACCTTCCAATTCTTGTCCTACCCATCCTTGAGGTATGGTAAATTCTATGCCCAAATAAGGATAGGAAACATGACCGGTAGATTGGGCCCATAAAAAGTGGGTGATTAAAGGCAAGCAAAATATCCAAGTGTATAGGTTTTTCATCATTTTTTGTGTTAGTGTTGACGTATGTATTTATCGTATGGATAAATAACATGTCATTGATGAAATAAGGAGAAAGTGCATCAACATTCATAGACCAAAACCATGAAAGGAAAAAATCAGGGAAAACCCTGAGTAACACTACCAGCTAATTCGTCCAGTTTCGAAATCAGTCTTTTTTGCTCGAATGAATTCCCTTTCACTTAAATCGTTATTGCTTATATAATAGGTTCCTTTATTTAGCTTAGGCCGATATTAGACATACCTTTTCCTAAACTCCCTCGGACTTTCATTGGTAACTCTCTTAAAAATTCGACTATAATAGGAAAGGCTCTCGAAACCCGAATGAAAACAAGCATCGCTGATACTATTTCCAGCCATTAGGTATCGTTTAGAATGACTCACTCGATAGCGATTCAAAAAATCAATAAAAGTACATTTTGTCATTTTTTTAAAATAGCGACAAAAGGCTTCTTTGGTCATATGGCTCACTTTGGCTATCTCATCCAGTTCAATTTTGCGATGATAGTTTTTATCAACAAATGCATAAATATCGTTAAGGCGTTCTTGTTCCTTGCTGCTGTATTGATTTTGATAATCCTTTTCATGTAATAAGATAACTTCCCTCTCCTCAGAAAGAATTTGAAGCACTTCAATTAATTGAAGGTACTGACGATGAGGGGATAAGTGTTCCAACTGAAATAGTCTTTCCCCAATATCATCTTTATTCCTGCCATGGAAAGCAATTCCTTTTTTAGAAGTAACAAATAACTTTTTAATGGAACATAATTCAGGTACTTCGTCAACATGCTTTTCTATCAATTCTTTTTTGAGATGAACGACCACTTTTCTGTATGGAGTGCGAACCCCATGATCAAAATTCAAATGCGGAATGTTGGAACCGATAAGTACTAAGTCGTTATGCTCATAATTAGATATATGATCACCCACATATCGGGTACCATTTGCACCTTCTATATACACCAATTCATATTCAGGATGAAAGTGCCAAAAGAACAAATCGCTTAAATTAGGATTGAACATGATCGAAAATGAACGATTGAGTTGATAAGTAATATTTTCCAGTTGAGTTTTCATAAGATCCTTCAATATTTCATCCCGCTTGTTGTTATAGCAATGAAAACAATAGTATTACATTTACAAAATTAGCCTAATCACCAATATTATATAACGAATATATCAATATCGTACAAGTTTTAGTTAAATTCCTGAAAGTGTATTCGTTAATTCTTTCTCATCTTTATCATATCAATTAAACAACTAATCACTCAGAGCAATGAATACTCATAATACGATGGTTCCCGATAATCAGCACAAAGATATTCCTGGTAATCCATCCACCGCGAAAAGCAGTTCCTTCAAATTGAGGACAGAGGCCACCGCTGACAGCTTAAGCGTACTGAGCTTGGAAGACTGGAATTTCTGGAAAGACAATGGCTACATCGTTATTAAACAAGCCATTTCAAGAGTACAAGCGGAGCAAACTGCCACTTTTCTTTGGGAATTCGAAGAGAAAGACCCTAATGACAAATCCACTTGGTACACAGCTCCCCGGGCCGAAATGCAAATGAAAGAATTGGCAGGAACAGGTATGGTAGAAGTATATAATCATCAATGTTTGTGGACCAACAGGCAAACGCCGCGGGTGTATGATGCTTTTGTGGATATTTGGGGAACGGAACAATTATGGGTAACTATCGACAGAGCTAATTTAAATTTCCCCATAAGACCTGGACACGAATACAAAGGATTTATTCATTGGGATTATGATCCCGAAACTAAGCCACAAAATGTACAAGGCGTTTTAGCATTAGCAGATCAAACAGATGAAAACATGGGTGGTTTTCAATGTATTCCCTGGTTATACCGCAATTACGATAGCTGGAAATTGACACAGCCTGAAGATAGAGATCATTTCAAGCCTGATGTTTCTGATTTGCACGATAAACTTGTAAAAGTACCTATGGAAGCGGGAGATTTATTGATTTTCAATAGTTCCCAGCCACATGGCATTCGTGCCAATCATTCCGGAGATAAAGTTCGCATTGCTCAATATATTTCTATGATGCCAGCTCAAGAGGACAATGAATCCTTAAAAGAATGGAGAGTAAATTCATGGAAACATCGTGTAGCTCCAGAAGGGTATGCCTTTCCTGGTGATCCCCGAAATTGGGAACAGACAAAATACGATAGAGCGGAGCTATCTGAATTGGGGGAGAAATTATTGGGCTTGAGGAATTGGTAACAAAAAAATAAGTGCAGTTGTTCCAGGATCGACAATTCCATGAACCTAAAATTAACAGATAAGAGTGTTTTCGTCAGCGGTGGCACAGCAGGAATAGGATATGGTGTAGCTAGCATTTTTTTGCAGGAAGGGGCCATAGTATATATCAATGGCCGTACTGAAGCATCTGTAAATAAAGCTATTGAGCGATTAATGGAAGCCATTCCGGGTGCCAGGATAAAGGGGATCGCCGCCGACTTCTCCAAGGCCGAAGAAGTGGAAACACTAATAGCAGGACTTCCCGACATTGATATTTTAATTAACAATGTCGGCATTTATTCTTCAGAATCTTTTTTTGAGACCACGGATGAAAACTGGCAGCAGCACCTGGAGGTAAATGTAATGAGCGGTATCCGTCTATCTAGACACTTTTTGCCGAAAATGCTGAACAAAAATTGGGGACGCATTATCTTTGTTTCAAGTGAATGTGCCACCCTGATTCCAGAGGACCTGATTGCTTACAGTACAACAAAAGCGGCCATGCTAGCTGTTTCAAGAGGACTAGCCCAATTGACCAAAGGGACAGGCGTAACTGTTAATTCCGTACTTCCTGGCTCTACAATGACAGAAGGAGCGGAACAATTTTTAAAGGATTTGGCAAGGAAAGAAGGGAAAACAGTAACTCAAGCGGAAGCTGACTTTTTTAGCGACATTAGGACTTCTTCTTTGTTACAACGCTTCGCTAACGTGGAAGAAGTGGCTAATAGTATTGTCTATTTTTCGAGTCCTTTAGCCGCTGCCACGAATGGTACCGCCATTAAATTGGAAGGAGGAAGTATGGGAGGCATCATTTAATATCACAGCCTTCGTAATTCTGGCATTACCTACAGCATTACGTTCATTTAATATTTATTTAATTTTCTTTATAATGACTAATCAGACAAATGTTTTTTTTCTTAGTCTTCTTTTGGTGGGCTCTCTTTTTATAGCTTGTCAGGAATCAAGCCAGCCCACACAAGAAGTGGCAGAAACCCCAACTACTACTATGGAAAAACCAGAAAAAAAGGAGAGGTTACTTCGTCATGTGGTCATTTTCAAATTCAAAGATGAAGCTGGTGAAGAGGATGTCAACAATCTAAACAATGCATTTAATGCATTGGCAGAATCTATTCCAGTCATCAAAGATTTTGAGTGGGGCCTAAATGACAGTCCCGAAGATTTTCATCAGGGATTTACCCATTGCTATTTGTTGACCTTTGCTTCGGAAGAGGATAGAGATAGTGTTTACACACCTCATCCAGAGCATCAAGCATTCGTAGCAAGTTTACAACCGCATTTAGAGAAAGTGTTTGTAGTGGATTATTGGACCAATCCGTAAGAAAACCACTAAAACATTATTCATATCGAAGCACCTATACTATATGGTGCTTCGAGACACTTATAGAAACGGTTCAAATTCAAATTCATACATATTTTAGCAGAGAATGACTTTTCTGGACTTTACGATTATCGCTTTATATTTCGGAATTATCCTCTGGATAGCCAAATGGGCCTCAGAAGGCAAAAAAAATTCTACCTTTTCATCTGTAGACTACTTTTTGGCAGGAAAAGATCAGGGATGGTTAGTCATTGGAGCTTCTTTATTCGCTTCAAACATAGGTTCTGAAATTATTCTGGGAGTATCAGGAGCAGGGGCCAGAGCAAATATGCCCATGGCCAATTTCGAGATATTAGCATCTCTGATTTTGATTTTACTCGGGTGGATCTTTGTTCCCTTTTATTTGAGAACGGGAGTATATACCATGCCTGAATTTTTGGAAAAAAGATACTCCAGAGCATGTCGAGATTACCTTTCTGTGGTTTCCGTATTGGCCTATATCATCACTAAAATTTCTCTCATTATTTTTGCCGGAGCCTTAGTATTTGAAGTATTGGGAATTCCCTTTTGGACAGGAGCTATCATTACTGTCATAGCAACCGGTTTTTATACTGTGTTAGGAGGACTTAAAGCTGTCATTTATACAGACATGGTACAAGCTTTCATATTGTTGCTGGGAACTGCCATTGTTACCATATTCGGCCTGTACCAATTAGGAGGCTGGAATGAAATGATTCAAACCATTTCTATGGCAGCACAAACAGAAGGAAATCCGCCTGTGGACCGCTTTTTCAATTTGTGGAGACCAATGAATGACTCAGAATATCCTTGGACAGGAATGTTGTTTGGCGCTCCTATTTTAGGTATATGGTATTGGTGCACAGATCAGTATATTGTTCAGCGAGTGCTGTCTGCCAAAGATATAAGCAATGCCAGAAAAGGTGCTTTATTTGCAGGCTATTTAAAGCTCCTGCCTGTATTTCTATTCTTTCTACCAGGTGTGATTGCCTACACCTTACTTCAAAAAGGAGAAATTAGTTTTTCCATGACGAATGCGGATCAGGCACTTCCAGCATTAATCACAGAATTCTTACCAAGTGGCTTAAAAGGATTAGCGATTGCCGGTTTATTAGCAGCCCTAATGAGTTCCTTATCCTCTGCTTTCAATTCTAGCTCGACCTTATTGACCATTGATTTCTACCAAAAACTCAAACCTGATGCTACAGAAAAGGATTTGGTGAGATTTGGAAGGATAGCGACTGTTTTATTGGTCATTTTAAGCTTAGGTTGGATTCCTTTTATGGATGCCCTAATGGGAGGAGGAATTTTTCATTATCTACAAAGTATTCAGGCGTATATTTCCCCTCCTATAGCGGCTGTATTTTTGTTGGGCCTTTTTTATAAGTGGATCAATGCGCGTGGTGCTATTGTCGCCTTATGGACGGGATTTGGTGTAGGTGTGTTGAGATTAGTCCTGGAATTCATGAATAATAATGGCAACCTGCACTTGAGCAAAGGAAGCTTTCTAGATATATTTTTAGGGATCAATTTTTTACATTTTGCCTTATTTCTGTTTATATTTTCTTCTGCCATATTAATGATTGTGAGTAAGTTGAGTAAACCTCAAGAAGCAACTACTTTAGAATTAGTTACTTTTCAGAATGGTCGACATAAGGATTCACCGAAAACGAATACTGATATTTGGCTCACTATATTGTTAGTGTTATCTGTCTTGGCCTTATGGGCGCTATTTAGTCCTTTAGGAATTGGGTAATATATGCGACTTCCCTGTTCTATAAACCAAAGCTCCCATGGACTGAAACAGCCAGCATAAGAAATACTATGATTGAGTATTACTCAACCATGCTTTAAGTTTTGAAGCATTGGCTTTACTGACAATTATTTGTTCCTTTGTTGTTGGCTTTACGTTGAGAATCAATCTGCCGTTGAAGTAACTTTGAAGTGATTTAATTGCTGATCGTTGGACTAAATATTGTCGGTTTGCTCTAAAAAAGGTGGCAGGATTTAAGGTATTTTCCAAGTCTTCTAATTTATCATTGAAGAAATAAGTTATATTTTCTTTTGTCGTACCTCTTACCACTCCATTTTGTATGAAAAAGAAAGCAAAGTCCTTAGACGCCACAGGAATGAACGTATCTTCCTTTTGAACGAGAAAAGAACTACGAAATTCCTTAGGTGGAGTCTGTATCAAATCCATCAACACTTCTATTTGCTGGAAAGAAATTAACGTATCCCTTCGCCTGTTGTTAAATTTTTGAAGAGCATTGTTGAGTTCTTGTTCTCGGATCGGCTTAAGTAAATAATCAATACTATTTAATTTGAAAGCCTCAATCGCATACTGATCATAAGCCGTGGTAAAAATGATAGGCGCTACAGGTTCCACCTCTTTCATAATCTCAAAGGAATTTCCATCCGCTATATGAATATCCATAAAAACCAGATCGTAGTCTTTTCTTTTTTTAAAAAAATTTATGGCATCCGATACTGTATCGATTAACTCAATTATCCGAACATCTGAGCCTAGGGACTTCAATAGGTATTCCAAATTTAATACAGCTGATTCCTCATCTTCAATTAAAACAGCTTTCATGTGCCAGTAAATATGAAAATTTTTGCTATGAAAAGGATTTGTTCAAATTAGTTGGATAATCCTTTTATGAAAAGGTTTAATACCCGCCGATAATTTAGTCTTCCTAATTCTAGAGAAATCATCGATCATTCTCTGTGTACGTATATCACCAGTATACCTACGTATGATATCAGACAATTTCAAAAGCTCAATATTTTATACGTTTATTCTTATAAAATTTCACAACTGCAGATGGTCATTTCATCGCAGTCAAAGATCAATTAGCTTTAATTCTACCATAGTTTATGATTGAATACATTACTTTAGCGATCAAATCTTCAACCATTTGTAGCAACTTATTCCCAATTGAGATTGTTTGGTTTCATCTCTCGCCTAGTAGTTTTTGACAATTTAAATTCGATAAGCTATGTAGCTATTGCAGGTGGAGAAGCTTTGCTCGTTTCAAGATCAAAATGGAAGAATTTAATATATGAGATCTTTAATTAAGTATATTTTTTTACCCATAGATTCTTTTTATGAGATTCGTTGATTGTATAATTTTGTTTTCCATTTTATTAATGGGTAGATCATAATCAAAGTTCGAAAGAAGCTATGGTAACCCTCATACCCGATACTGACCCTAATGACGGGGCCACAGTAGAACATTTTCTATTTGAAGGAGGAAAAGAGGGAACAGTAGTAGAACACTTTAAGGTAATAGATGGTGGTCATGATTGGTTTGGTTCCGAAGGAAATATGGATATTAATTCGAGTGAAGAGGCTTGGAAATTCTTCTCAACATATGATATATATGGTAGGATGAAGTAAGATTAAATTCCATGATTCAGGCTTGACAGATTATCGATAATGATGAGTTGATATACACATCGAATAAACCTATAAGTCTTGATACTTAATCCCAGGGTTGAAAGTTGACTTCATAAATACTCATTATCCATTTTCATAAGGTTGGGGTTCCTGTTCCGTGATAGGGAGTTTCACGATAAAATAATGTTCATCTTGAAATATTTGAATATCCCTTTTTTTTAACAGTTTAAACCTGGCCGATAAATTTATTAATCCCGTTCCTGTATGTTGAAATGCTTCTCTTCTTTTCTGAATCTGATTCCGAATAATCAGATGTTCACGTTCAGGAAGTATTTCGATTAATAGCGATTGTTTTTTAGAAATCACATTATGCTTAATCGCATTTTCAACTAATAATTGTAATGAAAAAGAAGGAATCAATTTCTTTTTCCATATTTCCGGTATACCTATTTCGATCTCTAACTTTTCACCAAATCGCTCTTTCTGTAAAAAAAAGTAGCTTTCTAAATATTCCAATTCCTGTTGGATGGTAATGAGATCTTCTTCACTACGTTGTAGCGTAGAACGGAGTAGCCAGGACAATTGATCGACAAAAGGCAAGGCACGATCTGATTTCTGACGAATCAACGCTGTTAAGGAATTTAAGGCATTAAATAAAAAATGGGGATTAATTTGTGTCCGTAAAGCTTCTAACTGATGCTGAAGGGCTTTTTGTTTAGCTTGTTCTTTTTCTAATAGATTTTGCTGCTGCTGGAAGTAAAGATTGATGAAGCGAGCAAGTAACAGTAACACAGGATGTATGATCAAGTAGTTTATTAATGTCGACCCGAACAAGTATCTAGCCTCTAGTAGGGTATTTGTTACCATATTTAGCTTCAATATGGTAGAAGCAATCACGCCTGATACAAAAATCCCCCAATTGATTACAATATTGAACAACTTCTTTTTACCAGAGGAGTAAGAAAACCCTTTATCTTTCCATAATAAATTAAAACTTAATAATAGACATGCATAACAGAACATGATAATCATCCTTAAGATGAGTATCCTCATCGTCAACCCAAATGAAGCAGCTAAACTATTATCTGCCAGAGCTATCACCAGACGCTGAAAATTCATGAGAATGGTGACCGAGAAGGCACCCAGAAAGATAATATAAGATTTATATTTCAACGCCTATCATTGATACATTTATATTAATAATTGAGCCGTTCCCAAAGTGATAAAGTAATCGAATTTCTGCATCAACTCAGGAGCATCATTTTCTCAAGCTAAACTATACATAATTACATGCTATTCACTTTCTAAATCTTCTACAACTCAATGAATCAATTTATAGTCAAATCATCACTTAGGACTAATTGCGAATGCGTTCTCTCCTTTCCCGTTTGTCTTCTCGACGTTCGCTACGATCTTCTTTTTGTTCTACTTTATCTTCAGCCAGTTCTGCCTTAGTAGCCGCAATGTCTGCTTCCATGGTTTGAATAAATTCATTCATCAATTTAATGTTGGCTAAAGCTTTTTCCTTCGCAGACGGTTCAAAAGAAAAAGTAAATACTTTTAATGTATTCAAAATTTGTCTTTGGCGTTCTGTACGAGCAATTTGATTTTGTAAATCTGTCTGGTCATCCTTTGCATCTCTTGTATCGTCTCGTTTATCTCTTTTGTCGTCTCTCAAATCTCTTCCATCACCTACATCTCCATCCCTGGTAGCCCTATCTATTCGTGAACGGCGAACTTCTCTGTTTGAAGAATTTTTCTCATTAATACTTTGAGATAATTCTTGTTTATCTTGTGCAATTTTTCGCTCACTCTGTTCAACTTCTCGCTGCATATCTGTAACGATATCTCCTTTTAATGAAATCACCTTTTCAGAGACTTTGTTATTATAAGCACCTGTAAATGCTTCTACTTTTGTTTTGAAAGCAGCGAGTTGAGCTATGTCTTTTTCCAGTTGCTCCTGACCCACTTCAATGGCTTTTTGATTAGTTGCCGCCTCTTTAGAGTTTTGGATAACCTGAGTATGGCCAATATTTGTAAGTATGACTGCAAAAAGGGTAAGCATCATCATTAAGTTCTTCATTTGTTTTGATGGTTGGATTAATGATTAATTATTTTAACAAATTTTTTATTCAATTTAACCAGGAGTTGTGTTCCTCTCATGGGCTTTATTATAACCAATATAATACATTCTAATTATCAACTCCATTGTATTTTTAAAGTAGAGAATTTGTGAATGCATTACAGGAACAATCAACGTAAAGTACCCTCATTTTAACACACCAGTGCCACCTCCTGCATAAGATAAACGCATGTCATTTTTAGCTTCAGTAATATCCATAAGCTCAATTAATTTTCAAATCTACATTTTTTGAAAAAGGCAAAGTGAATAATAATGGATATATCCAATTACATAAGCTAAATCACAAAGCTCTCCAGAAAACTAATCATACAATGTACTCATCCAAATCGTTAAGTTCCTCTCTGGATAATTCAATATAGTAATTAAATCATCTGCCGCAATCCCTGCAGGATTCATTATAGTGCCAGGAACTCCCTTAAACGATACAAGCTCTAACATGATGTCCTCACCTGATGGTATATCTTGAAAGGAATAATTTCTCTGATAGTATTCAATATAAGCAGTTGTTTGTTCCAGCATGCTATCGAAACTAAACCAATTTCCGGGATCGAGGCGGTAAAACCAGATGTCGAAAGTAACAGCTGAAAGCGTAGTATCTTGGAATCGTTCAAGGTGAGCTTCTTTTACACCAGTAATAGCTGATTCCGCAAGGCTTTCCACTACTTCCTCCTCCTGGGCAATTTCCGCAAGCTTTTCTGACACGAGCGTCCGATAAGCAGTATCATTGAACGATAATTCTTCAAATAGTTCTTTATCTTCGATAGGGAATTCGAAAAACCAGACAGGCCAATTTTCTGGATAAATGATATTGTTTGCGTATAGGTTATTACGGAATGCCTCAGCGGCCGTTCTACCGAAAGTGTAAGTCAAATCCTTCCAGGTACCCTGACCAAATCCAGAGATTGCATCCAATTGATCCAAATTATCAAATCGATTGAATTCTTGCTCGGAGCGGGTTTTTAGGATACGCGATGCAAGGGTAGGACCAATCGTACCTCCCGGTCCATCGGAAGGGTCATCTTGAATGACCGAATTAGTGATATCACTGACTTGCTGTACATTATTGAAAAAGTTGAGGATCCGCGCCGCCACGCTACTAGGAATATCTTGAGGGTTCATGTTTGTTAGTTGTTGTGGTAATTATTGGCAGATAAGTTATAATATTTTTTCTGTAAAGGTGACGCGCTCATGCATTTTTAAAAGTCCTTTGTAAAATTATATCGGTAAAAAATGCGCCTTAAAATTTACTGCTGTCAAATTGGCCAGGATAATAATCCATACTTTTTCTGATAACCTCTGTGTTTTCCTTCCCTATGAGTTTTTCACAAACATATAATCCCACATCTAAGGATGAGGCAACAGCTCCACCTGTAATAACATTATTGTCTTCTACGATTCTATCCTTAGACACCACTTTACAGTACTTATTTAGCGTTTCATATTCATTATAATTCGTAGTAGCAATTTTTCCCTCCAAAAATCCGGCTGAACCAAGTAACAAACTGCCCGTGCAGACGGATACCTTATATTCTGTATCCTGGGCAGTTTTCAACCATTGTGTAAATTCTTTATCGAATTGTAGCGGTCTTGTTCCATATCCTCCGGGGATTATGATCATATCATAAGGAGATAAATCCGGTGTAATTTTATCAATGCTTCTTATTGATCCATTATTCCTTTGATAAATCCTTCTTTGTTAGCTTTCATAAAATCAAGTTGTTCATTAGATGCCAATTCTGTATTAAATTCCCTAACATGAGCATCACTCCATAAAGCTAATTCTACAAGGATTGGAGTTAATGCCATCCCTTTTGAGGTCAAACGATAAATGTTACTCTTCTTATTATCGGGCAATTTTTCTTTGGTAATGATCTTAAATTCTTCAAGCATCTTCAAGCGAGATGATAGGATGTTAGTCGCAATGGCTTCATCACTTTCAGTAAAGTCCTTAAACGTCTTCTTTCCTTCCAACAATATCTGCTTCACTATAACCAATGTCCACTTGTCACCCAAGATATCTAAGGCGGAAGTAATGGGGCAATCACATCTAAATTTATCATTCATGTTCGTTCTCTACTAACACTACTGAAAAAAGTTAACAAAAATAACTTAACATAACCTATTACATAAATTTGCTTTCAAATCAAAAGTAATAATTTTTATTCAATGAATTAAAAGAGTAAACAAAAAGTTTATTAACACCATGAATACATAGCATATTCGCATATTCATTTTTCGGCGATCTATGATGTTCGCCCATACCTTGAAAGACAAAATTGAAAGATGAAGGTCTGAAAATAAATAGAGCACGGATACATATTATTTATAGTTGGAAAATAATATGTATCACGTGCTACCTCTTTTTATAGAAACTGTGAAAGACTTATAAACAATGGAAAATGTTCATTTACCCCTTGTATCCATGAAATTCAGTAATGGTTAAAAAGTACCCATCAGGATCTCTGAGGGAAAACTCTTTTTTCGTCGAGTTTGGGTTTAAGTGGACCTCTTCTTCAACAGAATAACCTAAATTTCGCACATTTTGTCTTATTTCTCCCAGGTGTTCTGTCCTAAGGTAAAGGATAAGGCCATTTCCAGGAGTTATACGTTGATCTATCATAGTAGGATGTTCGTGTTCTCCCCATGTGTGTAGACATATTAATACTTCATCATGTTCATCAACGAGAATGTCAAACGCTTTACCTCCATGCATACTTCTGCAATTCAATACAGATTGGTACCATTTAGAACTGGCCTCAACATCCTTTACAGCGATGATTGGATCTATTTTCGCCATATTAATAGCTTGTCTCCTTTACTAGCTTTTCTTCCAATAAATTGCGATTATATAAATCGATTTTATTTTTGAAATTAATGTTAATTTAGAAAAACTTATTTCAATTATAAATTGCTGTTGGCTAAAAAGAATTCCTTGGGTTTTCGAAACACCTTCGCTTTCGACATGTTATCTTATCAAGATTCATAGACATCGAACTCCTCTGATAAAGATGTCATTAGACTTTCGTTGGCAAAATCTTCATCTGTAAGTTTCGATAGTCTTTCAAGATATTGATCGAACTGACCATTTTTAAAAATGGTTAGCATTTTCCCGCCTTTTTCACATCTTGCCTCATGCCAAACATTAGGTGGGACAGTAATGGTATCCCCAGGTTTAGCTATAATCGACTCATCATCGAATATTAATTTGACTTCTCCTTCAAGAATGTAAAAAACCTCTGTCATTATTTTGTGGTGGTGTCTTCCCAGATGAAAACCTGGTTTTAAGGTATCCTCAACAAAACACAATTCACCATTCGTATTTCTGGAAGAAAGTTTAATAAAACAGTGATCTTGGGAGTAGTTATAATTTTCGCCTTCTCCACTTCGGATAATTTCTTTCTTTTTCATTTCAATTTCTTTATTCTTATTCGATGCTATATTGAACAAATAGGGCCAGATTACTTAAAAATCGTCTTATTCGAGGAGCTGAAAGATCCATTTTAAACGTAACACCTGAGTGAAATAACCAGTAAAAAGCTTTAAATGATTATACTGGAGGATCTTCAAAACTGAAGTAAAAATGGCTGACTAAAACTTACCATTATTATTTTTCCATTCAGATTTCGGTGGGATAGGTGAAATAACATCCCAATGTTCTACAATTTGTCCATTTTCTAATCTAAATAAATCGTAGAATGCAGTGTGCTCACCTTTGCCAAATTTCCCTTCGCTCATGCTCAGCACAAAGTTTCCCTGTCCTAGTACTTTATGAAGTTTTGTATATTCCATTACCATTCCATTTTCTGCAAAATACTTCATTGCCGCTCCAAAACCGTCTAATCCGTCTGCTACCGAAGGATTGTGCTGCATATATTTGGTAGGGTTAATGTAGGTAGCGACCTTGTCCATTTCATTATTAAGTAACACTTTCTCAATGAATTCTTTCACTGTATTTTTATTGGCTTCCGTCTTATCTATATCAGTTATTTCTGTATCGCCATCAAACTGAGTCCTTCCACTTGAATTTGGTGGTTGTATGTCGATGAGATTATCCCAATGCTCTACGATTTGTCCATCTTCAAATCGAAAAACATCAAAACCGGCTTTGGGCCCAAAAAAATCGTACTCAGTATGGGTAAATACGTAATTCCCATCTTCGAAAGCACGAATAACATTTGCTTTAAACCCCTGTGGAGGAGCATGTTGCATAGCTTCTCCAAAGCCTTCCAATCCATCTGCAACAGATAGGTTGTGCTGTGTGTATTTATTCGGGTTGATGTAGGAAATAGGAGTTTGATCTCCTGTATTAAAACTGTTCAATAAAGCGATTACTTTGTCTTTGTTAGATAATTCCATTTTTTCGTCTTTTAATGAATTTAGCGTTTGATAACGTCCCATATCAATAGATGATGGTTCCATCATCCCTATAAACTCTTTAGATATTGTGTTTTCCATAAATGGCTGTAATGCCGCATCAGAATTGGATTTTTTGTCCCAATACACAGCTACAATCTGCTTTCCATCTTCATTAATTCCAGTAATCCTTTGTAAAAAACCACCTTGTTTAGAGGTAAAGCCGGTTTCTACTTGTTTATTTATGGTATTAAAGGATTCAATATCAATGTCTGACTTAGTATCAAATGACATAATCTCGATGAATTCAGCATTACTCGCTATAAAGTCATCATCAATCATATAACGGGACATCTCCATAGAAGCACCTTCAATCATAGAAGCATAATCTGCAACAGATGTATCAGCCATAAATTTTTTCATGGAGGCCTCAGCATCAGCAATATTATCCCAATAAACCACTACGAGGTATTCTCCATCTTCATTCATTCCGCTCTGACGTCTAATAAAGCCTGGTTGTTTACTTGTAAATTGATTTTCAACTTCTGCGTCTAATTTGTTGAAAGTAATATGGTTTGTCGTAGACTTTGGTTTAAAGCTCGTAACTTCTAATACCGATTTACTGCTATTGCAACTGGAAAAGGAAAGAAATGTGATAATGGCAATGGCTCTAAACTTGTTAAAGCTTAACCTGGAATACTTCATCATTTTTACATTTAATATGTAATGCGTTTCTTGCCGCTAAATTATGCGGGTTCTATCGTTTAATCATTATCAAAATGATGATAAAAATAGTAAAAGTGTAACCGAGCGATCAGGATTGCTCCCTAAATTTGAGTGGGGTGATACCAGTGTATTTTTTGAAAAATTTTATCATGTTGGCTGGTTCCTCAAATCCAGTCAAATAACTAATTTCTTTAACTGATAAAGGAGTAGCAATGAGGTAGCGTTTTATTTCCATTACGACAAAATCGTCAATAAACGTTTTGACTGTTCTCCCAGTCAATTTCTTTACGATATCATTTAGAAATTTGTAGGAAACAATCAACTTCAAAGCATAAGCTCTTGATTTTCTGGTATTTACATACTCCTTCTCTAGCATATTTTTAAATTTGCTAAATATCTCTATCCAATGAGGTTTAGCTCCACTAATAGATTGGACTTCTTTTGCTCTTTCAGATTTGAGTAATAAGACATGAAGTAGCGTACGTAACATCTCAGTTTTCGCAAAGTTATTTGGGAAAACATATTCACTATATAGTTTATTGGCTATACCAATAAAACTATCTTCCCCCATTTCCTTTTGGTGAATGACCGGAGATTCAATGTGGTAATTAAATAATCTGTTTAATTTAAAATTATCGGGGAGCAAATAATATTTCTCCATGAAAAGGCTACTAAAGATTATAGCTATCCCATTAGCATCTCGAATTCCTTCATTGAAGTAATGAACCTGATTTTTAGCAATAAAAAGGGCACTTCCTTTTGTCAATTGATAGGAGGTAAAGTCGACAAAATGTGAATATGTATGTTCAGTAACTATCAATATCAGGAAGAATTCAATCTTGTGAACGGAAAATGGATCATGATCTTTTAACTCCTTCAGCTTCTCATAAAGCTGTACGAAACTTATCACTTCAATTCCGAGGTTTCTTCTTTTATGAAAATGTATTAGAGGTATCTTTTTTTCCATCTAACTACTAAGATACTGTATTAACCACAAAAACGGTTCGAGTTAATCCTCAAACCGCTATCGCTTTTATACCTCGCTATGTTATGCTTTCACTTTTTATGATATCAATTTGGTGAGTGCAATCCCATTTTATTTCCTTCTGAATCGAGAAACATAGCGAAATACCCTTTGTTATCCGCATGAGGGGTTTTGGGAACAATTATTTCTCCTCCATTTTTCTCAACTTTATCTAGAATTCCTTGAAGATTGTCACCACCATTAAGATATACTGTAACACCATCTGCTGAAGGTTGAAATTCTTCCCCTTTTACGATAACGCCAGTAACCATTTGTCCCTCATAGGGAAGTATTCCCATTTCCATCCCTGGTATCTCAAATCTCTCGATATTACTCCCTAAAATTACTTCATAAAATTCAATGGCTCGTGAAATGTCAGTTGCTGGAATCTCGAAAATAGAAATATAACTTTTCATATCTTTTTTCTTTTGATTTAAGATTGAATCAGTTTTTTGTTTCCCTAATTCAGAATTCTTAGGGGTATTAAAAGCAGTAACCCCTAAGACGAATATTACCGCAGAAAGAATGATTATGAGTCTCTTCATATTTGTTAGTTTACCTATTGAGACAATATTAATATGCCTAACAGTAACGAAATTGTAAAAATGCGACAGGCCTAATTTATTTGTAGAATATGGAGGAAAGAGTCATGTTTTCATTCTCTAAAAACTCTTTGGGACTAATCCCCGTAACATCTTTAAAATCTTTGATAAAATGAGCTTGATCAAAAAATTCATTTTCATATCCAACATCCGTTAAGGTCTTGTTACTATTCAGCATTGTTTTCAGAGTCTTTTGAAACCTGATAGCCCTGCATAACTGTTTAGGGCTAGTCCCAACTCGTTTAACAAATTTCCTTTCCAGGTTTCTCCGCTGACTTAAATTGTCTTTCATCGCTTCTTTAATACTTACCGTCCCACTGGTTTGAAGTATTTGATCAATGACAAATTTTACTAAGCCAGGAACATCAACGGCTTCTTTTAATAGGATCAATAAAAATTTTTCAATCAACAAAATTCGCTCATTAGTACTTTCTGCATTTAAAATTGCTGATTCAATCTGTGCCACTTTCTTTCCATCAAATAGCGAATTCAATTCTGTATCCTTATCTGCTAATTCGGTCATCGGAACATGAGTAAAATATGAAAAGCTTCCTGGATAAAATCTAACAGCAAAAGTTTCCACCTTTCCCATAGGCTCAATCCACATTGGTTTAATTATTTGTCCTAGAATAAAAGAACGTGGTTGTATCATATAGGTATCGTCCGGTAATATTCTCTTTACATCATCTCCAAGGTTGAAAATCATATCCATACAACCATCGGGTAATACTTGCTGGCGACTTTTAGGTACTTCTTTAGGAATACTTAAGGTCCAATAACATTTCACTAATGTCCCTAAATCTGCATCCGGTTGGTATGTTTTATATTCCATTTAATATCAATAATTTGAGAGTAAAGTTCCAGTAAAAACTTTGGCGATAGATCCAATTTCAAAAACACTTTTATGATTGTCAACCACAAGAAATGTATGATTGAAGAATAGATATAGAAGAAAGAATAACAATTTTTAAACAATATTTCCATCACTTTATTTTACTAATTATCTCAGGAAAATGGCTATTCTTATCAACAGACTTCGCCATATCGAGAATTAATTTCTCATTTCATTAGACCTGTTTATCTAAGGAAAGCTGGTAATAGAGTTTTCTTAGCACTTAATAATGAGAGGGTGGTAAACACATATGTTACATAGAGATAGTTTAGAGAACGACTACACAAGGATGCTGCAATGGAGCAATGCATGGAACGTAAGCGATATAATGAATACCCTTCCTTATCGAAATCTACCTCTTTATAAATTTAACCCAATATTTTTCGTCCACCAATACGATATACATTCCTGAGGGAAAATCAGTTAAAGAAAGTCTATATAGAGTAGGTAAATTTAGAGACTCTTCTTTAAAAACTATTTCACCAACACTAGTCATCACTACAATTCTTTCGAATTTCTCATCGCTTCTCAATTCTATGTGATTATGTAGTTGTACGATTCGCAATGTATTTTTTGCTATACCCATTTCATTACTAGTCGTTAATGGAGTTGACCTTTGATAGCTGAATCCACCCCCAAACCCAGTACCACTACCGCCTCCGCCAGAGGTCCAGGATAAAAACTTGATATCTATGTAAATATCTTCTGATATTATATGCAACACCTTATCTATTCCCACCTCAAAGGCAGAGGAATTCAGCTTAGTTTGATGCCAGGTTGTAAATCTAAGATTCTCAATTCCATCTTCAATTTTTCCATTAGCCCATTCCGTACCTAAAGGGCTAGTCCTGTTGTCCCGATCAAAAGAAGATTCCAGTTTAATATTAAAAATCCCTCGATTGTTTTGCCTGGTAATCCAAATTGAATCGGTTATCCGATCTTGATTCTCTTCCAGTAACCAATCAGCAGAATCTGCCTTTTCGAAGACTATTTTGGGGCCATTCCAGATAGTTTGACCATATCCACTAGATAAAGAAACCGCGATGATAAGAAAGCATGAACAAAATAACCCTCGTAACATACCCATTGAATTATCAGGAAAATAAAATAAATACCATATTCATAATATTACCAGTCTTTTAACTTTAAGATTTAGCCCTCCTATAAAGATGAATCAATGTAAGCAGTTATTAATTTATTATTGGATACTTCTTTTACGGCTATTTCCTAAGATGATCTTTTTCATTGTTTCGATGATGTTATGACCAATTACTGAGTATGCACTTAAGTTTGGATTGGGTTCTTTACCTTTTCCAAGACGGTGTATCTGCATTTCATACCATTTGATCTCAATAAATCCGCTGGAATCTAACAGCTTTAATCCAGTTTTGGGATTGGGAAGATTCAGTCTCTCTATCTTCCCTTCAAAAATATTACGTGCTAAATAGGGATATAATGAAAAAGGACGTGCAAGACCAACAATATCTATCTGACCATCTGTAATAGCTTTCTCCATGACCGCAACAGTTCTAAAACCTCCAGTCAACATTATGGGTGTATCTACCAATTGTTTCACTCGATCAACAAAGTCCATAAAATATGCCTCCCGTTCCAATGTGCTTTTTTTTATACTAATCCCTGTCATTGCAGGTTGTTCGTAGGTACCACCACTTACTTCAATTAAATCAATTCCTTCGTAGCTTAATGTTTTCACAACTTCTTCTGACTCATTTTCGGTAAATCCCCCACGCTGAAAATCTGCTGAATTTATTTTTATTCCTATGGGGAATTCGGCCCCAACGTTCTTACGAATATCTCTATACATTTCTAATACAAATCTCATTCTATTCTCAAGATCCCCCCCCCATTTATCTTTTCGGTGGTTGGTAAGAGGGGATAAAAATTGACTGACAAGATATCCATGTGCTCCATGTATTTGAACTCCTGTGAACCCTGCCTCCTTTAAAATAGCAGCGGTAGTACCAAATCTATGGATAATTTCCTTGATTTCATCCTCTCCTAATGCTCGAGGGTTTTTAAACATTCCCGACATTCCTGTTACACTTGTTTTGATCGCCGAAGGAGCCACCACCTCTTTGTTTAAAAATCCTATTGCTTGTCGACCTGGATGATTAATTTGTGGCCAAAGATGCAAGCAAGTGCCTTTAATAATTGCTGCCCATTCTTTAAGCAATTCAAAATCATTTTTATTTTCAACGAGAACATTCCCCGGTTCCGCAATAGCTCCTCCATCAACCATGATATTACCCGTAATTATAAGCCCCGTTCCTCCATGTACCCATTGTTTATAAGAATGTATCAGTTCCTTTGTGGGACCATGATGTTTTGGAGACATATTCTCACTCATGGCAGATTTTGCAATCCGATTATTCAGTGTACTCCCACATGGTAAAGTAATTTCTTGCTGAAGCCTCATTTTTTATATCATTTGATCACAATGATAGCGTAGCTATGTGCTTATATAAGATATTTATCGATAATATCATTACTTACCAAAATTGTAGGCCTTCTTTAGCGGATTTCACTACTGATAGAAAGATCGACGCCTATTCACCTCACTTCATCATAAAGGGATGAAGTTTTTTATACTATTTTACCTGCGCAAAATGCTCAAATATGCTTTCCAAGGTCCCACTTCTGATTGATACTGTTTTGCCATAACCCTTGATATTTGCGCGATATGACCTAAATCATGAACAACCCAGGTGGATAATAGCTGTTGTAAGCTCGCTTCCCCTAATTCAGGATGGATGCCAGTCGCTGCCAGGTGAGATTCATCGATGGACAGGGTTCGCAATTGCTCCAGATTTCCCGCTCTCAATTGCTTAAACTCATCCAACAATTCCTCTATAGGTTTTTCCTGATTTTCGGTCAATTGAGCAAACCGGTCAAAGGGTTCGAAGGTCTTATCTTGCGAATCAGATAATATAAGCTTTGCCCTTGGCATCCAGTCGGTTTTTTCTCCGTGAATGAGATGGCCCACGATGTCATAAGGACTCCATGTATCTTTCCCTTCATTATTTTGCAACCATTCTCTGGGTAAATCTCTCAATAAAGATTTTAATACAGAAGGTGTCCTGCTTAAGAGGTCGATGGATTGGTGGAGGTCGAATGTCATTTATTCTTAAGGTATCGTTGGAATATCTAAAAAATTACTCCTTTATAACATGCCAGTGTTTACTCTTTTTACCTAAGAATTTCCTATTATCATTATCTCAATTACGAGCTTCTGTATACTTAGGCTGACGCCATAATTTCGAATGTGAGTAGACACATCATTAATGTAAGCACCAAATGAAATTATCGAGTATCATATTTATTGCCTTTCTGATTCATTGTTACTCTTGGGGCCAAGAGGTAGATCCAGACATTTCCTTCCATATTCCTAGCATTCAGCAGGAGGCAACTTCCATTTGGCGTACAATTAATGATATCGATTTTTTTGAACAACAGGGATATTCCATACACCTTCCTCAGGATCCACTCATCGATGAATTAGTATTGAAATCAAAAAATAACTCTTTTGGTAATGAGGATTTTTCTGTGATTTACGAACTCCTTGAATCAAAAGTATTTGAGGAGAACAGTTATCGGCTTGCCCTGGATAAAGTTAATGAGCAGGAATCGCTTATAAACAACATGATTCAACAATTAGTGTCTTCAAAGGAAGCCTGGAACTGGCCATTTAACATCTTTGAACACTACAAAGTGGTGTTTACTCTTTACGGTAGTGGTGGAAGTTATGATCCTGAAAGTGGAATTATCACCCTATTTACAACGAAAGAAGGAAATTTCAAAAACTACAAAAATCCAGCAAATACGATCATTCATGAAATTGTTCATTTAGGCATAGAGCATTCAATAGTGATGAAGCATAACTTGTCGCATCCCTATAAAGAGAGGGTAGTCGATAAGATTGTTTACTTGATGTTCAGTGATGTACTACCTAATTATAAGATTCAAGAGTTTGGAGAGTTATCGATCGATGACTATTTAATTGAAAAGGAAGATTTAGTAAATCTAAGTTCTTTGATCGGTGAGCATATTCCGCAGGATTAGTCTTCTAGTTTGATTCCCTTGTACGGTAAAAGATATTGATCCATCGATGAATTATTTTCCTTTATGTGATGATCTCTAATGAGCAGTTAAAAACCACAAAGAGTTAGTATAAACACGTAAAAACTAACATGAAAAAAGTAATCATCTTAATATCGTCATTTTACATAATACCCTTAATTACAAGTTCTGGAATTAGATTATCGGGCATCCCGCAAAAGACTTGGATTAGTGAGCGGATATTAATTATGATCTCATCGTTGAAAGTTTAAAAATTGATGTGTATCGATCCGTAGAAGCAATCTTTTTTCCCCGCTTTCCTCAATGGTTGGACTGCGATGTACGACTGCCTTTGTCCCTTCTTTTGGATAAATAGCGCCTTTCAAGATAAGTACGGAACCTGTCTCAGCCTGCTGAATGTTGCTTTCATCCAACACCACGCAATCGTTGCCTTCACAAGAATCTAATGCATTCCGATCGACATTTTCTTCGGTAAGCCATAAAGTCCCCTGCCCACTATAAGTACAAAGCATCCTCAAATCGTTGATGTCTGTATGAAATCGTTTACACATATTTGTGTTGATTGTTGCTAGTAACAGTCGGAAGCTTTCGGCACCTACAACATCTTTGAAAAGAGATAGAAGGTATGTTACATCTTGTGTGATTAAAGGGAATGTATTTGGGTCGATTACTTCCGTGAAGGAATGACGTATAGTTTCAATATCTCCACTTGATTTGACCTGAACATCCAGTGTCAACAGACTATTAATTTCTCTTGACAGGGCAGATGTATCCCTATTGTAGATAGCTATATTCACATCCCTTTGATGAATGTTATTCAATATTTCAGGAGTTGTATCTAATACCCAGTTGCCAACTGTTGTTTTCGTTTTCATGCAGAATGTCTTAGTAAGTGATGTATTTTACTTTATCAGTGTGGGTGTATTCTCAGCTTTCTTTCTTAAAGTGTAATGACCAGGTTTGGAACATTGCCACTTAGTGCAGTATATAACTGAGGAAAACAACCTACTTGTCCCACTTCAATCATATTTTTGGGTTGTACACTTCCAGTACCACATTGATCAAATGACCCTTCAGCCAAATCGCGCCTGAGCGCACATTGATCACAGGCCATCACTAGCATACTACTTTCTTTGGCTATTTTGTTCAGTCGCTCTCCTATTTCGTTTCCACTTCTCAGCACATGAGCGTTATCATCAAAAAAGAACATCCCCACTACCTCTACTCCATGGGTTTTTTGCTCTAATTGTGGTAAAATCATAGTGGCCAACTGAAAAGTAGAAGCCATATTGGTCTTAAAAATATAAGCTACCTTCATTATAATATCTATTTACATTTATGGTAATAATAACTGATGCACACTTAAATGCAACATTGTTGCAAACATAAGCAATTAACTTTTAAATGCACTTAGTAGTCGCCATAAATTTATAGGATGACAGTAAATAGTAGGATTAACACGATACATACATGCCTCAATGTATATGTGCAAACAAAAAACATCTGTTATCTCTTAGGTTGATGTCCTTCATTTGCGGACCACTGATAAATTAGCTGTGATTCATTAAGCTGAAGCTACAACTTCCGAATTTTGATATTCCTATAAGCGACTTGGCTGCCATGATCTTGTAAAGCAATATGACCCGTTTGCGCCTTTCCAAATCCAGGCGAGTCCTTAAAACCGGAATTAGCAATCAACTCTTCCCATTCAGGACCATTTACCGAGAACCTAAGCGTTTCCACCCCATTGAAAATAACAAACCCTTTGTTTTGAGAATGATCTATATGAAGTATATAGTGGTTCCATTCGCCTGCCGGCTTACTGACAATATCAGATGGAGCCATCAAATTAAAAATAGAACCTGCTCTCTGAATATCTCCTCTTTCTTCTACATATTCTGTCCAATTATCATCTAATACCTGTACTTCCGGACCAGTTTCATAAGTATGTTTATACTGTTTATCTTCCACCACGCCCCAAAAAATACCAGAGTTGCCCTTTTCAGAAATCATCCATTCGAGCTCCAATTCAAAACTTGTGAATTGTTGATCGCTTACCAGATCAGCGTTCGTAGCTTCAGTTCTATTGTTTGGGTCAAACACTAACACACCATCAGAGACATACCAGCCATTGAAATTTTCTTTACCTTTAAGGTAGATGTGCCAGCCCTCGAGGTCTTTTCCATTGAACAAATAGGTCCACTGATGATCAGAGCTGCAACTAGACATTAACATGATCATTGTAATCAAAAGATAATTTTTCATATTTAAGAGGTAATTATGTGTATGAAATATCGCGTATTAATCTTAGTTCTGGTCTCCTTTTTTACCTTTCACTGTAAACAAAAAGAAGTGAAAGGGAACTTTTCTTTTACAAAGAAAGAAATATCGGAACACTTACAGGCTTCTAACATAATAAGTTTACAAAATAAAGGCATTGGCCCCATCGATTCAGTAAAAATTAATGAAGAAATTGATGTAGAAATGGCCAGCAGAGGGAATGTATTGTACGAGCAAAAGTGCAAGGCATGCCATAAAGTTGGGGAGACTTTTATCGGGCCACCACCTAATGGGATTCTGAAAAGAAGAGCCCCTGAGTGGGTAATGAATATGATGTTAAATCCAGAAGAAATGCTGCAAAAAGATTCTCTGGCCAAAGCACTTTTCATGGAGTTTAATGGACAAATGATGACGAATCAACAGCTAACTGTAGAGGAAGCTAGAGCGATATTGGAGTATTTCAGAACGCTCGATCACTAATTTTGGCTTTCTAATCTTGTTCTGCTGTAGCATTCAAGAATCTTGGCAGGTTGATAGGGGTTAGTAAAGCATGGTTGAAACTTATCACTTCAGGCCTCTATTTTTGAATATTCAGAGAGATTGTAGATTCCCCAATTCTCAGTATATCAGCCAAACATATGAATTTATTACCCCGGTTTTGAGCCTTTTTGGCCTTTCCCGGGGTTGTTCTTCAGCTAATATACCTGTTTTTCCACTGACTTACAGCATTTTATCTATTTAAGTACAGGCCCAACATAGTTTTGACTATAAAGTATGAAACCCAATGTCAAAATAATTACATTTTTACAGCCTAAACCTAGGCATGGTAATAACGCTCTCTATAAATTTTACCATCTTTCCATTCCGTAGCTACCACCTGCTCTGACACCATAGTGGTTCCATCATTTAACTTTAAGGTCATCACAGCATCATAATAAGAATGATTGTCATTGACTGCATAGTTTCCTACCTGATACCCTATAAACTCATTAACTTGATTGTCAATGAAATCCCGTTCAAATTGGATACAAAAGGATTTCCCCTTTTTAGGTTCATCATTTGCTTCACGCAATTCTACCTCATCGTGAAGGTACTGTTCCATTGCTTCAATAAACTTTCCTTCAGCTAATAGTGCATGAATGTGTTCTAAGTTTTCTTTAATTGAATTTTCCATGGTAAATAATTATTGTTGTCTACTCTAAATCAGTTTTCGACTTCCCTGTTTTATTCTAGCTTTCAATTTTGGCTAATATTAAACAATCAAAGCCCTTTACGATCTATAATAGCTGACATTTGTTACCAATATTGTTTAAAGATGAGAATTACACACAACATTTTGTATATGGTGTAGTGGCTGTCATATAGCTCCAACATTACCAGTAAAATCCTTAAACGTTTCCCTGACTTCTATTAGCATCAGCTTTTCGATAATAAATATCCATTTCATTTGCCAAGGCAAATTGAATAAAAAATTTGTTAAGCGAATTGGCAATGTGTATGGCAGATACTTGGAAGATTGAAAATTTGTCTGTAAATTTGCATACTATAATTAGCAGCATGCAAGATCAAAAGTCCACGATAAAACCCAAAAAGAAGAACTTCAATGTTCTTAGCTTCTTTAGTGGTGCTATGGGACTTGATATCGGTTTGCACAAAGCAGGATTCGAAACTCTTTTAACTTGTGAGATAGACAAGGCAAGTCGGCAGACTATTCTTGCGAATAATCCTGGAATAGGTTTGATAGGTGATATCAGGGCATACACGACTGATCAAATTCTTGAATATGCTGGTCTTAAGTCAAGAGAAGACGTTGATCTGATTGTGGGAGGTCCACCTTGTCAGGCATTTAGTTCAGCTGGGAAGAGAATGGGATTAGCTGACAACAGGGGAAATGTCTTTCTAAAATTCATTGAGGTAATTGAGAATATCAATCCAAAGTTCGCTGTAATTGAGAATGTTAGAGGTCTTTTGTCCGCTGCATACGATATTGATTTAAAGCCTGAGGAGGAAGAGTTTTTACCATACGAGCTAAAAGGGCTTAAGGGAGCTACCATGTTTTATGTTTACAATAGGTTGCGAGCTGCAGGGTATGAGCTTTCTTTTAATCTCTACAATTCAGCAAATTATGGAACACCGCAAGTCAGAGAGAGGGTAATAATTATTTGCTCAAGAGTAAATGAAAAGGTTCCTTACTTGAAACCTACTCATTCTCAAAATGGTGATTTTGGTCTTCCCGAATGGAAGACTTTAAAACAAGCAATTGGTAACCTTAATGGTAGCAATACAGAGTTTATCAAATTTCCTGAAAAACGCCTTAAGTACTATAGAATGCTCAAGGCAGGCCAAAATTGGAGGGATTTAAGCGAGGAAATGCAAAAAGAGGCATTGGGCAAATCCTACCATTTAGGAGGTGGAAAAACAGGCTTCTTCAGACGATTAGACTGGGATAAACCTTCTCCTACTTTAGTTACTCATCCTGCAATGCCTGCCACTGATTTGGGCCACCCTGAGGAAGACAGACCTCTAAGTGTTCAAGAATATAAACGGATTCAAGAGTTTCCTGATAATTGGGAAATAAAAGGTAGCCTTGTCAATAAGTATAAGCAAATAGGAAACGCTGTTCCTGTTAGTGTTGGTGAAGCCATCGGAAAGTTGATTTTGGAACTTGAAAAAGGTAAAATCCCCGAGAACTTACCAAACTTCAAATATTCAAGATATTTAAAGACTGCTGACCAAGAATTTATTCAAGACTTTTTGATTAGAAGTCGAAAATTGATTGAGGAAAAAGAAGTGAATCAACTTTCTTTATTTTCTTGATCTTCTCCGTACCAAGGACTTTCTTCTTCAAGAAAGACCGAGCCTGGATTATTGGAAACAGCTTCTCTAACGAATCTACGGAAAGAATATTCTGATAGCTTTTCTGCATCCTTTTTGATTCCAACCAAATCATTTAGTGCTGGCCAATTTGTGTCACCTTTCTTTGAAAATCTTCTGAACCAATGTTGAATTTCCGTGTCATCACGTACTGCTTTGCTAGAACTGTTTTCGCTATTGTCGCTATTTTTAACTTGCAATAGCTGTCCATCAGAATTACAAAAGTCAATGCTTTTCATTGTTTCACCCCAACAGCAATGCCAATCATATTTTATCAATACAGTCGCAATATATTCTTCGAGAAGAGATCCTGTAATGTTTTCTGCTGACATGGCAAGTCTGTGTCCATACTTTATGGCTTCAAGGTCTTCTGTTGTATTCTTAATTCGGGCTGAAATAATTTCATCCAAAATTGGGTCGTGTTGTGTTCCTATTGCCTTGCTTGTTCTTCTTGAAGGCCTGCTGTCATAACCATTAAGAAATTTATCAGTCCATTTTTTCATGAAGTCTGTAACGTCTTCACCTTCGCGTATGTTAATGGTGCATGAATATTCAGGAATATCAATTATCCTGTCCGCAACAACCAATAAAGAGTCACTTAATCTATCAGCGGCTTGTGCTTTTACTATGTTTGATAATTCTTGTCTGCGACCTGTTAAGTCAAAATCCGAAAGTCTTTTTCTAGGCATTATTTTTCTTGAATAAATCTTGAATCTTTACTTCTAAAGCATTCGCGATTTTTTCAATATTCAGAAGAGTAATGTTTTTTTCAGCTCTTTCTATCATACCGATATACGTTCTATGTAAATTGGCTCTATGAGCTAATTCTTCTTGGGAGATGTCTTTAACCTTTCTGAGTTGTCGAACACGTTCACCAAATATTTTAAGTATCTCTGAGTCGATATTCATCGCTAACTTTAGTATGCACAAAGCTATCTTTAGTCTTCATTCTATACCACATACTATAGTTAGCATTCAAATTGTGTCGGTGGATAAAAGCAATGTGTGCGGAGCACTCTTTGCTTGTGCGTTGGCTTTGTCTTTTAATGGGACACAACAACGGTCTTACTAACATCTGTGTTGGGTTTGAGTCTGCGGATTGTGGGTATGGATGTTAGTTTTTGTTATCTCCAGCACCATTTATACTTCAAAGATGTACTATGATACTTTGTCTATTTAGCTCAATCAAATTATTATCCAAAAATAATTCTTCAATCCTCTCAATATTTAGTTTGAAAAGTGTTAGCAAATCAGTATTAACAATATTTCCTGTCTTAATAATGAGTAATTTTTTTGGACAGCCCTTTATAACATGATCATCCCAGAAGTCCTTATCTTTTGAAATGACCATTCGCCCTTCTCGATCAGCTAACAGAGAAATTTCGTTATCATCTGAACGATTACCCGAAGGTAGACCTGATGTGTGTAAGCAATCCAATCCTTTTGAATTCAACCAATCTGCTAATGATTTAGGTAACTGAGCATCAACGATAGAAATAAATATACTTAAAAATAGATATTTTTTGTTGGCCCTAACTCCCATCTAAACGCAATACTTCATTTATCTCCCCCCCTAACTAAAGGATATGCGCAACCCAACATACACCTTAAGCTGCTCTTACGATTGATTGATTGATTCCTTGTTTTTCCCACATTTACTACAACAAAATAAACAATATTCCCATTCTACCCCTAAATGTATCTCGCTGTAGAATATGTTCTGGCATACATACATCCCATCGCTATCTCAAAAGGCTCTAGACACCTCCTGCTCCTTGTGCATCTACCCTACTTTCATTCCAAACAATGGCCTCAACCACTTCCACCTCCTTATCAAGAATTCATACAATATCCACGCTATCCCAAAAGTCCCTACTACCATCAAGCCCGCCTTCATCCAAAATCCCATATCCACATGCATTAAATAATAAGCTATCGTAATCGTAATGGTCTGATGAAGAATGTAAAAGGGATACACCGCTTGATTGGCATAGCTTAAAGCAGAACCAGGGCGATTCAAATAGGTAGCCCCAAACCCAAAAATCGCTAACACCCACGACCACATATTGGCTACGGAAATAAAGGCTTCGGTAAAATGAACTAAAGTATTATCCTCTATATACCACCAACGAATCAATTGTAAGCTGAACAATATTATTCCTGCACCTACATATAGAAACCGACCTTTTTGAACGGTTTTCCAAAAGGTATCTCCTACACTAATCAACAGAAATCCGCTAAAAAATAGAAAGCCGGAATTGATGAAATTAAACCAATCATAGTACCAAATTATGTGTAATCGGAAAAAAAGGCTCCAATAAGGCTTCAAATAAGTACAACGGAATCAAGAAAATATAAAAGCCCATAGGTGTTGAACATAGTTTTCTCAACCATTGAAGGAATCTATGCTCAGGATGCTTTCTAAGATAAACAAAAAGCGGAGCCAGCATCAGGGAATATGCCAATAAATAAGGCAAAAACCACAAATGGTGCCAACTCAAATTTCCCTCAGGATAAATGCCAGTAAATGCGTGAGTAGGCCAAAATTCCAGATAGCTTCCTACAAATTGGCCTTTATCTAATCGTTCGAAATAAATCTGGGGAGGAACAATGAACAACATCCCTATGACTAAAGGAATAAACAGTCTTTTGATCCGTTCGAGGGTAAATTGTTTTCCCGTTCTTTTCCCTAAAGCATAGTAAGTTCCCATTCCTGAAATGACAAATAAAATGGGCAACCGCCATCGATTCAAAAAGGCCATCGGGAATACGAGTTGGTCGTAAATGACATTGTTCTTAATGTGCCAACCCCAGGGAACAAAAAACATTCCCACATGATACAGGATCAACAATAAAAAGACGATCACTCTGATCCAATCTAAATCATATCTTCGCATAACTCATTGATTTTTGAACTCAATCTACACGGAAAATATGGCTAAAAAAGGGGGCTGTGGCGAATGGGAAGGAATTGGGATGGAATGCAAATGAAAGGATATGCACGCATCATTGGCACACATTAACCAACATATCTTTTCGCATTAATTCATCAAACTCAGCTACCATTCCCCTAGATACTGGCACCTTTTCAGAATATCCATCTAAGGTCAATTGGTACCCCCTCGCATTTCCCTTTACCTGCACGATCTTTTGGGTATTCACTAAATAAGCCCGATGTGTTTTTACAAGCCACTCTACCTCAGCTAATTGTTGTTCCAGTACCTTCATTGTCATTCTTTTCAACCATTTTTCCCATCCACAAGCGGTTTGTATGTAAAAAGCAACATAATTTCCATCCGACATCGCAAATAGAAATTGATCCAGGGGCAAATGGAAGTCGTCTGTCTTTACTTGAGTTGTGATAGATATCTCAAAATCATGATGAAGAGGATACGGTGCTGTTGGTGAAGAAGATGGTAGGTGGTTTGTGCCAATGAGGAAATCCTTGCCTTGGAGGGAGGGGGTAGATGAAAGAGTAGAAGCATGGGATAACTGTTCCTTTGGTCGAGGTTCTTTTTGAGATAGAAAGTATAAAGTTGGTGTGATTAGCGCAACTAATAAATAACCTGAAAAAAGGGCATTTCGAATTTCCTCGATCAAATATCCTATGGACCAATTGTGGGGATTGTCATAGATGATGTCTCTAATGAGAAAATTTTCTATACCGACAAGCATAAATACGATACTAAAATGGAGCAGATATTTAGCGATGGTCCATGGTTTTTCTGCTTCTCCGAGATAATTCCATGCTGAGAAATAAGCAAAAAAGATCAGGGCAGGAAATATCGTATGAATCAAACAAATCCAATGATACCCCATCTTTTGTTCCGGCTCATATACGACATATGGTTCAAAGAAATAATTGAAGACAAAACTTAGCACAATTAATATCAAAATGAGGCGAGGCAATTTCTCTTGAGTGAAAAAGTAAGGTTGGTGACGGTGAATAATAGAAACATTGATCATGATAAAACCCATTCTGTAATTAAAAGAAGAACAATGTTTGGGAAAGTTGCAAAGGCTTGATGAATTAATAGGAGCTTCCTATGTACCTTTTATTAAGCAAAACATCAACATTATTCATAGGTTGAGATTGCCTTAACTCTTTAATGCACGTATTTAATAATACATTCATTAAGTTAATATACGTGAAGCAATGGATCAAGAGGTTCCTAATTGGATGTGGGATGTGGCATAAAAAGCATATATAGAACAAATACATCCCACATCCTGGTCAACATCATCCTGAATCCCTAACCTTAAATTCAAATATATCTGGTCTGGCATAATGCCCTATGACATCGAAATCCAGTTTACTCTGGATAATCTCCTCCATCTCCAATTCTGCCATCAATATACCGGCCTCCCCAAACAAAGGCCCAACCAGTACTTTTCCGAAAGGAGAAACAATCACACTTCCGCCAGGACAACACTCTTCAGGCAAATCCTGGACAAAAGTTTGGTAGATTTGTGGATACATTGACTTGGTGAAATACTGATTGGCCCCCAACACAAAACACCTTCCTTCTAGCGCTATATGAATCATGGTCGAGGTCCAGGTTTCTCGGGCATCTGCTGTAGGAGCTGCATATATCTCTACGCCTTGCTCAAAACATCGCCATACGTGCCAGCGGCATATAATTTTCCCAGCAAATCAGCCCTCCTATTCTACCAATATCCGTAGAAAAACTCACCAAAGATTCTCCTCCAGCTTCTTTCCAAATAAGTCGTTCTGTTCCTGTAGGTTTGATTTTTCGGTGTACTCCCAACAATCCCTGATCAGGCGAAATATATATCATAGAACAGTACAAACTGCCATTCCTTGAGTTTTTTTCTGTTACGCCAATCACCAAAAATACTCCTGCCTCTTTGGAAATGTGTTCCAATCGCTTTAGGTCTTCTCCTTCTAACCTCACACTTTCTCTATGATAAACAGCATATATTTGCTTTCCTTCTAATGTTCGACTTCCCACTGTAGCCCCAAAAGTAAACCCTCTCGGATACCCAGGAATAAATGATTCAGGAAAAACTACCAGTTGGCAATGTTCGATAGCACATTGATCGGTGAGTTGGGCTACTTTTTCCAGCGTTTTCTCTTTATTAAAGAATATAGGGCTATCCTGGACGACCCCTACTTTCACTTTCATAAGGTCATAATTTTTTCTAAGATAGGGTATTTAGTTCGAGAAGAGGAATCGCCATGAGAAGAACATATGATTTACGAGAAGGCTCTTCCTCAGGCTGGAACCAATTTCACAATTTGCCCTCCACTTTTATGTTCTAATAATAAATAGATCATTCCATCAGGCCCCACTTCCACATCTCTGATCCTGGCCAATTGATCAATTAGTAATTCTCGATGAACGACTTCTCCTTCTGTTACTACGACTCTAAATAATTGGGTAGCTTTAAGGGTGCCAATGATGAGATTCCCATGCCATTGGGGAAATGTGGAACCGCCATACACAATGAAACTGGAAACGGCAGGAGAGGGTGTCAGATCTAATTTGGGTTGTTGAATATCATCTATATTAAACGAGATACCTTCATAAGTTCCATATGCTACTTTGGTCCCATCGTAATTGACGCCTTTAGAGGTGAGCGGCCACCCATAATTTTTCCCCGGGAGAAGGAGATTAAGTTCATCGCCTCCTCTTGGTCCCATTTCTGTACCCCACAAATGCCCAGTAGCAGTATCTATTTCCAATCCCTGAGGACTTCTATGCCCGTAGGTCCAGATAGCTGCTATCGCATTCTCTTTATCCACAAAAGGATTGTCTTCGGGAATTCTTCCATCATCGTGGAGCCGCAATATTTTTCCATAAGGTAGTTCCAGATTTTGCACTCCTGCATATAGCTCCATATTTCCTCAGGAACAGGAACAAATTTTTTCCCGCCTAAACTCATATAGACATATCCATGGGCATCAAAACAAATTCTTGCTCCTGTAGCAACTTCAGAAGGAGCTGTGTATTTATTTATATCCGTTTCCCAAATTATTTCTTGATCTACCCATTGGTTTTCGTCAATTCGCCCACGTATAAGTCGAATCATCGATACAGGTAATTTGGCTAGCTTACTTTCTTCATTACATCCATCACAGCGATCTCCATGGCTCACATAAATCCAACCATTATCTTCAAATTCCGGATGAAGGGCAACATCTAAGATCCATCCCAATCCATGCCAAATTCCATCTCCTACGTTCTTCCCGTCCTCATATACGTTAGGCAATCCTTGAATATATGGAGAAATGTCTCCATTGGTAGCAATGATCCTAAGCCCCTTTCGTTTTTCAGTCAGTAAGATTCTCCCATCTGGAAGGGGAGCAATGGAATAAGGATACGTATCTAAGCCTTTGGCCACTGTTTCTATGCGAAACGCATGTTCTTCCGTTTCTATGATCTCCTGCGGGATACTTAGTTCTTTATCCAATTTAAAATCGCCCATGAAATACGCATTTCGTTGCTCTGTAATATGGATAGCAATCTTTCTTATGTCTGTCTCTGATAAGTTAGATAAAAATGCAGGCATGCCTTTATCCGGGAATCCATAACTGATGCTGCGAATAATTTCCTCAGCACTTTCCCCATGTGTAAGAGGTGCTCCTAATAAAGCAGGACCAAGTCCAGAGCCTTGCAGGTTGTTCCCATGACATGCGCTGCAATTTTCTTTATATGGCTTAATAAAGGATCTGGAAACAGGAATGGAATAATTGAGAAAACGAGTACAGTGGTCGCAATAATGGAACCAATGATCATAAATATTTTTTTAGAAGGCATAAGAATATGTATTTGGCGAACATTTCTCCTATTAGTTAGTATGCTCCTCTAAAAATTACAATGATTTTTCTGTTTTCTCATTCATTTCTCAACGCCTTCACTGGATTCGCCATTGCTGCCCTAACACTTTGAAAACTTACTGTGAATATAGCTATCATCAACGCTAATAAACCTGCTGTTCCATACATCCACCACTCTATCTCCACCTTATAGGCGTATCCTTCTAACCATCGTTGCATAACATACCAGATAATTGGGATCGCAATGAAAAAGGAGATGAGTACCAATATCAAAAAATCACGCGTCAATAAGCGGACTATCATTTGAATATTGGCACCTAACACTTTCCGAATGTCTATCTCTTTTGTTCTACGCTCTACTGTAAATGTGGATAGCCCAAATAAACCCAAACAAGAAATAAAGAGTAATATTCCAGCGAAGAGGTTAAACAATTGACTAATCCGCTGTTCTTGTTGGTGCATTCGGTCAAAATCTTCTTCCAAATAGGTATATTCAAAAGGGATATTAGGAAAAATGGAAGTATATAGATCTTGAATTTTTTGTATGGCTCCATTCACCAAAGCTTCTCCCGATATTTTTGCCAATACAGCAGTTTCATACCCTCTGCCATGGTATATAAGTAAAGGCTCTATTTTCTCACTTAAATGTTTTAAAATGAAAATCTTTGAGAATGCCTATGATTTGACCTTTTCTTCCTTGCCACTCTATAAGCCTACCCAATACAGGTTCAGGAATATCAAACTGCCTGATGGCTGTTTCATTTAGGATGATGTTGCCGGAATCTGTACTAATATCTGACTCAAACAGCCTTCCCTTTTCAAGCGTTAACTCAAATACGTCTCCTAGATGTTTATCAGCCCTTAACATATTGACTATAGGAGAGAACGCTGGATCCTTTCCATCCCAGGATAAACTTCCAGCATTTGTGTTATCTATTCTAACTAAGGAATTACTCGTCCTCGCTACCCCTGCTAATTCTGGTATTTTTCGCATTTCTTTTTCCAAAATGCCTAATTTTTGACTATAGGCATCCCAATCATCCTGGTAAAGGCCTGGATTAATTTCAATTACATATGACCTATCATATCCTACATGTTTATGTTGGATAAAATACAGTTGTTGGCTGATGATGATCGTACTACCTAAGACAATGATGGTAATGGCAAATTGAGTAATGACCAGTACCTTCCTTAAGGAAAGAGCCTGATCCGGCATTCCTTTTCCTTTACTTCTCATAATTGTAATGGTTGAAATCCCGCGAGCAGCCAGGCAGGATAAATTCCTGCCACACAAACGCTAATTCCCACAATTCCTATTAATATTCCCCAAATGTTTGCATCGAATAGGGAAAGTGTGAGTGGCAGATTGGTAAACTTACCTAGAACAGGCATAAATGGCTGAACCCATGCAAGCGATAAGCCAAAAGCAATAATACTCATTAAAAATGTCTCTAATAAAAGTTGGGAAAAAATATGATGATAGTTTGCCCCTATGACTTTTTTGATACCTATTTCTTTTACTCGTTTAGTGATGAGTGCTGTAGAAAGGTTAATGTAATTCAGACCAGCCATCAGGAGAAGAATGAATCCTATTAACCCAAAGATATAGACATATCTCTTATCCATTTGATTAAACACCAGAAAATCAGCCTTACTATCGAAACGCATTTCTGTAAGTGGTTCTAAAGACGCGGACATATTTGTCACTTCTTTTTCTCGATTTAATATATCAGCAAATTTTTGTTCTATGATTTTGTTATCTGCACCATCTTTTATCTTCACAAAAGCTGAATAATTAAATTGTCCTCTGTCATGCTCACTATCATAGACATCTGTATCTGTCCATTCTGAGTCTACAGTGATAAAGGCATTAAATCGAAGTGATGAATTTGAAGGCGGATTGTCCAGAATTAATGTTACAGTGTAAGTTGAAGAATCAATATTTACCGTTTTGCCTATGACATGGGTCTCACCAAAATATTTCAATGCAGTCTCTTCTGTCAAGGCTAGACTGTAAAGTTGGTGATGAAAGGCTTCAAAAGAACCTTCTATTATATGATAATCAAATAGCTTAAACCAATTTGAGTCTATAATAGCTAATTCCCTTTCAATCAATATCCTTTTCAGTACCAATGTCTATTAAACGGTCACGATTACTTTTAGCTATCGCTAGTTGTTCAATTTCGGGCACCTCTCTTCTTGCATCTTCCACAAATGGTATAGGAACACTACCAAAATGCCACATTTCAGTTCCAAAATCTAAATTAGCTACGGTATGGTAAATACGATCCGCATCTTTATGATATTTGTCAAAGCTCAACTCATTTTGTACCCAAATGAAAATGATCATAGCCGCAGCCATTCCTATCGATAGCCCAACAATGTTAATCGCAGAGAACAGTTTATTGACCCATAAACTTCTGAAGGCAATTTTTATATAGTTATAAATCATATGCTTAATAAGTGTTAGGATAGGTGATTATTCATTTCTCAATGCATCTATTGGATTAGCTATTGCTGCCTTAATACTATGAATGCTTATGGTCAGGAAAGCAATGAATAACACCAATACTCCCACCCCCATAAACACCCAGGCCTCTAAGGATATCCGATAAGCAAAATTCTCTAACCATCCTTTCATGAAGTACCAACTAATGGGAACAGCTATCAAAAAAGAAATGAATACTAGAAGCAAAAATTCTTTGGAGAGTAAGCGAACAATACTGCTGATGGAAGCTCCTAACACTTTTCGAATGCCAATCTCCTTGGTTCTTCTCTCAACCATAAAGGTAGATAAACCGAAAAGCCCTAAACAAGAGATTAGTAACAGCATTCCTGAGAAGCATTTAAAAATGAGTCCCAATTGTCGTTCAGATTGATACTTATCCATGTATGTACCATCCAAAAAATCATACTGGAAGGGCAGGCCAGGGAAAAGTTGCTTAAAGGCACTCCTTGCTTTTTCTACTGCCTGATCTACATTGGAAGGATGAATTTTAGCTAATATAACACTCTCATAATCGATATTATCCCGCTTTTGAGGACTAATTATCAATGGTTGAATCTTTACTCTAAAATGATCAAAGTGGAAGTCTTTTATAATTCCCACTATTTGGCAAGGATTTCCCTTAACATTGATCCGACTTCCAATGATAGGTTCTTTTAGTTGATAGCTCCTTACTGCAGCTTCATTGAGCATAATGTGAGAAGAAGAAAGTAATTCATCCTTAAAAAACCATCTCCCCTCTACCATAGACAATTGAAGGGTAGAAAGCAGATATTCATCTGTTCTTATATAATATGTACGTTTGGCATAATCAGGGTCTTTTCCCTCCCACTCAATTTCTCTGCTTTCCATATAGTCCCCAATGTCGAGTGGTGGATTACTCATTACTGAAACTGCTTTAAACTCGGGAATCTGTCTCAATTGCTCTTCATATAGCGTAAATTGGGGTAAATGTTTGCGCCACGCCTGGTCAAATTGCTTCGGCATAATACTTAATACCAAATCCCTATCAAATCCCAGGTCTTTTTCGCGTATATAGGATAATTGATAGTGTATGACCATGGTACTCACTCCGATAATAATCGAAACGGCGAATTGTGCTACGATAAATATTTTTCTGAAGGACAAAGTATGAGGGCGAAGATCATGCGATTTGATTTGGATCAGATGAATAGGAGATAATCCAGCAAAAAGATAGGCAGGATAAATGCCTGCTACCCCCATATTTAATATGAGCATGATAGCCAATCCAAACCAGAAGTATGGTTGACCAAATGAAAGATTTAGATTAGCATCAGTCATTTGATTCAACAGTGGCAAGCATAGCTGGACAACCCCCATAGCCAACAATATGGAAAACCCACTGATCAACAAAGCTTCTAACAACATTTGGACGAAGATGTGTCCAAAAGATGCTCCAACAATCTTTTTTAAGCCAATTTCTTTGATTCTCTTATTAATTAACGCAATAGATAAATTAAGGTAGTTCCAACTAGCGGTTAACAATAAAAGGAGGCCTATTATAGCGAAAGTATATACAGTGGCTTGATTCTGGAATTTGAATAAAGAATGATTATTTACCTCGCTGAAATGAATAGCGTGCAAAGGCTCCAGGACAAATTGAAATCTAAAACTAGTTTCTTCATTTTTTTCATATCCTCTTTTCAGATAAATCTCTGAAATCTTTTCACCTATTTGTTTCTCATCTGTTCCTTCTACCAATTTTACAAAGGTCGTATAACCGAAGTAATTCCAATTTTCCGCATAATGTTCATTTCTATTATTCTTCAAGTGAGCCTGCAAAGGAATAAATGCATCAAATTGAAAAATAGAATTGGGCCTATTATCATCCAAGATCAATTCAACAGAATATTGAACTGTATCTAGGGTAAGGATTTCTCCTATTACATTTTCTCGACCAAAATATTTTTTTGCTAACTGCTTACTTAACCCAATACTAAATACCTTTTGATGGAATGAATGTACATCTCCATATAAAATATCGAAATTAAATAGGTCGAAAAATGCAGAATCAACATATATAAACTGCTCCTGCTGTAGGAATGAGTGGTTTTCGACCTTAATCAACCCTTTATTTACCGATTTCATAACGCTGGCAGAGATAATTTCAGGAATTTCTTCGACAGCATGCTGGGCTAATACACTGGGAATATTGGGCCAATACTCTGATTCCTTAGCCCATTTAGCATGACTAAATACTCTGTAAATACGATCTGAATCCTTATGGTAGTTGTCATAGGTCCATTCATTCTTCACCCAAATATATATGAGGAAAGTTGCTGCCATACCAATTGCCAATCCTGTGATATTAATGGTTGAGAATAGCTTATTGGCCCATAAATTCCTCATAGCCAATTTAATATAATGAGATATCATAATTTTTGACATTTATTCATTTCGCAATGACTCTACTGGATTAGCCATAGCAGCTTTGATGCTATGAAAACTGATAGTCAATAAGGCAATAAACAAGGCTGCCATGCCTGCTATTACGAATATCCATCCATCAAGAGAAATTCGATAAGCAAAATTCTCTAACCACTGTTGCATGATATACCAACTAATTGGAACTGCAATGAGACAGGAAATTATCACAAGCACGAGAAAATCTTTGGAGAGTAATCCTACTATATTAGCTACAGAAGCGCCTAACACTTTCCGGATCCCAATTTCTTTTGTTCTACGACTGGCGGCAAATAAGGCTAATCCCAGTAGGCCTAAACAAGAAATAAAAATGGCAATGACAGCGAAACCATTAGCCAGTTTACCTATCATCGTTTCGCTTTGGTACAATTGGTTGTATTGGTCATCTAAAAATTCATAATGGAAAGGAAATTCTGTCACAAATTGAGCATATACTTTTTCCACAGCCGCCAAAGCTTCTTGCGTATATCCAGCTTCAGCTTTAATAAATACATTCCATGTTCTTCTGGGAGAATTCACTATCATCAATGGGCCAATACTCCTGTGCAACGAATGCATATGATAATCTTTCACCACTCCTACTACCTGTTTTCTTTCGCCAAACATCTCTACGATTAAGCCCACTGGTTGGTCTACCCCCATTCTTTCTATGGCAGTTTCGTTAAGAACTATCGCATTTGAATCGGTAGCAAAATCTTCACTAAAAAATCGCCCCGATACCATCTCAACGCCAAACATATCATCAAATTGGTTTTCAGTGATATGCATCCAAAATCCAACATCTTTATCGGGATCTTTTCCCGCCCAGTTGAATCCATCGTAGGCCATTCCCACATTTAAGGGCGCATGAGTTCCCCGAACCATATCTTTAATAGCTGGTTCACGCATCAATTCAGCATGAAAGGCATCATAATGTTCTTTTAATTGTGAATTTTGTCCCAGATAAAAAATATTCTCCCGTTCTAGGCCTAAATTTTCATTTTTGATGAAGTGAATTTGACGCTGGACGATGACTGCTCCTATAATCAATAATAGCGATAAGGTAAATTGAATGATTACTAATCCTTTTCTGATATGTAGATTTCTCCATTTTTGATTGAATCGACCTTTCATCATGTTAACAATCCGTAGTGAAGCAAGCATCCAGGCCGGATAAGCCCCAGCCATTAAGGTCATCATTCCTAACAGTCCAATGAGTCCTCCCCAGAAATACGGTTCATAAACAGGTAACACCAATTCCTTTCCAGTAATTTCTCTTATCCATGGCAATAACAATTCTATCAAAGTAATAGCCAATCCCGTAGCAATGATAATATATAAACTCACTTCCACTAAAAATTGCTGAATCAGCCAACTTCTCTTTGCTCCAAGGACTTTTCGAACACCAACCTCCTTACCTCTTTGTATCGTTTGTGCAGATGAAAGATTAAAAAAATTGATACATGCAATAAATAACAAAAAAATGGCTACCAATAAAAATATTCGCACATAAGTAATTTTTCCTCCTACGGCTTCTCCATTCTCGAATTTGTCATATAGGTACTTTTTGCCTAAAGCGTGTAAAAATATCGAAGCCCCCTCTTCGTATTCCTCTGTCTGCGCAAAAACTCCTGCTAACATCTGTTCTACTCCTTCTTTATCTGCATCTGGTTTCAACTTACCATACACAAAACAACCATTCCAGCCCCAACCTTCTAATCCGGGATTTTGCTTAATAAGTCGTTCTGCGTTTAACACATATTGAAAATCAAAGGAAGAATTCTCGGGTAAGGTTTCGTACACTCCTAATACGGCAAAAACGGGTTCTTCCAAATTGACCTGAATCGTTTTTGAACCAATATCATCACGCCAATGTTCTCCATATAGCTTCTTTGCTAATTGGTCCGAAATAAACATACCGTTCAGCTGATCTTCCGTTCCCTCCATACCACCTGCTAGTAGTGGAATTCCCAACACATCCAGCATCGAATAATTCCCATACACTCCATCCTCCTGTATGACATTATCGCCTGATTTTAGTACATTTTTATTTGAAGGAAACATAGCTCCTGCTTCTTCTATCTGTGACATTTCAGTTTTCATGGCTGTCAATAAACCATATGGGGTGTGCGATATCGTATTAATTTCCCCACTTTCATCTTCAAAATTCATATGAGCCTGAAAAATTCGGTCTACCTCAGGGAACATTTTATTGTAAAGCCATTCATTCTGTACCCATAACAGGAGTAATAAGCTAAATGTGAGGGCAACAGATAAGCTGAGAATTTTAATCAAAGAAAAATATTTTTCTCTGACTAGGGTTCTGAAAGCGATAGTTAAGTAATTTTTCAGCATATGTCAGTTGATGATTAGTTAAAGTTGGTAGAATATGTACCCTTTATGTTCCAATGCTCTTTTTCCAGTATGTTTAATTCAAATTCATGATGGACATCGAATATCACCTCTATTCCTTTCCTTTTAAGAAACTTAATGTAAGTGTTGGCTTTCTCATCAGACATCAATATTCCATTAAAAAGCCATTGTCCATTTTCGAAGGTCCATTTCACTGGGCTATCGAGTTGATTTATTAAACCATCTTTCCACATCCTTTTCTTGAGTTCGTACATGATTTCGTGAAGTCTGTGTAACTTTTGAAGTGAAGCGTTACTATTGTTGATTGTATGATTTTTTTCCTCCTCTTCTTTAACAATTCCCTGTTGATCAGCTATTTTATTTACTGAATGATAATGTTGGATCAATGCTTCAATGGTACTATCATTAGCCCGTCCGAAGAAAGTACCATCTTTAGCTGTATGATAGAATCCCCAATGTTCTTTTTCATTAATCCCGAGTGAATCGAGTAATTCGATATATCTATTCAATTTTACACCTTCCACGGAGATACCATTTGTTTCAATTTGATTATTCTCGATAAAAAAGTATATATCCTCATCTGTGGAACTAGCATACCGATCTTGGATTAACCGATGTACAATTATCTGTCTAATCGAATCTGGATTTTGGGCCTGAAGAACATTCAGATGTACTAGTCCCACTAAACAGTCGTATGCCATAAATATGTTTAAGAATGATCTCTTCATCTTACTAGCTTTCTTTGCTTGGTAGGTTATCATTCATTTCTCAAAGATTGAACAGGATCTGCCAGAGCTGCTTTAACACTTTGGACACTGATGGTAAAAAAGGCGATGGCAATAGAAAGCAAACATGCCAGTACAAAAATCCACCATTGTATGTCTATCCGATATTCGAAGTTTTGAAGCCATTGCTCCATGAAATACCAGGAAATAGGGATTGCAATAAGCATAGCTATAAATACCAATTGAATAAAGTCTTTTGATAGTAAAGTAATAATGCTCGAAATGGTAGCTCCTAATACTTTCCTGATACCGATTTCTTTGGTCCTTTTCTCAATGATATATACAGTTAACCCAAACAAACCCAAACAGCTGATAAGAATGGCAAGAATGGCCAGCACTCCAGATAATTTTCCTATTCTTTCTTCATCCCCGAATTTGTCAGCATAATCCTCATCTATAAACTGATACTCAAATGGATTTTTAGGATCAAAGCTAGTGTAAATCTGTTCTATATTTGATAGGGCTTCTCTGACATTGGATTGAGGGTTTACCTTTATATTAAGCTGGCTTGTTCTGTTCTTATCCAAGAAAAAAAGCATAGGTTGAATAGAAGCGTAAGGTGATTGCATGATCATATTCTTCACCACTCCAATTACGGTAAAATCCCCATTATCTCCCCACTTGATTACTTCTCCTACAGCTTGATCAAAACCCATGTAAGCTGCTGCTGCTTCATTAATCACAAATGCCAGGGAATCGGTAGAAAATTCTCTGGAAAAGTCTCTTCCTTCCACAATTTCCCAACCTACAGTTTTTCCGAATCCTCTTGAAATGCGCATCGTAGAAAACTGATCCTGAAAATTAGGATCTTTCCCTCTCCAGCTCAATCCACTATTGGTTACAAAAGATCTCGTAATAGGTGATTCAGACTTAGCTACTTCTACGACATATCCTGACCCTATTAATTCATTTCTCAAGACATCAAAGCGATCATGTATATCAGGATTTCTTATCGGAATATTGACCAGACTCTGATAATTGTATCCGATGGGTCTATCCTTAGCATGTTGAATTTGCTGAAAGACGATAATAATGCCAATGATCAAGGTGATAGACACCGTAAATTGAACCACTACTAATACCTTCCTGGGAATGGCAGCTTGCTTTCCTTCTTTAAAGCTCCCTTTAATAGCTTTCGCGGCTTCAAACGAGGATAAATAAATAGCGGGATAGCTTCCAGAAATCAGGCCCACAACAAAAGTAAAACCCAAGCCTACCAGCCAAAACCAACTATTACTCCAGAGCAATTGAATGGGTCTGCTCAACCATTCATTAAAGAACGGAAGAGAGAGTTGTGCCAGATTTAAGGCAACGAAATAGGAAATAAATGCTACAAGAATCGATTCTCCAAAAAATTGACGGATGAGATGACCTCTGGTGGACCCTATGGTCTTTCTAATCCCCACTTCTTTTGCTCGTCTTTCGGAGCGAGCCGTACTGAGGTTCATAAAATTGATACAGGCAAGTAGTAATACGAATACGCCTATTATTCCAAATAACCAAACGTATAGTATTCTCCCTCCTATACTTTTACCATTTTCAAAATCAGCAAACAAATGCCACATATTCATTGGATGAAGAAACATTTGTGGATTGTACTTCGCACCTTCTTCATCGATATGATTTAACTTAACGTCCTTGATAATTTCAGAAACTACTTCCATGTCTCCTCCCTCTTTTAACATCACAAATACCTGAAACCAACTATTTCCCCAATTTATCCAATCAGGCATTTCATTTTCGAAAAGTTCCCAACTCCCAATAAACGCTACATCTCCAAATGAAGTTCTTTCTGGAAAAGAAGCATACACTCCCCTGACAGTCAACTCATATTTATCGTCCATTTGTAAGGTTTTGCCGATGGGATTTTGATCTCCAAATATCCTCTTAGCCATCTGATCATCTATGAAAATAGACAAAGGATCTTTTAGCATTTCTCCCTTACCCTTCAGGAAATTGAGACTTAGCATGTCATCTGCTCCTTCATCCATAAAGGCACCCGTTTGTATCAACACCTTCTCCTCAAATGAAAACACACGATCTTGAGAAAATGAAGAAATAACTACATGCTCAAAATGAGCCTCATAATTGTTTTTTAGTTCTGGAGCCAGTTGCATAGGTTGCGTTCTCCAGGTTTCTGTTACTCCTGAAAATGTCTGATTTTGCATTACCCTGGCTATCCGATCTCTATGTTCGAAGTGGCTATTAAATGTTACTTCACCCCAAATCCATATTCCTATGATCATAGCCACCGCCATTCCTACTGCTAATCCTATAATATTGATGATGGAGGATACACTGTTTTTCAACAGATGTCTGAATGCGATTTTTAAATGATTGATAAACATGATTTTGAGCTTAGTTATTCATTTCTTAAAGATTCGATAGGATTGGAGAGTGCAGCCTTTAAGCTTTGAAAGCCCACTGTGAATAATGCGATGGCAATAGCTGATACTCCGGCAATGATAAATATCCACCAAGATAGCTCTACCCTATAGGCAAAGCGCTCTAACCAGCCTTGCATGATGAGCCAACCTACAGGTAATGAAATAAGTAGAGCAATGATGACGAGTTGTATAAATTCCTTTGACATTAAATTTAGGATGTTGTTAATAGAAGCACCCAATACTTTTCGAATGCTGATTTCTTTAGCTCTTCTTTCAGCTGAATATGCCGCTAAGCCAAGTAATCCAAGACAGGATATAAGAATAGCGCCCAGGCCAAATGCATTCGCTAACCTCCCGGTAAGGGTCTCATTTTTATATAATGCAGCAAATTCCTCATCAGCAAATGTATATTCAAACGGATAATTGGGATTTAGTTCCTCAGCGACCTTCTTTACATGTGCAATTGCTTCCTGGGTTCTTCCATCTTCTGGTTTAATCCATGCCATCCAAGGGTCATTAGGGGTATAGCAAAGAACCATAGGCCTGATAGGTACATGCAAGGATTCAATGTGATAATCCCTGGTTACCCCTATAATTTTTCCTTTCCCATTCCAAAAATCTATCTCTGTTCCAATAGGATTCTCTAATCCCATGGCCTTCACTGCAGATTCATTCACTAAATAATTACTGGTATCGGTGCCAAAAGAGGAAGAAAAATCTCTTCCTTCTACTAAGTCAATACCAAAGGTTTCTGTAAAGCCTTCCCCAAGAATCATGGCTGCAACGGGCAAGGGTTCATCTTCTGCTTGTCCGGGATATTCTAAATCCATACTCATTCCTCCCATATTTAAAGGGCTATCTCCTGTAAAAGCCACAGATCTGATATCCGGAGAAGCTAATAATTTCTCTCTGAACACATTCGGCTTAGTGTACAATTCTCCTTCTACAATTCCATAGAATAAATCTTTACGATCTAAGCCCAGGTTTTTGGTTTTAACAAAGTAAATTTGGCTATGGATCACCAGTGTTCCAACAATCAGAAATATAGATATAGCGAATTGGAACACCACCAGTCCTTTTCGCAATAAGGCTGAACGATCTCCTGCCATTATCACACTTCCCTTCAACACTTTCACCGGCAATAATGAGGAAAGAAACAATGCAGGGTAACTCCCTGCTAATAAACCGCTAAGTAAGGTTAATCCTATGATGCTGCCCCAGAAATATGGGCTGGCATAATCTATATGAATATCTTTACTTAACGCTTCATTAAAGGTGGCCAATGAAGCTTGCGCTAAGGTTAAAGCAAAAATGAGGGAGATCGTTGCCAGTAATATCGCTTCTCCTAAAAATTGACCGATTAATGACATTCGATGTGCCCCCACAGTTTTACGTATGCCGATCTCCCTGGCTCTACGGCTGGCTCTGGCCGTAGCCAAATTCATAAAATTGACACAGGCAATAATGAGCAGGCATATAGCAATGAAAGAAAATAATTGAACATGGTCTATTCTTCCTCCATCTTGTTTACCCGCTGTATAGTTCCCGAACAAATAGACATCAGCTAATGGCTGCAAAAAGAATTCCTCGCTGAATTTCTTGGCCTCTCCTAAAAAGGCAATCTTTTCATTAACAGCATCCAGGTCAGTATCTGGAATTAGCTGGACATAGGTATAAAAAGCGACATTCCCCCAGGTTTTCACCCAATCCTTTCCCTTGGCAAAATCTTCCCAAGAGGTCAACCAATCGAATTGAATACTGGAATTATCGGGAACATCTTCTACGATCGCTGTAACTTTGACATCTTCTTTGCTGTCCAGCTTAATGGTCTTTCCTATGGCATCCTCTGTACCAAAAAGATGTTCAGCGACAGATGTGCTGAGCACAATTGAATTAGGCTCAGCCAAAGCTGTTTCTGCATCACCTTGTAATACGTTAAATGTAAACATGGAAAGAAACCCGGTATCTACAGACATTCCCTTCCTTTTGACATGAGTTTGTCCAAAAGATAATAATCGATCTTCCTCCCAGGTATGTCGACTCACAGACTTTACTTCTGGAATTTCAGCCAATAATACATCTTTGAGCGGCCCCGGACTTCTGTCAGAAGTTTTTAATTCTCCCCAGTCTAAATTAGTTCGAACCTTATACAATTCATCCAAATCCTTATGAAAATGATTGTAGCTCCATTCATCCTGCACCCATAAACCTATTAATAAAGCAAAGGTCAGTCCTAACGTAAGGCTTAGGATATTTAGAAATGAAAATCCTTTATAGCGGACTACATTTCTAATAGCGATTTTGATGAAGTGTCTGATCATTTTCGTTTGAATTATTGAACTATAAATGGTGAGACAAAAAGCATTCCTAAATGCAATATACTCATTATCAATAATTTATATTTAACTACTCAATTTTCTATTTAAGATTGTATTGAAGTGAGACAGATAGTTGTCCCACTTCAATACAAATAGTTTAATCTCTATTTTCTTTACAACTAGCATTTTTTCGACAAATGCTCCTCATAAGTAATTAAAAGGAAAGCCAACAGATATAATTGAACTATAGTAACAAACATTGAACAAGACTACATAACATTGTTATAATTTATAACTATCAAATAATATGAATTCTCTTCAACTACTCATTCGCTTTATAGGATTCTGGACTATTTTTGCAGCTATTCATCCATTATTTGGCCAACCCCAAATTCCCACCGATGTAGATCTTACTGATGAAGCTATATTGACCTTGATTAACGAAAACAACATACCTTCCCTGGCTATTGGTCTCATAGAAAAAAATGAGCTCACTCAAATAAAGGTATATGGAAACTTAACAGATGATACTCCAGCTCCTTATAATGCGATGTATAATGTAGCTTCCTTAACTAAGCCCGTCGTGATGTTGACCAGCCTTAAATTAGTAGAAGCCGGGAGATTGGATTTAGACGAAAAATTAGCTGACTATTGGATAGATCCAGACCTTCAAGATGATCCTCGACATGAATTATTGACCCCCAGGATCGTACTTCATCACCAAACGGGCTTTCCCAATTGGCGATATCAGGTAGAAGGAAATAAATTAGCTTTCCAATTTAATCCAGGAGAAAAGGCCCAATACTCCGGAGAAGGCTTTGAATATTTGAGAAAGGCCTTGGAGAAAAAATTTAATCAACCTTTGGAAAAGCTCGCTCAGGCATTATTATTCGATCCCTTAGATATGGAAGACACCTATTTTTATTGGAATGACGAAGTAGACACTTCTCGTTATGCAGTAGGACATGATAAGGAAGGGAAATTAGTAGGACCTCATTACCACAATGAAGCTAATGGGGCCGATAATCTGTTGACCACCATTCAAGATTACGGCAATATGGTTACTTCTCTATTGAAAGGCGAACTTATATCTCAAGAATTGTTTGATATGATGGTTACCCCTGCAAATGATTTGGGAAAAGGAACTGGTAATGGACTAAGCTGGGAAGTGATGTCGGATTTACCGAATGAAGAGTATGGACTTATGCACACTGGAGCAGATCAGGGAGAAAAAACATTGGTTCTATTATTGCCGAAATCTGAGCGAGGGATTTTATTGTTTGCCAATGGGGAAAATATCCTTCCCATTTGGTTTACTATGATTTCTGGGTACTTTGGTGAGGTAGGGAGAGAGATTATTAAAAGAGGGGGATAGTATAATTTTTATTTTTCTCTTTCAATAGGATCAGGTTATGCAAGGACCTTAGGTATTTGTCTTGCATTTCTTTACCTAATGGCTCCATTTTTTCGAATTAGTCAAAGTTATCGGCATGCAAGATTCTTTACTAATCATGCAACACTTTCCTTCTAAAGAGCCTCTTAAACATATACTCTTACACCTACATAAAAACCATGACATGAAACGATTAGCTATATTCACTTTAGTCATCACTGCTTGTTTTTCTTTATTCGCCCAGACTTCCCCTTCAAACCACAAAGAAATGTTGTTGGATTCCATCATGGAGGCTCATCTTATTCATAAGGGGAAGCGACCCGTTCACAATTTTATGCTCTATGCACATAATGAACAATCGGGCTTTAGTTTTCACAAAGGATTAGGCGTGATTGGAGGTACGGATCAACCCATAGACGAAGATCATCAGTATAATGTAGCCAGCATTACTAAAATGTTCGTAGCTACCATCATCTTGCAATTAATGGAAGAGGGAAAACTTAGTTTGGAAGATAAAGTAGCTGATTATGTGGCAGATATTGATTTTTTAAGATTTGAGAAATTTCATATGTACAATGATACTGCCTATGCCGATGCCATCACTTTATTTCATTTACTGAGACATACTTCTGGGATCGCTGATGTATTCATAGATACAGATGTACGATTTAACCTAAGTGTTTTACTACACAAAAAAAGATCATACACTTCCAGAAGTATTATTGATCGCTATTTTAAATATCATCTGAATAAGAAACCATTGAATAAACCCGGTCAAGGATTTAGATATTCAGACATTAACTATATGCTGTTAGGATTTACCATAGAACAACTTACCGGATTAGAACTTGCCCAGGCTATTCGAGAAAGAATTTTGGAACCGCTACATTTGGAAAATACCTACTTTGATTATTACGAGGAGAAGCACGGACACGGCAACAAAATTGATGCTTACTTTAATCGCATTAACCTTACCCAAAAAGTAAATACCTCCTATGAATGGGGAGGAGGTGGACTTGTATCTACTACCAAGGAAACGGCTACCTTCATTACTTCTTTATTCGATTTAACACTTTTTAAAGAAGCCTCTACCTTGAAAAAAATGCTCGATTTTTCAGTTACTCGCTCTTATGGAGGACATTATGGACTGGGAATTTACGAATTTAAATTTGCCAACAGGATTTTTTATGGTCATGGAGGCTTTTATGGATCTCTTCTGTTGTATGAACCTAAAGATAGGATCGTTTTCTCCGCTAATATCGGTCAGTCAAATGCTCCATTTGATAAAGTGGCACTGGTAGATAGCTTATTGGAAATAATCATAGACAATACCTCCATTAATTAGATAAAGAACAACTATATTTCTAGTAGGCAGTAAGGCTTTTTATGGTTGATCATGTAGCAATTCTCCAACCGTTGAGGAATAATCACATCTTTCATTCGAATGTATCGTCTCACTGTACTTTTCCCACACGGTCGAATTAAATATATACTAATGATAAAAAAGCCTTTTATATTATTTATCTGTATCATCTCATTTTGGAGTGGTGCCAATGGTCAAATAGATAGCCAACAAACACTTAGTGAACTTAGAACTGCCATTAATGATCAATCCTATCCAAACATTGAAAGTATTCTCATCTCAACAAATGATAAATTGATCGTTGAAGAATATTATGGAAAATTTACAAGAGATAGTTTACACGACACACGCTCAGCCTTCAAATCTGTCTTGAGTATATTAACCGGTATTGCGATAGATAAAGGTTATATAACCTTGAACGACACTATCCTTCAGTATTTTCCTGATGATCATATCGCGGATAGGAAAGATTCCAGGAAACAATTGATGACGGTTAAAGATCTGTTGCAAATGAGAAGCGGTCAACATTGTGAAGAATTTTACGGCATAGGGCCTGACTGTGAAACGGAAATGTGGGATAAAAAAGATTGGATTGACTATTGTTTAAATGTAGAGATGCAGGTTAATCCAGGCCATAATTGGTCCTATTCTTCTATCCCTCCTATGCTATTAGGAGAGGTAATTTCAAGAGCCACTTCTATGTCTATCATGAGTTTTGCAGATAGCTTTCTGTTTCGTACATTGGGGATAGCTGATTACAAATGGACCCTATCTCCAAAAGGAAGAGGAATGACAGCGGGATCTTTTTTCATTAAGCCTATGGACATGCTGAAGATAGGTGAGTTAGTGTATAATGAGGGCAGATGGGGCAATAAACAGATCGTAAGTCAAGAATGGCTCATTGAATCTACAGATTGTCAATTAGATATAGATTTTGCCTTCTTGCGATTTGCTAAAATGGATGATGCAATTTATCGATCTGCAACCTATGGATATTATTGGTATAAAGAGGTCATCGAATTTAAAGACATTAAAACGGAAGTCCTTTTTGCCTCAGGGAATGGGGGTCAGTACATTATGATATTGGCGGATTATGATGCTGTTGTGGTTTTCACTGGTGGCAATTATGGGAATTGGAGGGGCAAATTACCCTTCGAAATTCTGCTGAAGTACCTAATACCGTTATTGGTTAAATCTTAAAGAAAGGTCGTAGCACCACTAAAAATGATGATATGTGCGAAGAAGAAAAAATAATGACCTTACATCCCCAAGGAAAAAAAGGGGGTACATATTCTCAAAAGAAGATATGATGTTATTAAAGGCTTTCAAAAGCTGTGGACCAAGAATAAAAAGGTAGTCCTCCAATCCTGGAAGAATACTTTCATAGCGAAGGAATGGACGTTGTCAGCTTATTCTTTAGATAATATAGGATCTCCAATTTTACTATTCCGTTTGTACCATAGATTAAAATCGAGGTTGTTGATGATGCCGTTTCCATCTGCATCTACCGAAAGATATTCATTAAGTTTAGCAGCCTGTGTACTCCAGGAATTGAAATCTTTATTGTTCACAACTCCATTATGGTCAAAATCTCCGGAAATCATGGCATATTTACCTCCAATATTTACCAGCTGTTCATTTCCATAAGCACTTTGGAGACTTGACGTAAAATCATAGAAGGTGGGGTTATCAGCAGTTAAATTTACAGGTACTCCGCTCAATATGGCTAAATGACTCTTTTGATATATAGCTATATAGTATGCCCCTTCGTCCACGTTTTCAAATTCCACGGTTTCTTCCTGATCGGTATCGTGGACAATACCATCCACATCTATTAGTGCTGCCTTTCTTTGAATCACCTGAGAAGGATCGTCTTTTGACCTAAGTTCTACCAATACCCAATCAGTTAACCGATCAGTAACTTCAGATATTGTTTCTTCTCCATCATAGGAAAAGGGAGTATAATTAAAAGGTTGAAGGGAAGGAAGAAGATTTTTTTGTGCTAGTATATTATGCATTTCACTTGTATCAACCTTTAAAAAGCCTTCCATAAAGATCTTTAGTTTAGCCGCTACCTTAGAAATTGGGACGATGGGATTATAAGAACAATCTGATAAGGTAGGGTTCTCATTGTGATTCAACATCTCATCCATGGCTTCCTGATGCTCTATTAGTATCTCATTATATCCAGCATCTTTAGCTACATTCGTCCACTCGTTTGGATCTACTTGATGATCGTACAATTCCTCTCTCCCATTCTTGTATCGGATATAACGATATCTGTTTGAACGAAAGGAATGATGCCCTTTATGTGTACTTAGGGCAGCTCCACACCAATTAGCCTGAAGATTTTGTATCAATGGCTTAAGGCTTCTACCACGAACAGGAAATTCAGGAGTAGTAACTCCAGTTAGATCTAAGATCGTCGGATAAATATCCTGATGCGATACTGCCACCTCACAAACACCTGATTGACCGTCGATTGGATCATACATTATCATAGGAGCTTTAACCGACCTCTCCCACATAGTAAATTTATGTATGTGTTCTTTTTCACCTACATGAAATCCATTATCACTTACCAGAACTACCAGGGTATTTTCAGCATATGATGACTGTTCCAAGGCATCCAGTAAATGCCCCACACAGGCATCCGCAAACATAATACTCGCTAAATAAGCGCGAACCGTTTCTTTCCATCTTCTGGTTTGTCCTTGTTTCAGCACTTCTTCCAAAGCCATATTGCTTTCCCCAAAAGTATCTTCCAAATCATTTTCCAGATAAGGAGGTAAGATAATATCATCCACTGGAGGAAGTAAATCAAAATATTCTTTCGGTGCATGCCAGGGAAGGTGAGGCCTGAAAATACCTATCCCGAGAAAAAATGGCTTATCATGACTTTCTTGCAGAAAGGAAACTCCATAATTAGCACTTTTCCAATCCCCCGATTCCTCTAATCTGGCATCCGATTCGCTCCATTCGAGATTCGTGCCAGGAACCCTTTCTATATCAGGCCCTTCAGGACAACCAGCTCCTCCAGGACCAACTGTTTGGAACTCCCCTCTGCTATGAGAATGATAGTGGAACAACTTCCCTTGGCCCACAGTTTCGTATCCGTTTTGCCCCATATATTGAGGTAGTGTGGTCAATTTAGTCACCCATTCCTCAGAAAATTCTCTGAAGTATCCTTCATCGTTCGACATTATACCCGTCTCATGTGCCCTTCTACCGGTTAAAAGTGCCGTTCTGGATGGATTACAAATAGGAGAAGTAGCGCTGGCATTAGAAAATACTACTCCTTTTTCGGCTAATCGATCAATATTTGGTGTTATCACCTGTGGATGTCCCTCAAAAGCTCCAAGGAAGTCATTAAGATCGTCTAACATGATCAGCAATACATTTTTCCCATTATTAAGCGCTTTCTCAGGTCCATTATCAACTACCATGCGATGAGGATTATGCACATGTTCCCTATGGCCTTTTGTTACCTTCCTATTAATTATGCTATTATTATAGCCATATATATAAGAAGTAGGACAAGGGAGAAAGATGAACAATCCCAGGATAGATAATCCTATGAAATAAAAGGAGCTATTAGCCATATACATTTCTTAAATACACCTAATGTTATTTAATGTAAAAGGGTATTGTCTACACAGTATTTATTCAATCAACATTTAAACGAATTGGACCAATCAATAAGTATGATTCAAGACCCTAAAAATAGGTTTACCTAAAAATTGGTCAAAAAGCAGCAATCATAAAAAAAAAGGGTAAGATTATGTTGAAAGGCCAACTATTAACATACAAAATAGCTAACCATATCAATTTAAATCCTCGAGAACTTCCAGGATACTATTTACTCCGGCATAATCAATTTAATTCAATGGATCGCCTGGTGGAATCTTGAGAGAGAATCAAGTATCCCAGGAAACCAGTTGAGATAGTAGAAGTAGCCGCCGAATTACTACTCACACGAGCTATTGACCCAACTCCTTCTCCAATACCCTAGAAACTGACTCCTCAATTTTATTCAGCACCTGATGTGCTACTGATAATGCATTAAATCCATCCTCTAAAGGAACTCTTACGGAAGTTCGATGCATCATAGAACTTGCAAATTCTTCCAATTCCATCTTAATGGCGTTTACTTCCTTCACTTCTGGCAATTCATAAACAAGGTATTTTTTATCCTTACCAGTGTCAATCTCTAAGCTCATCATTCCTACAGGTGCATCTGAGATGGAAAACACTTCAGCCTTTTTCGCTAAAAAATCTATGGCCAGATAGGAATTTTTCTGGAACATCCTCAATCGCCTCATATTTTTCACCGAAATTCTACTCGCCGTTAAGTTCGCCACACATCCATTCTCAAATTCTATTCTGGCATTAGCGATGTCTGGGGTATCACTCACTACTGCTACTCCACTGGCACTTATCTGTGTAACTTCTGATTTTACGACACTCAGGACTACATCAATATCGTGAATCATCAGATCTAGGACCACAGAAACATCAGTTCCCCTGGGATTATATTTTGCCAGCCGATGTCCTTCAATAAATTTGGGGGAAACCGTTTTATCTTCTATGGACAAATAGGCAGGATTAAATCGTTCTACATGACCAACCTGTACCACAGGAGCTAAGCTTCCTTGCTCTTTTTCCCAATCATTATATATGTGTAACAGTTCCTCGCCTTCTTTAATGGTGTGAGTCAGAGGCTTTTCTATGAACATATGTTTTCCAGCCAAAAGCGCCTGACGCGCATATTTAAAATGTGAAACTGTAGGTGTTACGATATCCAGCGCATCTACCTCTTCGAAAAGCGAATCGCTATCAGCAAATGCTTTCACTCCAAACTCCTCTGAAACCACAGCAGCTACCTCGGGATCAGCATCATAAAATCCTACCACATCAAACTCAGGAATAGATGTTAACAGTTTAAGATGAATTTTTCCCAGATGCCCCACACCCAGTAATCCAATACGTATCATAGCGTAATTTTAGTCAATGAAAAGATATGAGATAAGTCAATTATGAATAGGGTAATAGATGTTAATATTGTTAGAAGCATATATAAGCTAAATAAGCTGAATTTTAGGGGTTATTCAAATATGAACACATTCACAGCAGCATTTTTTATAGATAAGCGCAATTTTCTGATAGTTAGTTTAATGGTGTTAGTACTACTTTCCAGCTGTACCAATGAAGTAGTTGCACCAGCCAGTTGTTATCCGGAAGAAGTAGGGCAAATCATTTCTCAGAACTGTGCAGTTTCGGGCTGTCATGTAGGTTCCAATGCGCCGGAGAATCTCAACCTTCAAACCTGGAATGATTTATTAAAGGGGTCGAATTTTGGGGCGGTAGTCATTCCATTTGAACCGGACTGGTCCCATGTGTTCCAGCATGCAAATCAATTTCCCGAATTAGGGACTCAAGCTACTCCCATTATGCCTCCTCCCCCAGCCACACGCTTAAGCTTCGATCAGGTGAGAACGTTAAGAGAGTGGATAGTAGAGGGAGCGCCTAATTGTAATGGAGAAATTCCCTGGGAAGAACAATTGGCTCGAACTACAGGAAAGGTATTTGCTCTATGCGCAGGAAGTGATTTAGTAGCAGTGTCAGATATTCAGACCAACCTCATCACGCGTTTTATAGAAGTAGGACAAATCAAAGGAAGTAGTGAAGAAGCTCCACATTTCATCAGTCTCTCCCCCAATGGAGAATTCTTTTTGGTCTCGCTCTTAAGGGGAAGCATTGTAGAAAAATACCGAACGGATAATTACGAATTTGAAGGGAGAGTAGAGGTCGATGCCCAACCTGCCTTGATAGCGATTCATCCCGACGGGGAAAGAGCAGTCATTACTCATTGGAACGATGATGTAGGAACCCCCAGATTAACGCTACTCAATGTAAACACCATGGAAATCATCTCCCAGGAAAGAGGAGATAATGATTTTATTGCCCAACCCCATGGAATAGCAGCTACTGCTGATTTTAGCACTATATATGTTACAGCTAATTCGGGGAATTACTATGCAAAAATCACCTTGGATGAAAATGGATTTACGGGCCTGGATAAAATATTACTTGGCCCGGATGTAGATGGAAGCGTCCCCAGACCTTCTACTCAACTAAAGCCTTATCAATGTGTGCTTTCATCTGATGAATCGCTATTATTTATCACCTGTAATGAAACGGATGAAGTAAGGGTATTTGATACAGCTACAGATGAGTTAGTCGCCCAGATTCCTACGGGAGAATTTCCCCGCTTAATGACATATGATGCTCAGGATGAACGGCTGTATGTCGCATGCGCCAATGAAGATAATTTTACCGAACAAGGAAGTATGAGGGGGTGTGTTACTGTCATTGATACTGAGAATCTGGAGTTTATTCAAAATATATATCGACTTGGACACAGGCCTCATGGATTAGATATAGATCCGACTCGCCGATTGTTATTTGTTTCGTCTGAGAATATAGGAGGAGCGGACCCCCCGCATCACGTGGTCGAAGGCGCTTCAGGTCCCCCGGGAAAATATAATGTTGTTGATTTGACTACTTTAGAGGTGCTGGAAGAAGAAGAAACCGAAATTGGCGTGTTTCCCAATGCATTGATAGTAAGTCCATAACTTATTTTTTTAATCGACCTACTTTATTTTTTGGTGTAGGATTCAAACCTATTCCCTAATCTGGCATCTGTTGATACGAGGATAATTACTACTCATCCAGATTCCATGAAGTATCGACATACACTCTTATCATTGTTGTTCTTAACATTGATGTTATTGAGTTTTCCTTTTCGGGGAAATGGGCAAAACCTTCCTAGTTTACTCACCGAAAGGAACATACATGCGACCTTTTCCATTATGGCCTATGATAAGGATCAGCAGGAATGGGGCATAGCCGTAGCCACAAACAATATTTATGTAGGCAATTCTACCATTTATATAGAACCTGGTGTAGGAGCCTTTTCAGTGATTGCAGAAACGGAACCCTCTTATGCGATAGAAGGATTTAAGGCGCTTAACAAGGATAAGTCCATCGAAGAGGCTATTCAATTGACCAGAAGCACTGATCCCGAGGCTCATTTCAGACAAGTAGCAGGTATGGATCAGCATGGAAACATATATGCCTTTACCGGAGAAGCTTTGGCCTATTGGAACGGAACAGCTTCACATCTCATTAACAAGGATTATGTGGTACTTGGAAATCAGCTGTCTGATAGTGTGTTAACGCAAATGGCTGAAACCTTTGAACAAAGTCAAGGTACCTTGGCCAGTCGATTATTAGAGAGTCTGTTAGCTGGCCAACAAGCAGGTGGTCAGATCAGTGGTAAACAATCAGCCGCCCTGGTTGTGAAAGGCTCCAATAATGAATGGTTTAACCAAATAGATCTCAGGGTAGATCATTCCCCGACGCCATTTACAGATCTGAATAAATTATTGCAGTTTCACTACGGCCGCATTCGATTGAACCAATCTCTTTATGCCATCAATATTGGTAACATGAAAAGAGGAGAAAGATTATTACTAGAAGCTGAAGATATGTTGGAGGGATGGTATGGAATGTATAGTAAAATAGTGCTGGCTTATTTAAGACTGGATCAAGAAGAAGAGGCTATTCGTATTATAACAACCGCCCTAAGGAAGAATTCACATTGGAATACATATTTACCCGCTTTTTATTGTTTAAGGAATCATCCGAATATGGAAGGGTTCATTCATCCCGATCAATTTACTGTAAAAGATTGGCAATCGGCTATCCATTTTATTATTCGGTTGGGACGATATGAGGAAGCCATTGATTTAGGGACGAAAATAATGACATCTTATCCCAAGTCATCTTATATCAATTATTTGCTTGGGGTAGCTTATGATCACATGGGGAAAATATCTCAGGCAAGAGAAAAATTGGACCTCGCCATTCAATTGGATAAAAGAAATATGGAGGCGAAAAAGCTCTTACAGAGGATCAATCCTTAATGAAGGTAATTCCGTATTAAGTCTTTTAAATCCCACTTTCCTAAGGCGAGGAATTGACAAGATATATTTTTTCAAAAAATCCCTTTTAGCAATTTCATGGCCTCGGAAAGTGGGCTGCTGATTATGCTGGCGGGTATATTGGCTGTTCCCTTTACTTATTGGGCCATTACCGCTTGGCTACAGGAATATCCTTACCGAATAAAGATTCAATGGGACCTGTTTTTGGTGCCCATAGGAATGCTGCTTTTGCTGGCCTTTTTGACTATCATACGATCGAGCATTATTACGGCTAAAGCCAGGCCAGTAGATGCTTTGCGGATGGAGTAAGCAAATGCCGCTAGTTGAAAGCTCAACGTAAAAAACGCAAAAAATTTCGTCACCGGCCTTCGGCCGGATAAAAAAGGGTAAAAGCCTAAAAGAATAAAGGCTTAATAGCACCGGGCGACACGAAAACCAACGCTACCATACTGAAGGATAGGATTGTACCTGCCGCGACAGGCGCAACGGCAATGGACGGATGCTTCTATCCAGCTACCTCCTCTTATAACCCGTTGAGAAGAAGGAGAAGATCCCGGCCCGCGCGGATTTTTAACGGGCTTAGCCGAATCCACTAATTGCTGATAATAAGTTTCATCATACCAATCCCAGCACCAATCGTATACATTTCCACTCATATCATACAAGCCCAGGGAATTGGGTTGAAAAGAATATACATCTGTCGTTTGGCCTCTTCCTTTTGTAATGGGAACTTTTTCAGGATGAACAATTGGTTTAATAGCATCATAGGTATTATATATATGCGCTGAATCAAAATTCATTTCATCCGGATCGGCTATATCTGTTCCATTGCCAAATCGAATAGATTTGCCTCTTTCTCGCGCAGCATATTCCCATTCTGCACTCGTGGGCAAGCGAAAGCCATGTTTATCCCAATCCGCTTCTACATTCTCTCCATCTATTTCATATACCTTCTCATAGCCTAATCTTTCACTTAACCAATTACAATAGGCTACCGCTTCATGCCAGTTAACATTAATGACAGGTTTATATCCTCTCCCATATCCCTGATCTCTGGGAAGATCCTTATTAGTGGCCATACAATACAGTCCATATTGCCAAAAAGTAGTGGGAGTTGTAGCAAGCTGAAAATCGCTCACTTCCACTTCATGAACAGGACTTTCTGACTTGAAATACCCATCCTCACTCCCTATTTGAAATGTTCCCCCTTCAACATCTACTAATTGTGGAAAAAACTGATGCTCCATGTGTTGGAACCATTCTCCATCCCACGCTTTCAATTGCTTACGGATAAAATCGCGATCATTTACCCCATTTTCCAGCAGATTGAGGAGAGAAGACACACTCGCATCTCCCATTGTCCGTAAAAAAGTAAAACCATGCTTTAAGCAATCCCATTGTTCCAGTTCCCAGGCAGGATAAGGCACTTCTTTAGCAAGCTGGATCAGTTTTTCTGCTCCCATTCCTTCTAATGCTACCACTTCTAATTGTTCCAATCCTTTTTCCAATGCCAGATCTGCTATATTTTTCCTGGCTGTCAGTATGCCCAATTCAAATCGCTTATGCTTTCGCTCTTCATACATCTGATAATCATGTTGAATTTTGGCATAAATGTCATTCCGAATAGCCGCCATTCCCAATTTTCCTGCTTCGATTAATTGGATATCCATAGTGCTAAACTCCATTTCATCTACTTGTGAATGTGCCCTTTTTTTCCCTTCCATAATGGCTTGAGCTTTTTGGCCCGGGGATGAAGAAGTAAAGAAACGCTCCCTGATAATGGGTGCCAGGGAATCATGAGCTAATTTACAGGATGGTGTTTTTGTATTAGTTAAAGCAATGAGTATATATTCATTTTTGAGGGTCAATTGGATATTCTCCAGTATATCAGATGGAATGTGGCGGTATCTTTCCAAGTAGGCTTTGTTTTCTCGAGTAGCAGCTGTACCTCTTTCAGTGGTGTAATAATAGAGAATATCATTGATAAGGCCCGATTCTGCTTCTTTGGGGTATTTTTTGTTGACAATGGGTAATTTCTGAGCTTCCAAAAAAGATTGAAGAGAGGATTCGCTGGAATAATGTGCTTTCTTCATATGGATTTTGCCGCCATTCGCTTGAGATTTAGCTTGATCCCATATGGTTTTAAGTTGATATTGAAGTAAAGGCGCAATATGAGATTGTTTATCCTTTGTGATGTCCTGTACTAATGCTTCTTCCAGTTGGGGATCTAAATCTCCTAAATCGGGAAATTGTTCTTTGATATCAGCATATTGGAAAATGCCATGTATGGCCTTTCGTATCCCCTTTTCTGATAAGCTCTCTAAGGAAAAACGCTTGAAATGGATTTGTTGATCCTTCAATCTATCCAATATATCCGCCAAATACTCTTTTCGAAAACTGAGGATAAAGCGTAATTCAAAATGATGGGTTAAGGTGTGTTTTAGTTGATCAAAAAATAGGGATATTTCATGTTCCAGTCCAGGATCAGTATACATTTCTTCTACCTGATCCAGTAAGATGAGTTTGGGATGGTGATCACTGTCCATGGCTTTTTGGGTTTCGGCTATCAGATCCTGATGAAGCCCCTGTGATTTTGATCTTCTTTGATAGCCTACGTACCAACCTTGATGTTCCAGTCGAGGAAATAACCCTGCATGTAAAAGGGATGATTTTCCGATACCAGAGGCACCATAAAAAAGAAGGATTTGCCTGGATTCGAGCGTATTGATTTTATCATCAAATAATTCTCGGATTTCGTGTTCTCTCCCAAAAAATATAGGGGCATGTTCTTTTTGGAAATAGTTCAGCCCTAAATAGGGAGCATCTAAATGACATAAATCTTTTATAAGTTCAGGATCATAAGGAAGATGTATCAGGGGATCGGGTTCAGCTATTTGTTCAGGTGTATTTTCATCAGAGATAATGGGAATATCTGCCTTTTGGGTAATTGCGTCAACTAGTAGGGAGATGCTGTTTTCGAATTTGTCTGCATCAAAGTGTTCAAATTGGAGGTGGAAGAGGGAATTGATGTCGGAAGGGGCGGCATCTTCTATTTCTTGTTCATTAGAAGGCCAGAGGTTGACTTTGCCCTGAACAAGGATGGGAATGATCGGTTTATGCTGTTCCAATGCCAATCGAATTTCTTTGCGTACCCAATCATCGGCCTGAAATAGACGTCTTTCTTTTGTTCCGTATTTATTAATGATTTTTTCAGTTGTAAACCACTCATCATCGTGAATCAGCGCCAAAAAGATACGACACTTTTGTATACTTTCAGGAATTATTTTTGCCCAATCGTCTCCTGGCTTGATGTTAAAATTGTCCTGAAAAACACTTCCTTCCCCAAAATAGGTTTCAAGTTTGGTCCGAAGGCTATTTGCATGACCTAATCCGTCCTTTTTGCGGTAATTGAGGAAAATGGAAGCTTGACTTGATTCCGACATAGGTTAATGTGGCATTAGTTTCTTAAAAAGGGGAACGACCTTCCCCTATGTACCAGCCGCTCCTTGAATCGATGTATTCGTCTCTATTTAAGACAGGATAAAACTCGTGCTTACATAAGGTACGCTTGAAACATCCGTAAACGAGTCAATTCTGACCAAAAATCTGCACCGGGCGACACGAAAACCTATGTTATCATTCTGATTGATAGGATTGTTCCTGTTGCGATAGGCGCAACGGCATTTTACGCCTTATCCTGAATATACCAGGAACCTTTTCGGCGCTGACTCAGCTTTACCCCTTGATTTCGAATATAGAAAAAAATTCGATGTTCCAACCTTTTGGATGGGCCAAATCTGATATGACCGAGCCAACTATTTAATCCATGTTCGAATTTTTTAGGAGACAATTTAGCCGTTCGTAAAAGAAGCAGCTTTTTGCGTGTATATCTCACATATCTCCTTACACTTGGTTTTAGCACCATCCGATACTGCGGATAAACTTTAAAGCCTAAAAAAGGTACGCCACTCCGAACACTATATATATGTGTCTTATTTCGGTGCAAAACTAATCGATAGGAACTCAGAAATGCTATGATGCGATTTTTCCAATCATGAAGGACGCTTTTATCATGTGCAAATAAGACAAAATCATCTACATACCGAATATATCCAGGTACTCTTAACTCTTCCTTAATGAAATGATCCAATCGGTTCAAATAGATATTGCCCCACCACTGACTGGTAAGATTTCCAATAGGCAGTCCTTTTCTTCTTTTATTAGGAGTGAATAGATCATCCCCTTCAAAAAATACATATGGAGCTAATTGAGGATTGGAACCGTCAATAATCCGATCGCTCAGCCATAAGGTATCCTTACATAAAATCTTCCATCGGATTTCTTTTTTTAGTATTTCATGGTCAATGCTGGGGAAGAATTTCTGAATGTCGCATTTTAAAATATAAGGAAAGCTTTTTGCATAGTGTTGATACCTTTCGATAGCTGCATAAGTTCCTTTCCCGATTCGATTTGCATAGCTATCGAAAATAAAGGTTTTTTCAAATATAGGAGCCATGATATTCATCAGCGCATGATGTACAATTCTGTCTTTATACGGAGCGGCACTGATCATGCGTAATTTGGGTTCGTGAATCATAAAGGAAGTATAGTTCCCTGGTTGATAAGTATGGCCAATTAATTCTTTTTGTAACTGAAAGAGGTTTCGTTCCAATTGAAATTCAAATCGGCTCACATAATCTTTAAATCGCTTTCCTTTGCGTGCATTTTGCGCAGCTTTCCATAAATTGTCAAAAGAAGTAATGTGAGAATAAAGGTATTGATAGGTTTTCATAAGATGAAAGATGGACAAAGATACGATTATTGCAAAAATGTATGACTTGATGAAAGAGGCCATGCCCATTATTCACAATGTTCCCAGAGATTATAAATTTACCCTGGGCACGCGTTTACAAAATCAATTATTAGATATTCAGGAATTATTAATAGAAGCTTATTTTTCGCCAGTGAACAAAAAAAGAGCCATCTTGACTAAGATAAATGTACGCATAGAGCAAAGTCGGTATTTATTTCGTTTGTGCTTTGAATTAGGATTATTCAATACAGGCTCTTTTCAAAAACTCTTCGGTAAATTAGATGAAATAGGGCGAATGACCGGAGGATGGCTAAGAAGCGTGTCAAAGTGATTTTTCAAAAAAAAATTCGTCACCGGCCTTCGGCCGGATGAAAAAGGGTAAAAGCCTAAAAGAATAAAGGATTAATAGCACCGGGCGACACGAAAACCTACGTTATCAACCTGATTGCTAGGATAGGTTCCTGAGCTGCGATAGGCGCAACGGCAATGAATGGCAGCATTGTACCAGGAGCCCCCTCTATAAGTTCGATACCCATCTGAAGAAGATTCCGGCCCGCGCGGATTTTTTGCCGGAGCCTCATTATCGTTAAATTGCTGATAATAATTTTCATCATACCAATCCCAGCACCAATCCCATACATTTCCACTCATATCATACAAGCCCAGGGAATTGGGTTGAAAAGAATATACATCTGTCGTTTGGCCTCTTCCTTTTGTAACGGGAACTTTTTCAGGATGAACAATTGGTTTAACATCATCATAGGTATTATATATATGCGCTGAATCAAAATTCATTTCATCTGGATCGGCTTTCTCTTTTCCATTACCATATCGTATCTCTTTGCCTCTTTCTCTGGCCGCATATTCCCATTCAGCGCTAGTTGGTAATCTAAATCCATTTTTATTCCAGTCTACATCCACTTCCTGCTCATCAATGGTATACACTTTTTCAAATCCCATTCGCTCACTTAACCAATTACAATAGGCTACTGCTTCATACCAACTTACATTTACTACTGGTTTATTTCCTCTACCAAATCCCTGATCACGGGGGAGTTCTTTGTGGGTCGCTAAACAGTAAAGGCCATATTGCCAGCAAGTAATAGAGGTACTTCCTAACTGAAAGTTGCTTAATTCTACCGCATGTACGGGTTTCTCCTGCGTAAAAAAACCGTCTTTACTTCCCATTTGAAAAGGTCCCCCTTCTACGTAGATCATATTCGGAACATACTGCTGCTGCATTTTTTTCAGTAATTCCGCATCCCATTCCTTCCATTTTTTCAGAAGTATCTCTTTTTCATATACTTCATTCTCTAACAAACTTATTATGGCCCCTACCTTGGCATTTCCCTTATCTGCTAAAAATGTCAAGCTTTCTTTCATTAAGTGCCAATTTGCTAATTCCAGCGCAGGGAAAAGGATTTCTTTAGCTAAGGGAAGTAAGGTTTCTGTTTGGAAATTTTCTAAAGCAGCTAATTGTAGACGATCGAATGCCTTTTCATATGCTAAATGCTCTATACAATTACTGGCCTCATGTTTAAATAAGGTAAAACGGGATTCCCTTTGAGCTTGATATTTCTTCTTATCCTGCTCAATCTTTTCCCACACTTCTCCAGGAATGTACTGCATAAAAGGACGCGCTTGCAGGATGATGGCTATATCTGTTTCGCTAAAACTCGTCTTGATGTCCGCTTTTATTTCTCTCGTTTTGGCTTCTACAATTCTCTGAGCGCGCTGAGCCATTAAATCGGATTCCTGAAATTTGCTGCGAATAATAGGAGCTAGTGCATCATGCGCCAATCGCGATACAGGCTGATCTTTTTTTCCTGTACCTATTAAAATTCGAGTTTGATTGTTAATCGCATCAAGTAAGGCAGGTAATTGTTCGATATGCGGATAGCGATGGATGACGGTTTGATTGAGTTGGCTGGTGGCAGTAGCTGTATCGGTTGTGTAACCATATAAGATATCCAGGACCAATCCACTATTCACTTCTTTGGGATATGTGTTAGCTAATTGTGCTAGTTGGTCTTCAAATAGTTCTGATAAAGAGTCTTTTTTAAGTCGGAGATAATGCGTAAGGGTAAATGTGATAGCTTGATGGTCATTGGTACATAGTTTTTCTTCTTCTTCCCATAAACGCGTGAGATGATATTGAAGCAAAGGGGCAATATGCGAATCCTGATGTGAATTGGTATTTAAATCGCTTACTAATTGTCCCAGCAGATCGCCTTCTATGTTCAGTTTATGATATTGATTGGCAAGTTGTTCATTTTGGGGAATGCCATTTAATACCTCTTTGACTTTTTGGGTATTGAGGGGGTTCCAGAAAAATTTCCTGAGCGGCAATGGGTAATATGTGTTCTTCCTTCAATCTTTCTTTTACATGCGCCACATATTCGGCTCTAAAGCTTAATAACAATTTGAGAGATGGATGGGAGCGATTGAGTTGGCCTATATATTGAAACAAGGACTGAATCTCTGCTGCTTTATTGGGACGAGGATCAGCATATATTTCTTCTAATTGGTCGAGTATGAGGAAAATAGGGCGATTGTCAGAACATTGAGAGCTATCATTATGCGCTTGTAATGGATTGAGAAAGGGAAGTAGTTGTTGTTCATATCCCATATCTTTATTTCTTCTCTCATAGATGATGTTATATTTCTTTTCCAATCTGGGCATGATCCCTGCATTAAGAATAGAGGATTTTCCCACACCTGACAATCCATACAATAGGACAATGGAATGCTGAGATAATGCTTCACACAAGCGATAGATTTCAGTTGATCGTCCAAAAAACAGGGCTGCATCTTCTTTTTGAAAGTACGCCAGGCCTTTATATGGGGATTTGGCTTTGGGAATTTGGTATTTAGTAAGAATCGGAGTATTGGTCCTGGAGTTTTCGTTGGATATGGGCCAATTCTTGTTCCTCAGCCTGTTGGGGATTAAAAGTGGGAATAGCTTGAGGCGTAGATTTGGCGGTGAGTTTTCCTGTTCCAATGAGTTCGGAGATTAAGATTTGTAGGTCATTTTTGCGATTCTGCTCCGCTATGCTTATATAATTGATTTCAGATATAAATGCGATTGAGGGTACTCTTTTAGAAAGATAAGTTTCTATTTGCTTAATATCTGGATTTTGATAAAAAATGGGAATAATGTGTTTGCCTTTTTCTTTAGCCAATTCTATTTCTTTCCGCACCCAATCATTTTCATCTCTGATTCGCCTTTCTCCAAATTCATCTGCTGCATCTAACCAGCCTGGACCGATCAGAACAAGTAGGACCTCAGCCTTCATTAAGTGTTTTTCAATCACTTCTGAGAAGTATTCTCCTTTTTTAATGGTTTCAGTATCTAGAAAATAGGTTCCTTCTGCAATTTGGTTGGTGAGAGATAATGCCAAGTATTCGGCAAATGAAGCTGTATCTGAACGCCTATAATTAATAAAAAGCTGTGTGTCCATGGAAATAATGAAAACGAAATAGTTAAATGTGAGAGAAATATACAGATTTTATTTTTTATAATTTTTCCAACTGATTTATCATGAATTCAAGCTCTTTTCAAAAACTCTTCAGTAAATTAGATGAAATAGGGCGAATGACTGGAGGATGGCTAAGAAGCGTGTCAAAGTGATTTTTAAAAAAAAATTCGTCACCGGCCTTCGGCCGGATAAAAAAGGGTAAAAGCCTAAAAGAATAGAGGATTAATAGCACCGGGCGACACGAAAACCAAATGACATCATTCTGATAGATAGGAGCGGTCCCTGCTGCGATAGGCGCAACGGCAATGAATGGCAGCATTATACCATGAACCTCCGCGATATTCTCGCAGATTTTCAGGAGATGATTCCGGCCCGCGCGGATTTTTTGCCGGAGCCTCATGATCGTTAAATTGCTGATAATAATTTTCATCATACCAATCCCAGCACCAGTCATATACATTTCCACTCATATCATATAATCCTAATGCATTAGGAGCAAAAGTATGAACATCTGTGGTGGAACCTCTGCCTTTTATATGCGGAACTTTTTCCTCATTCCAGATGTGGCTATTTCGTTTTGTTTTATTATACCCATGCCCTGAATCAAAATTCATTTCATCTGGATCGGCTTTCTCTTTTCCATTACCATATCGTACCTCTTTACCTCTTTCTCTGGCCGCATATTCCCATTCAGCGGTAGTTGGTAATCTAAATCCATTTTTATTCCAGTCTACATCCACTTCCTGCTCATCAATGGTATACACTTTTTCAAATCCCATTCGCTCACTTAACCAATTGCAATAGGCTATTGCTTCATACCAATTCACATTTACTACTGGTTTATTTCCTCTACCAAATCCCTGATCACGGGGTAGTTCTTTATGGGTCGCTAAACAGTAAAGGCCATATTGCCAGCAAGTAATAGAGAGTACTTCCTAAATAAAAGTTGCTTAATTCTACCGCATGGATGGGTTTCTCATCCTTAAAAAAACCGTCATTACTTCCCATTTGAATAAGGTAACCGCCTTTACTTCCGATTTGGAAAGTTCCCCCTTCTACATAGATCATATTCGGAACATACTGCTGTTGCATTTTTTTCAGTAGGTCCACATCCCATTCTTTCCATTTTTTCAGAAGTACCTCTTTTTCATATACTTCATTCTCTAACAAACTTATTATGGCCCCTACATTGGCATTTCCCTTATCCGCTAAAAATGTCAAGCTTTCTTTCATTAAGTGCCAATTTGCTAATTCCAGCGTAGGAAAAAGGATTTCTTTAGCCTATGTTTTCTAACTCATGTGTATGTATACCTTCACGCGAGGCTATTTGAACATGTTCTAAAGCTCGTTCATAGGCTAGATGTTCTATGCTCGCTTGGGCCGTATTTTGGGCTAAGGAAAAACGCTCATTTCGTTGACGTTGGTACTGTGTCTTTATTCCTCTCTATAATTTGCCAAATGTCAGCAGGAATATGCCGCATATATCCTATTGCTTCCTCTATGATGTTAATATCCGTTTCACTAAAATCGGGCTTTATTCCCGCTTTTTTCTCCCGAGTTTTCGTTTCTACGATTCTTCTGGCTCTTTGGGCGGCTAAATCAGATTCCTGGAAGGCATATCGAATAATAGGTGCCAGGGCGTCATGGGCCAATTTGCTAACAGGATGCGCGAGCGTACCTATACCCATTAATAATCTTGTGTGCTGCTTAATGCCCATTAACATATCTTCTATTCCATCTACATTTTGATATGCATTCAGTAATTGCTGATCCTGTTGGCTGCTTGCTGTTAATTGTGGGCTGGTAAATTCATTGAGGATGTCCAGGACCAATCCACTTGTTACTGCTTTGGGGAAAAAGGCTTCCAGTTTAGTCAATTGAGCCTTAAACAGTTCCTGCAAATTATCTTTTTTTATGCTAAGATATTGTTCCTCACTAAAATGGATATGTGAATAATCATTTGGGCTATCTTTTATAGCCTTTTCCCATAAATGGGTTAAATGATATTGTAATAGCGGGGCTATGTGTGAATCAGGATGATCCTGAGGCTGTAAATCTTTAATGACTCTTTCCACCAGTTTATCTCCCAATGTCAAATGTCTAAATTGGCTTTTGGAGATCTAAGATCATTTGGGATACCTGTTAATACTTCTCTAACGGCTAAAGATGATAAAGGCTTGAGCAACACTTCCTGATCGTCCAATATATTCAATTGCTGTTCTCTCAATTCTTTTCTGATGGATGCATAATGCTCCGATCGAAAAGCTAGTAATAATTTGACGTTTCCCATTTGATGGAAGTGGGAAATATGTTGAAAAAAGGAAGCTATTTCTTCCTGCTGAGATACTCCTGGATCTGTATATAATTCTTCTACCTGATCCAGAATCAATAATAGGGGTTTGGATGATGGAGATTGTTGATTGACCTCTTTCTTCTATAAATGCGTCTATTTGAGCAGGAAATCCCCTTTCTTTTTCTCGTCTCAGGTAAGTAATTTGGAATTTATCTCCTAATCGAGCCCAAACACCAGCATTTAATATAGAGGATTTCCCTACTCCTGAAAGTCCATAAAGTAAGGCAAACGGATATTGCGTAATTGCTTCGCATAATTGATAAATTTCCTGGGCCCTTCCAAAAAATAAAGCAGCATCTTCCTTTTCAAAATAAAATAGATCCTTAAAAGGGGAATCGGATGTAGGCTTTCGATAATCACCTATTATGGGATATTTTTGAGTGAGTTGCAGTTTAATATGGACCAATTCTTCTTCCTGAGCTTGTTGGGGATCGAAGTAAGGAGTGGAATTGTTATGAGGGTTGAGGCTTAAGTTGGCCCTTTTCAACTAGTTTTTCTTCTATCATTTTATGCTATTAGCTTATCTAATTCGTCCCTGGATTGGCTAGAGTCTTTATATATGAATGTGATGTAGTTTTTTGAGGAAATAAATTTAAGAGATTTTACATTTTCTTTCTACATAATTCAGTGAACCTTTCGTTGGGATTCCTGACTTGGTAAATAATATATGGGAATAATGATCTTTTTTTTCTTCTTTTCTGCCACATTCTATTTCTCTTCTTACCCAATCTTCCTCATTAATGAGTCTTACATACTCCGAATCTTCATCTTTAGCATCTAGCCATCCTTTTCCGATAAGGACTAACACTACCTTAGCATTGATCGAGATGGTGATCTATGATTTGTTCGAACTCATCACCAGGTAACCAATATTTCTCTTTATCTAGAAAGTAAACCTCTTCTTCTAACTTTTCGTGCTAAGAATTTTTGCTGAGATTTTTCGCAAAATAGGATGTGTCGGATAATTCTATAATTGATAAAAATTTGTGTCTTCATGAAATTAAATTCATGCTTAGATGAAAGATTAGACAAATTACGTATAAAATAATAAATTCATGGAAAAGTAAGAATTTCGTTTGTATGGCTTCTGGAAAATTTAAAAAGTTCAAAATTAGGTGTAAATCTGGGTTTTTTGGGAATTGAAGGAGAATGGGAAATAGATGAGATACAGCAAAAAGCTGCCTGGGAGATATATGTGGAGCTCGTAACCCGCGTAACAGTTCAGGAATTAAAGGAAGATGAAGGATTATTGAGAGAAGCACTTAGCTCTTTTTACACCTTATTTCAGACAACGAGAGATATTTTGCGCAAATATGGCCCCGGCATTGCTACGCCAGGACAGGCAGACGATACAACTTTGGGTCATGTAGCTGTGGGTGTACTGAATAAAGTATTGAGACCTGTATTGGCCAAATATCATCCGCTCTTAAAAGAATATGAAGAAAGTAAAGCTGTCAATATTTCCTCTGTAGAACATGAAGGGAATTGGG
>CBDHFQ010000025.1:0-206216 GCA_965262565.1 Bacteroidia bacterium
TCTCGTTTAGCAACTAATCTACCTACAAAAATTTCTCCTTTCTTCTGAAACCCAAATTTTAGAATTCCTAACAATAACAATAAGCTAGGACCAACCTTCATTGCAAGATTATCCCCACCTAGTACTTTTAAATCCAGTACCATGATAGCAATTACAAAAATGAAATATGCCATAGCTTATTGATAAAAAGGTTAACGCTTGAATCTATCTAAAGAAATGAATGTTCACCTCTTTAGTTATCTATTACCATAAAGCTTGATTTACCTAGGATGAGTATAGCGAACATTTTAATGAGGGTTTTAAAGTTATGGCCCGTATAAATGTTGCACCTACGAATACAATCTAATGTAAGTTTTACTACTCCTTTTCGATATCCGGCTAACACTCTGCCTTTTAATTCATAGTAGTAGGCATACATTTCGAATTTATCGAAAAAGGCTTTAAAATCCTCCATGTCTCCGTATTTCTCTTGCGCTTTGTGAAGTCCGTGTAACCGGCGAGTCATATTAGAAGAACCTCTATCTCCCAAGTGATGTGTATATACCATTAATGGTTCATCAATGTAGGCTACTCCATAATGCTGACATATCCGATACCACATGTCCCAATCTTCAAAAGTAGAAACGTGAATATCAAATCCTCCTACTTTCTTGAAGCACTCCGCTTTAGCAGTAACGACTGAACCATTATGCATGGTAAAATCTCCTCTTAACATGGCTTTTGCAACATTGTCCTTGGGAGGGATTTCAGGAGGAACTACTGCTGATTTAAGAGTGCCATCTATCCATTCGCGAACATATCCTGAATATACGATACCCGCCTCAGGATGCTTTTGATGAGTAGCTACATTTTTCTCCAAATAAGTAGGATACCAAGTATCATCATCATCCAGAAAAGCTAGGATTTCTCCTTTACTATTTGCGATACCGGTATTTCTGGCCTGACCGATATTCATATTTTTTTCATGATGAACTACTTTCAAACGTGAATCCTGATATGATTGAACGATCTCTTCGACTTCTTCCTTCATGGGAGGATAATCGTTGACCACGATGCACTCAAAATTAGTATAAGTTTGAGCAACAACAGAGTCAAGGGCAGCTTTTAAGAATTTAGGTCTTTTGTAGGTAGGGAGTACGACCGATACTAATATTTGTGACTCCATATGAAAAAGTAATTTATTGTCGTTAGTGTCTGATTTTGATAATTGTTTTAATTTATCGCTTAACATTCAAAAGGATCACTCCTTTTGTGTAGAATTAGGAAAAAGGCTGCTTTAAGAGCGATTTAGGAACGAAATTTTTCATGAATATTTTAGTTTTTTGCCACGTTCCTCCTACGTAGAAACGATCGAAATACCTACTTTCGGATACCGTATCCCTAACGATGAATGGAGGATGGATTAATGGAAATACCATTTCTTCTGCGTATCTACCTTCAAATCTCGATTCAAGGGTAATTGTATGAGTGGCTCCTTCTCCAAAGCCTATATTTTCTGTTAGGTTATTATTGGGGACAATGGATAGCCCTGAATGTAGAAACTTGGCAAAATCCCACTGATAGTCCCACCAACTCACTTCTGGCTTCTTTAGATAAGCTGCTTCAAGTTTATCTAATACATAAGAAGTAGCAGGATGTGAGAAGAAAAAATCTTTAATGTAATCTTTGGCCTTTACTTCCTCAAAGTAAGGTACATGATATTCAAAATGCTTCCAGGCTCTCCTCCATGTGGCCCAACCCCAAATAGATCCATGTTGAGAAAAATAATAAGAGTACGCTCTATCTCGCTTCCACCCATCCTGAAAGTTTCCTCCTGATATCTGCATAATTCTTTGATCATCCTTATATTTAAGTAGTAACTCCTCACAAAAATAGAAAAAGGTAGGGTGAGGAATAATATCATCTTCTAGAATGATTCCTGCTTCCTCATGGGTAAAAAACCAATCCATAGCAGTGGATGGCCCTAGACCGCAACCAACATTTTCCTCTCTAAACAAGGTCTTTACTTCACAATCCCAATCCACCTTTAACGCTGCTTCTCTGGTAGCCTGGCATTTATCTGCTTCCCCTGCTTTATGGGATCTAGGCCCATCTGCAGCAATATACAATCGGGTAGGTTTTACTTTTCTCAGTGCCTCAATAACTCTTGAAGTCGTGTCTTCCCTGCTAAAAATGATCAGAAGAACAGGGGTATCTAGTTTTTCTTGTGAATGACTCTGTTCCATGTTCTTATCTATAGGTTTTCAACATTGTTTGAACTTTGTTTGTCAGACTTATCAAGGTAATGGACTTTGTCAGCATATAAAATACAATCCAGGTCTTCTTCGATACTAAATATCCAAGATAAGAAGCAAAGGCCTGAGAAATAAGTGTTGCTATGGCGGCTCCCATGATTCCCATAGTAGGTAGCAGTAGGTAATTTAAGATTACATTAACTACTGCACCAATCAAAATTCTGTATAATCCTAAATATTGTAAGTTTTCAGTAAGTAACCAGTAATTACTGGCAACGCCAAGAAAGACAAATATGCTGGACCAGATTTGGATACGTAATACGCCTGCAGCTTGCCTAAAATCTTCGGAGTAAATGAAAGCTATGAGATCGTCAAGCCACGATCCCAAAAAAGTGATGGGCAATATGATAAACAAAGCAATAACCACCATTAGATCATATAGGCTTTGAACTCTGTCATTATACAAAGTAGCACTTTGCTTTTTGGAACTCACAATGGCGGGAAATAAAGAATTAGTTATTACTGCAGGTACTACATACCAGATTTCTGATAATCTTACTGCTATAGAATACACCCCACTTTCATCATTTCCCAGCATATTTGTAATCATCATGACGTCTATTTTCATGTAAAAAATAGATGCAAAAGCAGATAATATAAGAGGCCATGAATCCTGTGCCATTTTCTTCGCAACCTCAAAATCGAAAGACCATTTAAATAAAGCCTTTTCCTTGTACTGATAAATAATAAAAAATCCGAGAGCGATAAGTACCTCGTTAAGTAATATAATTCCAGCAAACCATATCACCGAGGCTTCAAAGTAAAAAATGAGGAGTACCTTTAACATTGAAGATATCGTGAACTGAATAAGCCTTACTCTCACTGCAAAACGCGCTTTTACCTTACTTTGATAATAGAAATCAATGACATAAAATGATTGAAATAAGGTACCAAGAGCTATGATGATGATTACCCAATTTTTAATAGGTTCATGATGAACATATTGATTAAGTGGGTACATGGAAAAGGAACTTAATAAAAGAAGTAAACCAATGATACCTATCGCCGCAGAAGCAAGCTTCATGAAAAATGCTGTGCCAAGGTATTTATAAGAATCCTCAGGATGATTAACGAGATTTCGTACGACAATAGAATCCAGGCCAAAACGAGCAATAACTATAACAAAAGCACCAAAGCTCTGACCATAGCTAAGAATCCCCTGTCCAGAAGTGCCTAAGTGACGTGCGAGCAGTGCCCCAATGATAAAGGACACTCCCATCGTGAAAAGTTGTTCCCCGAATAGCCAAGACGTATTCTTTAAGTACTTTACAAATCCTTTTGAGCTAAAGAGTTTGTTAATAAAAGGAATAGAAGAATTCACTGGCTAGCTTTCTTATTATGCTATTAAGGTTAAATTAGAATGAACGGTAATATTTATGTATTAACTTTTTCTCTATAATAACTACCCCCGTCACTGTAGCCATAAGAACGCACAGATTTTACATCGTTAATAAGCATTCCTAGGTTTTTGATCTTTTCAGTATCGTAAAGTTCATTGATCCATCTCAATGAATTGACGTCGGTAGAGTTATGACGAACCACATATATATTGAAATTAGTTAGATGCATTAATATGAGATAATCACTAACTAATCCTACAGGGGGAGTATCTAATATGATTTGATCATAATGCTCTTTCATAAGTTGGATCAAATCTTCCATATTATTATTTCCCAACAAATCTAATGGGTTATTACAAATAGGGCCAGATGGGATGACATCTAGATTCTCTATATGTGTAGGATAGATAATGTCCTGTATATCATCCACCTCACCATTTAGGTAGTCTGAAAGCCCTAATTTCCCAAGGTTTCTAAAATAGGTAGCCACCCTTGGCCTACGCAAATCGACATCAACTAATAAGGTTTTCTTTCCGGATTGTGCGATTACAGCACTTAAGTTCGTAGAGCAAAACGTCTTCCCTTCTCCTGAATTTGAAGATGTTAAACCAAGAACTTTCTTTTCTTTCCCAGTTACTAAATATTGAAGGTTGACCCTGACTGCCCTAAAGGATTCTGCTAATGGCGTAGTGGCATCCTTCGTGGTAATATAATTTTTCTCTTTCCCTGTGTATTGAGAAATAAACCCTATCACAGGAATATTGGTGTTCATTTGTAAGTCATCCTGACTACTAATTTTCGTATCAAAGAAGTTTTGAATGGTGATTATAGCTAAAGGTATCGCAAATCCCATAATCATAGCGAGGATAAAGATGACCATCACATTAGGTGAAACAGGGCTATCTACTGCTAAAAAAGCTTTATCTAATACCTCTTTATTGACAATATTAGTCTTGATAGCTAATTCTATATCCCCTTTATTTTTAATAAGATCTTTATATTTGGAATTGTTTAATTCCTGCTCTCTCATCCGTTCCAAATACCTTCTTTCCTCTACTGGTAATCTCCTGATTTCTGACTCAATATTTCGAATTTGTCTTGTTTTACTATCCAAAATATTTTCTACCTGTCGGACACTACTCGTAACATTTTGAAGAATAGTATTTTGAGTACTTGATATTTGATTATCGATTTGAGTCAAACTGGGGTGCCCTGGTAACACTTCTTGTTCAAGGCTAGCTTTTTCCAAACTTAGATCCTGAAGCTTAAGTAACAGATTGTCTAAGTAATTATCTCTAATTCCTACAGCACTTGGAGACATTACTTGATTTAAATCTCCACTGGAAGTTTGAATAGTCGCGAGAGTACTTGAGTAATATCTTAATTTATCATCTATTTCTGACTTCTCATCTTCAAGTCTGATTAACCGATCTTCAAGATTTCTCGCCGTATTCAAAATATCTATTCCACTACTCATTTTGGTTTGGGTGGTTTTACCTGTAGCTCTGGCAAGAGAATCCCTGACCTCCTGCAATTGTTCTTCTATGAATCCTAAAGCTTTTTTACTACTGCTCTCGATACTGGTCTTTTCTCTGTTGATGTATGCATCCATTAACTTATTTAGGAAAGCTAATTGCATGGGAATTACTGGCCCTTCTGAAGTTAGATTGATAATATTTGATTCATCTCCTGCCGCCGATATTTCCAAACTCCTCTCAAATTGTTTGGCTAAACCTGCATAAGTATTTATGGTAAAGTAATATCCTACCTTTTCGAAGTTTTGATAATATTCATCTAATTCGATGCTGAATTTTACATTTCGATCTTCATAAACTTCTCCCGGATTAATTCTGGCATCAATGCTAAAGTCTGTGACTTTTCTGTCAAGTTCATCTGTGACCACATTATATACATTCACATTGCTTCCCTCAGCAGTAATCCTGAGTTCATTTGGTTTTAAGATCTCTACTTTGATAGGAATCTCTATGGCCTGAACATGCGAAGAGTCCACGTGTACAGTAAATGGAGCATTGTGATATTCTAAACGAGTTCGCAAACTCTCTTCGAAGTAATAGAGAATACCGAAATCCAATTGCTTAATCGTTTCTTCTATGAGATTTCTTGAGGTAAGAATTCCAATTTCATCCTCTATTTCACTATTTACTCTGGGTAATCCCATCTCATTCAAAATCTTTTCTACTACAGCCGTTTCTGGGCTCTTGTTTTTTACCATCAATGTTGAGGTGACCCTGTAAATTTTAGGAGTCATTTTCACAAAGAGAAACGCTAGAATAAGTGCTATGAGTATTCCTGCCACGAAGAAATACCATTTCGCAAAGTATTTCTGGAGCAGGTCCTTGATGATAATAGAATCACTTGTATTCTGTTCCTTCATGGCAATCAATTATTTAATATTTTTAATTAATAAACTATATACAATCATTAATCTGTATTTTATCGTAATCTAGTTGTTGTTATCATCAATTGATAGAACAACTGCTACTGTAGTTGCTATTGCAGTAATGGCACCGAAGGCCACACTGAAAATCCTAAGATTATCTTGATTAGATCTCTTATTTTTGATTTCCAACGGCTCAACATAAACGGCATCATTTGGCTTGAGATAGTAGTAAGGATTTGCAATAATATCAGGATCTGTCAGGTCTAAAATGATGACATCGCTTCCATCTTCTACTTGTCTAACAAGCGTAATTTTTTCTCTATTAGCGAACTCCAACAAATCGCCAGCCATCGACAGCGCTTCGAGAAGAGTGAATCTTGTATTGTAAATAGAATAATATCCTGGCTGATTTACTTCCCCTAAAACGGCAATTCTAAAGCTTACAAGTTTCACGATCACTGTAGCTTTGGGGATCGTTTTATTCACTTCTGTTTGAATTACTCTTCTGGCTTCTTCTATCGTCATACCACCTACTTTTATATCTCCCAGATCAGGCATTACAATCTGCCCATAAGAATCGATCGAATAGCCATTAACAAACAGGCCTACATCATTATATCCATTTATATTACTTTCTGGTTCTAAATTCATGTGCTGGGTTAATCCAGCGTTCACTGATTTAATTCGAACAGAAATCACATCTTCAGGTTTAAGGCGATACTCGAAATCAGTATTGATGATTTTAGTAGGAGAATTTTTATTCCATGAGTTTGATTGAAAGTAGACAGTGTCTTGATTACTAATGCATGATGTGTGGGTTGCTAGAATAACCCCTAAAATAATGACGATAAATGGAAATACTTTTTTCATAGAAGCTTTAGATAAAATGGATTACGCACAATTTAATTCTACTGCCGTATTCTAACTTTAGAACAATTACTCCTAATGTTACACATGTTTTACAATGAAAAGTATCCTTCAGAAACTAGATTTAAATAGAGTACTTAGAAAACTACTTGTTGAAAAGGGCGTTAATCTCTAACATAAATAGGTATACCTTCATATACTTTTCAAGATTTTTAAAATTACGAGTAAAAACCGGCTTACATTTGTTAAGAACTGGTGAATGGACAAAATTACTCCATGAACCGTATACTTAGTTTAATTTTATTTTTCGAAGTCTATATTGCTATTCATCAAACTTTCCTGCAAACTGTTGCATAGCGATTTCAAGTGATCCACTTAAATAAGCAAAAGACGCATTCCAATTAATAGCAATTTCATTGGTACTATAACTACACCAGCTATCTATATAAGTAGTGGCATGATATTTACTATTGTAACCGCAATTATCTGGATTATTTCGATTAAAGGGACCACCTACTAATAGCCCGGGAACTGGATCGGTTACCTCATCAGCGGCAGATAATCTATGATGAATATCCATAGGAGAGTTATGGCCGAATCCAGTGACAAAGCAGTAAGCCAAAGGATTTCTCCCCAATAAATAATCCATGGTAGCAATCGCTGTCGTTAAAAAAGCAGGATTTTTGCTTAAATGATAGGCGTATATCAAAATTCTTCCCTGATTAGCAGTCACTCCGTTACTCCCCCATACAAAATCATACTCATTTTCTCCTATAGGCACTTTGTAGGCACTGATATTACTCGCATGTTTTTCAAATCTTTCAGCGCACTCCAAAAATTTTTTAACAAGCAAACTGGTATCTATATAGCCAGCTATTTCTGTTTTGTGGTTCAATAGGGAAATCCAGCCAGATAATCCTGTCCGAACCCATTCAGGAGGTCTGTCATAATAACTATTAGATATATCAATGTGATGTAAAAAGCTATCCTCTTTGGTTGTAATAAAAAATTCTATGGCAGCCCATTGAAACTCATCTTTATAATTGGTATCGGAGTATTCTCCGGTAGAAATATTAGTAGGATTATGGAAAGTGATAGCCGGATGCGTTCTCGCCCAATCCCAAGCCTTTCTTGCAGTCCATAAACAGGAATCTGCAAATGTAGGATTCCACTTTTTGTATATTCTGGCAGCCTGAGCCATTACGGCGGCTACATTTAGGGCAGCACCAGTGCTTTTTCCTATAGCATATCTATCTTCCTGGGTTTCATGTGGCATATCTTGCCCGATAAAATTAAGCGTGGTGAGTTTGTGATGAACAGCACCACTTTGAGGGTCTACCATGGTACCTAGCCACCTAAGGCTCCATAAGGCCTCATCTAAAATATCAGGTAGGTCATTTCCAGATTCAGGAATTGATAACTCCAACATATCGTAATATTCAGGAAATTGCTCATAAAGAGATAGCAAAGAATAAGTACAAAAACCTGCATTAGGGACATATTTGCCGTAGTCTCCAGCATCGTACCATCCATAAGGTGAGGAAAAGATAGTTCCTTCTTGCCTGCCTTCTGATTCTGCACTGGAATGTACTATTATGTGGTTATCTGGATGGCCCAAAGGACGATGCCATTGTCCTCCTGCTACACTATCTATAGAGGTTGAGGATCGTTGAAAATAAAACGCTTTTAAACTGGCTTTATGTACATCTGCATGAATATACTCGCCTATGGGAAAAATAATTGACTTTCCCTCTCCCGGTACTAATATAAAGTAAGTTCCTGCCTCCTTAAAATCAGAGAAATCTGCTACCCGAACCAATTCATTTGAATAAGGCCATAATTCGGGAGTTCCCAAATTCCCTTCCCAAACGACTTCTTCCGTTTCAGCATCAAATAATTTAACTTCAGATGCCGAACTTTCACTAATAATGGCAATCTTAGGTCCGTTGGTATAATATCCTAGTTGATTAATTCGAATAGGGGCAGCTTTTTCTTTAATCGGATCATTTTGAATAGGGTGACATGCCAATATAACTGTAGTGTATAGGACAAATGTTGAGGTGATTAAGTGCAGTGTTAAACGCTCTTTCATGTTAGGATCCTTTTCATTCATTCATATCAATTTTCATGCCTGGGAATTTATTGGCTTTAGAAAAGCTTACCCTTTTTATAATGAATTCTTTGTAAAAAATTATTCTCTTTTACTCCTATTGAATATAGCAGTCTTTTCTGCTAATTTTAATAAAATTCAGAATATTGTTAGTTTTTATCTAATAAATCGAATGCCTCAGAGGAAAGTAATCATAAACAATGATTATTACGAATAATTAAACTAAATCTTATGAACAAAATCTACTATATACTTACGGTCATTCTTCTGTATTCCAGTGGTCTAAATGCTCAGTTCTGGGAAGCAGAAAGTCCTGCTCCAGATGAATACGGGTATACCTGGAGAACAAATTTATCAGATGTTGGCCCCACTTATAATTGGATTGATATTTCGGAAATTGGTACGGAAGTTACTGATTTGTCAGATGATAATGTTGTAGGTCCCTTTAACATGGGAATAGACTTTCAATATTATTGGGTGAATTATCGCGAGATATACATCGGAAGTAATGGCTATGTTTCATTCCAGAATGCCAATATTGCGTCTACTAATGGATTTCCTGCGACTCCTACTCCTGACAGAAGAAATGATGTGATTGCTCCCTTCCTGGCGGATCTAAGTCCTGATGGTGTGGGCAATCCTGGAAAGGTCTATTACTTTAGTGATATTGATAGCCAACGCTTTATAGTCTCGTATTTAGATATGCCTTTCTGGGCAAATCAGGCAGTGGTCCCTGAACAGTATAGAGGGAGTAATTCCTTTCAGGTAATATTAGATGCACGTGATTCGTCTATTACGTTCCAATATGCCAAGCAAGAAGGGGACTGGGATGATGGGTATAATGATTCTCCCAATCCCATGGTGGTTGGGATAGAAAATATTACCGGTCAAATAGGGCTTTTGGTAACTAATAATATTAAACCTTTACCTGGGACCGCTCTGAAGTTCAACCCTCCTGCTACGGTCTTGCTTAGCATTCCCGATGTAGCTCCTCAGGCGCTACTAAATTCGACATCTTCCGGAACTATTATCCCACCAGCAGATCCTCTGAATCCCCAATTTCGTTTGTCTGCAAGGATTGCAAATACAGGGAATGTAGCCATCGAAACTCCCATCGATGTGAATGCGAGTGTAAGAGATACTACGGGACAATTAGTATTTCAACAAAATGTAAATGTTCCATCGCTACAGGTGGATCAGGAAGAAACTATCACATTCTCCATTCCATTTAATCCTCCACTACCTGGGCCTTATCTTTTTGAAGTGACTACCTCCAATGTTGATGACATTAATTCGCTAAATAATCAGCAAGTCTCTGAAATTGTCGTAGTTGATACTACCGGAGCTAAAGGCAAATTTTCCTACAGCAGTGGAAATCCATTTAATATAGACGGCTTAATTTCTTGGACCGGAAACAATGACGATAGTGGGGGAGGTGTATTTTTTGAAGCTTATGGCTATCCCGTTATTGTTGATACCTTATCTTTTCTATTAGGAGTAGATAATACTTCCCCCAACCCACCTTCCAGAGGGTTCAGAATGGAGATTTTCCAAGGAGATCCTACCTTGCCTCCTCCAGGCCAGTTGGTTTATACGAAGGATGTGACCTTAGAAGAATTGCTTCAGAATACGGATAGTATTGGGTGGACTAATATAGCTGTAGATCAATCAGTCGCAATAAGTGAAGGTGGATTTTACGTCAGCTGGATTCAGCTAGATCCTGTATTCTTCCTTTTTACAGAAACTGCCTCTCCTATTAGCCGACAAACTTTTGAAGTTTTAAATGGGAAATGGGCACAATATAGACAAGTAAATGAAGAAGATTTCTTTATTCGCGCCTCTGTAGATCTCTCTTTTGCCGTAGCTACTTCTATTAAAGATGATATTGTAGGATTGCAAAAATTTAACCTCTATCCTAATCCTAATGATGGCAGATTTAAGATAGAATTATCTCTGGAAAGTCCACTTTCATTTGAAATAATTGTAAGAGATATACAAGGAAAAAAGCTATATCGTTCGGTACAAGAAAAAACCACCAATTATATTGGGGAATTGATTCTACCAAGCTTAACGCCAGGGGTATATATCCTTGAAGTGGTTACCACGGAAGGAAAGGCAACGAAGAAAATGGTACTGAGTGAATAATAATTGGATCAAATAATTTTTTCGACCAATTATCACAAAGGAGAGATTTTAATTGTCTCATGTATTATGTTGACGTTCACAATTTTTGATAAGTGTCAATTAACTCTTGGGTAAGGTTCAAGCTATTAAACTTTTTCTCTACTAAGGCTTTCCCATTTTTGGCGATGGCTTCAACATATCCGGGAGATTCTATCAGAATAGATAGTTGATCCTGGAATTCTTTATCTTTTTCAGCGATCATAATATGTTCTCCATGTTTTAGGGGAAGTCCTTCTGCGGCGATCTTCGTAGCTAAGACAGCTCTCCCCATTGCTAAGCCCTCTATTATTTTTACTCGCATACCACTTCCCGATTGCAAAGGGACAATCATTATATCTCTATCCATGATAAAGGCCTTGGCATCCGGTACTTCCCCCAACACCTTGATAGATTTGCTCTCAAGGCTAAAATATTTTTTTGGTGTTCTTCTTCCTGCAATAGACAAGGTAACCTCTGGATATTTTTTTTCTATTACCGGCCACACTTTGGCTAAGAACCAATCCAGCCCAGCCTGGTTAGGATCCCAATCCAATGCTCCTATGTAAAATAATCGAGGAGCTTGTCCTTCTTTTATCTGGACGGCCTCTACTTCCTTATACTTCTCCATATCAAGTCCGATCATCGCTACTTTTATAGGAGGGGTAACTTTGAGAAGGTCTTTAATTCTATCTACCAGCCTTCTTTCGGGACCTAACTTTCCTAATCTCTTTATAATATCGTCAGATATGCCATGCTTCGACAAGAGTTTGTGAACTTTATACCCATCCTTCTTAACTTTGCTCATGATTTCTTCCTTGAACTCCCCAATAAAAGGCTTAAACTTTTTTGCATCCGCTTCGGATACGGGTAATATGAGATCAAATTTTCCCATTCTGAAAGCATTTTTTTCATATTGCCTCAACCTTCGATGAGTTTCATTGAAATAGTATTGCTTCCAGGCATTTTGTTCATATTTCGCTCTTCTTTCCCAAATTTCGTGTTCTACATTATGTGCTCTGTAAACAAATTTAGGCTGCTCTTCCTTGCCTTTATAAAATTGTTTAGCCGTTTCCAGATATGGTACTACAAATAGGGTTTCAAATTGAATAATATCAAATTTGTGCTTCTTTAACACATCTAAAAGGACATTCCTAAATCCTGCAGAAGTAAATCGCTGAATGTGGTATGCCTGATGGCTAAATAGAAGATTTGCTGCTGCTTGAATGTAATTAATTTCTGTATTAATGTCCGCTGCATAAAATTCTGCTATCTCCTTCACATGATTAGGTAAGTCCGATAGGTTTGAGATACTATGTTTAGGCGTATTCATAGCTAATACTACCACTTCATGACCTAGTTGAGCATAGGATTTAGCCATTTGGAACATAGCTATAGCACCTCCATCAGTAAGTGGGTAAGGAAATTTGGAACAGATTAATAGAACCTTCATGACTTGCAAATATAGAAGAGAGTTGCTTTTCTCTAATAGATATTTTTTCTATATTATTAGAACGCCCCTAATTTTTTTAGGACAACTACTGTGTTAACTACTTAATATTACCCACCTATGAAACATTATGAAACGGACCGGATCAAGAATATTGTTCTTGCCGGTAGTTCCAAATCCGGGAAAACAACCCTTGCAGAATGTATGATGTTTGAAGGGAACGTACTATCGAGAATGGGAAAAGTAGAAGATGGAAATACCGTATCGGATTATCATGAAATTGAGCAGGAAAGAGGGAGTTCTGTTTTTTCATCCATTCTTCACACCGAATGGAGAGGAACTAAAATTAATTTAATCGACACACCAGGGCTGGATGATTTTGCCGGGGAATTGATTGGAGCATTAAGGGTTTGTGATACTGCCCTAATTACCTTAAATGCGCAGTATGGAGTAGAAGTGGGGACAGAGATCATATGGCGCTATTTAAAGAAATTCCAAAAGCCCAGCATTATGGTTATCAATCAGGTAGACCATCCTAAAGCAGATTTTCACAGGACCGTAGAAATGACTCGCCAACAATTTGGACAGGGGATTATTCTGGTCCAATATCCATATAATCAAGGAGAGAATTTCAATTGTATTATAGATCTGCTTAAAATGGTGATGTATCAATTTCCCAAGGAGGGAGGAAAACCTAAAAAATTACCTATACCAGCGGATGAAAAAGAAAGGGCACAAAAATTACATACTGAGTTAGTAGAAGCTGCGGCTGAACATGATGACACGTTGATGGAATTATATTTCGAAAAAGGAGAGCTGGATGAGGATGAAATGAGAACGGGGATAAGATTGGGAATGTTGCGAAGAGACATGTTTCCAGTATTTTGTTTATCTGCTTCTAGAAATATGGGAAGTGGTAGATTAATGGGCTTCATAGGAAATGTTACCCCTTCAGCAGGAGAAATAGCACCAGAATTATCCACAGAAGGTAAAGAAATAAAAATAAAGGATAAGGCTACTACTTTATTCGTTTTTAAAACAAGCAATGAGAGACACACTGGATCTATGAGCTACTTTAAAGTTTGTTCAGGTACGGTAGAAGCAGGAATGGAATTGTATAATGAAAATACTGGGGTGAAAGGTAAGATGAACCAATTGTTTGTAATAGATGGTAAAAATAGACACTCGGTTACAACGCTTTCTGCAGGAGATATAGGTGCTACAGTTAAACTGAAAAATACTTACACCAACCATACCTTGAGGAGTGTAGATGATGGGATCAATATTCTACCCATTGAATTTCCAGCACCCAGGATAAGGACAGCTATTACTCTTGTCAATGATCATGAAGAAGAAAAATTGGCCCAGGCTATGGCGAAACTTCATGCAGGAGATCCCACTTTTATTCCAGAATATTCCGCTGAATTAAAACAGACCTTATTACATGGTCAGGGGGAATTACATCTTCAGGTAAATCAATGGATGTTGGACCATTTGTACGGAGTAAAAATAAATCTGATTGAACCTAGAATTTCCTACAGAGAGACGATACAACAAGAGGCTAAAGGCTATCACAAACACAAGAAGCAAAGTGGTGGAGCAGGGCAGTATGGAGAAGTATATGTAATAGTAAAACCTTATTCAGAGCATCCTAACCATCCAGGCGACTTGAAAATTAGAGGTGAAGAAATCATTGATATGCCATGGGGAGGAAAGTTAGCATTTTATAATTGTATCGTTGGAGGTGTGATTGATCAACGATTTCTACCAGCTATTTTAAAAGGAGTTCAGGAAGTGATGGAAGAAGGTCCTATCACTGGCTCTTACGTGAGAGATGTGGCAGTATACGTATATGATGGTAAGATGCATCCAGTCGATTCGAATGAGATATCCTTTAAAATAGCTGGTCAGCAAGCTTTTAAAAAGGCTTTTCTTGATGCGAATCCCAAAATTTTAGAACCTGTACACACGGTAGAAATTCTCGTACCAGATGAATTTATGGGCGAAGTACTTACTGATTTACAAGCTAGAAGAGCGTTGGTAGAAGGATTTAAAAATGAAGGTGCTTACCAAAGAATTACAGCAAAAGTTCCTTTAGCTTCCCTCAGTAAATATACCACAACCTTGAGTTCTATATCCCAAGGGCGAGCTACTTTTAGTAGTGCATTTGATAATTATTCCCAGGTCTCCTCGGATATACAAGCGGAATTAATTCGTAAAAGTGTGGCCCAGGTTGCATAGATAATTGCTTACATATGAGGAAGAATAAAGAGAATGATTTTTAAAGAATCATTCTCTTTGTATGTGTTTAGTTGCTTAAAAAGTTAAAAGTGAAATGAGACAAAAAGCCTACTAATTTATTACGCATTAGTGGGTGGTTTAACTTCATATATTTCTGATTCTGAGACTTCTAATAAGATCATTTCACATTTTCCATTAGCCCTTTTCAATAAGTCGGGGTAATTGGCCATAGATAATTCATCTCCTACTTCCGCCATCCATTCTAAAATTCTTTCTGGTTTGGCATCAAATAAAAAATGAAACTGAACTTTATCTTCAAATTGAAAATCCAAAATTCTAAGGCTGATCATATTAACAGGTGCGTGAAATCTAGCTTGAAGAACTGCCTGCTTATTATGCAATACACGATATCCTTCAGGATTGACTGATTCCCCTGTATCCAGTCTTTGCTCAGTTTCTTGCGTATCGATCCACCCTCCATGCTCTAAAATGAGATTGAATACATTTAAGTCTCTCAGCTGCTGGGGATTTAGTTCACATTTTTGCATAAACCTGTGTTTATTCTGAAATACTTAATCAAAAGTAATGGCAGGATACTGGCAATAAAAAGCAAATGACTCAGGATTGTTACACTTATTAGTAATACCTATGATTTATACAATGATGAATGTTAATAAAAATACATTCCTTTCTATAAAACAGTCATTTGATCAGAAAACTAAAGATTATTCAACTTCCAGTATCTCCTATACTACTAAACGCAATAGGAAACATAATATGATACTGAATGTGTAATAATTGCGGATAATTATGAAGAATACTGATTCCGTATATTACTTAAACGTGGTAAATTCTTTTTTCTTGTATTTCAATGAGTATGTTCATCTTTTATTATTTAATAGATTAGCTGGTAATCATATGGTTATTTCATAAAAAGGATTTTCTTCAGAGGAAAGATTTAAGTAATTTTAACCCTATTAATTTTGTTAAAGGCAAATACGTCAATTTAAGATATGTCAGAGGAATCTAGAATAATACCGAGATTAATTGAGGAAGAAATGAAAAATGCCTACATAGATTATTCTATGTCGGTCATAGTTTCCAGAGCCTTACCTGATGTGAGAGATGGATTGAAACCTGTTCACCGAAGAGTTCTATATGGAATGAGTGAACTGGGATTAGCAAGCAACAGACCTTACAAAAAATCAGCAAGAATTGTGGGCGAAGTATTGGGTAAGTATCATCCACATGGCGATGGTGCAGTTTACGATACGATGGTCAGAATGGCGCAGGAATGGTCCCTAAGATATCCTTTAGTAGATGGGCAGGGAAATTTTGGGTCTATTGATGGAGATAATCCTGCGGCGATGCGTTACACGGAAGCGAGATTGAGGAGAATCTCTGAGGACATGTTGGAAGATTTGGAAAAAGATACGGTAGACTTCAGGTTAAATTTCGATGACTCTCTTAAAGAGCCGACCGTACTGCCATCTCGAATTCCTAATTTGTTAATCAATGGAGCTAGCGGAATTGCAGTAGGAATGGCTACGAATATGCCTCCACACAATTTAGGAGAGATCATTGACGCAATCAACGCTTATATAGATAAACCAGAGCTAGAGATTGAGGAATTAATGCAATATGTCAAAGGGCCAGACTTTCCTACCGGGGGAGTGATCTATGGAGTGGAAGGGATACGAGAAGCGTTTCATCATGGGAAAGGTCGGGTGGTAATGAGAGCCTTGGCGGAAATAGAAACGTCCAGTTCAGGCAGGGAACAAATTATTATCACAGAGATACCTTATCAGGTAAATAAAGCTGAAACCATAAAAAAGATAGGGTATTTAGTAGATGAGAAAAAAATAGAGGGAATATATGACGCAAAAGATCTATCTGACAGAGAGGGGATAAGAATTTCTATAGAATTGAAAAAAGATGCAGTTGGTAGAGTCGTCTTGAATAAATTATTTCAAATGACACCGCTGCAAAGCTCTTTCAGCATTAATAATGTCGCACTGGTAAATGGCCGACCTACTATCCTTAATTTGAAGGATATGATTCGGCACTATGTGAATCATCGGCATGAAGTAGTCGTTAGGAGGACCAAATATGAACTGGAAGAAGCTAAAAAGAAAGCGCATATTCTCGAGGGCTTATTAATTGCCTTGGATCACCTGGATGAAGTTATTGCCTTAATTAGAGCATCACGTACCGTAGAAGAAGCTCAAGAAGGACTAATGACTCGATTTTCACTCAGCGACATTCAGGCAAAGGCGATTCTGGATATGCGTTTACAAAGATTGACTGGATTGGAGCGAGAGAAAGTTCAAAAACAATATCAAGAACTTAAAGAGAAAATTGATTATCTGGAGTCTGTGTTGGAAGACGAAATTATGCGGATGAATATTATTAAGGAGGAACTGGCAGAAGTTAAAGAAAAGCATGACAATCCCAGACGTACCCAAATAACTTATGCTGAAGGAGAAATAAGGCAGGAAGATTTAGTGGCCAATGATGATGTCATTCTCACGATCTCTCATCATGGATATATTAAAAGAACCCTGGCTTCTGAATATAGAGTACAAGGAAGAGGAGGTACCGGATTTAAAGGTACGGGAAAAAAAGAAACCGATTTTGTTGAGCATATTTTTGCCACCCTTACCCATAATTATATGTTGTTCTTCACCGAAAAAGGGAAGTGCTATTGGTTAAGGGTGTATGAAATTCCTAAAGGAGAGCGTGCACATAAAGGGAGACCTATACAAAATCTGATCAACATAGATTCTGAGGACAAAGTAAAGGCTTATATCACTGTTCCTGATCTGGAAGATGGAGCGTTTTTGGACAATCACTATATCGTAATGGCTACTAAAAAGGGCTTGATTAAAAAAACCTCCCTAAGGGAATATAGTCGTCCCAGAACGAATGGAATTATTGCGTTGAATATTAGAGAAGGAGATGAATTGATAGAAGCAAAACTAACAGATGGAAACAGTCAAATCGTTTTGGCTGGAAGTTCGGGATATGCAGTAAGATTTCATGAATCCAGCGTTAGAGATATGGGACGAAATGCATCCGGAGTGAGAGGAATTAATCTATCATCCGGAGATGAAGAACTGGTAGGAATGGTAGTTGTCCCGAATGAAGAAAGTAACTTATTAGTTGTTTCTGAAAAAGGATATGGAAAACAAACCCCCATCTCTGATTATCGATTGACAAATAGGGGCGGAAAAGGTGTTATTACTTTAAATGTCTCTGATAAAGTTGGTAAATTAGTAGCCATTAAACAGATAGAGAGCCAGGAGGAAGATTTAATGATTATAACAAAAATGGGTATTGCTATTCGGATTAATGTAGAAAATATCAGTTTGCAGGGAAGGAATACCCAAGGAGTTAGATTGATTAAACTAAAAGAAGAGGATGACATCGCTTCCGTTGCAAAAGTGATGGAAAATGATGACGAAAATGAAAATGAACAGTCAGAAGAATTAAATGATGATTCCGAAGATATAAGTAATAATGGAATTCAGAATTAATGTTTAACTTGTAATTATAAAATTAGAGCAATACCATGAGAAAAGTTGGTTTTATTGTGTTATGTATGATCGGTTTGATCATTCAATTGTCAGCACAAAACCCGAAAGGAAAAATGAACTCAGGCGTAGTAGCACTCGATGCAGGACGTCTGGAAGATGGTTTGGAAAAACTTAAGTTTGCTGCTGATAATGCAGATCAGCTTAAAGACAAAGATAAGCCTAAATTGTACTATTATTTAGGAAAAGCCTATTATCAGCTTTCCCTGGATAGTACCCTTAGCGAACAAGAACCCAATGCTGTTTTTTTAGCTACTGAGAATTATCAGAAGGCTATAGACTTGGAAGAAGAAGGAGGGAAGTTCAGTAGTTTATTTGAAATTCAGGATAAGCAAAATCTTTGGGCGGCATTATTAAATGGTGGTATTAATGCTTATCAAGCAGAAGATTATGAGAATGCGTTGAAGTATTTTGCAAATGCTAAGGATATACGTCCTGAAGAATTTAACACAAATCGTCTGCTTGGATTGGCAAACTATATGAGTGGAGATACGACTAAGGCGATTGAAGGACTTAGAGGTGCTATTGATGCGTACAAAGAAAATCCATTAGAAGATAATGCAGATAATAATGAAATCGCTTCATCTGTGTTCCAATTATTAGCTTCTGTATATAATCAACAGAAAGATATTAGAAGTGCCCTTGATCTTTTGGATGAGGGATTAGAGCTATTTCCTGAAGATAAAAATCTAGTCAATTTTCAATTGGGATTATATCAGGAAAATCCTGAATTCGTATCCGAAGCAGAAGCAAAATTCACTGAAGCTATTTCAAAAGACCCTGATAATGAAGATATCAAAATAGCTTATGGACAGTTATTAGAAAAGACTGATAAAGGAGAAAAAGCTGAAGGACTTTATAAAGAAATCCTTAACACTAACGCTGATAGCTACAAAGCTAACTATAGTTTAGGAGTATACTACATTAATAAAGCTGCTGAGATGAGTGAAGCTAAAATGAAATTAGATGGAAATTCTCAGGAGGCGGAAATTGATAAGATGAATACCGATATTAAAAATATGTTAAAAGAGGCATATCCTTACATGAAATGGCTACACAATAATGAGCCAAGTGAAAAAGAATGGTTGAATCAATTGGTTATCATTACTTCTTATTTTGAGGATAAACAAGATGAACATGAACAATATAATGAGAAACTAAGTGCATTGAATAGCGGAGGGTCTGAATAATAAGGTGTAGTCAGTACTTAATAGGAAAATTTATTATATGAAGGTCAATCAACTTTTACATACAAGTTGATTGACTTTTTTTATGGCTATCGAAATTCATGAATTAGATAATTACTTAGCAATTTGTAAGTGTACAGGTGTAATTCTTGATGAGATTCCTAATAAGAATTGAAATCCAATCGAAATGTTGGTCCATTCATTTATAGTAATCTACCTGGTGATTTGATGATTAGTGATTTGTTTTATCTTTTTCTCAAGAAAGGATTAGTTCAATAAAAATTTTGATAGGTTGAGATTTTCTACGACTCATTCAGATGAGAAGAATAAATTTAAAATCACCCATTGTAGGAAGAAAAGTCAATGTCTATCACTATTTCAGTAAAATCGAATTAGTGTAGTGCCGGCCTTAGTGGCAAGCTGTGCAATACTTCTGCTTCTTTTTTGATAAGTTCGTCTAATCTTTGATAAATCGGATCTTGAGGGAAATAATTGAATAACATTTTTACGAAGATATTTCCGTGTTTTGCCTCTGAGGCCCAAAGAAGGTGATAAAACTTCTTCAACTCGCCTTGAGGTAATGTTTCGTAGACAAGTCTGAATCTTTCAGCCCCTCTACATTCAATAACAGAAGCAAGTAACATTCTATCTATAAAACGTTCCTCTCTTCCATGTCTACAAGCTTTCAGTAATTCTTTAGCATAATGATCCTCTGTCATAGAGTTGGGAAGTTGGATGCCTCTGGTTTCCATAATTGCATATACCTGTTGAAAATGTTCCAATTCCTCAATAGCTGTTTCTATTAATTCCGGGATGATTTCAGTTCTATCAGGATACTTTGCTACAAAACTCATAGCCATGGATGAAGCCTTTCTTTCGCAATTAGCATGATCTTGTAAAAAAGAATTAAAATCGTCCATGACTACTTCTATCCAACCAGAAGGGCTTTGGCACACTAAATCTGCAGAGAGCTTCATATAAAAAATTAATAAGGAGTTAACATTAATCTATTCTGTAGTTGTCGATTGAGCATCATTCATATAATCCAAAGTTAAATAACTTAATGCTCTGATACCCAGTTTAAATCCACTTTCATCTATGTAAAAATCCGGTGTATGATGAGGAGCTGCTTCAGCCACTGGAACGTCTAGTGATTTTCCTCCCAAAAAGAAAAATACACCGGGGACTTTACGTTGATAGTAGGAAAAATCCTCAGCACCAGTGATCGGAGGAATTAGAATAACATTTTCTTTTCCTGCAGCTTCTTGTAGAGAAGGTAGCATCTGTTTAGTTAATGCTGGTTCGTTATATGTCACGGGATATCCTCTTTGAATATGTACTTCTGCAGTGGTTCCCTGAGACTTGGCAATATTGGTAGCTACTATCTCAATTTTTTCATGAATAATATCTTGCATTTCATCGTCCAACGTTCTTATGGTACCTATCATTTCTACTTCTTCAGGGATAATATTATTTCTGACCCCTCCATGAATACTTCCTACAGAGATAACTGCCGCTTCTTTTGTTAATTCGGTTTGCCTACTGATAATCGTCTGTAATCCATTGATAATCATAGCCGAAGATACAATAGGATCTGCCCCGGTCCAGGGAGAAGAACCGTGTGTCTGTTTTCCTTTTACCTTAATAGTGAATTTGTCTGCAGCAGCGAGTGTAGCTCCAGGTTTATATTTTATTTGACCTACGTCGGTTAAGCTGTTAATATGTAAGCCAAATATCACATCTACGGCAGGATCTTCCAGAACCCCTTCTTCTACCATTAACTTGGCTCCACCTTCTTCTCCAGCAGGAGCTCCTTCCTCAGCAGGTTGGAAAATAAACTTAATGGTACCAGGAATCTGATCTTTTAGTTTTGTCATTACTTCAGCTACTCCCATAAGAATAGCAATATGAGTATCATGCCCACATGCATGCATTACGCCCACTTTCTGTTCATTATACACAGCCTCAACGGTAGAAGCAAAAGGTACGTCGACTCTTTCCCTAACAGGTAAAGCGTCTATATCCGCTCTTAATCCTATAACTGGTTTATCTTTTACTCCTTTCAAAATACCTACCACCCCGGTATGAGCTATACCTGTTTGTACTTCCATACCTAATTCTTCAAGGTGAGCTGCAATTTTAGCAGAAGTTTCAAATTCCCTGTTAGATAGCTCTGGATGTTGATGGAAATCTCTCCGCCAGCTAATGACTTTTTCTTCTACGGCATCAGCGAATTGATCTACTTGTTTTTTTATGTCTTGAGCTGGTAAGCTAACATAAGTAAATCCCAGAATGATTAGATGAGTAAAGCAAAGGTATAGTAGCCTCATAGGTCAGATATAAATCAAGTGAGGATAGGATAGTTTAAAAAGGTTAAATTATGTTTTTACTTCAATCAATGCAACCGGGAGAAAAAAATATAGGGTATCTCGAACGATATTCGAGTATACCCTACACGATCGCCATACAAACTAACATGAGGAAAGGTAGCAAATACATACATATTACAAATCAAAAGCTCACTACCCCACCATGTAGAAGTAAATTGGTGGGGTAGAAATATTGTGTGATGACAGCTTTACAGTAAGGTATGAAGTAGTGGTGAGATCTGATGATCGTCAGTGGGAAACAAGACACATACACTTACACCTGATTGAGAAAATCGCTGGGCAACATGAGCAGAGAAATCCTCCAGGAAGTGTTTGGTGGATTCATGTATATCCTGTATAGAATCCAGAGGAACCGTACCAGTTTGCATGATGGTAAATATTTTCCCATTTCCATTTTGTGCCATATCCTTCCCAATTTTCTCTGTCATATCAACTAAAGTGGCTGGATGAATGGGGATTAGTTCCTGCCGCTTTTCCCATAAATCCTGGATCTCATTTTCGTCCACAGGCACAGTTGCATTATTTACAAGTACATCTATAGATACTTGTTGGTCACTAAAGTATTTATACATTAAAAAGGATTCCAGAACATTCTCAGAAGATTCTGGTTGTCCTAAATCCTCAACTATCACTCTTATATTCAGTCCACTATATTGTGATAGGATACTATGTTTAAGGAAAACTAACTCATCTTCATCCTTATCCACCAAGATCAAGTCATAATTGGCTTTTGCAAGCGCCATAGTAAAAGATGTACCGCTATTCTGGGTGGCACCTAACACCATAGCCATGAGTGTATTTTTCTCTTTTTTAGCCATATAAGAAAGTTTCTTATCCTTCTTTACATTAAAACCTCATATATCATCAGAAGGGCTTATCTGAAAGAATTTCATATATACGTTTCAGATGATTTTTCATGAGAAAAGTCACAACTTACCAGTAAATCATTGACCGGATAAGAAATAAATTGGCTTTGTCGATGCAAGGAAATGCTGTGTTTACCTTTTTCTTCTCTTAGGAGGCTTAGATACTTCCTTTGTTTCTCGGGGACGTTTTCTTTCAATGGGCTCCCAGGTAGAATTATCGTCCCATTCTTCCTCAAAATCAAATCTATTATCAAGTGAATTTGGGTTAGTATTTGCTTCATCAACGCCTTCTGTGTAGGCTTCTACTCTCAAAAAACGGCCATCTACCATCTCTCCATTAAGGTCTGCCATTATTTCTTTAGCATCTTCTTCGAATTCCATTTCCACTATTGCACTAAAAGTTTCAACACCTGGATCTGGTTCTTCATTTAACTCGACACTATTTACTTCTCCGAATTCGTCACAAAGTTGTTCGATGTCTTCTTCGCTGGTTATTCGATCGATATTGGAAATCCGTAATTTCATGAGGCCTAAAGTGTATTAATCCTCTTTTTAAGTTAAACTAGTTATTTTTTTAAAGATACTTAAAAATAGAAATTTTTTTTGTAAAAGAGTGTCTTGAAACGATTTCTCTCAGCGAAATTAGATTGATTTAAATGGATAATTATGAATTATGATAAATGTTCCTCCCCTATTGCTATAGCAATCTTCGCTTCTGGAAGGGGTTCTAATGCTAAAAATATAATAAACCATTTTAAGACAAGTGATATAGTAAAATGTAGCCTGCTTTGTACCGATAATCCAAGATCGGGTGTATTCGCATTAGCAAAGGAGCATTCTCTACCCGTCTTGTTCATCGAAAAAGAGTATTTGGGAGATGGATCTTATTTGATTGATAAGCTTCAACAATACGCAATAGATATTGTAGTTCTGGCGGGTTATTTAAAGCTTATTCCGTCTGAATTAGTAGCTTCATATGCCAGGCGAATCATCAATATTCATCCAGCCTTATTACCTGCTTATGGTGGAAAGGGCATGTACGGTATTAATGTTCATGAAGCGGTCATAAAAGCTGGAGAAAAAATAAGTGGAATTACGATTCATTATGTGGATCCTCAATATGATCGTGGGGAAATAATTTTTCAAAAGGAGCTTTTGATTAATGCTAAATGGTCAGCAAATGAATTAAGAAAGGAAGTATTGGCACTCGAACATACCTTCTATCCCATCATTATTGAAGAAATTTGTAACAAATTGGTAAAAGATAGAAATTTTCTTAACTAAGGTATCTGGATCTATAAGGTCATATTCTTAGAAAATTATGTTATTTGCATTCATTAATTAAAATGAAAAACTTGCTAATTATTATCTAAAAATTTGATTGTCAGTACACATGGGAGATTGGTTGAAAATTTCTAGAGCACTTATTTCAGTATATCATAAACATAGTTTAACACCACTTGTAAATGAGTTGATCAAACATGAAGTAGAAATATGGTCCACTGGAGGAACTGCGAGGTATTTGAAAGAGTTGGGAGCCCAGGTAAAAGATGTGGAAGAGATAACAGGATATCCCTCTATTCTACATGGAAGGGTCAAAACACTGCACCCTGCTATTCATGGAGGGATTTTAGCACGCAGAGATGAAGTTGCAGATCAAAAGGAAATGTACCAATATGATATACAGGCGATTGATTTAGTTATGGTAGATTTATACCCATTTGAAGATACAGTCGCCGATAAAGCAACAGAAGAGGAAATTATAGAAAAAATAGATATTGGTGGAATAGCTCTTATACGTGCGGCAGCAAAAAATTTCAAATATGTAGCTTGTATTCCCTCCTCCCAATATTATCACTCAGTAGCACATTTACTAAATGAGCAGCAGGGAAAAATAAGTCTAGCGCAAAGAAAAGAATTAGCAAGTGCTGCCTTTGATGTTTCGTCTCACTATGATACACAGATACACAATTATTTATCTGTTGAGACTTCTTCTGCTAAACGTTCTTATCGCCCGGTTTCAGTCCTCAGATATGGCGAAAATCCACATCAGGAAGGTAAATTTTATGGAAATTTAGATAAATATCTCAAACAGCTTAACGGAAAACCACTTTCTTACAATAATCTGGTTGATATTGATGCTGCAATAGAATTAGTCAACGAATTTACTGATCCTGTTTTTGCTATCATCAAACATACAAATCCATGTGGTTGTGCCTCAGGAAAAAATATGAAGGAAGCCTGGATGAGAAGTCTGGCGAGTGATCCGGTTTCCGCCTTTGGTGGAGTGCTGTGCTGTAATGGTACCGTAGACATGGAGGTAGCTAAGGAAATTAATCAACAGGTCTATGATGTATTAATAGCTCGATCCTATGCTGATGATGCGTTATTGGAACTAACAAAGAAGAAGAAAAGGATCATTCTACAGTATACAGGAGAGCCTTTTGAAGATACCATTGGCAAAGAAGTATTAGGAGGATTTCTCGTCCAGGATAGAGATAGACTAGGACCAAAAAGAGAAAATTGGCAGGTAAAAACTTCTAACCTTCCTTCAGAGAGTGAATGGAGGGATATGATGTTTGCAGATAGAGTGAGTAAACACCTGAAATCAAATGCTATAGCTATTGTAAAGGATGAACAACTAATAGGGAGTGGAGTAGGACAGACTTCCCGAATTTCTGCTATACGACAGGCGATAGAAAAAGCAAAAAGGTATGATTTTGAGTTAGAAGGGTCGATTTTATTTTCAGACGCTTTTTTTCCATTTGCAGATTCTGTAGAATACGCTTATGAGCATGGGATTAAAGCGATTATTCAGCCTGGAGGTTCAATTCGGGATAAAGAGTCCGTTGATTTTTGTGAAAAGCATGATATGTGTCTAGTTTTTACTGGGATAAGAAGGTTTAAGCATTAAATTTGCCCTGTTTAAAATAAAGTCTTTCTAATTTCTTGAAAATGATTTTATTTAAGAATTTATTTAGAATAATATTATTCTTTTTTTGACGATAATACCTAGATGGGATTATTTGATTTTTTTACAACAGACATTGCTATTGATTTAGGTACCGCCAATACTTTGATCATGTTTAACGATGAAGTGGTAGTAGATGAGCCATCTATAGTTGCAGTAGACCGTATGACTGGAAAAGTCATTGCTATCGGTCATAAAGCGCAACAGATGCATGAAAAGACCCATGAAAAATATAAAACCATACGTCCACTACGTGATGGAGTTATAGCGGATTTTACTGTTGCTGAGCATATGATTCGGGGCATGATTAAGATGATTGGGACGAAGAGAAGGTTTTTTTCTACCAGCTACAGAATGGTTATTTGCATTCCTAGTGGGATTACAGAAGTGGAGAAAAGGGCTGTAAAAGATTCTGCAGAACAAGCAGGGGCTAAGGAAGTCTACTTGATCGCAGAACCTATGGCAGCTGCTATAGGAATTGGATTAAATGTAAAGGAACCTACGGGCCATATGATCGTCGACATTGGTGGTGGTACTACAGAAATTGCAGTGATAGCACTATCAGGCATTGTTACCGATCAAAGTATTAGAATTGCCGGGGATGAGTTTAATGATGATATTCTGGACTACATGAGGAAACAGCACAATATGTTAATAGGTGAAAGAAGTGCAGAACGAATTAAAATAGAGGTAGGTGCAGGATTACCAGAATTGGATGATCCTCCTGAGCCTATCGAAATTCGGGGAAAAGATTTAATGACAGGAATTCCTAAAACCATCTCGGTATCTTACATGGAAGTCTCTCATGCTATCAATAAGTCCATTACCAAAATTGAAGATGCAATCTTAAAAGCATTAGAAAGTACCCCTCCTGAACTCTCTGCAGATATTTATGAAAGAGGCATACACCTGACCGGAGGAGGAGCTGCCTTAAGAGGACTAGATATTCGCTTGGCTGAAAAAACTAAATTACCTATTCACGTTGCTGAAGATCCTTTAAGAGCAGTAGTGAGGGGAACAGGAATTTCCTTAAAAAATATTCAGGAATACAAATACTTGATGAGCTAGTAAAATTGCTTACCTTTAAGTCATATGTTCTTTAGGATAGGAATAGGATAGGTTATGTTTAGACTAATTACATTTTTCTCTTCCTATAAAAATGTTTTCTTGTTTGTCTTTCTTGAGTTCCTGGCTGTTTGGACGGTTGTAAGATTTAACAACCATCAGAGGCATTTTCTTGGAGATCTGCTGTTAGAATACTCAAGCCTGCTTCACAAGCAGAGAACTCAGGTAACAGGCTATTTTCATTTAAAGGACGAGAATGAGCTACTGAGCGCCAGAATAGCTGAATTACAAAAAGAGTTAGAGCATACTCGCTTGACAATGAGGTTGTACGGTGGATGGATTCAGAAGGACTCCCTTCCCGATCTGGGTATTGATTCCTTGGTTTCAGAGGAAAAATTTGACTTTGTTCCCTGCCGTGCTATTAAGAATACCACCCACCTGAATTACAACTACATCACTTTGGATAAGGGAAGGGGAGATGGAGTAAGGAAAGGGATGGGAGTTGTTTCTCCTAAAGGAATTGCAGGTAAAGTGATTCATGTAAGTGAGCATTTTTCTCTGGCATTAAGTGCTCTTAATGTGAGTTTTAAACTAAGTGCTCAAGCGGTAGGAATAGGAAACCCGGGACTTTATGAATGGGGAGTAGAAGAGGCAGGCATGGCATACCTAAATAATATTCCAGCAGATGCTAACTTGAAAGAGGGAACTGAAATAGTAACTTCAGGCTACAATACCGTGTTTCCCGAAGGCTACAGAATAGGTACTATCGCAAAATTAAAAGAAGATACCCAGGATGGTACATTCAAAGCAGAGTTAACTCTTGCAACTGACTTTCATAATTTGGGTAACTTATTTTTAGTGAATGCTATTCACAAAGGAGAAGTAGACGAACTTGAAGCTAATAAAATTGTTGATTAGACAATGACTTAAATTATTGGAACTATTTTCATAAATCCCAACATGGTAATTTTTCCATTGACATATGTAGTCTCATTTATACTCTACATCTTTTTCCAAGTTTACCTTCTCAATGAATTGACCCTTTTCGGCATTGCCACGCCTCATATATTCCTGATTTTTCTTTTTATGCTTCCTGTTGAAGCACCATTAATGCTGACGTATATATTAGCATTTGCAATGGGAATGATGGTCGATTTTTTATCTGATACCTATTTGAATGGGCTACATGCAGCTTCAGCTTTACTAGCAATAGGACTCAGACCTTTAGTTTTGAGAATGATTACCATCAATTTTAAAAACCGTAATGATGTCTCCATTTTTAACCAGGATTATTTGTGGTATGTAGCTTATTTCTTAATCATGTTATTCATTCACCATACGGCGTATTATTTTTTAGAAGCATTTACTTTCAACAATTTCTTTTACACTTTATTAAGAATCATAAGTAGTGTTTTATACTCATTTATAGGGATTTATATTTTGTGCATTCTTTTTTATAAAAATAAATAGATAAAAAGTTGGATAATTTATACAACAGAGGAATAGTGATGATAAGTGTGATGGGAATTATTTTCCTTTGCTTTGTATTCAGGCTATTTTTTATACAGATCATTAATCCGGAATACAGAGGGAAAGCTGATCGGAATGTCATCAAAAAGAAAATAATCATCCCTCCCAGGGGAAACATTTATGATCGGAACAACAAAATTTTTGTCAGTAACAATCCTGTATTTGAATTGGTAGTAACTCCGATGAAGTTAAAGATTCCAGATTCCACTATTTTATATAAATACTTGAATTTTAATCATGAAACTCTGAATGACGCTATAGCAAAAGCAACGAGGTATTCACGATACAAAGAATCGGTCATTGCACAGCACATTGAACCACATATATATGGCCCTCTTTACGAACAAATATGGAATTTTTCGGGTTTGGACTTTCATACCAAGACCAAAAGATATTACAGAGATTCTGTGGGAGCCAGCTTTTTAGGATATATTGGAGAAGTAGATTCAGGAGAAATAAGAAGAGGTCTTCGTGAAGGTCTTGAATATCGTATGGGGGATGTGATAGGAAAATCAGGAATTGAAAGGAGCTATGATAAATTACTAAGAGGTAAACCCGGAGTCAAAGTAGTACTGAAAGACGTTCATAATAGAGAAGTAGGAAGTTATTTAGAAGGAAAATACGACACTAGAACTGAAAAGGGAGCTGATATTATGTTGGGGATTGATAAAGAATTACAAAAATATGGAGAGGCTATTATGAAGAACAAGAAAGGTAGCATAGTAGCGTTGGAACCTTCCACAGGAGAAATTTTGGCATTTATCAGTGCTCCCAGTTATGATCCTAATCAATTATCAGGCAAAGAAAGTAGAAATAATTGGTTGAATTTAGTCAGAGATACCCTGGACCCATTATTCATCCGCCCCATCCAGGCTGCTTATCCACCTGGATCTATATTTAAAGTTGCTTCAGGCTTGGCTGCATTGAATGAAGGAGTCATTTCTGAATCGACAAGGTATGGATGTGGAGGAGGATTTGGTAGAAATAGAGGAAAGCCCAGATGTAGATTTCACATGAGTCCTTTAGGTTTTCAAGACGCTATAAGATTATCCTGTAATTCCTACTTTGCGGCGACTTATGTGGATTTTCTGCACAATGATAAATATGAAGATATTTATGAAGGATACAGTAAATGGAGGGATTATTTATTAGCGATGGGGTTAGGCCAAAAATTATCTATAGATATTCCTTACGAGAAACCAGGATTAATCCCACCTACTAAATATTATGATAACGAAAATAGGTGGTATGGAAAAAACCGATGGAATGCGATGACCGTTATTAGCAATTCAATAGGACAAGGCGAAATTCTTATGACTCCGCTCCAGATGGCAAATCTGGCAACAATAATTGCTAACAGAGGAAGTTATGTAAAACCCCATTTTGTAAGAGCGGAGCGGAAAGAAGATGATACATACTGGCAAAGAATTAACTTTGAAAAAATAACAGTTCCAATTAAAAAAGCTCATTTTGAAACAGTCGTTGATGCTATGGGAAAAGTAGTTGCTTCTGGTACTGCAGGAAGGGCGAGAATAAAGGATGTTGAGGTATGTGGAAAGACTGGAACGGTACAAAATCCTCATGGGAAAAATCATGCTGTTTTTATTGGTTTTGCCCCCAAAGATCAACCAGAAATTGCGATAGCGGTAGTTATCGAAAATTCAGGAGGTGGAGGTACATGGGCTGCACCTACTGCAGGAATTCTCATGGAAAAATACTTAAATGGAGAGGTTGTTCACAAAAAGTACGAAGAGAAACGTCTCTTCACAGCTAATTTTATTCAATGAACAGAAAAGACTTTGATCTGGATGTAATAACCCTATTTCTATTCTTACTAATGGTAATCATAGGATGGGCCACTATTTATGCTGTTTCTTCAGCCACTCAAAATCCAGACTTTTTAGATTTGAATACTATTCATGGAAGACAACTCGTGTGGATCGGAATTTCATTATTAGCTGGATTAGTCATTATTACACTGGATCACAAATTCATAGAGGCAGTAAGCTATCTGGGATATGCAGTCAGTATTCTTCTTCTAATTTTGGTTCTTTTTATTGGTAAGGAGGTCAATGGAGCAAGAAGCTGGATCATTGTGGGGGGGCAGGCTATTCAACCATCAGAATTTGCTAAGTTTACGACAATTTTAGCTTTAGCGAAATTTATGTCTGCTCAAAATTTTTCATTTTCAAATAATAAACATCTTTTTACCGCTGCAGCTATTGTCCTTATTCCAGCTTTAGTCATCATCGCACAGAATGATACCGGTACAGCTCTCGTATTTGGATCATTAATTATCGTATTTATTCGCGAAGGATTAAATGCTATTGTTCCAGTTGTCATCCTTATTGGAGGAATCATTTTTATGAGTACCCTTCTTGTTCAAAGTGCCTGGCTGGTATCTGGGGTAGGTTTAGGCTTTATTCTTCTTTCTTTTTGGATAACCTATAATAAAAGGTATCTGGGGAAAAGTATTATGTTTCATCTACTGGCATTGTCTTTCTTATGTTTAGTTTCCTTCAGCACAAAATATACTATAGAATCATTACCTACTCATCAACAGAATAGAGTTAAGGTTCTATTTAATCCTAAGGAAGATCCTTTAGGTATGGGATATAATGTAATCCAATCTCAAATAGCAATTGGTTCAGGAGGACTGTATGGAAAGGGATACCGTAAAGGAACATACACAAAATATAGATTCGTTCCGAAGCAAGAAACGGATTTTATTTTTTGTACTGTAGGAGAGGAAGCAGGATGGATGGGAACGACCCTTGTTCTGGGATTATTATTTGTCTTCTTATTACGTATTCGATTTGTAGCAGAGAATTCGAAAACACACTTTTCACGTATTTATGGCTACGGATTACTTGCTATCATATTTTGTCATACGATCATCAATATCGGAATGACCATAGGTTTGGTTCCAGTTATCGGGATACCATTACCCTTTTTCAGTTATGGAGGGTCGAATTTGATCAGTACGACCCTGATGGTATTCGTTATGATTAACTTATATTCTTCTCGCATAGCTGTATTAGGGTCAAAAGTCTAATATATCCTGTATTGACCAAAAATGCACCAGAGCTTACCACGCATAGGTAACGATCAATCTAGACCGCCTTTGACAATTAGCAGAGAGGTATGGAAAATAATACCAGTTATGTGAGATCTGAAATTAGAATCGATTACGTAGTAATTCCAAAAACTCTTTAACTACAGGATCAACTTTATCTATCTTATCATTGTTCAGAACAAATTTCTCTAAAATAGATTCTACTTCATCCTTATTTTGGGCATTATTTACTTTATCTACAATGATACGGAATCTTACATTGTTCCCTTCAAAGACTTTCTGAACATATTGATACTGCTTGTGAATGGGAATCTCATTGAGTTTAATCTTTTTGTTACCGTTAATGTTCTCATGAACCTTAGGCGTTTGAGATTGAGACTTGAGTTTATCACCTATGGTTTGAGGACGCGTATAGGTTCTTTCAGGCGTAGGAGCATTTTGTTCCTCTTTCACCAACAAATCATCTTTTTTACTATTTAAAAATCTGTTTAAGAAAGAAGCAGTCGTTTCATTACCACTATCTTTAGATGAATCAGGTTCATTCGATCGTTTATGAGTTAATGAGTCGAATACTGATGAAGGGCCATTTTGAACTTCAGGAGTAGCAGGTACAGAAGGCTGCGTTTCCTCTTCTTCCTCCTCTTCATTATCCAGATCAAAAGAAGATGGTATATTCTGCAAATAATTATCCGAGGAATAAGATGGTGGTGTTAGCTCCCTTTGATAGTCATATGATTCCTTGGAATCAGTTTGAGACCTTTGCATAGAAGATGGCTCTTCTTCATCCAGATCAAATGAATTACTGCCAAAATTTGAAATAGGGGAAAACGTATCCTCCCTAAATGTTTCCTGGGAAGAATCTGCAGAAGGATGCGAGATAGGTTTTGGAGTTAATGCATCCATTTTCTCCCTGCTGGAATCAATAGGAGTGTTTGGGGACTGATGGGTAAATTCGTCTTTATTACCGTGAGTGTATTTGTTGTCTGATACAGATTCGGATGCAGAAGAGTAAGAATTTTCTAAGGAAACTGATTTATTCTCTGTACGATCTTCTTCTTCCAGGTCGAAGAAGACATCTTCTTTTGAAAGGGTATCAAAGAAATTTGTTTTCTTAAGTTTTTCTTCTCTAAGTCTCTCTTGTTCTGCTTTCTCCTTTTCTCTTTCAAGTCTAAGCCTTTCTTCTTCTTCTTTTCTCCTTTGCTCTTCTGCCTCTCTTTTGCGTCTTAGTTCTTCAAACTCTCTTTCTTCTTTCCTTCTCTTCTCCTCCTCTAAACGCTTTTTTCTTTCTTCTTCTAATTGCTTAGATTCTGAGATAACGCTTTCTAATGATCTTTGAGTAAGACTTAAGAAAATGTTACTCCTGTATTCTTCTATATCTGCATCTGTTTTGGAATTGTAAAGAGAGATCACCTTCTCCATTTTCTCAAAAAATGTGTTTTTCTCAACAAATGCCAATCCGTGTTTTTTGTGATATCGAAAAATGCTATTAACTATGAAGTCAAAATCGGAAAAGAATGCCAAATGCTTCTCGAAACTGTCAATTGAAATCTGATCTCTATTCACGAAAAAGAAGCTAGTGAATAATTCTTGAGGGTTTAATACTAACTTCAGATTATTGTATATAGCTCTTTTCAAAAGAGGTCGAAAATCTTCTTCTCCTATAGAAATATGGAGAGAGAGCTGATTTTGTAAAACCTTGAGTGTTTCCTGTATTTCTTCGTTATCAAAGTCGAAATAAGGGTGCTTAAGTTTATTTATTTGAACATTCCATATTTGAAATATTCTGAAAAGCAAAAATCTATTGATTTGTTCATGATCAGCAAAAGATTTTAATTCTTCCCCTTTAATAACTCCATCATTGTATTCATAATAGTGATTAGTCAGGATTCTATCACTAGAAAGTTGAGCAAGTTCGTGAAGTTTTTCCTCTGGCAGGATAATTTGTCGCATCAGCTCTCAATTAAGTACGTTAAAAACGTATTATAACTTATTGATTAAATCTATATTAAACGAAAATTCTTAAAAATTAGATTCCCTATAAGTACAAATTTAAAATATTTTTAAAAATGAAAGGGAAAATTAACTTATTATTCTTCGACAGTTAAATATAAGGGTTTTAGAAGGCAATTTAAATTATTAATAATCAAATTATTCTGAGAATATATTGCAGGTAGAAATAATAGTTCCTATGGCTAAAATTACACGAATTATTTAAATTATTTATTATCCTAAGTAAGAAAAAAAAATATCCTTAGTATCAAATCTATTTTTGTATTATCCTAACCTGAAAAGAAATCTTATTTTTCTTAGGAAAAGGCGTAAATTACCTACGTGAAGAGGTATCTGCATATTGCTTTGGGCGTAACTGTATTTGTCGTTTGCTGTAATTCTCCATCCAAGGGGCCTGATTCCAGGGTGGTGGAGGTAGATGAACTGTACAGCGTCGAGATTCCCCATGGACTAACCCCCAGTTATGACATGCATGATTATGCCGGTCTTCAATACTCCGACCCTGAACATAGTCTTTATATTATAGGGATTTTTGATAATAAAGCAGATTTAGGGGATATAACGCGTCAGCGATTGAAACTGGATGGATATTATAAGTTTGTTGAGAAAACCGTTCTTACATATGCAGACTCTGTCATTCATGACGGTTCGACCAAATTTTCCCTTGAAAATAACCTACAAGGCCAAACAGGAGATTATGAGGTTATGAGTAAGCAAAATGGTAAATCCTTCCATCTCTTCTATCAAATTGTTGTTTTCGAAAGTGAAAATTATTTCTTTCAATTTGTTATTTGGATGCCGTACGAAAACCATAGTACTTATTCCGATCAAATTAATGAGTTTATCTACTCATTTCAGTTAATTGAAGATTAAAGAATTCCATTATAATTTGTATGGTTTTAGATGAATTAACCGCTCTCTCTCCTTTAGATGGAAGATATAGAAATAAAATTGTGGAGTTAGCTCCTTACTTTTCAGAATATGCTTTAATAAAATATCGTCTTAAAGTAGAGATAGAATATTTTATCGCATTACACGAAGCAGGGATCTCCTCATTGGCACCACTTTCTGCTAAGTTAATAGGACTTCTAAGAAATATTTACATACAATTTAATTCTGATGAGGCCAAAGAAGTAAAAAAACTGGAATCCAGGATCAACCACGATGTTAAAGCAGTAGAATATTACATTAAATTAAAATTGGAGAATTCCGGAATTGAATTGTTGTCCAGGCGAAAGGAGTTTGTTCATTTCGGGCTGACGTCACAGGATATAAATAATACAGCTATTCCACTGATGATAAAAGATGCACTAAATCATTCTTATAAAGTGAAGTGTGAGGAGTTAATTACTGTTATCGCGGAATATGTTGAAAAGTGGAAGGACATTCCCATGTTAGCGAGAACACATGGACAGGCGGCTAGCCCTACAAGGTTGGGGAAAGAGTTGGCAGTTTTCAAGGTAAGATTGCAAAACCTCCTTCATAATGTAATGTCTCAACCCATACCTGCAAAATTTGGAGGAGCTACAGGAAATTTTAATGCGCATTACGTGGCATATCCGAATATAGATTGGCATAATTTTGCTGACTGTTTTGTAAAGGAAAATTTAGACCTGAACAGATCCTTTCCTACCACTCAAATAGAACATTATGATGGATTAGGACGCATTTTTGATATTATGAAAGGGATCAACGTAGTTTGTATAGATCTGTGCCAAGATTTTTGGTTATATATCAGTATGGATTATTTCCATCAAAAAGTTACAGCGGGAGAGGTAGGATCTTCAGCGATGCCTCACAAAGTAAATCCTATTGATTTTGAAAATGCAGAAGGTAACCTGGGAATTGCTAATGCCTTATGGGAATTTTTTAGTAGAAAATTACCTGTTTCTCGTTTACAAAGAGATTTATCGGACTCTACGGTGATGAGAAATATAGGAGTAGCTTTCGGGCATTCATTGATTGCATTGAAATCTGTAGTGAAAGGATTAAAAAAAGTTAGGGTCAATGAAGAAAAGATCCGGAGTGAATTAGATGATCATTGGATCGTTCTTTCTGAAGCAGTCCAAACAATTCTCAGAAGAGAAGGAATAGAAAACCCTTATGAATATTTGAGGGATTATACAAGGGGAAAAGGTAATATCAGTAAGGAAAATTGGCTGAGTTTTATTCAATCACTCCAGATTGACGAAAAAACAAAATTTGAATTGTTGGAGCTTTCTCCCTCGAAGTATATTGGTAGATGAAAATGTTACTTAGTTTCGGGATGATATGTGTTATTTAATGGTTAATCGCAAGAGTTATTAGGTTATGTATTTTGGGGATCACTTAACTCTAACCTCTTCAAAATAACGCCCATCGATATTTTTATGAACCTGGGAAAATAAGTAATCTCAGGAATTTTTTTACTTCTGAATTGATTCTTCCAATAATCTGGATGTCCTGTCTTTATCATTAGACAAAAGGGGGAATATACTTTTAAAATTGTATAACTCTTAGAAGTAGTTAATAATTAGCAAGTTAATTTGAATGAACGATAAGAAAATAAAATTAATGGCAATATTTTGAGACTTAATTAACTAATTCTTTACGTCTTTTGTGTGATTTAGTTTTTATTATTTTGTTGTGTAGGGGGAAAAATTGCTTATATTTATTATAGAGGATAAGTTTTAAACAGTTAAAAGGATAAGTTCGATATCATCCGCATATGTAGTTTTATTCGTTAAGTTATGTATTATTTTAATAAAGGGCTACTCGTATTTCAAATGATTTGTTATGCATGCATAATAAATCCGTTTTCTTTGCATTCCCAAAATGTTTTAAAAGGAACAGTTACTGATAATTCGGCTGGAACTCCACTAATAGGTGCCAGGATCATGCTACAAGATGCCAAAATAGGCGCTATGTCTGGTACTAATGGCGAATTTGAAATGAATATCCCAGATGCACCTCCTTATGTATTAATAGTTACTTATTATGGTTATGATACGTTGACCTACGAAATTACAGAAATAGATAAACCTGTAAAGTTAAGACTCGAAGAAAAAGCTGTAAGCTTAGAAGAGGTTGAAATCACTTCTACAGCACAGTCTGAAGCCCAGAAAAGATCTCCACTTACCGTGGAGTCTCTTAGTATTAATGCGATCAAAGAAACTCCCGCAGCAAACTTCTATGAAGGTCTGAGTCATTTAAAAGGGGTTGACTTGAATTCTGCCAGCTTAGCTTTTAAGGTAATTAACACCCGTGGTTTTAATAGTACCTCACCAGTGAGGTCCCTCCAACTTATAGATGGGGTGGATAATCAATCTCCAGGCTTAAATTTTTCTTTAGGGAATTTTCTTGGTGCTTCTGAACTAGATGTTGAATCTGTAGAATTAATTGTGGGAGCAAGCTCTGCCTTCTACGGACCAAGTGCCTTTAATGGAGTCATAAGTATGAAAACTAAAAATCCATTTATTCATAGAGGATTATCCGCATCAGTGAAAGTGGGAGAACGAAATTTAGTTGAGACCGCAGTAAGGTATGCGAAAGTGTTTCAGAACAAGGATGGAGAAGAGAAATTCGCCATCAAATTGAATTTAGCTTATTTGAGAGCAGACGATTGGGAAGCAGATAATTTAGATGAATCTTTTAGAGATACAACAATCACAAATCTGTTTCCTTTTGTTGGGGTGGACAACCCTGGTGGTTATGACGCTGTAAATAGATATGGCGATGAAAATACTAGACCGGGACAAAACAGAGCGACTAGTGGAGCAGACCTGATTTCTCTTCCCGGATTAGGGATATGGCATAGGACTGGGTATGAAGAATCGGATTTGGTTAATTATGATACTAGAAATTTAAAGGCTTCTTTGGCTTTACACTATAAGCTAAGGCCAGAGGTGGAATTAATAGCCTCTTCCAGTTATAGCACCGGAAGCACAGTTTACCAAGGTCTAAATAGGGTGAGCCTAAGTGATATTCAATTTTTTCAGCATAAAATTGAGGTGAGAAAGCAGAATAAGTTCTTTATTAGAGCCTATGCTACTCATGAAGATGCCGGAGATTCCTACGATGCAGTCTTTACAGGGATAAAACTACAAGAAGAAGGAAAAAATGATGCTGCCTTTAGTGCGGATTATCGTCGAATTTATTCCGTGTTGGACTATGCGGATAGCGTTAGATTATTTGAAGGATTTCCTGAACCTCCTCAACCACCTAATTTTGAGTATGATTTTGAGCAAGCTGAAAGAGTTCTTGATCAAAATAATGAAGCACTAACCAGATTTCACAGGGTCGTAAGGAGCAGAGTTGATAATAATTTCTTAGTACCCGGTACACCAGAATTTCAGCAAGCCTTTGATCAAATTACGTCGACTTCTGTTACAGATGGAGGTACTCTGTTTGAAGATCAATCTGCTTTATATCATATTCATGGGGAATATATCTTTAATCCAAATTTTGGAGATATCACCGTCGGTGGTAATGCTCGATTATATACCCCTGAAACAAATGGGACAATTTTCCTCGATACAGCTGAGTCAATTTCAAATTTTGAGTATGGGCTATATACAGGACTTCAAAAGCAATTCTTATCTGATAAATTTATTGTGAACGCAGCTTTGAGGATGGATAAAAATGAAAATTTTGATTATCTATTTTCACCTGCACTATCAGGTCTTTGGAACATTAGTGAAACCCAATTAGTGAGAGCTACTTTTTCTTCAGCTATCAGAAATCCTACCTTGGCAGATCAGTATCTCTTCTACAATACAGGAAGGTTTATTCTAATTGGGAATTTAGATGGATTTAATGATCTGGTAACCCTGGAATCCTTCGAAACATTTGCGAGTTCGCTTCAAAGAGACGATCTGGATTTCTTTGATCTTGCTCCTATAGAGCCTGAAAAAGTTAGAACTTTTGAAGTAGGATATAGAGGGAACTTAGGTAGCCGACTTTATGTAGATGCCAGTTATTACTTTAGTACTTACAAAGATTTTATTGGTTTTCGCCTTGGAAGAACAGTAGAGTTTGCCCCAAACAATCCCTTTCCGGTTACTCGGGTGTTTAGAGTAGCGGCTAATGCAGAAGATGATGTTACCACCCAGGGATTTTCTATTGGGATGAACTACTTTTTTGAAGGTGGATATACCTTAAATGGAAATTATTCTTGGAATGTATTAAACACAGAGACAGATGATCCTATTATTCCAGCGTTTAACACTCCTGAGCATAAATTCAATGTAGGTTTCTCAGGGAGAGACATAGAAATAGGAAACATCAGAAATATAGGTTTCAATGTAAATTATAAGTGGATTGAGGGATTTCTTTTTGAGGACTCTCCTCAATTTACAGGATTTATTGATACCTACAGTTTACTAGACGCCCAAATCAACAAATATTTTCCTGGAATAAAGACTACGTTTAAGTTAGGTGCTTCGAATGTATTGAATAATGAAGTATTTCAAGTATACGGAGGACCAAGGATTGGTAGATTAGCTTATTTTTCTGCTACCTTTAATTTTGATACACTTTAAATTTTTTATAACTCATTATTTTTCTTTTTTCAATCCAAACTAGCTTATTATGAGAAAACTATTTATCCTCATGGTTTCATGGGCGTGTTTATGCACGTGGAATCTAAGTGCCCAGGAGCGTTACTTAGATGAGATATTCAGTGATGTTATCATTACGCCCGATACTGCATTCGCTCAAAACATTAGTATTTTCCCTGTTATATTAGGTCAAAGTGAAAATCCTGCAGCAGTGCCTATTGTGATGGACATATATGAACCTGAAGGAGATACTGTTTCTGGAAGACCTTTAATAGTGATGGCACATACAGGAACTTATTTTCCTCCTGCTGTTAATGGAGGAGCTACAGGTACAAGAAAGGATAGTGCTAATGTTGAAATAGCTATTCGATTTGCCAAAATGGGATATGTGGTAGCAAATGTTAGTAATCGTCAGGGATGGATCGCTACTTCTCCTGATCCTGAAGTGAAAAGGGAAACGATTCTTCAGGCTACTTATCGTGGTATTCACGATGTGCGTTCAGCTATTCGCTTTTTTAGAAAGACTGCGGTAGAAGATGGGAACCCATTCGGAATTGATACTGCGAGAGTAGTTATCGGTGGGATAGGTACAGGAGGGTATATTGCTTATGGGACTGCCTATGTAGATGATTCCCTGGAAACTCAGTTGACGAAGTTTTTTAACTTTGACACTCAAAGTTTTTATGTAGTTCAAGGCATCCATGGAGATCCGTTCGGGGTAACACAAACTCCTTTAAATATAGCAAATTTCCCCAGCTATAGTTCAGCAGTGAGTATGGGATTTGCCTTGGGTGGTGCTTTAGGTGATACCTCTTGGGTAGAAGCAGACGAAGTTCCATTTGTAGCATTACATAATCCTGAGGATCGTTTTGCCCCTTATGATGTTTCAGATGTGATCGAGCCGGTTAATTTAGATGTAGTAATTCAAGACGCTGCCGGAGGCCTGGGAGCACTGAGAAAGGTCAACCAGGTTGGCTTAAATGACATATTTAAAAATGACACTACCTTATTAAATGATCCTATCACTGAAGTAGCAAGACAGAAAACGAGTGAGCTAAGTGATGATGAGTTTCTCCCTGGACTACTTCCTATCACGCCTCCTTTTGATCCATGTGAATCTCAATGTGTTACCTCTATTCCGGGTGCTCCTGCAGATACTTGTAGGCCAGATGGGGGACCTTGGCACTGGTTTAATGAAGCAGCTTATGCAGCCATATGGGAAGCATCCCGTCCTGGTGATATTACTGGTGAAGAAGCCGTATGCCAATCTAACTTAGAAAACCCTAATCTTCCAGATAGATCAAGAGTCTATATTGATACAGTAATAGGATATATTGCTCCCAGAATGTTTTTAGCATTAGGACTTGATTCATCAGATACCACTGTTACAAGCATAGACAATTCCCTTAAAGAGGTAGTTGACTTAAACGTATTTCCTAATCCAGCATCTCAATCTGTGCGAATCAATGTAAATAGACCCATGCTTGGACTTCGAATGTATGATATAACAGGAAGAAGTATAATGATTGAAGAGTCGATCAGAAATACTCAGTTTGAAATAGATAGAAATGGAGTGAATGCGGGAATGTATATCCTGCAGATAGACTTTGAAGAAGGAAGTGTAACTCAAAAAATCATGTTTGAATAATTGGTACACATCCTGAAAATGGGATAACTAACACAATAAATGAGAGGATGGCTATAGCGCCATTCTCTTTTTTGTTCTCAACTCCCATGGTTTCTTATAACAAATTCTATCTATCCTTTGTCTCTCCCGAGATATTTTTATTGATCAATTGCTGTTGAATAGTTTTTGCTATTAATTCGTTTGCATATGGATTAAAATGGCGATCAACAGAAAACTCAAATTTTTTGCCATATAGTTGGTAATCAGAATCAAACGGCTTATTTAAATCAAAATAATTTACCTGCTTTCGTTGAAGCTCATTTTTAATAATCACGATATTCTCACTTTGATATAGAGAATCAGTGCGATCGTAAATAGACTTTCTAAATGGATGTAATACAAAGTAAATCTGTTCTTTGTCAGTAAGTTCTTTAAGCGATTTAATGATATGTTGGGATACTTTTGTTTTGATTAATGCGATTTCCTGGCTGTTGTAAGATGGTCGTTTTGGGGTAGCACTCTTTGGGAGCAGATGTTGAATATTAAACTTGAACATAAAATTTGACCATGTATATCGAACTAAGGCACTTTTATAGAACCAATATTCGAGATTTGATAATTGATAAGGACGTGGAGGTAGGGAAACCACTCGTTGATCTTCTACTGTAAACTGGAGGTATTTAGCATTTCGTTTCAAGGAAGAAATACTTTCTGTTAAATTTCTATGATTGATAACATAAAAGATAACATCCGGCTTAAACTTATCTTTCACATATTCTGTCAGAGGAATAAAATTAGACAATGGCATCCCCCTTCTTCCAAAGGAATATACATCATACTGATAATCTAGGAGTTCAGCTAATTTAAATTCTATATGTTGACGCTGAGCACAATGAAAGTTTTCAATATAAGAATCACCTATGATAGCTATAAGGGGCTTGTCCCTTTGTTCTGGAGGTAAATAATTGAAAAAACTGTTCCAACCATCATTATTTAATGTCCATTTAGTTTGTAATTGGGCCAATCTACCCTTAGTAAAAAGACCTTTGGATTTTAGCGCAGGATCATTTTTAATAATTTGGTATCTGTGATCAAAATGAGAATAAGGAACTTCTGAGGCAGGAATAATCGCGGTAAACAACACCTCAAGTACTACAATTAGTACAATACCCATAAAGATGAAATGAAGAATAAACTTTTTCATCGAATTAAAATTGGAAATATATAAATGACATATCATTTGATGTGTTGGCAAATAAGAATATGCTTATAACAATGGGAACAATGATGGCCCACCTGACACTATTGGGGGCGTTTGTCAACTGTAAAGGATGTTCTTGCTTTCTTCCTATCCATTCTATGATAAGGAGTATACCTATTAGCGGCATATACGTCACATATTTGGTAACTCCTATACCTTGCTGCATCTTAAATATCCCAAAATATATGAAGTAGCATGAAGCAGGGATTCTGATCTAAAAAATATCCAGGCAAAACAGGTAAGTGTAAATGTTGTAATCATGCTGAAAATTTCAGACAGGGAAGGTAGGAAGCGATCTTCTGCAACTTGTCCAAGATGACTCCTGTTTCTCTCAGATAATAGTAATGGTAAGTAATATACTGCGTTTAACAAGCCCCAAATAATGAATGTCCAGTTAGCTCCATGCCAAAAACCGCTAACAGCGAAAATGATGAATATATTTCTGATAGTCATTTGTAGCTTACCTCTACTACCTCCCAAAGGAAAGTATACATAATCGCGAAACCAGGTAGACAGAGAAACATGCCACCTTCTCCAGAATTCTGCAATATCTCTGGAAAAATAAGGATATTTGAAGTTAGCCATTAGGTCGAAGCCCAGCAGCTTAGCTGAACCTATGGCGATATCAGAATAGCCTGAAAAATCTCCATATATTTGAAAGGCAAATAATACAGCTCCTAAAGCCAGGGCAGCAGCCCCCATCGAGCTATATTGACTAAAAATTTCATTTACATAGACCGCACAATTATCCGCTATCACCACCTTTTTAAACAAACCCCAAAGAATCTGAACTAATCCGTCTATTCCTTTTTCATAGGAAAAATACCGAGGACGTTGAAATTGAGGTAATAAATGCTTAGCCCTTTCAATAGGACCGGCAACTAATTGAGGGAAAAAGCTTACATATGAAAAGAATACCAAGATATCCCTGCTAGGTGCAATTTTATTTCTATAAACATCAATGGTGTAACTTAAGGTCTGAAAAGTGTAAAAGCTTATGCCTACAGGGAGAATAATGTAAAGAGTCTGAATATGTATGTTTACACCAAATGATGCCCATAAGCTAAGCCAAGACTCGATAAAAAAATTCAAATATTTAAATGTGCAAAGTAACCCAAGATTAACCAACAAACTGATTCCCAGCCAACATCTTCGCTTCTTTGAGTCTCCTGTTCGAGAGATCTTTAATGCAACCCAGTAATCTATTCCAGAACTAAAGATGATTAATGATAGAAAACGCCAATCCCACCATCCGTAAAAAATGTAACTAACAAAAAGTATAAATCCGTTTTGTGCTTTAGTCTTACCCCTAAAAACATACCAATAAATGAAGAAAACTATTATTAAAAAGAAAGGATATTCAAGTGAGTTGAATAACATATATTATGTTTTTTCCAAGAAAAGGTATAATGATTTATAATTAATTCATTTTGAGGATTATAGAAGGCTTATTTGTTAACGATAATAATTCGATTTAAGTATAAAATAATGAGAAGCAAATTGAGGTATTAAATAAGGCCTCACTAACTTATTTAAATATGACCCTTTTTTATATCTTATTTTAAATATATGATAATTAATTGAATATTAATCATATTTATTTATTTAGTTAGTTGGTAGGTATAAATACTTGAAATAACATCTTGGATGTGCACAAGTCACACATGTATAAATGTGTAAGGTAAACGTATCTAAGGGCAATTTTTGTAAGTTGGGATGGTAGACAAGAGAAATAAAGAGACAAATGCCGAAATCAGATCTTCAGAATTCAACCCTGTAAGATACCCTCGGGCATTGAGTAAGCTGATCGATTTGGCTCGGAATGTGGGAACTACAAGATAGTTCGCTTTTAATAGATTAAGGTTAATTAATCCACCAACATGGGAAGCTGAATCAATTTTTTCTCTTCTACATTTATACTTGCATATCCCATTAAACCTCCGGAAGCTTCTGCTACCTTTTTAGCTAGACTTCTCCAGGTATCCAGTAATTTTTGTCTCACCCCATTATCTAACTTGGCTAAAATTGGATTGAGAAGGCTTAGTTCTTCATACACTGCCTTTCCGCCAGAATCGTTCCCATTTTCGTATAATTCTACCAGTGCATTTAATGCATCTTCAAATGAGTCATCTACAGCTTCATAATAATCATGAAGGAGTGGATCGGACGTAAACTTGCGATAATGCACCAGTTTGGCAGCAGAAAGTTTTTCGCGACGATCGATGTTTTCATCAGCTCCCGCTATGAGGACTGTAACATAAGCAGGTGCATTGATTAAACGAGTAACTTCGTCTTCTGTTAAATGGTCGAATTGAGGAATTGGCATGAATCAATAATAGTTGTATCGTTGACTCAAAAATAAATAAATTTAGAAAAGTACCAGCCTATTTTAAATAAAAATTATTTCCGCCAAAAAATACTAGCTTTCATACCAAATTCTGTAGATCACATTTGCATAATCATCGGAAACCAGCATAGAACCATCGGGCAATAGAAGAATATCTACAGGACGACCCCAGGCTTTTCCATCTTCCAGCCAGCCTTCAGCAAAAGGTGTATAAGAAGTGGCCTTATTATTGTACAGTTTCACCTGAGTAATACGGTAACCAATTGGCTCTGTCCGATTCCAGGAACCATGCTCTGCAATAAAAATCTGATGCTCATATTCAGAAGGGAACATGGCACCTGTATAAAATTTCATTCCTAACGCAGCAGTATGAGGAGCCAATTTTTGAGCTGGAGGAACAAATTCTTTACAATCTCGCTTTTCACCAAATCGGGGATCAGGTATATCACCCGCATGACAGTAGGGAAAGCCGAAGTGCAAATTAGGTTCTGGTGCGTGATTCAGTTCATCATTTGGAATATCATCTCCCAGCATGTCTCTGCCATTATTAGTAAACCACATTTCCTGTGTCTCTGGATGCCATGCAAATCCTACAGAGTTTCTGACTCCATGCGCATAAACTTCTAAATCGCTTCCATCCGAATTCATCCGCATAATCGAGGCATAACGTTCGTCTTTTTTCTCACATATATTACAAGGAGCCCCTACAGGAACGTAAAGCTTACCATCAGGACCAAAAGCGATATATTTCCAACCATGCCACCCATCATCAGGGAAACCATCATTTACAAGGCGTGGAGAAGGTATGTTACCCAACTGTTGTTCAATATCGTCGTAGCGCCAAACTTTACTTATTTCCGCCACATATAAAGCCCCATCTCTAAAGGCTACTCCATTCGGTGATTTTAGCTTCTCCGCTATAGTGATAATTTCGTCTGCCTTAAAATCATTATCCAAATCTTTAATTGCATACACTTTTCCTTCACTTCGAGTGCCCACAAATAACGTTCCCTCCGCTCCTAATACCATAGACCGCGCACCTTCTACTCCTTCAGCAAAAACATCTATGTGAAATCCTGCAGGAAGACTGATTTTGTCTAAAGGAATGTCGTCTACTTTGACTAAAGATCGATTTAAACAAGCAGATGAAACGACAGCAACGAGGCTTAGCGTTACAATCAAAAAAATAGAACGCTTCCTGTTTGATCTTAGAATAGTTTTCGGACTCAGCATATGATTAATGATTGTTTCGATTCTATAAGTATAAAAGTATATACATCTGGTGAAAAGTTGTACCTTATATTTATGAAAGGTTTGGTACTACTCTTATGTACGCTTGTTAATCCCTTTATGGCTATTGAGAGCTGGACCCAGCATTCTGATAATGAACTTACGATAAATAGCGGTCGCATTTTATCAGAAGCACCAGACTCAGCGATAGTAAAAGATAGCACATTCTCCTCATTTAGTGATTTAATCCAGTTTCTTGAGAAAAGGTTTTCTGTAAAGATCTATTTCAAAGAGGAATGGATTCCTACCGATATTCCGTTGGTAGTGGAAGATAGTGAAATCCTTTCAGATTTTTTGGACCAACTTTCAGGAAATAGCGAATTAGCCTACTGGCTGTTAAACGAATACAGCATTATCCTAGCTCCAGAAAACAGGATTAATTTCTTAGAGAAAAAAGAAATAAATGAGGGTTCATTGACGGAAAAAAAAGGTAGTGGAAGGTATAACATATTGGGAAATCCAGACTTCCCTTCCGATAAGCAAAGAGTATCTATCAACGGAATAGTCATAGATCCCATTACAGAAAAGCCTATAGCTGGAACGGAGATTATCATCGATTCGCTGCGATACAGCATTTTTTCAGACGCTACAGGATATTTTTCGTTTTCGGTACCAATAGGCTATCACAGCTTAACCATCAGGGCTACTGGATATGCTAATATGAAGGAATACTTGAGAATCTATGATGATGCAGATTGGAACATAGAGATGGATATGGAAGCGTACCGATTGCCAGAAGTTCTTCTTCAAGCGCAGGCATCTGACAACAATGTTCAAAATATCGTAACGGGCTTGTTACAGTTAAACATCAAAGAAATCAAAAGGCTACCAGCCTTCCTGGGAGAAACAGATGTTCTCCAAGCAGTTTTGGCCCTGCCTGGAGTTAATTCAGTAGGAGAAGGAACAAGTGGATTTAATGTAAGAGGAGGAGGAATAGATCAAAATCTGGTGTTACTCAACGAAGGCATCTTATTTAATGCTTCTCATGCACTTGGATTTCTGTCGATCTTTCCACCTGATCTAGTGGAAGGGGTAGATTTGTATAAAGGATTTATTCCTGCAAGATATGGAGGAAGGCTTTCTTCTGTGATGAATGTAAAAATGAAAACGGGCAATAATGACAGGCTCAGACTAAATGGAGGTGTTGGATTTATAGGGAATAGATTAGCACTGGACGGTCCTTTTTTTAGTAAGAATACAACTTTTGCGGTGGGACTCAGAAGTTCTTATTCCGACTGGTTTCTGGACCTGGTAGAAGACCCTGATGTTAAGAATAGCGAAGCTTGGTATGGAGATGTCTATGCGAGTATGACAAGAAGATGGAACGATAAGCACATTACCACGGCTTCTGCATTTGTGAGTAGAGATAGGTTTCAATTTTCTGATGAATTTGGATTCACCTGGAATTCAGGATTGGCAGAATTGAATTGGAAATATCTAATATCTGGTAAATTATCGTTAAGCTCTAGCGGAGTATGGGGGAATTATACCAGCACGAATTTTGAACTTTCTGGAAGTAGTGCTTTTACCTTAACAAATGAACTTACCTATTACAAATTGAGCCAATTTCTCATATGGGAACCCAATCGAGATATACAAATACAGGCGGGCTGGGAAGGAATAAGGTATCAAACTGAGCCAGAGGAGCTTAATCCCAGAGGTTCGGAATCAGATATCGTTCCAGGACGAGTGGAAAAAGATGATGGAAGGGAGGTAGCCACTTTTGTAGAAGCTACTCTAAAGCCCAACAGTAGACTTGCATTTTCCCTCGGACTTCGAGCCTCCTTCTTCCAAGCGATAGGACCGAAAGAGCTATTTATCTTTGAGGAAGGAGTACCCAGATCCGCTTCCTCTGTTTCAGATACTATTTTTTTCGATAGAGGAGAAAAAGTGAAAAGTTATGATGGACTAGAACCCAGATTTTCCCTGAGGGCCAATTTAGATGACAAGACCTCCTTAAAGCTCTCATACAATAGAGTATACCAATATATTCACCTCATTTCGAATACGGCGGCAAGTACACCAGTAGATATTTGGCAAGTGAGCAATACTGATATATCACCTCAATATGTAGATCAGCTTAGTTTGGGTTTATTCCGGAATTTTAGCCAGAATACATGGGAAACTTCTATTGAATTATATTACAAATGGCTGGAAGGAACAAAGGAGTTTAAAAACTTTGCTCAGCTATTTCAAAATCCGGTACTGGAGGCTGATATCGTAGAAGGAACCGGGCGAGCGTATGGGGTAGAATTGTTGATAAAGCGTAATCTGGGGAGAACTAAAGGATGGCTTGCCTATGCCTTTGCAAGATCGGAAAGACAAGTGCTTGGTGAGTTCAGAGAGGAGACGATCAATGGAGGAGATTGGTTTCCCGCTAATTTTGATCAACCTCATCAGATTACTTTCAACCTTAGCCATGATATTAACAGAAGAAATTCCCTCGCTATCAATTTTACTTATAGATCAGGGAGGCCCGTAACTGCGCCAGTGGGAGATTATGTTATCGATGGAGTTCTGATCCCCCATTACTCTCTTAGGAACCAGTTTAGAATTCCTGATTACCATAGACTCGACTTATCGTACACCCTTGGATTACAAAATATTAAGCGAAAAAGATTTAGGAACAGTTTTACTTTCGCAGTGTATAACTTATATGGTCGCAGAAATGCATTCTCCGTATTTTTTAGAAGGGATACTGGCCGATTACAAGTACCCAGGGCTTTTCAACTTTCCATTTTGGGGAGTGTATTTCCTTCTATTACTTACAATTTTTCCTACTAATGAAGATATACCGTTTCACACTCATTATCATCTGCTGTGGACTAATGCTCTGCTGGATAAATTACGGATGTGTAGATGAAATAACCTTTTCTCAGGGAAGGGAAGTAAGACAACTTGTAGTAGATGGGCAGATCGTACTGGGGCCAGGTCCACACGAAGTAAAGTTAAGCGAGTTAGGAAATTTTAGCCCGGAACCCTTAGAGGTAGTGGAAGGAGCAGAAGTAAGATTGGTAGAGGATGGGGAGACAAAAATGCTTATGGAAGAAGTAGAAGCAGGGATATACCAATTGGAACAGGGAAATTTAATTACCGAAGAAGGCAAATTATATTATGTGGAAATTGCACTAAATGATGGAAGAGCCTACCAATCCGAGCCTGAGATCATGCCCTCTCCTACTACAATCGATAGCATATACTTTGAATTAGCACTAGAGGAATCACTTACAGACATAGGATCTACAATAGAAAATTATTTTGTAGACGTTTTTATAGATGCGACTCTACCAAATTTAGATAAAGATTTATTTATTCGTTGGAAAGCTGACGAAACATATAATTTTGTAGAACTACCTTCTCAGAATCCACTAGACCCTCAACTTACTTGTTATTTTCACAGGGAATCTAATCCTCAGGATATTCTTTTATACGATGGTAGCGATTTTGAGTCTGGAGTTATTCAGCAGCAACGGGTTTCCCATAGTCCCATCGATTGGACCTTTGCAGAGAGACATTATTTCAGGGTATTTCAAATGTCTATCACTTCTTCAGCATTAACTTATTGGGAAAATGCTGAAGCCACGGCTAATCAGGTAGGAAGTATTTTCGATACCCCTCCTGCTGCATTACCAGGAAATATGTTCAGTGTCAGTGATCCTCAGGAAGAAGTACTAGGATATGTGGGAGCTGTAGCTATGGATACGGCTTTTGTATTCACTGTTCCCGCATTTTTGCCGGAAGTATTTATCGTTACCTATTGTCAGGCTAACTTTCAACAATTCAGGGGGTTTCCGAGCGAGTGTTTTAATTGTGGGCTTTTTCCGGGAGCTTCTTCGGAGCGTCCTTATTATTGGCCACAATGATAAAGACTCAATGCAAATGTAAGTAATAAGGAATGAAGTTACCTGAAGATTGAAGACTTAAGGAAAATGAAGAATAACTATCAAATTCTCCTTCTTTTAGCACTAAACACAGGCTTGAATGTATGCCTCATGGGGCAAGCTCAGGTTCCTGAGCCTATACATGTATTCACTGATCAGGAGTTTTATCTAAAGGGAGAACAAATATGTTACAGCGTTTTTATTACTGCCCCAACTTCGCATGTTAATAGTAATATAGTTCATGTATGGTTATTAAATGGGGAAGGAGAAGCCATGGACCATCATGCATTGAAATTGGAAGATCGACATGCTCATGGGCAATTTTTATTGCCTTTTGATGGTGGAGCAGAAACCTACACCATACTGGCATACACGAGATGGAATTGGAATGTGGACAATAGCTATATATTCAAAAAATATATTCCCATTTTTTCTACCGAGGCTGAAGTCGATGATGAGGAATTATCCGATATGCTGGCGACTCATTTGTCCGTTGGTACAAATAATCCTTCATCAGTTCCTGCTCAAAATGAATCCAGGGTATTAACATTTTCTCCAACCTCTTCCGTATATGCTCCTGGAGAGATTATTTCCCTCCGATTTAAGTTAAATGGGGCCTTGGAATCCTCTAATATCGGTGCTTATAGTGTTTCTGTGGTAAAAGATACTACCGCTTTATTATTAAAGTCCAAAGAAGCGCCCGAAATGATAGGTCAGACAAATGGTACTTTTCCAGATAAAAGCGAACTGATTTTTCCTGCAGAGCAAGTCTTGAGTTTGACGGGCATTGTAAATGTTAATCCCGAGGAAGAGGCTTTTCTCCCCTCTATGGTTCGCGCGTACTTTCCTCATCTAAGATCTTCTATTTCAGTACCTTTAAATGCTGACAGATGGGAAATAAAGGAGGTGGCATTTGAAGGAGTGAAAGAAGTTCAATTTTTCGAAGCTAATCCATTAGGAAATAAAGCAATTGCTGTCGAGGTGGATAAAGATACTCTACCCGCTGCTATATCTAGACAAAAGCTCTCTCAGCTATCATATGTTTCATCTATGCAGCGTGTATCGGATTCAATGTCTTTCTTGAAGAGTTGGATAAAAGAAATAGAGCGTCGAAGAAATTTTCTTCTGGTAGCTAGGCTATTCGGTGAGTCTAATAAAGGTAAAGGAGATCAGGTAAAAGAAGCCCCAGGAGAAATAGATCCGATCATTCCGGATGTGAGTTTTTTAAGATCAGATTACATTCCTTTTGAGGATTTGGAGGCATTTATCGAAGAAGTTTCAGTCATTAAGTTAGTTGAAAATGATCGTGGGGAGGATATCCGTATTTTTTCCAGAAGTCAGAACAGATTCTTTTCTCAGACACCGCTCATTCTCATCAATGGGTATGCCAGTACGAATCCAGAAGATTTTTTAAGGATTGAATGGATGGATATAGATCGAATAGATATTTTTACCCAGCCGGAAATATTAAGAGAGCGTTTCGGAACGTTAGGGTTCCATGGAGTTATATCCGTTGAGCTTACGTTCAATGTCCTGCCTGAGGCAGTTCTTTCGGAAAATAATCTGGAAACTCTTGTAGGGCTTCGATCTTCTTCATCTGCCGAATTTACAGGATCGGAAACACGCTCAACTGCTAAGACTCATGCTCCAAATTTTAAGTCGACCATTAGTTGGATTCCCAGAGGAGGAGTGGAAAAAGATCAAACTGCCAGCTTTAGGTTTCGCCATTCAGATGAGCGAGGAAGGTTTAACGTAAAAGTAGAGGGAATCACAAATGATGGACAATGGTTTCAGGCGAGCTGTTTTTACGAAGTGAAGCCTTCCAGGAAAGCTAAATAATGAACATTTACCTTACATTCTTCCTGTATTCCTATGACGGCTTCTTCATCAGAAAGAATTTCTGATTAACTTTCGTAGAATGATTCGGTCGATATTTACATCCGTAAGTTTTGTGGTGATCCTGAATGCATTAGTCAAACCCTTGTGGCTATTGACAGAGAATGTAGTTCACGACAAGGTTGGGCATGAAGAGTGGGGGATGTATACAGCCTTATTCTCTTTTGCTTTTCTGTTCATTAGTTTTTCAGATCTGGGGATAAATCAATACGCTACTAAGCACCTGGCCGAGAAACCTGAATTATTTAAGGAATATTATCCCAATTTTCTAAGCATTAAGCTTTTACTTAATCTGATTTACCCCTTATTGATGTGGGGAATAGGGTGGCTGTGGGGATTTTCTGGCAGAACCCTCCAATTATTAGTCTTGATTTCCTCCATTCATGGCTTAAGCCAATTCATTCATTTTTTCCGTTCTCAATTTCAGGCTAAACAACGGTTTAATTTGGATGCAGTGATATCGGTAGCAGATAAAGCGATGTTACTGATCGTCGTTTCTATACTGTTGCAGACTTATATTGATTTAGAGCTCTTTATCATAAGTAGATTGATCATATTAGCTGCCTTATCAGTGAGTTTTTTTGTGTTGATCAATTATTTGTATGGTTGGAACAAGCCTAGATGGAATGGCCCTCTGATCAAAAAAATGCTATGGTCCAGTGCTTCCTTTGCGATGATCAATATTCTTTACTCCATTCATGACAAAGTAGACCAAGTGATGTTACAACGGATTAATGGAGACGTAGAAACCAGTTTGTATGCAGGAGCTTACAGGTGGCTAGATGCTACAAGTATGTACCTTTGGATTATCCTACCCATCTTTTTTTCCAAGTTTGCCTTTCACATGAACGATGTGCAGATAAAAAATAAATTGCTTAGAATAGGCCAATTAATTACTGCTGTTCCATTAATCTTTGTAGCAGTTTTCGTCTTTTTTTATGGAGAGAAATTATTGTTTTTATTCACACATAGTACAGCCGAACAATTAATGACTATGCAGCATACTTTAAAGATCCTGTTTATTTCGCTAGTGGTTAATGGGCTTGTCATTATTTATAGTACGTTGCTGACTGCTACGGGGCATGAAAATTTTGTAAACAAGATGATTTTTGTGGGGATTTTGGTGAATGTATCAATGAACCTTTGGTTGATGCCTGTTTATGGAGCGATTGGGGCTGCCTGGGCGACCGTGTGTAGTTTGAGTTTGATGGGCATCTCTTATTTATGGTACACGAATGCTTATTTGAAAGAACAATTAGCCGTTGATTATTTAGTGAAGCTGATAGGGAGTATGGGATGTTTAGTGGGGGTGTTTTGGGGATTAAGCCAATTGTCGCTTCCCTGGTATGTGGTAAGTGTATTGGCTGGAATCATCTATGTGGGATTATGTTGGGTGCTAAGACTTGTACCAACTGAAATTCTTGATTATCTGGGAAAGAAATAGGGAGTTAAGTTTGTGCCAATAAGGAAGATCCTGACTATGTTAATTGAATAAACAGATGTTAGAAAAGGCTGGCCATATTTGTCATATCACGCTTTTAAATCCCGCCTTACACAGCCGAATCTTTTATAAATTAGCTGTTTCTCAGCGAACATTGGGATATAGAGTTACAGTGATCGGGCAAGATCCTCATTCCCATCCATTCGAACTAAGGAATATCCAAATTATTCCCATAAAGCCTTTTAGCAGATTAAGTATACGCAGAATGATGACTGCCCTATACATTTATAGGCGTTGTCGTAAATTGAAGCCGGATATATTGGTCCTACATACACCCGAATTATGGTGGGTAGCTTATTTGATGCATCGGAAAGGAATAAAGATTATATATGATGTGCATGAAGATTATCGAGCCAATATTCAGGCGGCTTCCCATTATCCTGCCTTAATAAAGGGACTGTTGGCTAGAGGGGTTCGGTGGATAGAAAAGCGCATGGTAGGATATGTGGCTGCTGTTTTCTATGCGGAGTATTGTTATGAAAATATACTCGATGTAGCTGAAGGAAAATATTGTGTGTTGAGAAATTCCTTTAATCCATCAGCGATAGAAGGAGAGGCTAGTATTGACATTCCTTCAGAACCGTATATGTTGTATACCGGCACCATCGCAGAAGCATGGGGGGTATTTGATACGATTGATTTTTGGATAGCACTTAATGAACATACAGAGCTAACACTTGTAGTAGCAGGGCATACACATCAACAGGAGATCATAGATCAGATATGGGCAAGGGTGAAGCGAGCCAAGCTATTAGAACGGTTTTGGCTGATAGGAGGAAATAGCTATGTTCCTTATGTTGATATTGTTACCTTAATCCAGTCCTGTACTATGCTAGCTGCTTTATACCACATTCAGCCACATATATCACAAAAGATCCCTACAAAATTTTATGAAGCGATGGCCTTTAATAAACCACTATTATATACTGACCATGACTATTGGAACCAACTTAACGAACAAATAGGATTAGGCGTACCTTATCGACCTTCAATGGATGCGTGGTCTACCTTCAAGGGTATTGAGAAATGGACATATGTTCACCGAAAAGAAGACTATCACTGGGAGTCTGATGGTAAAAAGATGGAAGAGATGTTATCCTAAAAGGATATTTCAATCTGATCCTTCAATAAATCCTCAAACGTTTCTCTTTTACGGATTAAATGTGCTTTTCCATCCAGGATCATCACTTCAGCAGGTCGAAAACGCGAATTGTAATTGGAACTCATCACGAATCCGTATGCACCTGCATTCTTAAGACACAAAATATCTCCTTCCCGAACTTCACTTATTTTTCTATCTGAACCGAAGGTATCGGTTTCGCAGATATATCCTACTACTGTGTAAATCCGTTTGGTACCATGAGGATTAGAGAGATTATATATTTCGTGATAGCTACCGTACATCATGGGGCGAATAAAGTGATTTAATCCAGCATTTACTCCCACGAATACTGTAGCGGGGGTAGGTTTAATCACATTGGCTTTCATTAAAAAAGAGCCTGATTCGCTCACTAGATATTTCCCTGGTTCAAACCAGATTTCCACTTTTTTACCATAGTTTTTGGTAAATGTTTGATAAGCCTTGGTTAGTTCCTTTCCCACTTGCTCTAAATCTGTAGTGATGTCAGCTTCTTTGTAGGCGACTTTAAATCCACTTCCAAAATCTATAAAATCAAGCTCAGGAAATTCCAGGGCCAGATCAAACATGATATTTGCTCCAGCTAAATAGGCAGAAGCATCCAATATATCTGATCCTGTATGTACATGTAATCCAATGACTTTTATGCCATTAGCTTGGATAATTCGCTGAACATGTCTTCGCTGATAAATGGAGATACCAAATTTTGAGTCTATATGTCCTGTTTGTATGTTTTGGTTCCCTCCGGCATAAATATGTGGATTAAATCTAACGCAGACAGGGATGCGATGCTCAAAATCGTGGCCAAATTGTTCCAGGATGGATATATTATCAATATTAATCACTACTCCCAACTCGGCTGCAGCTTTAATTTCTTCATAAGAAACGCAATTAGGCGTGAAAATAATTTCCTCAGGTGAAAATCCCGCCTTCAGTCCTAATTGAACTTCCTGAAGTGAAACAGTATCCAGGCCAGCTCCCAGTTTCTTCAGGAATTTTAAAATATTGATATTTGAGAGTGCTTTGACAGGATATTTAATTTGACAAGGAAGCTGGGTGAAGGCCGATCTCATTCGCTGATATTGTCGCTTAATGATTTCAGTATCATACACATAAAGTGGTGTACCAAACTCTTCTGCTAAAGTCAGTAGAGATACTTCCTTGGATTGTGGTGCTACTTTTTCCATTATGGGGTTAGTTCCCTGTTGTTCCATCATATTAACATTCTTCTAGGTCGATCTGATACTGTTCAATAATAGGATTGACGAGTAATTTTTTACAAGCTGCTTCTACTTGTTGTTGAGCTTCACTGGAACTAAGCGCCGTCAGCGTTAACTCAATCCGTTTTCCTACTCTTACTTCATCCATATTCTCTATGCCCAGATTGTGTAGCCCTAATAGCGTAGCTTTTCCTTGAGGGTCGAGAATTTCTTTTCTAGGCATGATTTGGACAATTGCTTTATAAGTACTCATATGGTTTGAAAGCGATTATGAAGTTGGGACAGAATAATATACAGCAAAATTATAAACGGAATCCCGGTATATTGTAAAAAAAAGAGAAGAATAAGGCCTATAAAAAGTAGAAGATAGTGAAAAATGTGTTTTCTCAGGGAGAGCGAAGTCATTTTTAGGGATAAGAGTCGCATATCAGAAATAAGGAGCCAACAAGAGAACATGGTCAAGGCAGTTAATATCCAGGGATTGCTTAAGCCTTTTGCCAGCCAGGTACCGGGTTGTTCCGAAATAATGAGCCAGTAGGAAAGAATAAGCATGGTATTACTGGGAGTCGGTAAGCCGTGAAAAAAGTGTTCTTGTCTTGGGTCGATATTGAATTTTGCTAATCTCACGGCGGAGAATACAGGAATAAAAAGAGCTATCAAAAACCAGACAGACATTTCTCCTTTCATAAAGGCCTCGGGCTGATATACATCATCACATGCTCGCAATAAAAGTAAAGACATGATGAGGCCGGGTACTACACCAAATGAAACCATGTCAGCCAATGAGTCAAGGTGTTTTCCCAGTAAGGATTGAGAACTAAGTATTCTGGCGGTAAATCCATCTAGTACATCCAGAAAAAAGCAAAGAATAATCATAAATACTGCTCCAGGTAGGAACTGAGCCGTAACGAATAAAATAGCCAGTATCCCGCAAAACAGATTGGCCGATGTTAACACATTTGGGATATAGGATTTTACTTTTATCATAATTCTTGCTTGTTCTTGATCATTGGTACGATAATGGGAAAATCTTAAAGAAAAAAACCCGAATCCAATATGTATTGTCTTACAGATTCTGGTACCATGTATTGAATAGACTTTCCATTTTTTACCGTATTGCGAATATAGGTGGAGGAAATATTTAAATAAGGTGCATCGAAAATTTTTACCCTAGGATGATTATCGAGTTCACTTTTTTGTGCATTTTCCCGAGGGTAAACATATAATTGGTAATGATTGATAATAGCTTCATAATTTTTCCATTTGTGTATATGTTGAAGGTTATCCTTTCCCATGATGAGGGAAAAGTGATAGGAACGATATTTATCTGCTAAGTGGGTAAGGGTATCGATAGTATAGGAAGGTCGTGGAAGATTAAACTCTACATTTGATGCTTGAATATTGATATTATCTTCTATCGCCAATTCTACCATTCTCAGTCTGTCATATTCTGATAAAAGGTTTTTCTTTTGTTTAAAGGGGTTTTGAGGGCTAACTACCAACCAAACGTAGTCCAGCTTTGTCTCATTTAAAGCTGTTTGAGCTAGAATCAGATGTCCATTATGGACAGGATTAAACGAACCAAAATAGAGGCCAATTTGCAATTTTTTATGACGAGGTGAATCCGGAATAAAGGATCGAATAATTTCTGACATGCGTTGGAAAAAATTATAGTACTGGGAAAGAAGGAGGAGATTCAGGCTGGGACAAGATACCTTTTAATCGTTTGTGCAAGTTCTTCCTTAGCTTTCTCCAGGTCATCATTCAATATGATATGATCGAATCGGCTGGCAAATGATAACTCATAAGTTGCTTTTTGTAATCTTTTTTCAATTTCTTCCATATTGTCGGTCGCTCTATGAATCAATCTTTCCCTCAACACCTCTTTATTTGGTGGCTGAATAAATATAGATACTGCTTCATCCTCATAATGTTCTTTGATGTGTAGACCACCTATAACATCTACATCAAAAATAGGACACTTATCCTGTTGAATGATTCTTTGAACCTCTGACTTGAGGGTTCCATAATATTTTCCAGGATATACTTCTTCCCACTCAAGGAAGGCATCTTGTTCACGAAGTTGTTGGAATTCTTCTACCTTAATAAAGTAGTAATGTACACCATCAATTTCTTTGGGTCTTGGTTGGCGGGTAGTTGCAGATACTGAAAATTGAAATTGGTGGAATCTTTGAAGCATGGCTTTCAGTAAAGTTGTTTTTCCAGCACCACTGGGAGCCGCAAAGATGAAAACTTTATTAAGTTGCTTTTCCATAGACAAAAGTAAACAATAATCCCAAAAGTATGTAAATGAATTAACCTGAAGTCGTATAGACTAATTGAAACCTTAAATTTATCATAATACCTACATCTTAGTGGAGAATTATTTTTGAATTTGATAAATTAAGAAATTCAATTTTTGGTAAACATTGCGATCTAAAGGAAAATATCGAAGGAAATTTTAGCTGGTATGCTACTCACGTATGTAAAGTACATTTTGATTATTACATTCTTAAGTTGTGTATATGTAATGTATACAGATCCTGTAGGTCCTTTATTTTCTTCGGAAGAAGTATTATCATTAACTATTCAGTGGGATTGGGACGCTATACAAGATGAAAGGGAAAAAAAGAGTAAATATCATCCTGCTACTATCCTGATGAATAATCAGACGATCCCCGTACGTCTAAGGCCGAGAGGAAATACCAGAAAGCGTAAAGATGTGTGTGAATTACCTCCGTTAAAAATTGATTTTGAGGATAATCAGTTGGAGGATAGTTTATTCAGGGGCCAAGAAGAAGTGAAATTGGTTACTTATTGCCAAGGCAATGAGCCTGTTATTGTTGAGTATTTGATTTATCGATTATATGGTATAATTGAACCTTACAGCCTGAATGTACGGCTAGCTAAGATCAATTATCAGGATGAACATAGCCAAGAAAACAACTCTGAAAGTTATGCTTTCTTTTTGGAGGATATAGATCACATGGCGGAAAGGTTGGGAGGTAAAGAGCGGAATGAAAGGATTCATCCTGATTCTTTAGATAGAAAGGTACTTACCACCCTTTATGTGTTTCAATATATGATAGGAAACATAGATTGGGACATCAAAATGATGAAAAACATCAAGCTAATCAGTTTTCCAGATGATAGATTGCCAGTAGCTGTTCCTTATGATTTTGATTACACTCAGATGGTGGATGCACCATATTTTCCTCAGTATGACGGGATTTCTATAGATAGAAGACAGTTCAAGAAATTATGTCGCAAAGAAGAAGAATTTGAAGCCGTATTCAATCAGTTTAAGGAAAAAGAACAGGAAATTATCGATTTTATAAAGGATGTTGATGTACTTCGTTCTCCCAAGAGAAAAGAAATTCTGAATTTAATCAAGCTCTTTTACAGAGAAATAGCTGATCCTACCGCTGTAAAACAAATATTCTTCGATACTTGCAAAGAAGGATAGTGCTTCTTTGTTTTGTGTTTTAAAAATTAAAGCCTTATTGCGTATTGCTAAATTGATTATCAGCAAGTAGTGGCTGAGGAATAGAGAGTTTCATGCTTATACTTCTAACAAATGAACAGAGTAGTAATTACAGGATTAGGAGCTATTACTCCTTTAGGAAACGATATTTCAACTTATTGGGAAAATTTAGTTGCAGGAAAGAGTGGATCAGCACCTATCACGCATTTTGATGCAAGTAAATTTAAGACACAATTTGCGTGTGAAGTTAAGGATTTTGACCCGATTGCGCTTTTTGGGAGAAAAGATGCGAGAAAGTTAGATGCCTACTGTCAATATGCCTTAGTAGCAGCTGATGAAGCTATCAAGGATTCCGGGATTAATCCGGAGTCTGGGATAGATTTTAACAGAATAGGGGTTATTTGGGCTTCGGGGATTGGAGGATTAAGGGTGTTTGAAGAGGAAATTAGTAATTATGCTACAGGAGATGGAACTCCCCGGTTTAATCCATTTTTTATTCCCAAGATGATTGCGGATATGGGAGCTGGACAGATTTCTATTAAATATGGATTTAGAGGAATTAACTATGCTACTGTTTCGGCTTGTTCTTCTTCCACACATGCACTGATGGATGCATTGACCTATATTAGATTGGGCAAAGCCGATATTATAGTAACAGGTGGGTCTGAGGCGAGTGTAACTGCGGTAGGAGTAGGAGGGTTTGGAGCAATGAAAGCATTGTCATCTAATAATGAACGTCCGGCATCAGCTTCAAGGCCTTTTGATAAGGATAGAGATGGATTTGTATTGGGAGAAGGAGCAGGAGCCCTAATTTTAGAAAGTCTGGAACACGCCCAACGAAGAGGGGCAACTATTTATGCCGAGATTGTGGGATGTGGGGCTTCTGCAGATGCCTATCATTTGACTGCTACCCATCCGGAGGGTTTAGGAGCTACTCTGGCGATGACTTCAGCCTTAGAAGATGCCTCTTTATCGCAGGCAGATGTTGATTATCTGAATGTTCATGCAACTTCTACACCAGTGGGAGATATAAGTGAGATTAAAGCTATTTTGAAGTTGTTTGGTGACAATCCAGATCATTTGGACATTAGTGCTACGAAATCTATGACGGGACATTTGCTGGGAGCGGCTGGGGCTATTGAAGCGATTGCTTGTATTTTGAGTATCAATAACAGCGTGATTCCACCGACCATTAATCTGGAACATTTAGATCCTGAAATTCCTGATAATTTAAAGTTAACGCCTAATGAGGCAGTGGAAAAAGAGGTAAATATTGCGATGTGTAACACCTTTGGATTTGGAGGGCATAATGCGATAAGCATTTTCAAGAAGTACCAAGAATAAAAATAGCCCTAACTGAGAGACTTCAGTTAGGGCATTAAATATATTTTATTGCTTACTCAGCTTTCAAATACTCTAATATTCTATCTAATCCTTTCAGTAAAGAATCAAATTCATGCTGTTTAAGACTCCTGGACATAATTTCGGAAAGTTCTGTTAGCGATTGCGAGAGTTCGTTCAGCATATTTTGCCCTTTCGCAGTAGGTTTTATGTAAATAACTCTTCGATCATCCTTAGAGTTTTTGCGTTTGACCAGCTTATTTTTTTCTAACTTATCAATAGTACTAGTGAGCGTACTGAGCTTAATGTTGAAGTATTCACCAACTTCTTTCATCTTCTTTTGCTCATGGTTACTTAGATATTGAATAATATCTACTTCCATTTCAGTAACCTGATATTGATTTAATATAGTTAACCGCTGGTGATTAAAGGCTAGGACCAAATCATTCAGCACATTCTCCAGATGTAAAGCGTTAGGGTCTGGAAATAATTTGCTCGCAGTATTCATGAGACATCGTTTTCATTATTTTTAGATACTATTGAGGCGTAATTTAACCTCAATTTCTAAAATACATATTTATTATTTAAACCAATTAATTCAAAAATACTATATATTTTCAATAAATAATAATGTATACTTCTAATTTTTCACATCTGTTAAATATACTGTTTTAATGACATCTATTTTCATTAGGAGCGAATATTGGCGGTAGGAATTTTGATTAGATTTTACCAAATGATGAAATATATCTAACGAATTACAGCTACTTAACCTATTGAAAAGAGCATATTTATACATTTATTAATTAATGATTACTATTAATAGTATTAATGATTTTGAATTCATATTAATTAATTGAAATGTCCAAACAGATTATTATCACGGAGATAAATAATGTTGAATTATTCCATTATCTCAAAAAAGAAGGTAAAATAATGATACAATCATACAGTTACTCCCCCTATTTTGATCAGACGATTTAAGAGTAATATCACTAATAGATGAAGTGAATGAGTCATGAATATATGCAGGGAAATGAAAAGTATAGAACTTCGTCAAAAAACAAAAATATATCCAATCATTAGTTAATAGAAATTTGATTGAACGTTTCTATACCTGAGACAAATTTTTCAAAAGCATCTTTATCAAAACTGTCTTGCATTCTTAATATCATGTCATGAAGGTACTTTTTATATTCTTCGAATACTTTTTTCCCTTTTTTAGTAATATCCAGGAAAACTACTCTTCTGTCGTTTTTTGAATTTACTCGTTTTAGAATGCGTTGTTTTTCTGCTTTATCAATAATGCTGGTGAGGGTACTTAATTTAATATGGAAAAATTCAGCTACTGCTTTCATTTTTTGAGGTCCATTTCTCATCACATACTGAATTAGTTCCATCTCAAGGGAAGAAATTCTATATTTATTTCTTATAAAGTCATCTCTTTTGCGAAAGATATCATTTAGAAGGATAAAACTTTGTTCCATTTTTTCAAAGTCCGAGAGTTGAATGTCTGATTGTATTTCTTCCATCAATAAAGCTTATCTTAAGATTAAACGAAAAATTAGTAATTAAAGGCAATCATGCAATGATTAAGCAAGATAAATAATGTAATTTAAAAAGATTTCAGAAAATGTAATACATAAAATGATTGGCCTAAAAATAGTTTTAGGAATAAAGTAATTCCTTAATTATTCTCGGGAATAATGAAGTTTGACATTTTTTTCAATCCTTCCAAAAATCCTTTGAGATCCTCGTCTGAGAGCGATTTTTTCATGAGCTGGGAAATTACCTGAATATGCTTTCCATACTCATTATATAATTTCTCCCCCTTATTAGTGGCTTCTAAATATACCACCCGCCGATCTTCTTTTGAGTTTTCTCTTTTAACTAATTTTTGAGTTTCTATCTTATCAATAATACTTGTTAGAGTGCTAAGCTTAATATTGAAATGCTTACCAATATCTTTCATCTTTTGCTTACCCTCTAGTATTATCAATTGGATGATTTCCATCTCGAGCGCAGAGATTTTGTATTTCGTCTTAATATATTCTTGATGTTTGCGGTATACATCATTTAAGAGAAATAAATTTTTTTCCAACCTATCCACCACAGGCAGATCTTCCAGCTGTTCGGTGCTGTTTTGTACCACATCTTGAGTATTCATACTTTAGTCATTAGGTAGATAAAATTATCTACAAGTTATCAAAGGTGCTTTTCGCCTAAATGTACGATGCTTAAATTATTGGTAAACAGTTCTTGGATGGTTCGCTAACACAATTATACAATTATACAAAATAAACCAGATTCGATCCAAAAAAACTATACGATTATTTAAGAAAAATTAACTGAGATGATAAATTTGACTTATAACAATGAACTAAAAATAAGTAATTCTAACGAAATTCACTATAAATCAAAAGTTTCGTCATTTTATACTGATGCAAACCATTACCTTTTTTATTACGGATTTTTCCAGTAATTAGTATGGAGGTTTGAAATAATAGTTTATTATCTTTAAATTTTTTTTAAAATCAATTTCCGAAATTCACATTAGGTAGCTTTTTTTTCATTCAACTACATAGAATGTAATAAGAAGAATACCAAGTACCTTACATTTAACATAAAAGCGTGGCATCTCTTTTTGTCCTTTATGCATTATTTTTGCTATCATTTGCGTAAATTTTGAACCTGGGTATTTATACTTATTATAGATTCATTTAAAGATAATTAAACCTGACCCTTTCAACTCTTCATATTACTTTTGGCATCCCAAAATTTTCTGGTAAAATAGCATCAGGAAGTTACCCAAAGTATTACTATTACGAATAAATGTAATGATTAGAATTTTCTTATTACTTTTGCCCTAATGAGTACAACGATAGACCTCAAATCAGCTGTTAACAGATCTATAGGATCATTTGAATTTTCTCGAAAATTACCTGAAAATTTGTATGCTCCTATCCAATACATTCTTGCACTAGGGGGAAAAAGAATTCGGCCCATACTGACCATGCTGGCTTATCATGCCGTTTCGGAAAATGAACCAGAAGACGTCATGAATCTGGCTCTTTCTTTAGAATTGTTTCATAATTTTACCTTGATGCATGATGATATTATGGACAGGGCGCCTTTCAGAAGAGGAAAGCCTTCCACTCATATGGTTTGGGATGAAGACATCGCCATGCTATCTGGAGATGCATTATTCGCTTTTTCTGTAGGCTTGGTAGTTAAGGATTATCCTGAAAAATCAGATAAACTGGTGGAAGAGTTTTCAAGGGTAGCTATTATGGTATGTGAGGGACAGATGGAAGATATGGATTTAGCTCAAGCATCAAATGTATCTCTAACTGAGTACCTGGAAATGATTCGTAAAAAGACAGCAGTTCTGCTTGGAGGTTGTATGAGGATAGGTGCTATTGCTGGAGGAGCCTCTGAGGAGGTAGTTAAAAAATTTGAAGTCTTCGGAGAAAGTGTTGGCCTAGCCTTTCAGCTTCAGGATGACCTTATGGATGTTTTTCCTCCCGAAAAGTTTGGAAAGCAAATAGGGGGAGATATTATTGAAAATAAAAAGACCTTTTTACTGATTAAAGCTCTCGAACTTGCTAATTCAGAACAGAAGGATCGCCTGACCACTTTGTATGCTAAAAAAGGAGAAGATTCCAAGAAGGTGGAAGACGTCATTCAAATATTTAAAGAATTGGATATTGAAGTCCATACCAAAAAAGCAGTTCAACATTACTACGAGAAAGCGGTTAAATTAAGTCGGGAACTATCAGATATAACTCACTTTGAGGTTATTTCTGCGTATTTACAAGAAATAGCAAATCGTACCTTTTAATTAGAGTTGTCCACATCAGTTTATTTTTAAAATGAAGATAAACGATCATTACATTTTATCTTATCATTTTTGATTTGTAGGACATGTTCTAATTTTTCCGTATGTTCATAATGATAGGATAACTTAACTTTTTATTGAAGCATGGAAATAGTGGAAATCATGATGGCTTCGCCTGTGGCAGCGACTATTTTTGTCATAACATTGATCACAAGTATTAAAGCTTTCAAAGATCCCATATTGAGGGATAAGTTTTTATTCATACCGTATAGAGTTTACCATCATAAGGAATATGCTCGGCTGTTTACCAGTGGGCTTATACATGGAGGAAACATGCATCTGGTCTTTAACATGATTTCCTATTTCTATTTTGCTTTTACTTTTGAAAGAGTTATAGGGCATTGGCAGTTTATGGTATTTTATCTGGCAACGCTCGCATTAAGTGATATAACCATATTATTTAAACATAAAGATAACCCTGCTTACAGTGCATTAGGAGCTTCAGGGGCTGTAAGTGCAGTAGTACTTGGCATGATACTTTGTGCACCTGGTATGAGTCTAATGCTGTTTTTTATCCCAATCCCCATACCTGGTTGGCTTTTTGGCATAGCTTATATTATGTACAGCCATTACGCATCTAAAAATCAGACAGATAACATAGGACATGAAGCTCATCTATGGGGAGCTATTTCTGGAATTATTCTTACTATCATCTTTTTAGCTGCTAACGGTCGACTCGATTTAGTTATTAGTCAGTGGCAGTCATATATTGGATTGTAATACATAATAATAATGGTTCAGGGCTCTTATGATTTTTGGTGTTTTCCCACATCATACGCTATCCTGGTTTTTATTATATGTTTAAGTATTCTGGCTTTCATTTTCAAACAAGTCAAACTGCTACTGGGATTATATCCGTATCTTCTCATTAAAGATAAAGCATACTATAGACTGATATCTAGTGGGTTCATTCATCTTCATTTACTTCATTTTTTATTGAATATCTTGTGCTTCATTATTGTCGCACCCAGGGTAGAACATATGCTAGGTTCATTCGAATTGGCATTCATTTACTTGGGAAGTTTATTATTGAGTTCTGGTATAACGACTATGCAGCATCAGCATGATCCAACGTATAATAGTCTTGGTGCCTCAGGGCCTATAGCAGGCATATTGATGAGTTGGATATGGTGTCAACCAGATTTATCGCTAAAAATTGGGAATGGGATTGATATTCCTGCCTGGTTATTGGGATTAGCTTATTTACTATACAGCTACCTATCTTCCATTTTTTCTACATCCAGGATAAATCATAGAGCACATTTATGGGGTGGTTTTTCAGGTGTGTTTTTCACCATTATCATCCAATATATTCATACATCTTTTAAATAGTTAGCCATATTTATCTTTTTTAATAGAGATGTTGCAATATAGGCAACTATTACCTTTACAAATATTGACCTGGCCGCAAGAAATGGATCACTTTCAAGTTGGTATACATGCTTAATCAGAATACTTTAGAAGAAATCAATTTATGTTCGTGGATTTTTTCTTCCTATTGGACACCCCCGCTACTGTAGGTTTAGTCATACTGATACTGATAATTAGCATATACAATTTTTATAATGATGAGCTGATGGATAAGTTTTCTCTCATGCCTTACGAGGTGATTAGAGATAAGGCTTTTTATCAACTTATTACCAGTGGGTTTCTTCATGGAAGCATTCAACACTTGGCTCTTAATTTGTTTGTTTTTATCATTTTCGGCAGCCACTTTGAAAGGACTTTGGGATCAGTTTCATTATTAGTTGTATATTTTATAGGATTGATTTTTAGTAATTTAGTTACTGTAATAAAATTTAGGTATCGATCTGCATATCAAAGTGTAGGTGCTTCGGGAGCAATCAGTGCAATCGTTCTTGGAACCATTGTTGTTTTCCCTCAACTGGAAATGTTATTATTTTTTTTCCTACCAATTCCCGGGTGGTTATTCGCAGTAGCTTATTTGCTTTTTAGTATATATGGCGCAGGCTTTTCTGAAGGGAATATAAATCACGATGCACATTTATGGGGAGCTATTAGCGGTATCATATGTACTTTTTTAATTTTCCCCAAGGCATTAGAAATTTGGGAGGCTTTTATTATGATGAGCTAACTACCGTGTTTAATATGCATAAGGTAAACAGAAATTAATGAATTCAGTTTATGTATCATTAATATTCTTCATCATTCATAGCAGTAATCAGTAAAAGGTTTGGGATATAAAAGTTTACGTTCCTGTTTAATTGACCTGGAAAAAAAAGGGGAATTGATCAGGATAAAAAGTGAAATTGATCCATATTTAGAGATTGCAGAAGTTCAACGTCGTTTATACGATTGTCAAGGACCGGCAGTATTATTTGAAAATGTAAAAGGGAGTCCCTTCCCTGCTGTTTGTAATGTGTTTGGGACATTAGATCGTACCAGATATATATTCAGACATACCTTAGAGGCTGTAAAAGCAGTAGTTAATATTAAGGCAGATCCAGCAGAATTAATCAAGAATCCGGTTAATCTTTTGAGAGCGCCTTTAACTGCACTGAAAGCTCTTCCTTTGCCGAGTATGAACCCCCCTATTCTCTATGGGAAAACCACATTGACCCATCTTCCTCAAATAACTTCTTGGCCAAAGGATGGGGGACCGTATATTACCCTACCTCAAGTGTATACAGAAGATCTTGCTTCTCCAGGTCTGTTTTCCTCAAATGTGGGAATGTATCGAGTCCAATTAGCCGGTAATGAGTTTCTTTCAGATAAGGAAGTGGGAATGCATTATCAAATTCACAGAGGAATTGGCGTCCATCATTCTACTGCCATTAAGCAAAATAAAAAACTTAGAGTAAGTATATTTATCGGAGGACCTCCTGCTCATACACTGGCTGCAGTCATGCCCTTACCTGAAGGACTAGCTGAAGTCTTGTTTGCTGGAATGTTAGCAGGAAGAAATTTCAGGTATGCAAGGAGAAACGGTCATTTACTTTCAGCTGATGCTGATTTTTGTATTGTCGGCACAATAGATCCTGAACTCACTAAACCAGAAGGGCCATTCGGAGATCATTTAGGATATTATAGTTTGACTCATCCATTTCCCTTTATGGATGTGGAAGAGGTATATTTCAGAAAAGGAGCTGTCTGGCCATTCACAGTGGTAGGTAGACCTCCTCAGGAAGATACCACTTTTGGAGCGCTCATTCATGAGATAACGCAGCCTATGGTGCCTGTTTCCATTCCAGGGCTTCATGCTATGCATGCTGTGGATGCTGCTGGGGTACATCCGTTGTTGTTGGCTATAGGGAGCGAAAGATATGTACCATATGAAGGAGAAGAGAGAATTCCTCGGGAATTATTGACGGTAGCTAATGCAGTGTTGGGGTTTGGACAAGCTTCACTGGCAAAATATCTGATGATTCTTGCATTCGAGGATGTTCCTGAATTAGATATTCATCATGTAGATAACTTTTTTAAGGAATTATTGAGTAGAATTGACTGGCGGAGAGATCTGCATTTTCAAACGAACACTACCATGGATACATTGGATTATTCTGGAATTGGACTGAACCAGGGATCTAAGGTTGTCTTGGCAGCTGCTGGGCCGGTAAAGCGATCTTTAAAAAAGGAACTCCCCGCTGAGCTATACTTAACTGAACAATTTAGCAATCCTAAATGGGTATTTCCCGGAGTAATTGCTGTGGAAGGAAGGAAGTTTGAAACCCAGCAACAAGCTGAGAAGAATATATCTAATTGGGTGAATATTGTTGAGCACCAAACGGATTGGGATGGTATCATGCTCATAGTCATTACAGATGACAGTGATTTTCTCGCACATTCATTTAATAACTTTTTGTGGGTCACTTTTACCCGCTCTAATCCATCTCATGATATATATGGAATAGGAAGTTTTGTCTCATTCAAACATTGGGGATGTAGGGGACCATTAATTATAGATGCAAGAATGAAACCTCATCATGCACCTCCTTTAATTGAAGATCCTGACATATTAAAAAAAGTGGATCAATTAGCTAGTCCTGGGAAGCCATTGCATAATATTATTTAAATACATAGGTTTAAGTCATTTGTTAATTTTTGCCCATTTTGATTATAAAATTAAGTAGCAAGTAATTAGTTTAAAGGGTAAGGACAGCTTTATTAGATGATATTGCGTACTATTAACATTCATGTGCTTCGACTGATAACCTGTTTATGATTATAATTACTCTGCAACGTTGGTTATTTATCTGTTTAGTAACCCTTTGGAATCCAGTATCAAGTCAGAAAATCGTTTTTGATGCATTTAGGGATGGAGATAAAGTTGGTGCTCTGAAAGTAAATAGAGAATGTGAAGGTTCTATTTGTCAGTATCACCTAAACAACAAGGTTACAATTAAGATGTTGATTACTGTAGATGTGGAACTCGATTTTCAATGCATGTTTAAAGACGGTAAGTTGAAAAGGGCTGATACAAAGCAATTGAGAAACGGAAATGTTAAGGAAAATTCCTATTTGTCTTGGGAGGAAAATAAATATCTTTATGCAATGGGTAAAGACACCACTGAACTTAATCTTCCACAAACATCCTATAGCACTAATCTCATGTATTTCGAAGAGCCAGTGAACAGAACTGAGGTTTTTTCTGAAAGATTTGGTAAACTTCTCGGTTTGAGAGAAATAGACCCACATACTTATGAATTAAGCCTTCCTGACAATTCAAAAAATGTTTTCTATTACAAAGATGGTAGGTGTGAACGCATATTGATAAAACACTTTTTAGGTAATGTGAATCTTGTAAGAGTAAATGCAGGTTAATCCTCCATCCTCTCTGAAGGTAGGTCATATATGGCACTCTATCTGCATAGGATGGATTAACATATGCAGCCCTTTTTAAGATTGGACAACTAGGGATAGTTTATTACCTTGTTTATATTGTTTATTAGGTGGGGAGATTAAAAGGCTCGATGTTGTTATTATAGGCAACAGCTAATTTTCAATAAAAGATGATTACAAGTTCATTTAACCCCGCTGTGGGTAGGTTTCTTGTTTCAGAACCCTTCATGTCGGATCAGAATTTTCAGAGAACGGTGATATTGTTAGTAGAATATGGTGATCAAGGTAGTTTGGGGTTTGTCATAAACAGAAAGCTTAAGGTGAAAATTCATGAAGTAGTAGAAGGGGTACCAAGTGTAGACGCTCCGGTCTTTATGGGGGGGCCGGTGGAACAGAATACCTTACATTTCGTTCACCGTTTAGGTGCGAATCTTGCAGGAAGTAGAAACATATATGATGACATATTTTGGGGAGGGAGTTTCGATGACCTACAACACCAATTAAAACTTGGAATGGTCGATCCCAATGAAATCTTATTTTTTATAGGTTATTCAGGTTGGGGACCAGGTCAGCTGGAGAATGAAATTGAAAGAAAGTCTTGGATAGTGGCTCCTGAAGCTCCAGAATTTATATTTAGAAAAGAATATAAAGATATGTGGCGACAAATTCTAAAAAGTATGGGAGCAAAGTATCAGGTTATTTCGAATTATCCTACGGATCCTCGTCTAAACTAATAAACAGGGTTTATTATGTATCTGAATCTATTATTTTGGAGTAAATCTATATTCAGCACCTTCATTTTAAGCATTCTTATTTCCTTTACTGCTCTTTCACAACAGTCTACTTTATCTGGTGAATTAGTTAATTGTCAGGCTGATTCTATGAGATTGTTTATGTTGGAAGGTAGTGCAATGAAGTTAATCCATAGTGTTCCATTAGCTGAAGATGAGGGGACTTATACTTTTTCAATGGCACTTAATGATATTCCTCCCGGCTTTTACATTGTAGGAGATGGAAGAAAAGGAAATTCGAAATTTTTATTGCTAGGGGAGGATGAAGAAATGAAATTAACAGGTCAATGTAATGCCCTTGGATCAGCTCAAATATGGAATTCTGAATTAAATTCCGCTTTTAAACGCCTCCTGCGACAATCAGATTCATTAGAAAAAGAGCATGCTTCACTTATAAAAGCTTATCAGATTGCTCAGAGGGCAAAAGGGGATACAGCTGAAGTTAACTCAAAATTGGCTAAGATTGATTCACTAAAAGTCGTTCATTTGGAAAGAGCTAAGGAAGAGCATAACTTATTGGGAAGTACCTTAGCTTTAAAAACTTATTTAAGTTATCAGAATAGACGAGAGCTGGCAGCTGCAGAAAAGATGTATTTTGCAGATTTCTTTTTTCAGTTTGTTGATTTCAAAGATCCCATTTACAATAGAATTCCCTTGGTAATTGATGCCTTTAAACAGTATTCTTCTACTTTGGCCCAGATAGGACTTTCGGAAGATTTGCAGGAAAAGTCTATTGCTCAGTATCTGGGAGGCATTCCGCCTAATACAACCGCTTATAAATTTGCACTTACTGGTACTATTTTAGGATTGAAAGATGCCAATCCAAATTTATTCATGAGTTTTTCAGAAGACTTTTTATCTCTTTACAAGGAATCAGATCCTTACTTTTCGAATACTATCATTAGTGAAAGAACAAAATTATCCAGTAGGGTTATTGGGGCAATCGCTCCTGAAATAAGTTTACCAACTCCCCAAGGTGATACCTTAAATTTGTCGGACTTGAGAGGAAAAGTAGTCCTCATTGATTTTTGGGCAAGTTGGTGTGGGCCTTGTAGGCGCGAAAATCCTAATGTTAAAAGAGTGTATGAAAAGTATAACCCCATGGGATTCGAAATATTAGGAGTAAGTTTAGATAGAACAAAGGGAGCATGGACCAAAGCTATAGAGGCTGATGGTTTGACCTGGCACCATGTAAGCGACTTAAAATATTGGCAAAGTTCTGCTGCTCAAACCTATGGAGTTCATGGGATTCCATATACCGTACTATTGGATAAAGAGGGTAAGATAATTGCTACCAAATTAAGAGGTAAAGGATTAGAACGAAAACTGGCAGAAATTTTTTCTGATGAAGAACAACCAGCATCAGTAGGCGGTAAGTAAAAGCAATGATGAAGTTGGAAAGTCTCGGTTTCTTATCATCTTCTGATAAACGGTTATGTAGTTATTCCTAAGTACCGCCAGAATTAGGCAGTGATTAAATGATTAATTTGGTACTGATATTTAATTCATCTGGCAACTTTACACTGTAAATAATTTTTCTCACCGTATCGAACTGAAGGTAAGGGTATTGATCTAAAATATGTTCAATAGCTTCCGTAGATTTCATGCCTGATTCTCTGAGATTTATGTAGCATTTTTTGATTTGAAAATCTCTTAGTACTTTCTTATTGATCAGATTTAGCTTAGCTAAAGTAGCAAAAACTTCATCCGGGACAATTTCACGGATTGGATTATACATTGCTTTTTCCTTTAATGATATAACTAATTAAAGGTATAATTAATTCATACGCAGGTAAATCTACTATCTAAAAGTTAAAGCCGACAGAGAATAAAAGAGAATTAGTATTTAGTGTATTCACTATTGTGGGTGAAAAAATATTTACATCTTCAGTTGTGTAAATGTCAGTCTTATCTTTCTGTTGTTGGTTTATAAAAGTAACGTCTACATAATACTTCGGTTGCCTGATTCCAATCCCAAAGGTTATGTTTCTTCTAAACTGGTCCAATGAATTTATTTGGCTAGTATTAGGAAAGCTTAGAAATTGGGATGCTTCATCGGTTAAGGGCGAAGATTGTAGAGCGCCTCCTGCCCTGACTCTAAATACACCAAAACGAGCTTCAGCTCCTAATTTGTAATTAAGAGCCAACTTAAATAGGTCATCGATGTTCTGATTTTGTTCAGTGAAAGGAGCAAATCCTGGAGAATTTAAATCTGCATCTGAATCGAATCTGGCAGAAGTATAATCGATCAACTCTACATCTGCAGAAATGAACCCCTTTTTTCCCAGAAAATAAACACCTCCCAGAGTAACTATATAAGGAGTAATTAAATCGTAATCAAAGATTCCTGGGTCTGCAATTATCTCAAATGTTTCTGGCCCATTAGCAAAAACTGATTCAGTGAGAAGGCGTCTATCGAATGCATCCTGAAGGGCAAAGTAGGTAGGGGATTGTATAGAAAGCCCAAATCGCATAACATCTGATGGTTTGAGGATAAATCCTAGCTTCGCATTAATTCCCGTACCATTAGTTGTAAAGATATCGTCGTACTCTAATCTAATAAAAGGAGTTTCCAATGGGAAATTAGGATCGTTTTGGAACTCTTCATGTACATTATTGATGTCTTCTTCAATTAAAAAGAATCGTTGTTCATAATCAATATTTTGTATGCCTATGGTTACGCCCATGTAGAAAATGTCACTGAAATTTCCAGCCAGAGAAATAAACCACTCGTTCTTTCGCCCTTCTTCAACAATTTGGACATTTTGCTGGATATTCCCATTATTCACTGCAGGAAAATATTCCGTTAAGCTGCCTGCCAAGGTATCTATGGCAAAGGTAGAAACAGCTAATTCTTCAAAAGAATTTAAGGTCAGGTTGTTAATATTTTGTCCCTGCGCCAGCTCCGAAAAGAAGTCTGTAATAGAACTTAAATTATTGAAACCTGAAGCACCTACCGTCCGGTGATAGTTCTCGATTTGGTTTACTCCAAACGCAAGTGTGTAGGATTTGAGTCCTTTGTCTACCGGTTCTCTATTTCTTCCATAGCCTTTATATAATTGGCCTGTAATAGCTAAACCAAAATTGGGAAACTCAAAACGTACGTCTTGTTCGTTTCCCCTTGTTCCCAAAAAAGAGGCTTCGTTATCAATGATTCTAATAGCAGGTGAGATAACAAATTCAGATCTTCTATATAATCCCAGCCCGGCTGGATTCAGTGTAGCTGCAGTTAGGTCAGCTCCTACAGCCGAAAAAGCACCTCCTAAGGCTTGGGCTCTGGCTGTTCCCCGAATGGAATTTGTAGAAAATCTTAAGGCGTCTACCTCATTTTGAGAAAAACATATGAGAAAACTATAAAAAAATACGATTGATAGGGGTAATGATTTATTCATATACAGCAATGTATCAATGAAAAGCTAAATAAATCTATAAAAAAAGGGCAAGTATCACTCGCCCTTTTTAATATATGTGTCTATTAATTGATCTATCGATTAAGGACGTCGGCTAGATGAAGATGAGGGTCTTCTACTGCCACTACTACTGCTACTGCTACTACTGCTTCTACTAGGGCGAACCGAAGAGGAACTTCTCCCTGAAGAAGAACTATTGCGACTCGGGCTGGAATAATTTCTACTTGGAGAAGAACTCCTGCTTGGTCTGGCAGTAGAATTTCGGCTCGAATTACTGGGCCTACGATAATCTTGATTTCTAGTGCTATTTCTAGACTGATCACGAGAAGAAATATTGGTAGGACTGTTATTTCTACTATTGTTTCGTCTTGATGGGCTAGTATAAACTGGTGCACCTGAGGAAGTAGGTCTTCTACCTACATTAGATCTATTACTGTTACTCCCATTGGTGGTAACTCTGCTAGGAATACGTTCGTCATCCGTTAAGGGTCTAAAGTAGCGGCTACTTGTAGTAGAAGTATTAGGTCTTCTAGCTGCTGTAGTAACTACTCCATTAGAGGCTTCTTGGCGAGAAACAGTAGTAGACTTGGGATTTCTATTATAATTAGTTGGGCTTACTATAGCCGTTCTACTATTTCTATATCCTACTACTCTTGGTTGAACAAAAGTGTTCCTTACCCCTGCAAGACCGTAATTAACTGGGGGGCAATAGAAAGAGTTGAAGTAAGGTCTGTTCCAACCCCAAAAAGGATCATATCCTGCATATCCAAAATATGGGTCATATCCGTAATAGGCACTAACAAAAGGATCGAAATAATTAAATGAGTTCCAAGCCCAGGTATTGAACGGACGTGGAGAGAAAAAGAATGGATCATTGTAAAAAGACAGAGAAAAAGCTGTTCCAAATCGAGGTCTATTCCAACTGTACCACCCAAGAGAATTCCATCTGGCCCAGGAAGGTGTACCCATCACGAAGTATAAATCATTCGCAAAAAATGGATCAAAATATCTCCATGACTGAAAATTAGGCTGATCAAATCGCCTAATCCTTCTTGAGAAATAAAAATCATCATCAGCATAAGCAACAGAGGGATCTTGATAGATAGCTCTATTGCGCTCGTATGAAGATTCATTTGTAAAAGGTTCTCCATTCTGAGAATTAGAAGTAGTCTGATTATTCGTCCTTACGTTGGACTCATCAGTACTATTATAGTATACGTCGTCATACTCTGTAGATGCATACTCTCTGGAAGTAGTACAAGAAACAGCTGCCATTGCTACAAGCAATAGTAACAGCTGAAGGTAATTATTAGATTTCATATTCATTTATCCTGATAAAGGTACTTTAGTAGTATGGTGGAATATCTAAGTAAAAAATATAATTAATATTTATGCTAATACCTAAAATATTAATGTTCAACGATATGTTCCATTGGTATCATTACGTATTTAGTAGAAAAACGATATAAAAGCAATGTTAAATGAATATTCGTGTATACTAATTAATTATCGGACCGCTTTGTAATAGATTGTTGCTTTCCTGCTGGTAGCCTTCTAATTTTGCAGCCGGTCAAACCATATTATTTGTTTAAAACGTTACCGCATATCTACATATGGCAAAAGTACAAAAACTAACTACCCGAAGCGAAAATTATTCCGAATGGTATAACGAATTAGTAAAGCGGGCCGATATGGCTGAGAATTCCGAAGTTCGAGGATGTATGGTCATCAAGCCATATGGATATGCCATTTGGGAGAGGATGCAACGGCTACTCGATGATATGTTTAAAGCTACAGGACACGTAAATGCCTACTTCCCTTTATTTATTCCCAAATCATTTTTGAGCAGAGAAGCAGATCATGTGGAAGGCTTTGCAAAAGAATGTGCTGTAGTCACCCATTACAGATTAAAAAATGATCCTGATGGGAAAGGTGTAATTGTAGATCCGGAAGCTAAATTAGAGGAAGAATTAATCGTCAGACCTACTTCAGAAACCATTATCTGGAGTTCATATAGAAATTGGATACAATCTTACAGGGATTTACCTCTTCTAATAAATCAATGGGCAAATGTGGTTAGGTGGGAGATGAGGACCCGAATGTTTTTGAGAACAGCAGAATTTTTGTGGCAGGAAGGACATACTGCTCACGCCAATGAGCAAGAAGCTATTGAAGAGGCTGAGCGAATGTTAGGCGTTTATGGGAAATTTGCAGAAAAACAATTGGCTATTCCTGTTGTCAGAGGAGTAAAAACACCAGGGGAACGTTTTGCTGGTGCCTTAGAGACGTATTGTGTAGAAGCGTTAATGCAAGATGGAAAAGCTTTGCAGTTCGGAACCTCCCACTTTTTAGGTCAAAATTTTGCTAAGGCATTTGATGTTAGGTTTGCTACACAAGATAATAAAGAAGAATACGTCTGGGCTACCTCTTGGGGAGTTAGTACCCGAATGATGGGGGCACTCATTATGACCCATTCAGATGATCAAGGACTTGTTCTTCCTCCTAATATTGCTCCATTTCAAGTAGTCATCGTCCCAATTGCTAAAAAAGATAATGAACGTGAATTAGTAGGAGAGAAGGTGCATCAAATAAAAGACCAATTACTAGGTGCAGGAATAAGAGTTAAAGTTGACGATGATATCACAAAGAGCCCTGGATGGAAATTTGCTGAATGGGAGTTAAAAGGAGTACCAATAAGACTGGCCTTAGGGCCAAGAGATCTCGCGGCAAATAAAATTGAAGTGAGTAGAAGGGATACCCAACACAAAGAAAGTATGGATCTGACCGATGATTTTGTAGAAGTAATACAACAACTACTCACGGAAATTCAGGAAAATATCTACCAAAAAGCACTGGAATTTAGAGAGCAGCATACTCACTATATTGACACTTGGGACGAGTTCAAAATACAAATCGAAAAACCTCTGCCCGGATACATTATGGCGCATTGGGACGGAACAGACGAAACTGAAAACCGAATTCAGGAAGAAACTAAAGCTACCATCAGGTGTATCCCTATCGATGGTGACGATGAGTCAGGTAAATGTGTATATACAGGACGTCCATCTAAACAAAGAGTAGTTTTCGCCAAAGCTTACTGATTTAATCCAGGTTGGTTTATTCATGAAGGTTTTTGATGCTTTCAGTCCTTAATTTCTCAAGGCTGTTCCCTTTTTTTTCATATCTGTCGTCTAGCCGCTTTTCTTGTAGGCATATTGAAATTGCATTACACCAGTCATTACATTAAACCATGAAAAACAAGGCGGTTTCTCAGACGACCTATTTTACCCCTTTGATTGAAAGTTGCAAGCAGGGAAATCCTAAGGCACAGGAAAAATTGTATGGCCTATACGAAAAAGCTATGCATAATATCGCTTTCAAGATTACTAAAGATTATATGGATGCTGAAGATGTAGTTCAGGAATCCTTTATCCGAGCATTCAAAAACCTGCATCATTATAAAGGGCAGGCAACTTTTGGCGCATGGTTAAAACGAATCGTGATAAATACTGCTATTAATCAGCTTAAGAAGAAAAAGGTGGAATTTGTAGATGTAAATGATATATGCGTCAAACTCGCTGAAGGTCCTACAGAATATAAATATTGTACCCAAAATATAGAGCAAATATATGCCGCTATTTCTGCTTTACCAGAAGGATATCGCTCCGTATTGAGCCTCTACTTATTAGAAGGATATGACCATGCCGAAATCAGTAAAATACTAGGGATTTCTGAGGCTACTTCCAAATCTCAATTTTGTAGGGCTAAAAAGAAACTGAGAAAATGGCTAGGATGCAAAAAGCATTTTGTAGAAACTCCGGTTTTAGCCTACGCATAAAAAGGTAAAATATCTTATTGAATATATTTACGCAGTAAAATAGGGAGTAATAATAAGTCGGCCAATAAGGCGAAGAGAATAGTCAATGCCGTAAACAGGCCTGTGTGAAAAGTACTTCCGAAGTCCGATGCGGTAAGAATGATAAATCCTGCAATAAGAATCAAGGAGGTAAGTATCATTGCTTTCCCTGTTCCTAAAGTAGTATTGTGCAAGGCCGTATCCGTGTCCTTGCCCTGTTGTTTCTCAAGGCGAAATCTGTTCAGAAAATGAATCGTATCGTCAACAGCTATACCGAAAGCTATGACAAAAATAATAGCTGTAGAAGCATTTAAGGTAATTCCAAAAAGTCCCATGATTCCTCCGGTAAACAATAATGGAATGACATTAGGGATCATACTTATCCAAAGCATTTGCCAGGATTTATAGAGTAGTCCCATCAGAATGCCTATGACAATAAAAGCGATAATCAATCCATACATGAGACTTTTTTGTAGATACTGTAGATTGAGTTCGGTTAAGTAGGCCTGACCAGTATAGGTATAGGTAAATAGACTAGTATCACATTCTTTTTCTATAAATTTGTCCAACTTCTCATATAATACTTCCATAGAATCAGTACCGAGGTCAGCTATTTTGGCACTTATTCTACCTACTTGTTCTTCTGGCTCATACATACTTTTTAGAATTGATTCTCCACCTCGCATCACACCCCAGTCTAATAATTCGATCACCTTAGATTCTTGGTCAGGAATATCTCTGTGTTGGTCTCGGTTAAAGTGATAAACGTAGTTTGATTCGGAAATAAAAGATGCCAAGGATAGAAAGGGACTGAACCTGGATTGAGTACTGAGAAAATCTTGGATTTTCTTCATTTCATTTAGTATTTCAGGTTCTGTTAGCCTATGTCCTTCCTTTGCGTGAAACCCGATTTCGAAGGGATGCATTCCATAAGATTGCTTTTCGAAGAAGTCAATCGACTTCCGCATAGGATCTTTAGTACTAATGCCATCTATCAAATAGGTATTGGTGGGAATTTGCATAATAAAGTAAATGCAAAAGGCCAGACCGGTGAAAAATCCAGATAATACAGTCAGTTGATTTCTATGTACCCAGTGGTGTAATTGCGTTAACCATGTATCCCAAAAAGACGAATTCGTAAGTGATTGTTTATGCCGAACAAACAGTTGATCAAATAGCATTAAACAAAAAGGTAACACTGCCAGGGCAACACAAAATGCGATCATCACACCTATAGCTGCATAGATACCGAATATTTTTATCGGTGGAACTCTGGAAACGGATAGTGAAGCAAATCCAATGGCTGTCGTTAAGCTTGTTAAAAAAACTGCGAAGCCGATTTCTTTTAGAGTTACAGACATACTTTTTTGTACAGTTAACCCTTTAGTTCGTTCCTGTAAATATTTAGTAATAATGTGAATCACATCTGACATGCCTACTACAAACATAATGGGAATCAATAAATTGCTTAGGAGAGTCAAAGATCCTCCTGAAAATCCTATAACTCCTGTCAAGCCTAACAAGCCCAAAAGTACAGCAACCAGCGGAATCACTATACCCCATATATGTTTGTAGGTGAAATAAAGAACTAAAATGACCAGCAGAATAGATGCAAGAGTGAAAAAGATAAGCTCATACTTTATTCTGGAAACATATTGACTTCTAATAAAAGGTATGCCGCTAATAATATGATCAAAGGTGCTTTCTTCCAGTTGTTGTTTAATCTGATGACATATTAAATCTCTTTCCGGCTCATCTAACAATTCTTTTTGGATGGTGATGTAACCACATACATACTGCAAATCTTTGGTGTAAAAGGTACCCACAAGTGTTGGATGTTCGGAGAGCTTGTCCTTAGCTAGAGAAATACTTGAGGGAGCTGTTAAATCTATATATGGTATTTGCTTAAAACCCAGACCAGTCCGTTTAATTTCCTTCAAGTCGGTTAAGGTGATAACAGAATCTATCCCCTCTATTTGCATAATTTGGTCAAACAGACTGTCTACTGATTGTAGGAAAGATAATTCGAAGATATCTTTACTAGGAGTTTTTATCGCCACGTATATAGCAAAGTTCTGATCTTCTGTAAACCAATATTTGAACTTTTGATAGTATTGGTATTGAGGAGTATTTTTGGGAAAAAAGCTATCAAAACTGAAATCAATGTTTATAAAACTTACCCCAAAGGCTAATATAATACTGCTTAAAAGGGTTATAGAAAATATTAGTCTTGATCGCTTGATTAAAAAGTTAATCATTCTTCTAAATTGACGATGAAATATATCAAACTAAGAAGGCAGCATTCTGTTAACTGCTGACTAACAAATTCACATCTTCTCCTATCTTATGAATGTGGATTTTCTGAATCTTTTTCCAGGTTCCTGAGCTAATAATCCTTTAAATTCCATACTCAATAATAAATGATTAAGGTGCTTTAATGGTATTCCGGTCTTGTAACTGATACGATCTAATTCTAATGCTTCTCCATGTAAAAAGTTTAATACTTTGGCTTCATCAGAGGTTAGGGGGGGATTAGCAGGGACTGGAAGGGAAAGCTGGGAACTCTGTTCGGGTTGAGGATGAATACTATTCCATTTGATGGATAAATCATCTAGAATTTCCTGAGGATCTGTAATAGCTTTGGCTATATTGTCTCTGATTAATCTATTACATCCAGCAGAATGTAGATCTCCTATTCTTCCTGGAACGGCGTAAACTTCTCTATTCTGATCAAATGCCTGTTTAGCAGTGATAAGAGCCCCCCCTTTTATACCTGCCTCAACTACTATAACAGCTTTACATATACCTGCAATAATTCTATTGCGAGCAGGAAAATAGGGAGCTTCAGGTTTGATCCCGGATAAATACTCTGTAATCAATCCACCTTTTGAGAGAATTGATGAAGCGGTAGCTCGGTGTAGATGAGGGTAAATATGATTTAGTCCACTACCTAATACTGCTGTAGTTGTTCCACCTTGCTTTAGGACTTCTTTATGAGCATAAATATCAATTCCATAAGCAAGCCCGCTTACGATATTAATGCCCGCTTTAGCCAAATGACTTGCAAAATAAGTAGTAATCTCTTTTCCATAAGCGGTAGCTTTTCTCGTTCCTACTATTCCTATAGCGATCTGTGCATTGAGGTTTACTTTCCCCGTTTTATAGAGAACAAGAGGTGCATTATGAATAAATAACAACTGCTTCGGATAAGCGGGGTCTCGAAAACTCAGGATAGAGATTCCATTTTTTTTACAATAATTCAATTCTCTGTTAGCAGTTTGAAGGGTCTTTGCAGAACGTAATGAAGCGATAGTTTGCTTTCCTATTCCCGGAGTTTTAGCCCATATAGAAGGGGATGCTTTGAACACTGCTTCAGCAGTTCCTCCACAAAAAGCAAGGAGATTTCTTGCACCTACAGGCCCTAGGTTTTTTACTTGAGAGAGTGCTATAAGATAGAGTAAGTCTGAATGCACCAGAATAATAATTAAAAGGAATTGCTAACATAATCATATTCTGGTTCAGCTTATTTGATAAAAAGCTATAAATAATGCCTTAAATTACTATTTTATTTAGACTTTTTGAATATTCTTCTATAATTTCTTCTCAACTTACCACTAACATGTACTAACTTATGAGATCCAATTTTGCTCTTTCAGCGTTTATCCTAAGTATAATATCTTGTTTCATGGCATGTCAGCAGCAACAGGACTCATCTACGACACCTCACTCAAACCAACAAGAAAGTATGTTCAACAATATTGTAGAAATTGAGCGCCTTGATGATGCTATAAATCAACTCATCCCTGAAAGCCCTGAGGTAGCTATTCTGGGGAAGGGATTTGACTGGAGTGAAGGGCCAGTATGGGTTCCTTCCATAGAGGCATTACTCTTTTCTGATGTTCCCGCTAATACTATTTATTTATGGAAGGATGGGCAGGAAGTGGTAGAATGGTTAAGTCCTTCAGGCTATACACAAGAGGAAGAAAGGGGAGGAGAGACTGGTTCCAACGGACTCATTCTTGATCTTGAGGGCAATTTGATTTTATGTCAGCACGGGGATAGAAGAGTAGCGAGATTCTCTGGTGATTATGAGCAACCAAGACCAGAATTTGAAACAATTGTGGGGGATTTTGAAGGGAAGAAATTTAATAGTCCCAATGATGTGGTCATTGATAGGGATGGCAATTTGTATTTTACTGATCCTCCATACGGGTTAGAATACAGAATGGAGGATCCCAAGAAAGAAATCCCGTTTCAAGGAGTATACAGATATAGTACAGAAGGAGTATTAAGCTTAATCACTGATAAATTGACCAGACCTAATGGAATTATTCTATCCCCTGATGAATCAACCCTCTATGTAGCAAATTCCGATCCGGATGAAGCGATTTGGATGGCATATAGCCTAAACGAAAATGGAGAAGTTGATGGAGAAGAATTATTTTTTGATGTAACGGACAAAGTCGGAAGTGAGCCTGGCTTACCTGATGGAATGGCCATTGATCAAGAAGGAAACCTATTCGCTACAGGTCCAGGAGGTATATTTGTCTTCGCACCTGGTAAAAAACATCTAGGAACTATTCACACTCCTCAGGCAAGTGCTAATTGCACGTTTGGTAGAGAAGGAAACACCTTATTTATTACCTCGGATTCTCTGTTGTTAAGTATGGAATTAAATACAATAGGCCTTCATTTTGGAAAATAAATGGTCTATACTGTAAACTAAATCAAAACAGATCTTGACTAGACCTGATTTATAGATATAAACATACCGATTATACAGTTTATAACCGTTAACAGAATACGAGTACACACTTTTTTCTAGGAATCTTGTGGGAAGTAAACCTTGAAAAATTAGATTGCAGAAAACTTAAGATTATTATGAGACTTTTTAAGTTTTCAGCTTTCATAAGCAAGACTATATTTTATCCGAACTGGATAAGTCTTCCTCATTAATGTGACTTAACTTCTTCTGGTTTAAGTAAATCCTCAAAGAGTTTATCTTCCTTTTTTAATTTGGGAAGTAAATGGGCAAGTATATATGGATGATTAGGATGTTTTTCATAAAAATCCTGGTGATATTCTTCTGCCGGGTAAAAATTCTTAAGCATTTCTACTTGAGTTACTATCGGCTTATTAAAAACTGCTTTTTCTTCCAATTTTGTTATATAAGCTTGAACGGATGCTTTTTGAGAATCATTATGAAAAAAAACAGCCGATCTGTATTGTTTCCCAACATCAGGCCCTTGTCTGTTTAATTGAGTAGGATCGTGAGTGGCAAAAAACACTTCAAGCAGATTAGGAAAGTCAACGATATTAGGATCGTAGTAAATTCTGACAGCCTCTGCATGATTAGTAGCACCGTAACTTACTTGCTTGTATGTGGGGTTTTCTTCATCACCGCCTGAGTAACCAGAGATAACTTCCTCTACACCAGCAATCCGTTCGAAAACCGCTTCAACGCACCAGAAGCATCCACCTGCAAAGGTAGCTTCATCCAGACCGGGCTTGTCAGCAACAAAGTCTACCTTAAAGGTAGGTTTTTCCTCTGAATTGTTATTCGATGTTTGAGATTCCTCAGGTGAAGTAGAAATTGGATTACAAGCAAAAATAATAAAAATCCAACATCCGGTGAATAACCACTTTATTCTATTCATAGTATCTTTTTTCAGGGAAAACGGAGATTAACAATAAAAAGTTTTGAGAAGAGTGGTATTGATTCATAAAAGTCTTACAAAATCTCCCATTACTTATTTAGATAAATATTTATAAGGTGAAAAATAGTCTTCCTATTACATATCATTAATAATAATACTATCATAATCGTTAATACTCTAAACCTTTGAAACCTCAGGTAAATTTAAGTATGTAATTTTTGCATTTTGATCTTAATATTTCTACGGAAGTCGGGCATTGAATAATAGCACAGGAATTTAACTCAACTTCATGCATCCCAAATTGTATATATGTTCTTTCTTGCTCAACCTTTGTTTAATTTATCCAATAGTTAGTCAAGATTTGATTCCTGTTTTTGAAGGAAATCATCAAGTACACGCAGAATATGACCTTATTAATTACCTTCAAGATAATTTAGGTCAGACGCAAGAAATCCCAACAGACATTCTCAGCAATTCATTTAAGATTTTTGATGTTTTTTCTTTTGATCCATCTAATCTGTTTACTTATCTACAAAGCAGAAAGGAATCTAATGTGCAGTTCGTATGGAAATTAGGAGATGTACATAACTGGAGGTTAAAACTTGAAAATAATAATTCAATTCTGGCAGGTAGAGATCTTGGGGACCTAATTCTTTTAAAAGGGTTTGTGGATCATGAGCAAGGAGGAGAAGTTAGGTTAATGATAGAGCCACATAGAATCATGGGATTTGTAACCATTAACGGTAGGAAAATTTTTGTTGAGCAGATTTCCTTTATAGATGGTGGTTCTTCCAAAGAAGAATTGGTCACATACGCACAAGAGGATGTAAAAGAAGAACCTCATAGCTGTGCTGCAACTTTTCATGAAACATATGAAGATCATGTTCAGGAGAGTATTGGAGCTGCAGAGAACTGTGCACAGCTAGAATTGGAAGTAGCTACTATGGCTACCTATGAACGAATGCAAACGTCAGGTGGAAACGAACCAGAGGTAAACAATCATATTTTAGGAATTCTAAATACTGTCGAACCTAATTTTAGCTCCTTAAATCTTAAATTTAAAGTGGTCGAGCAGGGCGTATTTGACTGTCCAGACTGTCCTTCGTGGTCTGAATCCACAGATCCTAATGTACTTTTAAAAGAGTTTTCTAAGTGGGCTCCTACAGGATTCAAAGAAAGTCATGATGTGGGGATTTTATTTTTTGATGGTGCAGGTAGCGGAGTTGTAGGGAAAGCGTGGGTAAGTGCTGTCTGTAATAGCTCTTATAAATATAGCATTGTTGATAAATTAAGAACTACAGATAAAAATAGGGTTTTGGTGGCGCATGAACTGGGACATAACCTAGGGGCTGGACATGATGAATCTGGGTCCAGCTATATTATGGCTCCAAGTGTAAATAGTAGTGCGGTTACTTTTTCCCCTCAATCTGAAGAGTCCATATTGAGAATACTAAATAGTAGAACCTGTCTTGATTGCTATCTTGTAGAAAATCCTGATAATACAAAGCCTACTATTTCAATAAAATCATTTTCAATTAAAGAAAATAGTCCTAATGGTACCACAGTAGGAAGAGTTGAAGCCGAAGATCCAGAAGGAGACCCTTTAACTTTTAATATTGTTGCAGGAAATGATCAGGAAGCATTTTCTATAGATAATTCTACAGGAGTAATTAAAGTAAATAATTCAAAAGCACTGGATTTTGAAACTAAAAAGGTATTCAATTTAGAAATAGAGGTCAAAGATATCTACGGATTAACTGGGAGAGGCCAGTTTGATATCAATGTAACTGATGTGAGTGAAAATGATAATAATCCACCGGTAGCCATCATTTCTGTGGATCAAATCAAGGGAATAGTACCTTTAGAAGTAACTTTTGATGGTAGCGAATCAGGAGATCCAGATGGGGATAAAATTGGCTATACTTGGTTATTGAATCAAAGAAAAATAGAGGAAAGACCTATTTTTACTTATGTATTTGATAAAGTAGGTACCTACGAAATTTCGTTGACAGTTTCAGATGGTAAAGAATTATCTAAACCAGATATAATTTCTATTGAAGTAGTAGAAGCTACTTCTAACGATATATCTCCTATGGAAGATGCATTTACTAATAATGCTTCTGTGTATAATGAGTCAAATTTTGGCGATTCACCCAAATTGTTTATCAGGAATAAATCTTCCTGGGGATATAAGTCATATCTGAAATTTGATATTTCAGAATGGGGAGTAGTACAAGAAGGTAAACTCAGATTGTATGGAAACAATCCCAAGAATAATATACCTGTAAACGTGGGTATATATCAGGTAAATGATGATTGGAATGAAATGGAAATTACATTCGATAATGCGCCTGTGTTAGAATCTCAGATAGGAGAAGCATCTTTTACTGATAAGCTGGAATATGTAGAAGTGGATGTAACAGATTACTTGCAAAGACAAGTATTGGGAGATGGAATAGCCTCCTTTGCTTTAGCTTCCTTAAATGATGACTATGAAAGGGTAAGGCTTTGGACAAAGGAATCTAATAAATCTGCAGCTATGTTAGTCATTGCTGGTTCCCAGAATACGAAAAAACTGGAAGAGGCAGCCAACATAGAAGAAGATATTACTTCTAACTCAATTACCGCATTTCCCAATCCATTTACCTCAGAAATTACTATCAAGATCAATAGTGAAGTGGGAGAAAATGATAAACGGACCGTTCAGCTAATTGATGTGAGTGGTCGAGTCATCCACAGTTTGGTATTTAATGGATTAGAAGGGAATATCGATGTCGGCGATTCTATAGCTCCCGGCCTATACATTCTAAGAGTGGTTGATGGTAATACTATCGTCGGTACTACTAGGATAGCTAAATTCAATTAATATTAATATTTATTCCATCTTCTCTGGGTATATTTAATGGTATATTTAGAGAATATGGACCAATTAGATCAACTCTGCATTCATACTATTACCACAAAGCCCTTACCTATAATAGAAGCGATAAAAAAGTTTTCTAATCTTGGGGTTAAAGGTATTACAATTTGGCAAGATGCTGTAAAAAATATTTCTGCCAAGGAAATTGTCAATGTAGCCGATAATGAGGGCATGAATATCGTTAGTTACTGTAGAGGAGGCTTTTTCCCTCATACAGAAAAGGCTCAGAGACAAAAGGCTATAGAAAATAACTTGAAAATGTTAGATGAAGCGGCAGCCTTAGGTGCACCACAATTAGTTCTGGTTTGTGGAGCTCATCCTGACCTATCTTTATCAGAATCTCGCCAACAAATACAAGATGGAATTTCTGCCTTAATCGATCACGCAGAAAAAGTTAAGGTTCGCCTTTCCATAGAGCCATTACATCCAATGTACGCTGATACGCGAAGTGCTATAAACACCTTAAAACAGGCAAATGATATGGCAGAGGCGATTCATTCGGAATGGGTAGGAATAGCTATAGATGTATATCACGTATGGTGGGATCCAGATTTGGAAACCGAAATAGTCCGTTGTGGAAAAAACGGGCATATATTTGCTTTTCATGTATGCGACTGGAAAGTTCCTACTAATCATCTATTGTTGGATAGAGGATTAATGGGGGAAGGTTGTATTCCCATTCCCCTTATTCGTTCGTGGATTGAGAAAGCTGGTTTCAAGGGATGTTATGAAGTTGAAATTTTTTCAGATCACTATTGGAAGATGGAGCAGGATACTTTTCTTGGTAAAATTGTGGAAGCTTATAAGAAGTATGTCTAAAAACCTTATAAGTCCTTTCATTTTTACCGAGATGAAATTAAAATTTATATAAGTGAATGATCCATATGTCATAACAGGAGATAAAATTTGCGATCCTCCTTCCTCTTTTTTCCATAAAATTCGTTTTCTGGGACCAGGCTTAATTCTCTCTGCTTCTATTGTAGGTTCGGGAGAACTCATTGCTACTACCAGATTAGGGGCTGAAGCTGGATATATTACTTTTTGGATTATTTTAGTGAGTTGCTTCGTAAAAGTAGCCATTCAAATGGAGTTTGGGAGATATGCTATTCTTACTGGAGAATCAGTGATGAGAGCATTCAACCGTCTGCCTGGACCTAAATTTCAGAATGCCCACTGGACCATATGGAGCTGGGTTATATTAATGTCTTTTAAAATGCTTCAGGTAGGAGGAGTTGTAGGTGGCGTAGGAATCATTTTAAACTTAGCTATCCCTTTTTTATCCGTAGAGGTCTGGACCTTTTCTGTGGCTATTTTAGTAGCACTGCTGGTATTTAGAGGGTATTATCGATGGATCGAAGTTATTTCTATCAGTTTGATCGGACTATTTACATTGTTTACACTGATTTGTCTCGTCGCTCTTCAATATACTCCCTATGCTATAAGTTGGGAAAATATAGTAAGTGGATTAAGCTTCCAACTTCCAAGTGGGTTAGTAGGAGTAGCCATTGCAGCCTTTGGACTAACAGGAGTAGGAGGAGATGAAATCATGTATTACAATTATTGGTGTATAGAAAAGGGATACGCAGCATACACAGGACCTAAAGAAGATAGCATAGCGTGGCGGGAAAGAGCAAAGGGATGGATTAATGTAATGTATTGGGATGCTGTGATTGCCATGATCGTTTATACTACTGTTACCGCAGCATTTTATCTGTTGGGGGCCGCAGTACTACATGTAAGACAAGATATACCAGAAGGTTTTTCTATGATTGAGAGTCTATCTAATATGTATACCGAATCACTTGGGCCATGGGCTAAGACAGTATTCCTTACAGGAGGATTTATCGTTTTATTCTCTACCTTATTTGCCGCATTAGCTTCTTGGATTAGAGTATATACAGATGCTTTTGGACAACTAGGATGGATAGATTTTTTTAGCTTGGAAAGCAGAAAAAAAACATTGGCGTTTTTAGCGTGGTTTTTTCCAATAGGGTGGGCTATATTTTTTGTTTTTGTGAGACTTCCCGTTTACATGGTATTGACAGGAGGAATTATTACTTCAATAATTCTATTTATCGTAGTTTATGCTGCATGGTATTTTAGGTATAGAGTAATGGATAGAGAATTAATTGGTGGAAAAGGGATAGATGCCTTCTTTTGGTTGAGTTCCATTTCGATCATGCTTATAGGGTTTTATGGGATTGTTAAATTATTCCTTTAATCCAATCCAATGAGAACACTATTCTAAATAAGTATTATACATAGTGAATGAGGGGTAATTCTCTCATTAGAATTGTACCAATAACCCACAGCGTTTTATTAGGCAGATAGAAAGAGGTGTTGTCAGTTCTAAAAGTTGTTCGTATGAATCATTGGCATAAATGATACAACAATGAAGTTAATATTTAGAAAGTGAGGATGACCACCGTGAGCCATCCCCCACTTTTCATGTTCAGTAATAAGAAATACTTAACCTGTGAAAGTCTAATTATTCTTCTCTTCCTCCTTTTAATTTATCCTGTAATACTTTTAAATCATCCCATTTTCCTACAGAAGCTAATCCTGCTTGTTTGGGCCATGTAGAAGGATCATGCATTCTGTATCTACTTCCCGCTTTTTGGAGGATGTTAATTAAAAAATCCTGACTGGTTTCGGATAATTGGGTAAAGGTGTAGATACCGGACTCGTTTAAGAGAGAGGCAATTTTGGGGCCGATACCTTCTATCTTTTTCAAATCATCTTTTTGGGTGGTAGTAGGCTCCATCTCTAATTCAGGAGAAGGGGCTGTATGAAATACCTGACCTTCGTTAGTCTCTTCCTCAATTGCTACTGGTTCCGCTTCTACAGATGATCCCATATCTGCTTCTCCTACTTTTCCAGCTAACATTTCTCCCCAGGTGAGATGATTAAATCCGTAGCCTTCCACTTGTGCACGTTGAATAGCCAATGTAGCTACCTGATCTACTAACCACTCAAAATTCTCAAGACCGATGCCATACATGTCAGTGTCCGGCGCAGGATTACATATATCCAATGCATATAGTATTCCTTCATTTATTCCAAAATCTACGGTACTGAAATCATATCCCAAAGTATGATTTAAGCGTTTAGTATGATCGGTTAATTTTTGTTCAATATCTACGGGTATTTCCTGTGTGGGATTATACCTAAGCTGCTGGCCTTCCACCATTTCATAAGGAACTATTTGTGTGTTTTCCCCTCCTACACAATACACTCTGTAATGTGCTTCATATTCTCTGTTTTCTTCTAGCATCATTACTTGATTCCCTGTCTGGCGATGTATCTGAAATAGCTCATCAGGTGAAAAGATCTTAAACATTCTTCTCCAGCTGACAGTAGCAATCCCCGTATCAACATAGGGTTTCATCAAATTGGGGAATCCTAAATAGTTAAATATGTCATTCCAATTATAAGGAAGAACGAGATTTCTAAACGATTCTGCGATAGTATAGGTAGGACGATGATGAGAAGGAAGTAAGCAAGATTTAGGAACGGGAATACCTAGCCTGGAAGAAACTGCTCCTTTGAAAAAGCGATCATCCTGGCTTAGACGAAACGGATTATTTATAACTATACTTCCTGCGAGAGCAGCACTTTTTAGATAACTTCTGTAGAAAGGAATGTCATGAGAAATTCTATCGACTATTACTGAATAATTAGGAGGTTCGTTTTGAATGACTTTGTCAATTATGACGGATTCTGCCAATATTTCGCCATTTACTCTTTCATTGATTCGATCTACAAAAGCCTGAGGGAAGGAGTTCTCTTCTCCGTACAAAATACCAATTTTCTTCATGTTTAGGATAATTTGTCAGTGTAGTTTAAGATGCTTCAGTTTAAGAAATAATAATTTAGTGTTAATTTACTTATAGCTAATTAGTCTAAAGAGCGAACTATTTGTGATTTATTTATGGCCCTAGTAAGATATTCAATTTAAGATAAAAATAAACTAATTATTTTGATAAGATTAATTTTAGGAAAGCAGAAGGAAGGAGAGGAAACGCTAGGACTATCGGATATATGTAAATTGTGTAGAAGAACGTTGATCCTTTTTTACTTTGGGACAATAGGTTAAGCTAACAAGCTATGAGGAAGAGATTTCAATGGAGGATTATATCTATGTTTTAGGATGAATTTTATTTTTCATTCGTGAATTATCCTTGAATAGGGAGTCCGAATTGTGTAAATTATAGAAATAAGGATTACAACATGTGGTTAACCTACTTTGCTTCACTCTGGGATTGTTATGACCGATGTACTGGAAAGGTGTTACCTATTACCTTTGTTTTGTGTTTTTTACTTTCCTGCCAAAGATCTGAAAATGTAGATAACTTTGTTATTGGCTTCTCTCAGTGTACTACAGAAGATGTATGGCGCATAGCGATGCATGACGAAATGAAGCGAGAGCTTGCCTTTTATCCTGAGGTAGAATTAATTATCAAGAATGCTGAAAACAGTAGTGAAAAGCAAATAACTCAGATAAACGAATTAATTAGCAGTGGGATTGATTTATTAATTGTATCTCCTAATGAAGTGGACCCTATCACACCATTAGTAGAGGAAATCTTCTATAAAGGTATACCAGTTATCATTGTAGACAGGCGGATAAATTCAGATATCTACACCTCTTATGTAGGAAGCGATAACTACGAAATAGGTAAATCAGCCGGAGAATACGCTTCGGAAATACTCGATGGACGAGGTAACATCATTGAGATTTCAGGCTTAAAAGGTTCTTCTCCAGCCATTAACAGAAGTAGAGGATTTATAGAAGGGATAAGCGACTATTCTGATATTCAAGTGATAGCTGAAATTGATGGGCAATGGGAAAAAGAATACGTAGCCTTGAAACTACCCACTGTATTAGAAAAATTTCCCCAAGTGGATCTCATTTATGCTCATAATGACAGAATGGCGCTAGGTGCATACAAGTGGGTGAAGGAAGCAGGGCTTACAGCGGTGAAAATTCTTGGAATAGATGGATTACCAGGACCTAATGGAGGCATAACATTGGTAGAAGATGGTATTCTTACCGCTACTTTTCTTTATCCTACAGGAGGGAAAGAAGCAATTAGCACAGCGATGAAGATTCTCCATAATGATCCTTATCAAAAGGAAAATCTGCTTTCATCTCTTGTCATCGATTCCAGCAATGTAAGAGTAATGAAACTACAAACTGACAAAATACTTAGTCAGCAAAAAGATATAGAAAGACAATCTTTTATTATCAATCGACAACTTCGTTCCTTTAGAAGCCAAAGGGTACTGTTTTTAATTGTGCTTTTGTTTTTAAGCATTGTTATGTTACAAGGGGGACTTGCTTTTCGCTCTATCAAACAGAAGCAAAAGATGTATGAACATCTGAACGAAAAAAACCAACGTATTCTCTCCCTTCAGCACCAGATGATAGATCTATCAGAAAGAGCCTATCAGTCAAATAGATCCAAATTAAAAGGATTGATGGGGATTTCGAATAAATTTCGAACCCACCTAATGCGCATCCTCACTCCTGTAGACGAATTACTTCATGCTACGTGGCAAAATTCCTCCGATCTGGAAGATCTTACCCTGGTTCGGAAGGATGTAGGGAAATTACTAAATCTGGTCAATCAATTAGTTGAGAATGGGAAAAATGATATACAACAAATTAACATTCAGCCAGAAAGAAATAATTTAAGTGATTTTATCAGAGAGTTAATTGAGGTGTTTGCCGTTTCCGCAAAGGAAAAAAATGTGGGTTTGACTTTTGAATATCGAGGGGCAGATTCCTTTGCTTACTTTGATCCTTATATTCTTGACAAAGTTATATTTAACTTTTTATTCAATATGTTGCACGTAACTTCTGAAGGAGGAAATATCAGGATTAAAATTTTTACAAATGAGAGCAAACAGGAAGCTGTAGTCAGCATTATTGGGCATAAAAAACAGAACTCAACTAACTCACCTGTAGAAATGTCTAGTGAAGATATTTCTTTACTATTTAATAAAGGAACTGATAAAGACTTAGAGAAGAAGCTAGGGTTTACCTTATCAAGAGAGATTGTAGAACTTCATCAAGGGAGCCTTAAAATATTTGACGAACTACAAGATGGAATGCGTTTTTTTATCTCATTACCTATTGAGAAACCGAAAAACAAGCATGAGCAAATTCCCGCTTCATTAAACGCTACACACCGAGGGCCGGATGCATCCCATACTGTTTTTCTTAATCAACACGTAGAAGAATATTTATCCCAATTGTTATCTAATGGCAAGTTTGAATATCTACACAGTTCTGTATTGATTATAGGAGAAAACGAAGAATTAAGACAATTATTAACTACCTATTTAGGCAAAATTTATAATACGGTAGAAATTGAAAATACCCTCAAAGGCCTATCAGTCGCTCACGATGAAATTCCTGATCTCATTATTTGTGACATTGATCCGCAAAAGAAAAGTGGAATAGCTCTATTAAAGAAATTGAAAGAGGATGATAAAACTTCACACATTCCTGTTATATTACTTACTTCAGGAGAGAATGTAGAATTGCAAATAGAAGGGATTAAAAAGGGAGCAGATACATCAATTTCAAAACCTATCAATTTTAATATTCTATTTGCTACCATCGAAAATTTGTTGAGAAATAGAGAGCTTCAAAGAAAACATTTTACAAAATATACTTCCAATTCCAACAGGACAGTTGCTAAACTCTCGGATCACTTAATCATAGAAGAACCTAGCAGAGAAAGCGAGTTCGTACAAAGATTTATTAACATCGTTGAAAATAATTACACAGATTCTAATTTTTCTGTGAATGATATATCAGAAGAACTGTGTATGTCAAGAGTTCAATTGTACAGAAAAGTGAAGGCTCTGTTAAACTGTAGTGTAAATGATTTCATTGTTACTACTCGTCTTGAAAAAGCAAAACAACTTCTCACCAAAGGGAATTTAACAATTTCCCAAATAGCGTATGAGGTAGGATTTTCATCACCTTCTTATTTTTCTACAGCATTTAAAGCCAAACACGGGATTTCTCCTTCTCAGATAAAGCCTAAAAATTATTCTTCTTAACCGTAATTGCTGATCTTAACTTTATCAGTATAGATACAATAGTAAAAATAGTGAAACAAAATTTAAGCCTAAGGGGAACTAAGTTTAAAGAAATGTAATTAATATGCTGATATACAGGAAGTTGATGGTTATTCTAAAATAGGCACAAACTTAAAAGGATTTGACATAATACTTAGATTCCTCCACAAATATATCTGTTAAATTAATTTTATATTGCGCTACAGTAATATGTAAATCTCTACTACTCATGAAAAATTGGCGTATTTTTTTATGGTCGATCACAGTGGCCTTAGGAGGATTTTTGTTCGGGTTCGATACAGCTGTTATTTCTGGGGCGGAACTAGCTATTCAAAAATTGTGGAATTTAAGTGATATCAGTCATGGATTAGCTATTGCCATGGCGTTATACGGTACTGTCATTGGAGCTCTGTTAGGAGGTATTCCCGCTGATAGATTTGGAAGAAAGAAAACGTTGGTTTGGATTGGCATATTGTATCTTATTTCAGCTGTAGGGTCAGCCCTGGCCCCGGAAATTTATTCCTTTATGTTTTTTCGATTTATTGGAGGATTAGGCGTAGGAGCCTCTTCTGTCGTAGCACCCATGTATATTTCCGAAATTGCTCCAGCTAAATCCAGAGGTACGTTAGTGGCACTCTTCCAGTTCAATATTGTTTTTGGTATTTTAATTGCATACGTGAATAATTACTTTATGGCAGGAATTGGGGAAAACGCCTGGAGATGGATGTTAGGGGTAGAAGGCATTCCCGCATTTTTATTTTCTGTACTTGTATTATTAGTACCTAGAAGTCCCCGATGGTTAGCAATCAATCAAAATGAGGAAAATGAAGCAAGAGAGGTGCTTGAGTTAATAGATAAAGACTCCGCAGATAAAGAGATGGAATCGATTAAGATGTACATGAATCAAACAGAGAGGAATATTTCCATCCGGCTGTTTTTTTCTAAATTATTCAGGATCCCTATCATACTGGCGGTATTATTTGCCTTTTTTAATCAGTTGTCTGGTATAAATGCCATCATATATTACGCCCCAAGGATATTTAAATTAACCGGCGTAGCTACTGAAAATGCCTTATTATCTGCCTCACTTCTTGGATTGTTTAATTTGGGATTTACGATGCTAGGAATATTTTTAATAGATAGAGTAGGGCGGAAAACGTTGATGTATATTGGGTCAATTGGATTAATTATCACTTTGGGATTAGTGGCCAATGCTTTTTTCTCTGCACCTATTGACCCTAGTACCATAGATGATCTTGATGCTTATCTCGCTAACCTAAGTGGAGCTGAAAGGGAGACTCTTTACGCAGCTTTTGAAAACGTACTTTACTATCTCTGTATCTATATATCCTTTTTCGCTATGTCTCAGGGAGCCGTAATTTGGGTATTTATTTCTGAAATTTTTCCGAATGAAGTGAGAGGCTACGGGCAATCTTTAGGATCCTTTACGCATTGGATATTAGCAGCTATCATCACAAATATATTCCCTTATTTTCTGGGTAAGTTGGGAGGAGGAACTATTTTTGCCATTTTTTGTGCGATGATGATTCTACAACTCATTTACGTTTGGAGATTAATGCCAGAGACCAAAGGTAAGTCTTTGGAGGAATTAGGATTGTCAATTAATGCTTCTTCCCGTGAAACGTCTCGCATAACTCAATAAAAAATATACTAATGTTTGACCAACCTTTTGTCATATGTTTTGGAGAAATACTCTGGGACCAATTACCTGAGGGGGAAAAACCTGGAGGAGCACCTATGAACGTAGCACTTCACTTACAAAATATGGGTATTCCCGTATCCTTAATCAGTAGAATTGGGAAGGATGAACGTGGGAGGAACATTAAGGATTACGTGACAGATCATGGCCTCAATACCACTCATGTTCAATGGGATGGTCAGTTCCCAACAGGTACAGCAAAAGCTAATACTGAAAATCCCCTTGAAGTTACCTACGATATTGCTCAGCCTGCTGCCTGGGATTACATTGAATGGAAGGAAGAATGGACTGGACTTTTTCCAACTAATATGACGCTTGTTTTCGGCAGTTTGGCTGCCAGAAGTTTAAGCTCACGGGAGACCCTTTTCCGTCTACTAAAAAAAGCTGAGTTGAGGATATTCGATATTAATTTAAGACAACCTCATTACACAAAGGACATTATAGAAACGCTATTAGTTCAGGCAGATTGGGTAAAGGTAAATGAGGAAGAATTAAGAATGTTAGCCCAATGGTTCTTAGGAGATTATTCTGGAAAAGACGCTGTATTTGCTTTAAAAGAAACGTATTCTCTTCAGTCTGTGAGTGTAACATTAGGAGCAGATGGCGCGTGGTTATTGTATGAAGATAAATGGTTGGAAATGCCTGGAATATCCGTGAAGGTAGAAGACACCATAGGCAGCGGTGATGGTTTCCTGGCTGCATTGATTAAGCAACTATTATACGGAACATCCCCAAAAGAAAGCCTGGCCTATGCGTGTGCCATGGGAGCAAGTATCGCTACGAAAGCTGGAGCTACCCCCAAAATATCCGAGGAAGAAATTAGACTTTTATTGAAGAAAGCCTCCATATAATTTATTTCCCTATAGTTCTCGAACGTATAGGAATCATTTGACTTTCACTTAAGCATTATCGAAACAATATACTGAGTCTGAATTCCACATTTTAATTTTCACCCTTATGAATAGATTACCAATTATATTTTTCTTATCAATATTGATTATGGTTATGGGATGTAAAGAAACTGCTGAGAATGAAACTGATAACCTATCCGTTAGTGAAGTATATTATCAAGAACCACATAGGCCACAAATCCATTTTTCTCCAGAACAACATTGGATGAATGATCCAAACGGAATGGTATACTACGATGGAGAATACCATCTTTTTTACCAATATTATCCCGATGGAACCGTCTGGGGGCCCATGCATTGGGGGCATGCAGTAAGTACTGACATGGTACATTGGGAACATTTACCCATTGCTCTATACCCGGATGAGCTAGGATATATTTTTTCGGGGAGTGCTGTAGTGGATGAAAACAATACCAGCGGATTAGCTCCAGAAGGACAAGAAGCCATTGTCGCTATATATACTTATCACGATACTGTTGGAGAAAAGGCAGGAGAAATTGATTTTCAGACGCAGGGAATTGCCTATAGCCTGGATAAAGGAAGAACATGGGAGAAATATGCCAATAATCCAGTGATTGACAATCCTGGGATTAGAGATTTTCGAGACCCCAAGGTATTTTGGCATGATGCATCTGAAAGTTGGGTAATGATTTTGGCAGTGAAGGATCATGTGAATATATATCGATCCCCCAATTTAATTGAATGGACCCTGGCAAGTGAATTTGGGATAGATCAGGGAAGTCATGGGGGAGTATGGGAGTGTCCGGATTTGTTTGAGTTACCAGTAAATGGACAGGAGGGTACCTCTAAATGGTTAATGATCGTTAGTCTGGGAGATGGAGCACCTAACGGGGGTTCTGGGACGCAATATTTTATAGGGGATTTTGATGGTACTACATTTACTAATGACAATCCTTCTGATCATGTGATGTGGATGGATTATGGAAGAGATAATTATGCAGGGGTAACTTTTGCCAATATCCCAGAGGAAGATAGTAGAAGGATTTTTATTGGTTGGATGAGTAACTGGAAATATGCTACTGTGGTTCCAACCGATCCCTGGCGAAGTGCCATGACCTTGGCCAGAACATTGGAACTTGAAGAAACCAGTGAAGGACTTAGATTGATGACAAAACCAGTTAAAGAAATATCTTCTTTGAGACAGGCTGAACAACCTATTCCAGCTCAGGTACTCACAGAAGAAGTATCTATCGCAAATATTTCTGCTCCCTATGAATTGGAACTTAGCTTTGATTTGGAAGAATCCGATGAAAATGAGTTTGGGATCGTATTATCTAATTCTATGAACGAATCTGTCAGGATAGGATATCATCCCAGCGAGAAAGAGTTTTATGTAGATCGAAGGGCATCAGGAAATATGGAGTTTTCAGAAGACTTCCCTGGTAAGCATACAGCACCACATGTTGGAGATGAACAAAAAATCGATCTTCGAATTTTTGTAGACGTCGCCTCTATAGAAATTTATGCACAAGGAGGAAGAGTGGTCCTATCAGAGAACTTTTTCCCTACAGAAGTATTTTCAGAACTAAGTCTATTCTCTAAAGGTGAAGGAGTCAAATTATCAGAAGGAGTCTATTATCTGCTTTCTTCTATTTGGGAGAAATCTACCTCTATCTAAAAGAATAAGTATACAAGATATCTGTCTGCATCATTTTTAATAAGTTTTATGTCTATGGCAGATATCTTGTATCTATACCTTCCCAAGATAGGATCTATTACCTCAGACAAATTCTTTTATGTAACTCTTAAGAGGGATCTCCTATTGTTCTAATCCTTCAGCTTTAAACCTGGCAAAAGAAAAAGTTATCTTTTGAATTCTTCAATAAACGAGCTAACCGCTTCAGCAAAAGCAACTCTTTCCTGGCGAAAAGGGAAATGAGCAGACTGCTCAAATATGACAAAGTCTTTATTGGGAGTTCCATATAGTTCGAATTCCTGTAGGCCAAATGCTAGAGGCACTCTTACATCAAATTTACCCCACATAAGAAGAGAGGGAATTTGAATATCGGGGAGTATAGGAGTAAGATTTAGCCTGATTAATTCTTCAGAAATCAGGTTGACGGTGACTTCATCATCCTGGGTGATGATCTGATTACGGAATCGGGTTAAACAGCGATTATTTTCACTGGTATTTGACAAGACAGAATCAACCTCTCTCATTAAATCCTCAGCTTGTCGTGAAGCGCGATTGACAGTCAATATGCTATTTAAGTCTAAGAGGTCGACTTGCTCAGATTCTCTAATTAACTCCTCCCATCTACCGACATTATTTCCCAGGTCAATCTGTGTTTGTCCCAGTTCTCTGATTCTATCCTGTGATAAAGAGACGATTACTGGAATATTATGGCCTCCATCTACTTCAATCCACCCTTGTACATTGGCTTGTCTTTCCTGGTCGGCTAAATAAGCGATCCCCAAAGAACCTCCCCAACTATGCCCCATTAAAAAGATTTGAATAGAATTTCCGTATCGAACTTTTATTTCCGCAATCAAAGCCTCAAGATCAAGGACAAATCGTTCTACCGTCAAAATATTCTCAGTACATGGAGTAGGATTCGAACCTGAACACCGTTGATCATAATATACAACCGCATATTTTTGGGCTAATCGGTCAAATGGATTATCTGTAGGAGCGCTTTCGAGTATACCACTGCTTCCTGGGCCTCCATGAAGAAATAGTATGAAAATCTCAGATTGGGTATTCCCTTCTATGAGTACGGGCATCTGTGTTCCTTCGAAGGAAAATAGAAATTCTTCTCGTACATCAACCCCAAGAGTTCCCTCAGAATTCCTGTCGGAAATAGGGGATATTTCTTCAGGACAGCGAGTGCATCCTAAGATGAAGATCATAATGAGAACCACACCTACTTCTCTCCCTATCTTTCGTTTGGTCTGACTTCGAGTTGTTAAAGAATTCATGTTATATCTAATTTGAATATGTAAATTTCGCATTTGATGATATGACGAAGCCCAATGATCACTACCCCTATATGACTTATAATTTTAATTTTTAAGATGTTGATAATAAGTATTTTGTACTGGTAAATTTATATCAAAAGCTTATGCTTGTTATTTAATAACATAGAATATGAATCGGGAAAAGTAGATTAATATCCAGGAAGAAGAAGAAGTATTATTGTAGGAATATCTTTTTTCTGCTAGATTCAAAAAAACAATGAGCTGAACGGTTGGCAGATAAATCACACATTCTTAGTCGGCTCCAACAAGGAGATCCCAAAGCTTTACAGGACTTGTTTCAAGCCTACTATACCTCTCTTGTCCAATTTTCCCATCAAATTGTTCTTAAGGAGGCCATAGCTCAAGATGTTGTTCAAGAAGTATTTGTTAAATTATGGAATAGTCGAAAGACATTAGATATCAGAACTTCTATTTCAGCTTACCTATTTACTGCAGTACGGAATCAGAGCATTAATTATTTGAGAAGTGAGCGAAGTAGAGAAAAACGAGAAGATAAATACGCATTAGGAATTCCCTTCACGGAGAATGAGGTAGAAGAAATCATTCAATTTCAAGAGATATCAAATAAGCTTAGTGAAGCAATTGATAAATTGCCTCCAAGATGTAAAGAGATTTTTATCTTATGTAAAATGGAAGGGTTAACATATAAGGAAGTAGCAGCTAAGTTATCAATTTCTGTAAAAACGGTAGAAAACCAAATGGGTAAAGCACTGAAATTCCTAAGAGAGCATTTGCAAGATGTATTGATGGGCTTAGTGCTGATAATTGAAATATTGAATAAACTTTAATATCACATAGGGGAAAGACCTCCTATGCAATGTCTAATTAGGAGAATCTAGCAATATGGATATTTGGAACCTCATAGCTAAGAAATTCGCTGATCGATTGACTTCTGAGGAAGCCGAACGGTTAAGCCAATGGCTGGAGGCTGATGAATCTCACCGTATTCAGTTTAAGCAAGCAGAATATCTGTGGAAATTGAAAAATAAATCCATAGATGTGGATGTACAACAGGATTGGAACAACCTCAGCGATCGTTTGGGCCTTTCGCAGTTAAAAGAGGAGGAAAAAACTCCAAATACTGACTATAAAGTACTTAAGAAAGAGCCTAATACTTTCGTGCCCAATAGCTTGAATCGATGGTATTATGGGCTTGCAGCAGTTATTATCATGTTGGTGGGAATTGGGTATTGGATCATTGGAACAACCTCTAATAAACTAATTCATACAAACACAGATAATGAGGTTCGAATGGTTAACCTGCCTGACGGAAGTAAAGTTTGGCTTAATGCTGGAACCTCACTGACCTATCCCGCAACCTTTAATAAGGAGCTAAGATCTCTTACGTTAGATGGCGAGGCTTATTTTGAGGTAGTGAGAAATGAAAAGGCGCCATTTACGATTTATTCTGGGGATGCTTATGTCAAAGTACTGGGTACTTCATTTCAAATGAAGGCTTATATTGATTCTGCTCAGGTAATAGTTAATGTATCCTCAGGTAAGGTAGCCTTAGGCAATGAACGTCAAACAGTTGAATTATCGGCTAGTAGGCGGGGGAAATATGACAGGAAATCTGGAACCCTGGAAAAAGAAGGAGCTTTTGATGAAAATACATTAGCCTGGAAGACACGGAGATTGGTTTTTAACGCTACCCCATTATCAGAAGTGGCTGGCCATATGGAAACCTATTTTATGGTGGATATATCCATTTCGCCTGAAGAAATGAGTCAATGTCTATACACAGGTACTTTTGAAGAGCCATCCTTAACAGAAATGTTGACTGTAATAGGAGCTACTTTTAATTTGGAGATAAAACAAGAAGGAAAGAAAGTGATGTGGATGGGTAAAAGCTGTCAGCCGTCGAATTAAATTGAATATGAGTAAACATTGGTTCATAGGTATACTGGTATATTCGATGGGTTTATTTGCCAATGGACAAACGCATGTAAATTGGTCCCAGGTGGTTCTTCACGATTATGAACAACTACCTGTTTCGACTATTCTCCAAGACTTATATGAGCGGTTTGATCTTCCATTATCTTTTGGAGGAAGTGATTTAATAATGGAGCGGACATTGACCATAAATGGAAATAATCGTCCTTTATCCTCTGTCTTTAAAGAGTTAATAAACAAGGGAAACCTTCGCTATGAAGTAGTGGAAGGACATTTGATCATTCATGCTTTACCTTCCCAACCAGATATCCCCAAAAGGCCACTGCTTCAGGTGATAGATGCTATATCGGGAGAATTTCTTGAAGGAGTTTATGTAAGGAATGAGGTAGATGATGCAGAAGGTACATTGACTGATTCATTAGGTCTGTGTTTTTGGGATAACCCGGCAACATTAACCAATCTGGTGATTTCACACATTGGCTTCCAATCTCAACACATCAGCTTAACACCAAAGGACTCATTTCCTTTGACAGTTTTGTTGGAACCTAACCCTTACACCTTTCCTGAGGTATGGATAATGAACTTGGCTGATGATCAACCTGCTACTCCTCCTTTCACTACTCTTAGCGCTATTTCTTTCAACCTTCAGCAGTCATCCCATTTTCCTGCAAGTTTTTCTGATATATCCAGGGTAGTAATGAATTATGCAGGAATTACGCATGAAACGGATATTATGAATCAGTTAGTGGTGAGGGGGCATTCTCCTAAAGGAATACAATGGCATTTAGATGGAGTAGAAATACCCAATCCCAATCATTTTGCCGAAGCAGGAGCTGGGGGGGGAGGGATAAATGCAATAAGTAGCCAATTATTGGAACAGGTAGATTTCTTACATGGTGCTTTTCCTGCTCAATATGGTAATCTCACCTCAGGGGCGTTCAATTTACAACTTCGGCGAGGAAGTACTGATAGAACACATCACCGATTGTCTCTGGGATTATTATCTAACGAATTTACTACAGAAGGACCTTTTAAGAAAGGAGGTAAGGCATCATATATTGCTAATCTAAGGCTTGCTTCTTTTAGTTTACTTGACGATCTGGGAATCAATCCTTTAGGAGAAGTGGAGCCTCCATCATTTCAGGACCTTGCCATCTACCTCAATTTTCCTTCGTCAAAATGGGGGAACCTTTCTTTGTTTGGGTTAACTGCTACGAGTCATTCACGAGAATGGAATGCAGTGCCCTATACAAAGGAATTAGATGGAACTAGCCACAATTGGCGAAATAAAAATGATTACTTTTTAAGCTTATGGCAGTTAACCCATAAGAAAACTTTGGGAGATAATTGGTTAATCAAAAATACACTCAGTTTAGCCATGAATAGTCAGGTTTACCAAGAAGATAGCCTCGATAGTGTAGGGGAGGTGCAACCAATTGGCGATCATAATATACATCTTTCTACCCTGGTTTTAGCAACCACTTTAAACTACTATGCTCAGGCTAATTGGCGTTTACAGTCAGGAGTCTCATTTATTCATCAACCATTTGATTTTGATATTCAAGACATAGATGTTGGGTTTACACATAGGACATCCTACATAGATGCGCAAGGAAGTACTTATCGAATATCGGGATATACTCAAGCCGAGTTACAGTTGATACCTAGATGGACATTTGTTCCAGGAATTCATATGATCCACTATGGCCAGAGCCTACAAACTTTTTTGGAACCAAGGCTGGGGCTTAGGTGGAAATTAAAGAAGAACCAATGGGTAAGTTTTGGAGCGGGATTGTTCAGTAAAATGGAGCCTCTTGCTCAGCATTTTTTACAAACCTATGATGACAAAGGAGAATTTTCTTTACCTAATGAACATTTGGGAGTAACTCGGTCCTGGCAGATGATGTTAGGATACGAACGTCAGCTCTCTTCTTATCTTCAACTAAAATTGGAAGCTTATTATCATCGATTATTTGATATTCCTGTTAGTAACGAAGGAGATTTGGTACTTAGCTCTCTCAATGCGTCAAATGCCTTTATTATATCTCCAATTCAGGGAGTAGTACCATTAGAAAACAATGGTAATGGGAAAAATTACGGGATTGATGTTACCCTCGATGGCAAATTCTCATCAGCTTTCATGTTAGCAACACTCTCAATATATCAAGCGAAATTTAATTTAGGAAGAGGTCCTTATTTGAATAGTCGTTTTAATGGGAATTTTGCCAGCTCTCTTAAGATAGGAAAGGAATTTACTTTGGGTCGAAACAATGTATTATTGTCGATGACGGTATTTTGGAATGGTGGCCAGAGATATACGCCTATTGATTTATCTTCTTCCAGATTATTCGGCACATATATAGAGGATAAAAGTCAAATCTTCACTTCCAGGGTACCTGCCTATTTAAGATGGGATAGTTCAGCCAGATGGGAACGGAAGACTAAAAAAGGAGTACAAGCGTTAACAGTTGATATTCAAAATATGACCAATCATCGTAATATACTGAATATGGGGGGATACAATCAACATGCACAAGATTATTTTTATACCTATCACAGTGGCTTGTTACCCGTACTGAGTTATGAATGGAAGTGGTAAGAGGTTCGGTGGAAAAAGGCTAGCCTCACCATTTTTATGTAGCTAGCCCTCTTCGATATCAGCTTGTTTCCTCTGGAATAATCATAATTTGTTAAGCTGGTTGTTTGAGCGCGCCAGAATTTCTTAATCCCGAAGGAAATAAGTCATACATTTTCTTCATTTGGCTACTAGATACATACCAATTGATGACTCGAAGAACGGAGTGGATAGAGTAGATAGCATTTTGTCGATTTTTTACATCAATCAGATAAGTTCCGTAATGCTGGATCTCTTGAATGAGATCGTCCATGTTCTCAAGATTTTTAGGAGCCTGATCCTCCACTTCCCAGCCATTCAAAAATATCGTTTTTAAGGAGTAAGGTAATAACTTAAATAGCTGGGTAGCTCTTTCAAACCCCAATCTTCTTCGCAATCCGAAAAGAACCGTTTTCAATACGTGTCCGGCTCTGTCCAAATCGCCGGGGCAACCTAACTCATCAGCTAGGTAGGTTAGGATTTCCTCGCCCTCTTGTTGGTATTTTCCGAATGCAAGTTTCATACGCTTATCACTTTAATAGTAGTTTCAATTTGATAATGAAAAAGTATTACGCTTATTTCATATGAAAATATTATTATGTCTTAATTATTTCAATGTATATGAATTTCTGAAATATCGAGGAAATAGGGAATGACTTAGAGCAGCTATGATGATGTTTTAGATAAACACTTTACAGTATAAATTGAAATAAAGGAAGATATTTAGGTAGTTTCCTACTTAACTGGATTTTTTGCCTACCAGCCAGTTTTTGTAACTATTCTCATTCACTTCACTGTTCAAGATCATTTATGGGAGTCTATTTTAAGAGTAAATTAAATAAGCATATGATAATTAGCATATTGTGTAACCTTTTAATAGCCACACCATGAAAAATAAAGACATTATCATCATCGGCGGGGGCATTGCAGGAATAAGTGCCGGAATTTACGCCCAGAAAAATGGATGGAACACGACTATATTTGAGATGCATGAAAGATTGGGAGGTCAATTAACTTCATGGGATAGAAATGGATATCGATTTGATTATTGTTTGCATTGGTTAGTCGGAACAGACCATGGAGTGTATCATGATATATGGAAAGAAGTAGGTGCTATCACTCCTGAGGTGGAAATAGTAAATCATCGGATCTTTATGAAGATGGAGGATGAGAGATATGGGGAATTTTTTATTTACAATGATCTTGACGAATGGGAGTCCTATTTGATAGACATGGCACCAGAGGATCGACATGGAATTGAAAAATTATGTAAAATGATGCGAAAAAGTGATCATTTGGATGCTTTCGAACATCCACCTGAGATGAGGTCCTTTTTTGATTATATAAAGGCATTTGTTCATATGGGAAGCTTTTTTACCATATTATTGAAGTATGGTAAGCGAACTGGGAAGGAGCTTTTCGATGATCTGGGAATCAACAATCGCAGACTAAGATATTTTATAGATAAGTTTTTTGGGGGAAAAGACTTTTCTGCATTAGGCTTCTTGATGATGCTTGGATGGGCGCATGCTAACAATGCTGGTTATCTTAAAGGAGGATCAAAGGCTATGGCGGATAGAATGACTCAAAAATTTTGCTCATTAGGCGGCAAAATAAGAGCACATGCTAAAGTGAAGCATATTATTGTGGATAATAATAGAGCTGTAGGAGTGAAATTAGCAAATGAGGAAGAGTTTTTTGCAGATCATATAATAGGAGCCTGTGATGGGCATAGCTTGATTTTCGATATGTTAAAAGGGAAGTATGTAAATGAAAAACTTAAGGAAGCTTACAGTAATTGGGAATTATTCACTCCGCTCGTGCTAATAGGCTTTGGGATTAATGATCATATTATTTCTGAAGCGCATAATACTACTTATATAAAAGATGGTCTTTCCTTTGGTTCGACAAAAACGAATGCTTACAGTATCATGAACCGTTCTATGTATGATCCTCATTTTGCCCCTAAAGGAAAGACGGTATTATTAATGCAATTTGAATCTCCATGGGAAAATTGGGTAACCTTAAGTGGGATGGCCTATTTAGAAGAAAAAAGAGCTATTCGAAAAGTAGCTGTTGAGTTATTAGAAGAGCAATATCCAGGTATCTCAGAAGATATTGAGGTGATCGACATTGCCACACCATTGACCACTGTTAGATATACAGGTGTATGGAAAGGAGCTTATGAGGGATTTATGCCAACGAAAGAAGTGCTTAATGGGTTACCTCTGAAACTTCCGGGCTTAGATGGGTTCACAATGATCGGACAATGGCTCTTCCCAGGCGGAGGCCTGCCTCCATCTGCTCAATCAGGAAAATGGGCCATACAAATGTTGATGAAGGAAGAGAAGTTGGCTTTTTCTTCTTAGGTCAATGATCAGGCTAAGTGTTTTATCAATGGACCGTTAGTGAATTGAGTGATTCGAAGATATGAGCTGCTGATTATAGTTTTTTGAGAATTTTTGCTGCTTTCAAAGCAAATGGGTGGGATTTATCATGACTAATTTTTGATAAGATCTCTTGAAAAGAAGTAGAAGATGTTCCTTCTGTTTTCAAATACATAAGACCTAAGTAAAATTCTACTTTATAACCAAGCATATCTACAGGTGCTTTTAATGTATTGAGTCGTTGGAACTGAATTAATGCTTCTTTGTCTTTTTTTGCCTTTACGAAAGCTATAGCTGCATCGTACATAATCCAGTATTGGAATGCAGGAGAAAAACTAAGGCTGTCATATGTTTGAAAGAGGCCTAGAAATCCATTTGCCGCAGAAAGGTAATTCCCCGATTTATAAGATTGTTCTAACTCAGTTAATTCCTGAAATAATTTTGGCGGATAGTTCAAGGAGTCTATGAGAAATGTTTTGACACTGGCACCTTTATTATTACCTCTAACACTTTCAGGATTAATTCTATGCGAAGCACTATCAGTCTTTACTAATGCTACGATGGCCAGATGAATGTCGATAGGTGCTGGTTTGAATGCCTCATTAAACAACTGCTGCTCATCAGATTGTTTAAAAAGAAGAAAGAAACCTATTAAAAAGATACTTGCCGCGATACTCAAGATCAGCGGAAGAGGATATTTTCGAATCGGTTTAGTAAGTAAGCCCTCTGATTTGTGTTCGACTAGTTCATGTATTTCCCTGAAATATTGTTCTTTTTTCATCAACGCTAGTTGAGGAATCATGGCCGCCTGTATTCTGGCAGTAGCTTCCAATTCAGGATTGTTTTTGAGTTCCTGGAGGAAAATCTCTAGCGCCTCTCCCTGTAGTTCTCCGAGAAGATATTTATCTAATTGATCTTGTAATTGAATTGGAAGTCCCATGAACGCTTAAATTAGGTTTAAATGTATTGGCGAACACACTTTCTTAGGTGTTCTAAACATCTGTGTTTTTGGGCTTTTAATTTGTTTACTTCTGATGGGCTTGCATTTATGATCTCTCCATCATATTGATTATTGGTATAAGAAGCCTCTATAGACTCTCCCAGTATTTCAGCATAACTCATTTTTTCGAAATAAAACTTCTTTAATAGATCTATACATTTTTCTTTTAATGAATGAAGACATTTTTTTACCACCAATTCTAAATATTCAGCTTCCACCTTATCTTCTTGAAGCTGGATTTCATTAGATTCTATGATGGTTGGATAAGCATTTATTCGGATGTTAGCTCTCTTCTCATATGATTTTCTCCTTAATTCATTTTTCCAAATATTTTTTGCTGTATTCATCAAATACGAACCAATGGATCCGCCAGGTTTATACCTGGTATATAAAATAGATATTGCTTGAATAAAAACGTCTTTCACATCTTCAATACCACCACCATTTTTTAAAACGTAATACTTCACGTTCTCATACTCTTTTTCATATAAATACTGGTATGCCTTTTCTTGCCTCTTTCGGTCTTTTGATCTAAGATGCTCAATCACCCAAGCCCCTTCCTTCAAAAGCTTCATTTATATATAGCATTATTGATGATAAGTTATGAAAACTACCATTTTTATTTGAATAGGACAATGGATGCCCCATCTGTTCTGGAAGATGATCTGCTCATGTTCCCAATAGGCAGTAGTATAAAAAAATGGGATGAATACTTAGTAAACTAAGCTTACTATCCTATGTGGTGATGGTACTGCTGTCCTCAATTGAAAATATTATTTCTATAAAAAATTTTATAAAAAAACATAACCTTTCAGATCCAAAGGTATGTGTAAAAGGAATATTATTATTTCACTTCAGATACATAATTTAAATGGCAAATCAATGTTATTGTATGATTTCTGAGGTGGAGATAAACTTCTATCACATTCATTAACTCTTAAGCATATGTCGCTCGCTTCATATATTCATCGTATTGAGCAGTTGGATCAACTTATTCGACTTAAATCTACCGGCTCTCCTAAACAATTGGCAGCTAAATTAGGCATTTCAGAAAGAGCGTGGTACCAGTTGAGAGAAGAACTAGTCCATGAGTTTGGGTTTCCTATATCGTATTGTCGAAGAAACCGAACTTATTACTACGCAATAAAAGAATTTAGATTCTATGGATTAGGCTTGACAAAAAGTCATTCAAACTAATATTTACACAGAAGCTTAATCCCTCAGCTTTAACTACCCTGAAGGGTACATAGCATATTCACATTAATCTCTAAATGAGTTAATACATCCGCCAGTCATTAGTGAGTAGAGATCTGATTCATTGAAAACATAAGAACAATTGTATATAATTTTATCGCTCTATGCCTTTTTGATCTTTACCCTATTTGTCTTTTAGCTCCCAAACTCCATCCCAGTCTGATGTAGGTGGATGATCAATAAAAAAATTACATCGATCAATAAAAATTTGAGTAGGTAAATCGTCTGTAATTAATTGTTGGGCTGCGATAAATGCTTCTTTAGCCTTTGTAAAAGATCTATCTCGATAGGCCGAAAGAGCTTGATGGTAAGAGTACAAAAATATTTCATCTTTAGATGAGATTTCTGCAGTTTTTGAATCTATGACTGAATACACCTTAGTGGGTGTTTTCCTGCCTTTAACTAAAATGGTGTCGATTTCACGACAGTAAAATTGATCCTGGATTTGCTTATAGGTTGCTTCACAGATAAGCATTTCTACTCCATACTTTTTAGTAGCCCCTTCTAAACGGGAAGCCAGATTAACCGGATCTCCAATGACAGTATATTCAAATCTTTTTTCTGCCCCTATATTCCCGGAAATAACTTGTCCGGTACTAACCCCAATGCCTATTTTTAATGGAGGCTTTTTCAATAGGAATCTCTTTTTATTTAGCTGCGTTAATTTTTTCAGCATATCGATTGCTGTATGTACTGCATTGACGGGGTCCAACTTATTTGCATAGGGTATTCCAAACACAGCCATGATGGCATCTCCTATAAATTTATCTAACACCCCATTATGATCCAGAACAGCGTCGACCATCAATTGGAAGTATTCATTTAGCATGGCCACCACTTCCATAGCTTTTAATTGCTCAGTAAGGGTGGTAAATGCTCGAATATCTGAAAATAGAATCGTACAGTTTTGGGATTTACCATCGAGTAAGTATAGATTGTCGCGATTAAGTACATCTTTAATAAGATGTTTGGGAAAGTACCTACTTAAATTGTTTTTAATGCGTTTAGATTGAGTAATGTCATCTAAGACATATACAGCTCCCATATTGGCACCTTTATTATCGTGCATGGGGACAGCATTTAAATTAAAGACCAGTTTTTTATCTTGTTTAATCGGAGCTTCTATTTCAAATTCTTCATATTTTTCTCCATGATTAATAACTTTTTCGGTAGGATGGAAAATGGAAGCATATTTTTCCTCAATTTCCTTATAGTGTTTGCCTAAAAAGTCTGCCGAACTAACTTCTAGCATCTGGCATAAACTACTATTGGCGGTTTTTATGGTTCCTGTAGAATCTACTGTCATAATTCCACTATTTAAATGCTGGATCAGGCTATCCAAATAATTTTTCATATTTTCTATTTCATGGAATAGCTTAGCATTTTCGATAGCTATATTCGTTTGGGCAGCAAATCCATTCAATATCCAAATATCTTGTTCAGTAAAGTCTCCATTGAGTTTATTTATTACCTGAATGACACCTATTAATTCTTGCTTGGGGTTGAGCACAGGAACTCCTAATATAGATTTAGTCACATAGCCGGTAATTTTGTCAGAGCGTGAATCAAAAAAAGGATTTTCATAAGCGTTGTTTGTAATATAGGGGGTTTTTTGTTCTGCTACCATTCCTGCTATCCCTTGTCCTATTGGCACTTTTAGGATAATATCTTCTAATCCTTTTGCATACTTGGTCCAAATGTGTTTATGATCATCATCGAGGAAAAATAGGGTAGCTCTATCTGCATTTGTAATTTTGGCAGCTTTATTCATAATGAGTTTAATCAGACTATCCAGATTAAGTTCTGATGAGATGGCATTGGTAACTTCTAAGAGGGTAGAGATATTTTCGCGACCCTTTTTGGCTGTTTCATACAACTGGGTGTTTTTAATGATCAATGAAATAGTAGCAGCCAAACTTTCCAGAATAATCATATCTCTTTTTGAAAAGATCCCCTTTTTCTTATTGATCGATTGTATGACTCCCAGTACTTTATCGGACTCGTCAAATACGGGAACACATAACACCATTCTCGTAATGAAACCATGTTCATTATCGGTAACTTTATATAGTAAGACACTATTCTGGGCATCATTTACAATCATAGATTTACCAGTATGTGCTACAGTACCAGCTATTCCTTGTCCTAATGGAACAGTAATGCAAATATTTTCTAATCCCTGCGCTACGATACTTTCCAGTATTGAAGTCTCTTGATCCAGCAGAAAGAATGAACTTCTGCTAGCGTTTACCGCATTGGAAATGTTTTCTAATACAGCATTAATTTCTTTGAGAATAATGGAATTTATCTGCTTTGATTGACGCTTTCTCATGATATAGAGGTGTTAACGATGGTTGTTACAAGCACTTAAATCAAAGCTAATGGATTCTATCAAATAGGAGAAAGTGTATATGTAGAATGGCAGAAATTTCAGGCTTTATGTCACAAACGACAGCATAATTGAACAGTTTTCTCAGTTTCGCTTTGATCAATATTTTGTAATATTCAATGTTCATCATATGATGATTGTTATATACAAGTTGATATATATTTGCGCTTTTTAACATGTTTGTTTGATGAAAAAGGTTGGCCCATTGAAACATTTTACTGAGGTTAGTAAAGAAAGACCGTAGCTTTACGTTGAATGAGGTTTCAAACTATGGTTATTAATTCAAGAAGATCCGATATGATCAATTGAATAAGGGAGATTAAGTTTTAGGTTAAAATGTAGCGATTTCTTACATCTGTGTGTAGTTATTTGTGCTTGTCTATTTTAAGGGGATACTAACCTGAAAACTAGGTATTAATGCTTGAAAATGAATGGTATGCCTAAAATTACTACAAAAATAAGCCTAATCAATCGCATCTGAAGGCTTAAGTTCGGATGGGAGAATAAAATGAAAGAAATGTTGTATAAGTACAAACGCTTATTTTTAACGAAAAAATGAATATTATGAATTTTTGCAACATGATGTATTGGTAATTGTAATGTTTTGTATATAGTTATACTTTTTTTTGGATTAAAAAAAATACGTATTATTTATGATTAATATAAATTTTAAGTATTGATAATCATTAAGTTATTAGCACTTGTATATATATCCATAATTATATGTGAGTATTTATTGTCATAATATGGTTATATATGTACGAATTTTTGCATATTTAGGATATTTTGAATATTCAGATCAATTTATAATATTATAGTATAGTCGTTTACATAACATCTTTAAAGGAAAACACTTTGGGTAAATGATCCTGTAATATTCTTCGGATTACGATGAGTTACTTATGATTTGATATGATACTCATTCATTTAGACGCTGAATAGGTAACTCCAGGCCAATGATGCATATTGATAAACCGCTATCATACGATGGTGAGCGGCTGTTGGTCCAAGCTTTAATAAGATTTAAAAAGCTCATAATAATACTGATTTCTCATTGAGGGTAAATTTTTAGAGTAAATCCTTTTCAAGGATTGTAACATACGCTATCTGTACATCAAGATAGGATGAAACTGAATACTTCTAATCCAATACTGAAATGAAACATCCATACGAGTTCATCCCTAATTTAGTAGTTAGGTCACCAGTTCTGCCTTTCCCCGATAAAATTGATGAGAGACGATTAAAAAATTTTGCTAGAAATGCATTTATTCTCGAAGCAGTGTATGTTGCCTCTCCTAATTTATACCGTAAACTTCTTAAATGGCAAGAAGGATCTTTGAATTGCCCAAAACAGATAAAAAAAACAAAGCAAACCTTTCTTAAATATCTTTACAGAATGAGCAGCCGAACTACTCCTTTTGGCTTATTTGCAGGCTGTTCAGTAGTGGAATGGAGTAAGGAAAAACCGAATATCAAATGTCAACACACCTTGAGCCGTCTATCCCAGTTAGATATGCACTATTTGGGAGAGTTGTCTCAGGTTCTTAAGAAGACATCATATATCAGAGATCATCTGTTATATTTTCCCAATTCAAGTATTTACTTTATTGGTAATAAGTTGAGGCATATAAGATCTTCATATTCACCCGAAAATAAGAAAGTGTATGAATTAAGTTCTGTGAGAGTGTCTTATCACTTAAAGGAGTTGTTGGAGCATTGTCATAAGGGTATGTCGTTAATTGAAATGAAAAAATTACCCTTATTGGCGAAATTTGAAGATAGTATATTGGATGAGTACCTAACAACCTTAATTGATAAACAGATTATCATTAGTGAGCTTGAACCTTGTTTATCAAAAAGAACATACCTTTCTAATATTTGTGAAACCTTAAAAAAAATATATGGCACTCATCCATGTAACGAACTTAAAAAGGTGGTTGACATCCTGGAGGAAGTACAATTGGGGCTTAGTAGAATAGATAAGAATAAGGTTAATTGCATTAATGCATATCAAGAAATTATTCAGCATCTCACTGATTTAGGGGTGCCTACCTCAAACCGTAAATTATTTAATATTACTTTAAATAAAGATACCGTTTCTCAAGGCATTGACCCAAACATACAAACTACTTTATTAAAAGGGTGGGGGGTATTGAATGCATTAGCAACAAATTCATCCAGCACAAATTTAGCTGTATTCGCTGCCAAATATTACGAAAGATACGGTAATAAAGAAATGCCACTGTTAAAGGTATTGGATTCAGAAGCTGGCTTGTCTTATCCTGTTAGGGAGCAGAAATTTGATACATTCCTTACGAAAGGGCTAGAACTTTTTGATAATAGAGAAGATTCAAAGACAAGCTTGGTTTGGTCAAAAAAGCAAAGACTATTATGGAGTAAACTAAATAATTCGCTGCAACACCGCTTATATGCTGTTAATATAGATGATAAAGATATAAAAGACTTTGAAGTAAGGTGGGATGATGTACCCTTATCGCTATATATAATGTTCAAAATCATCAATTGTGCCGAGTCGCAGGTGCTTATTGAGGCTGTAGGTGGAACGAGTGGAGCCAATCTTTTAGGTCGGTTTACTCATGGTAATAAAAAAATGGACGAACTAGTCCAACATATATCCTCAAAAGAACAAGCACAAGATAACAACGCCAGGTTTGCGGAAATCGTTCATTCTCCCGGAGGTAGAGAGGAGAATGTCATTCAAAGAACCACTTCTCGAGAATATGAAATTCCTTATTTAGCCAGGTCGGCTAAACATCCTTCAAAGCAAATATTACTAAAAGACGTAAATATTATCCTAGAGGGAGAAAAAATTGTCCTAAAATGCGCTAAAAGTGGGATGAACATAATTCCTCGTTTTGGATCGGCTTACAATTACCAATTATCCGCACTACCAGTATTTAGATTTCTTTGTGATTTACAATCTCAAGGCCTAAGAACTAATTTTACTTTCGATTGGGGAGGATTAACTTCTCTGACTAAATTCTTCCCTAGAGTAAATTATAAAAATGTGATATTAAGTCCCGCCAGGTGGCTGCTCAGTAAAGAGGATTTCCAACCCGACTTATTTCCCTTAGCTGATGCTGAAGATATTGTACAATCATTTACTACATTTCGCAAAATCTGGATGATACCTACATATTTTTGTTTGGTAGAAGGAGATAACGAGTTGTTAGTGGATAGTTTGAATGAATTAAGCATATGTACATTTATTGATACCATTAAGAGAAAAGAATCCATATCCTTGAAAGAGTTTCTATACGATAAAAGTATAAACGCATTAAGCCCTGAGAATGAATTGTATATGCAGCAATATATAGCTCCTCTCATTAAAACATCGACGTCGAATACATCAATTATCTATTCCACACCTAATAATAACTTGCACATCAAAAAACATTTTACCCCAGGCTCAGAGTGGATATATTATAAGCTATATTGTGGATTCCGCTCTTCTGATGAAGTATTGGCAGAAGCTATTCACCCACTCATTCATAAATTACTTCAGGAGGGATTAATTGATCAATGGTTTTTCATCAGATATTGGGATCCGGAAAGTCATTTAAGATTAAGATTAAAAGTGAAGGACCAGGGATTTAATGGTCGCATAATAAACTATGTTCAATCCTATCTTTCCCCTTTTGAGCAGTCAGGAGTAGTCTGGAGAATTCAGCTGGATACATATATGAGGGAGATTAAGAGGTATGGAGCTACCTCTATGGAACATGCTGAGTCCTTATTTTGTGAAGATAGTTCTGATATACTTAACATTATCAGGAATACTGAGATAGAATCTTCAGAAGATGACCGATGGCTTTCGGCGTTCTGGTTGCTTGATGAATGGTTAAATATATTTGAATTCTCATTGAAGGAAAAAGTAATATTTACAGAAAAAATTAGGGATAAATTTATGAAAGAGTTCGAGCTTACGAAGTTATCAAAGCAGCAACTCAACAGAAAATTTAGAATAACTGAAAGCAAGCTAGTAGATATCTTTTCTGATAGTCAGGCAGATCAAGCCTTTAAGTCTAATCTAAATCACAGAAGATCTGATCACTTCATTCAGATTGTAAAGGAACTTCTTGGGTTACATCAGGATGGGTTGCTGGAAGTGATCCTTCAAGACTTAGTTGGCAGTTTCATTCATATGTCCATGAACAGATTATTTCCTGCCAGTCAAAGAGAACACGAATTCATTGTATATTTCTATATGTTTAGGTTTTATCGGTCGAAGGTGGCCCAATTAGTGAGTGTTGTATAATCCAAATTTATAACACAGCTATTGGAAGACTTTTTGTTAAATGACGGATGGTAAATGGGGCCAAATGTTAAAGTAAAAAAGGTTTGGTCCAGTGGGATGTATGGTTGTTGGGATAAGTTAGAAACACTAAGCCTATGCCAGAAAGACCATTAATGATCCCTTTGGGAATGCTTTCTAATGAGTTTTCTTCAAACAAATAAATGAGGGTCTGTTCCATCCAGTATTCATACCCTTCATAATAGCGTTGAATATCTGAGATATGAAATAATGTTTTGTAAAATTGGGCTAAGCCTACCGTTCCATAGCAAAAAAACATATCTTCCACATGAAGTAAATCGGAGTTCTTTCGTACCAATGAGTAAGTACCTATGAGGTCCGCTAAACTTTTATAATACTTATTCTGTGTTATTTCATAAAACCTATATAGAAGAAGTGTTTGGTTCAGATCTCCATAACACCAACCTAATAATCTGCCATATTTAGGAGCACCTGTCTCCTTATGAATAAAGAATGGGTAAAAGGATATATCACCTGCATCTATATCTATGTCTTTTTTATATGTTAAAAGATAGGTTATTCCGTGGGTTAATATTTCTTGGATATTCTCCTTTTGAATTCCAGCTTTATATATTTTGATTAAGGTAAGAAAAACACCACAAAGCCCATGGCTAAGACTTAGATTGATATAGGACTCCATAGATGGTGGATTGAGAAAATTAATTTTTCTCAATCCTTCCTGGGTTCCAATTCCAAATTCAAATAATTGTTTCGTAATTAATGTTAAGTAGTGTTCGAACTTTGGGTGAGGAAGACGTTCAATAAAGTAGTGAATAATTCCCATGGCACCATATAGGAAATCCCAGTTACCGTCAGAAATTTCGAGGAGGGTTTTTTGAAATAGAAATTCATCTACGTTTAGCAAGGTTTTCTCCAGATCGAGTTGAAGAAATGTACTTTTTTCCATTATGGAGAGGATAAATCCCAGACCGGAAATACCCTCTGCAAAAGAACAATCTAAGTGTTCAAGATCTGTATCTATATAAAATGCTAATGCCTCATGAATTAATTGAGTCGCTTTATCATAATCTTCATTATTCGTATTTAGAAGGTATTTTTGGTAAAAATAGTAAGCCATGCCAGCCTTTCCGTCCAACAAGCCAAACGAATCTAAATGTGACTGTCGTAGAATATCGTCAATCTGAAATAAAATATGGTTAACGACGGAATTCATGGCCTCATTTTCTATTTAGATAGCAGGTTAACTTTAATTTTGGAAATAAATTATACCAATGACATGATTGGCTATATCAATTCAGGAGAATTTACAGGTCATAGATTCTTGGTAAGACATACTATTATCATGATAGTTCTAAGTGCGAACAAGATGGAGGATAAATGTTATCGCATGTTAATAAATAGCAATATATAATTTAAATGCGATGTTATTATTCGGGTAAAATGAAATGAGATTTCAGATCGATAAAATCATAGATAACATTAAAGTATTTTATCTTCCAAGAAGGCAAACAGGGAGTTTTTGTAGGTTCCCCCTATAGGTATGAGTTTACTTGGCTTATGTGAGTCTGAAATAATGATTTGATTTCCTTCTATTCCTTCTATTTTATTTAAGGCTACGATATAGGATTTATGAACTCTTAGAAAGTCTTCTGAATTCAATTCTCTGTCAAGATCCTTAATATTTAGATATGCAACTATCCTTTCTTTAATAGTGTAGATAGATACATAATTTTTTAGTCCTTCGATGTAGATAATTTCTCCCAGATTTATTTTAATCATTTTTCCTTTAACACCTGCTTTTACCAGAATAAAATCATTTTCCTTTTTAGGAAAATTCATTTCATTTAAATTTGAGGTCAATAAATTCAATGCCTTTTGTGCTGCTTTCAAGAAGCGATCAAAAGAGATAGGTTTGAGTAAATAATCTACTACAGCATATTCATATCCCTCCAAGGCATATTCTGGATAAGCAGTCGTCAATATGTACTTACATTTTTCTCCTAAAATTTTCAGAAACTGAATTCCTGTTAAGTCTGGCATCTGAATATCCAGGAAGACCAATTCTATGGATTGTTGTTGAATTAAATGGATCGCCTCTAACGGATCAGAAGAGGTGAATTTTAGTTCCAGGAAAGGAGTCTTATCAATATAATTGGTAAGAACTTCTATGGCATGTTGCTCATCGTCCACTACAACACAGGAAATCATGTCAATTTTATTTTATGAATAGTAAGTTCAACTGTAAAATAATGCTCCTCATCTGAGATAAAAAGATGGTGGTCAACACCATAAATTAAATTAAGCCTTCTTTGGATATTTAACAAGCCTATTCCTGTAGATAAATGATTGGCTAAATTATTTTTCTTATTACTTACATAAAACATCAAATAATTGTCATATATATTTATTTTTATCTGAATGGGAGCATCAGGATTATTTGTTTGACCATGTTTAAATGCATTTTCCACAAGTGAGATAAAAACAAAGGAGATGATTTCTTTATTTTTAGGGTCCCCCTGGATATTGAAATCAATATATAACCTATCATTAAATCTCATTCTGTGTAGCTCAATAAAGTTATTTAAATATTGAATTTCCTGAACTAAATCTACTTTATCTCCAGTCTTCTCTTGTAACATGTAGCGCATAATATCTGCTAACAGTAAAGTGGCTTTAGCAAGTTCATCGGAGACAGGGTAAGCTTTAGCATATATAAGGTTGAGGGAATTGTATAAAAAATGAGGGTTAAATTGATATCTTAGGAGGGAGAGTTCTGCTTCGAGAAGACTCTTCTCAAGTTCATTATTCCTTTTTTGCTTAACAAGATAATTGTTTAATGCCCAATATCCTGTTCCGAAGATGGAGTAATAGACATAAATCCGGAAAAATTGTAAACAAAAAGTAGTAGGAGATCCGTATCCAAAATATTGATCATCCCATATCGGGTAAATACTAAAATATAGAATATAGTGAAAAGAAATAAACAACGCAGCTGAACATATTTGACTCAGAACTAATTTCCCAATTAATTCTGGCTTCAAGAATTTTGGTAATAACAGGTATGTATTCAGATAAAAAATAGCAGCAAAACTTACAAAGGAAATGACTACATCAATGAAAATAATCATAAAATTACTGCCTTCAGGTGGGTTAGTAACCAACTGAAAAACTATGTAAATAGTCCATGCGAATATATGAATAAATAGATGCTTCATTCATTTTAATATAAGCATTATTTCTATCAATAAATCATTTGCAATAAACTATACCTATATAGAATAAATTTAAGTATACGATTCTCATTTTTTAAAAAATTGATATCTTAATCTTGGGCAAAATTATTTATGGTTACAGAAGTAAATGATAAATGGTAATTTCAATCACTATTCATAGATAACTATAGTTGAATATCAGCCTTATTCACTAAGCATTATCCTGTTTCTATAAGGTAAATTGGGGGGGCATAGTACGAATAAATGGTTAACTTATTCTTAGGGCCTTTTTGTACATATAAACTTAATTATGGCGAGTATCAACTATTTACATGGATTTAAAAGAAGGTTCGTGTAAAAACTTTTCTAAGGACTGTGGTAAAAGATAACTTGTTGATAACACTAATAACCCTAAGTCAATTAACAATGAAGAAAAATCAGCAAAAAAAATCGGAACAATTACTAACGTTTGATTATAAGAGACTCCTCTCTTTAGATTCTAATTATCAAATGAATAATCAAAACGAAAGAAAACTACAATACACTCGTGCATGCCCTACTACAGTGTTATAATACAAAATAGTAAAATTATTATTTGACAGAATAATTTTAAAATATTTTTCGAGATTATCTTTATTCAAAAATCGAAAAGGGAAGTCAAAAAATTACCATATAGCCTTATAGCTAACAAATTTACCTTTGGCCTCTACTTAGACCTAAAATAATTGTTATAAATGCCCATATTATGACAAATAGAGGAGAGGGTTTTTTGATTAAGACATCTTTATTAACATCAAATAAGTCTTGGGACTTACCTTGGCGAAGCTATTCGATTAATTGAACAAATATTAGCTATTACTACCATTGCTTATAACTAACATAATCGACTTCTGAGTAATCTAGAATCATCCCGCATAAAAATGAATTTTTAAGTTTGTCAAAGAAATGAATGTTTATTCAGCTCCTCTTAATTGGTATACAGCCTATACCTATCCAAAATCTGAAAAAAAAGTTAACTCAGCATTAGCTGAGGTGGGGTTGGAATCTTTTCTCCCTTTACAACAAGTAATTAGGCAATGGAGTGATCGAAAAAAGAAACTATTAGTTCCACTTATCCCAAATTATGTGTTTGTGAAAACAGAGGCTAAGCAGATTTACAAGCTATTAAAGATTAATGGAATTATTCGTTTTTTGACTATAGATAAGAAACTCGCAACTATTTCTGATGATGAAATTTCATATTTAAGAAAAATGATTAATGGAAGCTTCATTGTTACAAAAGAAAGCTTTGAGGTTACTCCTGGTCAGCGTGCCAGAATTATTGGTGGTGTTCTAAAGGGATTTTCAGGAAAGATTTTACAACAAAATGGAAAATATAGGGTACTAATACGGATAAATTCCGTCAAACAAGCATTTTCTGTTGAAATTGCATCAGAATTCCTGGAGCTCATCTCTTCGAATGATTAAGCTACATAATATATTGGGTAATAAGGTTAACCTCCAAAGTTAGCATACCTATTGAACATTATACTTTCTCTTTTTTATACATCTTCATGAATATGAAAGTCATGAGAATAACCAAGTTTTTGTACTTTATCGCCTTCATGGGCCTATTACCATTTTCTGTTATTCAAATCCATGCGGCTATCGCTGGTCTTGAAAATACAGCTTTAGCTTGGAAGGAAAGTACTTCCCTGTTAGAGGGCTTTTTCTCTATCTTTTTGGTTGGAGGAATGGTTTGGTATCTTTTCAGGGAAAATTCTAGCCGAGCAGTGCTCGAAAAAGAAATTCAACGTCAAGGAGAAATATTAAAAGAGCAATCCAGAAGATTAAAGGCAATAGATAAGATTAGACCTTTAATGTTTTCAAATATATTGGAAAAAGTCCAGGTTCCACTTACTTCCATGATTAATTTAAACCAAGCTATATTCATGGAGAAGTTGGGTGCCAGCAACAATAATGTCAAAGGGGCATCCCGCATTGCCATAAAAAAAGGTAGAACACTTACTCAATTAGTAGATGAAATGCGGGAACTTGCTAAGCTTGAGACTGCAAAGCCGACCTTGCGTGAAACATCGATAAACATATTTGATGTTACGACAAAGCTTTACGAATACCTTTTGCCAGAAGCACAAGAAAAAAATATCCAACTTGGATTTAACTATCAACTGGATAAAAATTTAATTATTCAATTGGATGCAAATAAATATAAAAAAGTCTTTAATAAGTTGGTTAGATGTGCTATCCACTGCTCTCCAAAATTGGGAAATGTGATTGTTTCTTTAGAAGAGTCAAATGATAAGAGTAGTATAAATTTAATGGTGGAGGATTCAGGCCCGGGGCTTGACAAAAATGGTTTGCTAAATATTTTTGATAGTTATTTTCAGGCAGAATATGACTATGTGTTTAATGAATATGGTGTAATTCCAGCCATTGTAAAATACTATGCACATTTATTAGGAGCAAAATTATCTGTTGATAGTAAAATTGGCAAAGGAACCTCCTTTGAGTTCTCTTTTCCCAAAAATAATTTAATCAGACAATATGAAGCTCAACACTCACCTCAATCAGATAATCTGGAAGATAGTGCTATTCCTGCTCAATTACATAACTTGCTGCCGCCTCCTGCCATACAGAATAAAGTTGAAAAGAAATATAGAGGGTTATTAATTGGACAAAATGAGAATTCCTTGCATTATTTAAAGGATAGCATCTGTAATAAATATAGTGTAATGTTTGCCAGAGAGGAGAAAGAAGCTGTAGAGATATTAAAAAACTACCAAAGTAAGATCGATTTCTTGCTAATTTATAGCTTTGAGGCTGGATATGACAACTTTGAGTTAATTAATAGTATTAAGCGAAGTTCTAGCTGGAATAGGTTACCTCTCATAGTTGTAACGGATGATGTGCGTGCATCTAAAAGGATTAGAGCGATTAATGCTGGGGTCGATACCTATCTAATTAGGCCTTTCGAAAGGGGATTATTGAATGAAAGCATTGAAAATCTTTTGTGTATTGAAGCTAACAGAGATGAATGGCATTCTGAACTCTCTTCATCAAGAGAGCAGCAAAATAAAATATCTCATGCTGATTTTATTTGGTTGGAAGAGTTAGATGAAATAGTGTTGAAAGAGATGGGAAACAAGCAGTTTAATTTATTGGAATTAGCTTACAGGCTTGCAACTAGTGAGCGTCAGTTATTTAGAAAAATGAAAGAATTAACGGGAATGACGCCAAATAAGTATATTAGAGAATTAAAATTATATAAAGCAAAAAGGTTGTTAGAAGAAGCTTCTTTCAAGACTGTTGCTGAGGTTTCATATGCTGTAGGTTTTGAGGACCCTCATTATTTTTCTAAAATTTACAAAAGTAAGTTTAGGAAAAAACCATCGGCCTATTTCCACAGAGCCAGGCAAATTTAATATATATATAGACCTGTCATTATATTGTTAATTAGACTCATTTGTGTAATTTAATTATTACTTATTATTAAGACTATAGGTATTTAATTAATAGAAAAAGCATCTTTTGACAATATTTTAAACTAATGATTGAGGTTTTCTTCGTTTAGAGAATTTTATTGGATAATGATCATCTTACCATTAATTATCCAAATAATGGCTATTGATTAAGCCAGATTTTCAGTTTTTATGGCAGGAATTTTTGCTATCAGATATCAGATATTTATATCAGCTAGAACATTTAGTCTATGCTGCGTTGATACATACATATTTTTTTATCTATGAAAAGAGTATTATTTATTTTAGGGCAATTTGATGATCTGGATATTGAGTGGATGATAGAAAACGGATCTAAAACAGAAGTCGAGCAAGGGGAAACACTTATTCAGCAAGGGGAAGAAGTTCAAAATTTATACATCATTCTTAACGGAGAGTTTTTAGTAAAGAACGAAAGAAGAAATGGATTAGAAATTGCCCAAATAAGCGCCGGTGAGGTAGTAGGTGAAATGTCTTTTATAGATGCTAGGCCTCCTGCGGCCTCAGTAGTCGCAACAGAACCTTCTACTGTTTTTTACATTCCACATAATATTATGAAAGTGAAGCTAAATAATGATAGTGCATTTTCTTCGCGATTTTATCAAGCTATGGCCATGTTTCTCTCCAGTAGATTAAGAAAAACTATGGACACACTTGGTTTTGATATTTCACAAGAAGATACAGATGAGATAGATTTTAATGTGCTTCAGCATGTAGCTCAGGCAGGAGCCCGGTTTGGCCAAATTTTACATAAATTTTCTGAAGTATAAAATTATGGTCAGGTATTCTAGTATTACATTGTTATATATTTTTTGTTTGTTCTGCCATCTTAATGTAGAAGGGCAAATGGCAATAGATACGATTCCATGTACCTTATCTAACCTTACTAGTCTAACGTTAGATAAGAATCCCCAGCTACAACGACAAAAATTAAGAATAGCTAGAAACAGGGCTGATCTTCAAATAGCTACAAGTTTATTCGATTACAGATTAAATGCGTCTCTTAATGCTAATCGAAATCAGGAAAATCTATTTACCCTGGATCCACGCTTTCCGGTAATCGATGGTAGGATTAAGACCAATAATTATACAGCTTCAGGAGGAATTCAGCGCATTCTTCGAACAAGTTTGAGTACAAGAGTGGGATTTGATTATGCAAGGATTTCAGATAATTTTCCCTTAAATCAGTTTAATGAAGAAGTAGGTTCATTTGTATCCAACAATTTTACGACAATTAACTTGTCTTTTAATCAACCTTTATTAAGAGGTAGAGGTAGAAAATTTGCAACAGCTAATGAACAATTTTCTAAAGACATGGTGGAAAGTTCTATCTACGATCTTATTTTTCTTTCCTCAGGAGAGCTTTCGAATATGGCCTTAGCCTACTGGCAATATTTGAGTAGCTTTCAAAGATTGAAAGTTTTTATAGAGAATGAAGCTCGTATTAGGAAGGTACTAGAAATAACTCAAGATTTAGTAAATGCAGAGCGAAAAGCTGAAAGTGATCTTATCCAGATTCAAGCTGATTTAACAGATAAAGAACGTCAAACAGTTATAGCTCAACAGCAACTTTACAATTCAAGACAAAACTTAGGACGTTTTATTGGATTAAATGAAGAAGAAAGTAGATTTTTTAGCCATCCCATAAATCCATTTCCTAAAATAGATCAAGCAAATTATACTCCTGAGATTTCTCTTGAAAAATTATTACTCTTAGCTAGAAACAATAGAGCTGATCTTAAGGCACTAATTATTAGTAAAAATGCTTTAGAAATTCTGTTTGAACAGTCCAGGAATAATCTGAAACCTCAATTGGATTTACAAAGTTCTATTTCTTATGGTGGAATTGATGTAGGAAATGGGTTAAATCGCGTATTTACTCCACTTGAACAAGAGGCAGGAAGAAATGTTCAAGTAGGATTTGGATTAAACTTTTTATTCCCCTTAAATAATAATGCTGCTAAAGCAGGATTTCTGAGAAGTAAAGTCGCAGTTGAAGATCAACAAGTAGTGATAGATAATCAAATTCGAAATATAGAATTAGATATCAGTATTGCATTGAATGAACTTCATAACAGTGTCATCAATCTGGAAAAATCCTATAAAACATTTCAGTATTATCAGGAAGTATTTAATAATGAACAGATTAAGTTTCAAAATGGATTAACCACTTTACTAAACTTAATTTTGTTTCAGGAACGTCTCACGTTTTCACAATTAGATTATTTACAGGCCCAACAAGAATTTGCTAGTGCAATTATAAACATTAGGCAGGAAACAGGTACCATTTTTCCCTTGGAAGAATTCTTATCATCTTCTATAGAGATAAATGCACAAGTTTTCTATGAATTGCCAACATCAAATTAAAGATCATTATTAAAATATATTTACTCAATTAAATAAATTACTACAATGTCAAGGCAAATTTTTAGGAAAGGAGCCTTAGAAAAGCTTTCCACTCCAGAAAAACTAGACCAATTAATAAAAATTACAAGTATACAGTCTTGGATGCTTCTGCTAACTATAAGCTTGATCATAGGAACTGCTATAAGTTGGAGCTTCTTAGGGCGAGTGAAAACTAAATTAAATGCAACGGGAGTATTACTTGGAGGCGAGGTGTACGAAGTAGTTTCTACTACCCAAGGACAATTATTGGAATTAAGTGTGGCCATTGGAGATACTATCCAGGAGGGAGATATCATTGCGGAAGTAGAACAACCGGACTTATTGCAAAAAATAGAAGAGTCTATGGCCGCTTTGGCAGAACGAAAATTTGAGTTACAACAAGTAATGGCATTTGGCTCTCAGGACACACGTATACAGGGAGAGTTTATCCAGCAACAAAGATTGAGTTTTCGACAACAAATTCAATCCAACGAAAAAAATCTGGATTTTCTTAAACAGCAATTATCCGTTGAAAAAGAATTACTTAAAAAAGGATTAATCACTCGGCCAACCGTTGTAAATACGGAACAGCAAATTGAAAATACCCAAAATCAAATCGAAAGTTTAAAGGCTCAATTAGTTCAAACTTCATCTCAGGAATTGAATGTTGACTTTAATCTTCAGCAGAGGATTACCCTGATTAAACAAAGGATCTCTCAAGAGGAAAGGCGTTTAGATCAACTTAATGAAAGATATTCCATTGATACTGAAGTTAAGAGTTTACATGGCGGAGAGGTCGTGGAAATTTTGTCCAATACAGGGATTATTGTAGGATTGGGAACCCCCTTGTTTAAGCTTAAAAGTCAAAAAGTAAGTGAGGACAGACTGAAAGGGATCCTATATGTTTCATCTCAAGATGGGAAAAAGATTAAAGAAGGAATGAGTGCATTAGTTGTACCTGTTACAGTGAAACCTCAGGAATATGGATTTATGAAAGCCAAGGTCACTTACGTTTCTGATTTTCCAGTTACCCAGCAAGGAATGATGATTTCTATGAAAAATGATCAACTAGTCCAAGCTTTACTATCCATAGGGGCTCCTTTTGAAGTATATGTTGATTTTGAAAGGGATACAACTTCATACAGTGGTTATAAATGGACATCGGCTAATGGTCCTTCTGTAAGTATTAATGCTGGAACTTCGTGTGCGGGTAAAATTACAGTTGATGAAGTTCCTCCAATAGCAATGATAGTTCCTGCATTCAAAAAGTTTTTTAATCTATACTAAGCCGATCATTCCCAGAAAATAAAAAAAGCTAACAATGGCTATGCGAAAGCCCCAAAAAGTAAAAGGACCAATAAAGGAAAAATTAGCAAAACCGATCAAAACCCCTACGGTTTTACAAATGGAAGCGGTAGAATGTGGTGCTGCGGCTCTATCTATCGTAATGGGATATTATGGCAGGTTTGTGCCATTAGAAAAGATAAGGGTGGAATGTGGAGTTTCGAGAGATGGATTAAAGGCTACTAATTTAATGAAGGCAGCAAGATCTTTTGGGTTCAAAACCAAAGGCTATTCTAAATCTCTCAGAAAGCTTAAAGAGACTAAATTACCTGCTATTTTGTTTTGGAACTTTAATCATTTTCTGGTGTTGGAGGGATTTACCACAAAAAAAGTTTATATAAATGATCCTGCACAAGGTAGATACCAAGTAACCTACGAAGAGTTTGAAGATTCATTTACAGGAGTAGTAATCACTCTTGAACCCACAGAGAAATTTGAGAAAGGAAATGAAAAAAGAGGGTTGATACCAGCTTTAACTTCACGGATCTCCAATTCGAAATTAAGCGTTATCTATATCGTACTGGCAAGTTTATTTTTGGTGATTCCTGGCCTTATAATACCTTCTTTCACTCAAATATTTATTGATAGCTACTTGGTGAATCAAATGACAGATTTTGTCATGCCATTATTATTAGGGATGGCTGGTGTATTGATTATTAATGCCATATTAGTTCATATTCAACAATACTATCTTCTTAGACTTGAAACAAAGTTAGCTCTTGCTACATCCAGCCAATTTCTATGGCATGTGTTCCACCTTCCTATCACCTTTTTTACACAGCGATACAGTGGAGATGTGAGTAATAGGGTGACGCTAAATGATCAAATAGCACAGTTATTAAGTGGAGAATTAGCGAATGCATCATTAAATATAATAGTTGTAGTATTTTATGCCATATTAATGTTTTCTTACGATGTAGTCCTTACGATTATTGGTATTACAATTACTGCATTAAATATATTAGCTTTAAAGATTGTATCGAGAGCAAGAAAAGATAAAAACCGACGATTATTAAATGAAAGAGGGAAGCTAATGGGGAGTACCATGTCTGGGATTAGTATGATAGAAACCTTAAAAGCCTCTGGCAGGGAAAGTGATTTTTTCGCAAAATGGACGGGATACCTGGCAAAAGTAATGAATATTCAGCAAGAATTAAGCTGGATTACATTACGTTTGAATGTAGTTCCACCTTTTTTAATGTCGTTAAATACAACACTAATAATTGGTCTAGGTGCCTTAAGGGTCATGGATGGCCATATGACACTGGGTATGTTAATTGCCTTTTTGTATTTAATGAAAAGTTTCATAGACCCTGTTAATCAATTAGTAGCAGTAGGTAGTTTATTGCAGGAAACTGAAGGAGGTATGAGCCGAATAGATGATGTATTAGATTATGAAATCTCTAAGGAGTTTGTTGATAATGATAAAAGGAATAATGGGGTAGCTCGTGAAAGAGAAATGGCACATTCCTATATAAAAGTAGGACCAAATGGAAAACTAAATGGTCATTTGGAATTAAAAAATGTGAGCTTTGGCTACACCAAAGTCTTACCTCCAATCATAGAAGACTTTAATTTGACATTAGAACCTGGTAGTAGAGTAGCCCTGGTAGGCGGTTTCAGGTAGTGGTAAAATCTACAGTGGCGAGATTAGTAGCAGGATTATATGATCCCTGGAAAGGGACCATTAAGTTTGATGACATGGAACGCATAAATATTCCGAGGCAAATGCTAAATAATTCAGTGGGAGTAATTGATCAGGAAATTATGCTTTTCAAAGGATCTATTAGAGATAATCTGTCATTCTGGGATCAAACTATGACAGAGCAAAATATGATCAAAGCGGCGAAAGATGCTGCTATTCATGATATGATAGCCTCTAGGCCAGGAGCATATGAAAGCTATGTATCTGAGAAAGGAACAAACTTTAGTGGGGGCCAAAGACAAAGAATTGAAATTGCTAGAGTATTAGCGCTTAACCCTTCCTTATTGATCATGGATGAAGGAACAAGTGCATTAGATCCTAAATCTGAAAAGATAGTAATGGATAATATTCGTAGAAGGGGATGTACTTGTCTTATTGTGGCTCATCGATTGAGTACGATCAGAGATTGCGACGAAATTATCGTAATGAAATTCGGTAAAATCGTTGAACGTGGAACACATAGTAACTTATTAAACAAACGAGGCGTTTATCACCAATTAATTAGCTCAAATTAATTTCTGCTTAACTCATGCAAGTAATACCTAAAGAAATCAAATTAGGGGCCAGTAACCCTTTTCTTCTTACCAAGCACGATTGCGTCTGGATAATTGCTTCGGGAGAGGTAGAAGTGTACTATGTTACACTGGATGAAAAGGGCTCCTTACAAAGTAGCCGCCATTTTTTATATGCCGCTGGGAAGGGGGAAATGCTATTTAGCTTAAAAATGAGTGAAAGTTCTCATGGCTTAACACTTATGGTGATTAGCTCCAATGCAAAATTAATAGAAATAAGGAAAGAGTACGTTGCTAATCTTGATTTAACCCAACTGTGCTATAAAGTAGATCAGTGGATACTCAAATTAGCAGAATCCCTTCAAACTAATACTCCCCCAAGAATTTATACAAATCTTGAGGAGTCGGATAAAGTCTCAATAGATGAAGAACAAATTGCTTATCCGAATAGAGGTTTGTATTGGATTAAATTAAAGCATGGTAGATTGAAGGTATATGGGGATGAGATTGAAAATGTGAAGGAAATAGAAAAAATTAGCCTTGGAATAATTCCTGTATCTAACAAGCTTTGGATTACAGCTATAGGAGATGATGCTGAGGTAGAAGTATTACCAACCAATGAAATTGTAGAGGATGAGATAAGCCTTATGCTTTCATTGCATTATTTACAAAGATATTTTTTTATAAAAATTCAACAAAAGCTGGAAGCTTTTAACAATTTCATTAGTGTTTCCCTTGAAAAGAAAGTTCAGAGGGATCATGCTATGCTAGAAAGTAGTCTGAAGGGTTTAAAATCAATTATTGCCAAAGACGAGTATCATGAATCCTTAAGCACTAATTATGGGAATTTATTATTATCTACTTGCCAGTTAATTGGGGCAGAGACAGGATTTGAATTTAATGATCCGAAATTTAAAGAAGATAAAAAACTTAGTACACTCAACCAACTCTCAGGAATAGCGCAGGTATCAAATGTCAGGGTTAGAAAAGTCATTTTAAGAGGCGAATGGTGGAAGGAAGAGAATGGTCATTTACTAGCTTTTACAAAAAAAGATAAAGGTCCAGTTGCCTTGATCCAGGGAAAAGCAAATTCGTATAGGTTAAAAAATGTTGGTACCAATCAAAGCATTCATGTTACACAGGAAATTGCTGATACACTGGAACCCATTGCATATATGTTTTTTTATGCCTTTGATAGCAAGATGAATTCATTAAAAGCTATATGGGAATTCGCGATCAAAGGCTTAAAAAGAGATGCTTGGTATATCGTTTTGGCAGCATTAGGTGGAAGTGTAATAGGCTTATTTATCCCTATTTTGTTTGGAATTATGTTCGATGAAGTAATCCCTCAAGCTGATAGAGATTATTTACTTACCGTATTTTCATTAATGTTAATTGTGGGTAGCATTTCTGCTCTTTTGCAATTAATAAGATGAGTATTGCAACTGAGAATTGAGACAAAATCAAATATAAATGTCCAGGCAGGACTCATGGATCATCTACTTAGATTACCCGTAGCATTCTACAGACAATTTGCCTCTGGAGACTTAACATTAAGAGCCCTCAGTATTAATAGTATTAGGCAAATTTTATCCTCTACAGTGCTTACTGCAGTACTAAGTGGTGCTTTTTTCTATTGTAAATTTAACACTTCTCTTTTTTTATGATTCAACACTAGCCTGGATAGGTATAGGATTAGCCTTTATTTCTGTAGTTTTTAGTGGTTCTTATAGGGCTTTTGAAGTTGAAATTTGATAGGCAAATTGCTCAAAGTCAGGGCGGATATCCAAGGGTTGTTATTCGAGTTTTTAACTGGAATCACTAAAATTAGAGTGGCAGGAGCTGAAAAAAGAATTTTTGCTCAATGGGCAAATAAATTCAAAAAGTTGAAGGAATTGGACTTTCATTCTGAAAATTACCAGAATTATGCCACCGTATTTAATTCTACTTACCCATTACTGACCAATATTATTTTTTTGGGTTTGTCTATTATTTATTTGAATTCAGAAAATCTGGAGGTGGCTCTGTTATTTCAGTAGGAGCATTCGTAGCATTCATATCGGCCTTTAATCTTTTTCTAAATGATTGTCTAAAAATGAGTTATGCATTGATAAGCTCATTAGATATTGTTCCATTATATGAACGTGTGAAGCCTATCTTATCAGAACAACCTGAATCTACTTCAGGTAGTGCAGATCCGGGAGTACTCCTAGGAGATATTGAAATGAATGGCGTATCATTTAGATATAATGAGGGCCAACCTTTAGTCTTAAAAGATGTTTCATTTAATATTAAGGCCGGGGAGATGGTAGCCTTTGTGGGACCTTCTGGCTCAGGAAAATCTACCATTATGAGGTTATTATTAGGCTTTGAAGAACCAGAGGCAGGAGCTGTTTTCTACGATGGGCAAGCATTTGATTCATTAAATAAAGAATTGGTCCGCCAACAAATTGGAGTAGTGCTACAGCATGGAGCATTAATGTCAGGCTCTATTTATTTGAACATTGTAGGCAATTCAGAATTAGGATTAGAGGAGGCAACAGAAGCTGCAAAGATGGCTGGCTTGGAAGATGATATTGAGCAAATGCCCATGAAAATGCATACAGTAATAAGTGAAGGTGCTGGAACATTTTCAGGTGGCCAAAAACAACGGTTAATGATTGCAAGAGCTATTGTACACAAACCTAGAATTCTATTCATGGATGAAGCAACTAGCGCTCTGGATAATCGAACCCAGAATATTGTATCTGATAGTCTAGATAAGTTGCAAGCAACAAGAATTATAATTGCCCATAGATTGAGTACAGTGATTAACGCTGACCGGATTTACGTTATGGAAAAAGGAAAAATAGTAGAGTCAGGTTCATATAGTGAATTAATTAAGAATCAAGGCCTTTTTGCCAGTTTAGCAAAGCGGCAAATTGTATAAACATCAATCATGGCTTCCTATAAAGAAAAATACATTATTCTTAGACGGTTTACTAAAGATGAAAAAGTATTAGATGAACTTGTAAGCTATAGCCAAAATTTTTTTCATGAGAAAGGGTTGGGATGGAGAGAATATTGTAACGTTATCGAATGAGGCTTTCATTAATAGTTGGGAAACTTATAGGAAAGAATCAAAAGAGATCGGAGTGTTTGAAGTATTAAAAAAGTATTTTGTGGGTTTTCAATTTCCTATTCAACAAGGGATTAGTCAGACTATGACTTATAAAATGGCTTATAGCACTGGAAAAGATGTAACGTCAATGAAAGACGCTACTGGATTAGTATTGATTAAGCCCGAATCTTTAAAATTGTTTCTTTACGATAGTATTGCTGGATTGATTCCCGTCTTGGTTGTTCCTGATGAAAAAGACTTTCAATCGATAATTCAAGCCTTTGTATTTAAAAATGAACCTAAATCTATTCCATCTTCAATGGGGGCAGCAATTATAAAAGGATTAATTAATTGGAACCGAATTAAACAGCTTCAAAAGCAGTGGGTTAGTCATCATCCCTTAGGAAATTGGAACACTTTCTTTAAAAACTCGGTGATCCCTAATAAAACTTTGTATCAAGATAAATTAATTGTGCTAAGTAAAAAAAATTATAGTGGAGTTGCAGCTGCTACCCTGGGACTAGAACGTGAAGAATGGTTAGAGTATTCCTTAAATATAAGACTTGAGCATGAATGTGCACATTATTTTACCTACAGGTATTTGGGAACTATGCGAAACAATATGCATGATGAATTAATTGCTGATTATATGGGAATTACAAAGGTATTAGGCCATTTTAAATCAGATTGGTTCTTAGCATTTATTGGTTTAGAAGGAAGTATGTTCAAAAAAGGGGGAAGAATGAAGAATTACTTAGGTAAGCCCGAGCTATCAACTAAAGCATTTGATGTGCTTAAATATATAATGATAGCTGCTAGCGAAAATGTATCTTCGTTTAATCATTCCCTTAACGTTAATAAAGTAGAAACTAATTCCACCTTACAATTATTAACCCTTTGCTCAACATCACTTGAGGAAATGGCAGTTGAAAATGGGGTAGATAGATTATTAGATAATCATTATTGCATTTCTAACAATTGATATCAATTTAAAATGCTTTATTCTCTGCAATACTTTTTATGGGACCACAATTGATCATCCCCCATATTATTAAAAAAATTTCAACATCTAAGTTAATGAATGATTTATGAATTCTTTAGCACCTAGCTTCACAAAACTGACGGATTTTAACGACCTGGATAAGGTAATGGCTCCTGTTTGCGGTATGGAATTTATTAAGGAATATTACGAACAAAAATTATTGATACAAAACAGGAACCAAAAAGAGTATTTCAGCGATTTATTGACTATTGAAGAAATAGACAAAATAATTGATTTGCATTATCCTAAAGGAGAAGGTATCCTCTTTTATAAACAAGGGAAAAAAGTTTCTGAAGAATCTTTCAGAAATATTCATGATAATTTAAAATTTAATTTATTGTATAAAGGTTATAGCGAAGGCCTTTCCATTGTTTTAAATGGAATTGATATGTTTTGGCAACCTATAAAAGTACTATGCCAGAATTTAACAAGAGAACTTAACCATCGAGTACAATGCAATCTATATTTAACTCCTAATGAGCAAAGAGCATTTGATTTACATTTTGATACACATGATGTAATCATTATACAAATACATGGGAAAAAACATTGGAATGTTTATGATACTTGGAGGGAATTACCTTTATCAGGAGCAAAACAAACAGGTTTATCAGAAGAAGAGTTATCTAATTTAAGAGAAGTCACCCTACATGCAGGAGACAGTATGTATATTCCCAGGGGTATACCACATGAAGCATTTACTTCGGATGAGTCCTCTATACATTTGACCTTAGGAATATATCCAGTAAAGTGGGGAGATTTTATTCAGAATATATTAGAGAAACACATAGAAGAAAATGAAGCATTTCGCAAATCTCTTCCTCCTGGATATCTAAATCCCGGTAATTGGACTTTAGAGTTTAAGAATTCAATTTATCAGCAAATGGAAAACTTGCTTTCAGGTTTATCTGAGAAAAAAATGATAGATGAAAAATTGTATCAAATGTCTCATGAAATGATAAGTGATCATCAGTCAGGATTCTATGGACAAATAGCACAAATTGACAAGATAAATTCTTTAAATATTAATTCAATATTAGAAAAACGATTTAAATCTAATTGTTTAGTTGAACAGAAGGAATCAATGGCTAAAATTCTTTTTCCAGGAGGCTTTTTGAATGGGCCTGCAAAGATCGCAGAAGTTTTAACGTTTATTTGTGATTCTGATGGGATGTTTTGTTTAAAAGATTTACCCTTAATCTCTAATAAGAATAAAATACACTTGGCAAGGAAACTGATCGTAGGAGGCTTACTTAAATTTAAAGCTTAGTATATATAAATTACTATTTTAGTATTTGATCTTCTTTTACCTTTCTCAAAAGCCTTACTCTTGTTTTTCAGATAGAATGGCAAGATTCTCGGATAATTATCTTCGTAGGTTAAGCCATATCATGTAGGTAGATATCAATAAGACTCTGTTAGATATTTTTTGAGCTTCTCAATTATAGCATAATATTGTCTTTTTGAATTTAAATAATTTATAAAGAAAATAGAAATAATGACTGCTATAAGTACTTTGAATGAATTTAGAAAATTAAAGAAAAAAGTAAAGCCGATTTTTGAGAATGACAGTGGTATACTGGAAGGAGGTTTTTTTGATTTTACAAAAAGCCGTCCCTCATCTTTAAATAACGAGATTTCTGGCGTACAAGAATCAGCTCAAAATGACAGAATGAAGGCGAGTAGGTTTAATAGTTTCATTGCCTATGATCAGCAGTTACTAGCATTTAACGCTTATACTCAAAAATTTTTGATACTTGATTCAGAACTATTGGATCTATTCAATGCTGCTTTAATAGAAAATGACTTTGAAGGCTTATCAGAAATTCACCCACAATTCTTTGATACATTAATTAATAGAGGCTTTCTGGTAAAGGAAGAAACTGATGAATTACAGAAATTAATTAGACTCAGAGAAAAGGTAGATTTTGCGAATGATTTTTATCATCTCACGATAAACCCTACGATGAACTGTAATTTCAAATGTTGGTATTGTTATGAAAGTCATGTGAAAGGCTCACAAATGACAAATGAAACTATAGAAAAAGTAATTAAATATATAAAGCATGTTATCTCAACTAATGATGAAATAAAGCAATTCCGAATCTCTTGGTTTGGTGGAGAACCTATGTTATACTTTGACAAGGTGATAAAACCGATCACGGAGGAAACCCATCAAATTGCTAACCAAAGGGGCATCGCCTTTAGCTCAAAATTCACTACGAATGGATATCTCATAAAACCAAGAATGATTCCATTCTTTAAAAAATATAATATAAGTGGATTCCAGATAACACTTGACGGGCACAGAGATAGGCATAATAAAGTTAGATATACTGCAAGGCAGAAAGGGACCTATGATGAAATAATTGAAAGCATAAAATTGTTAGCTAGAAACCAAGTGTATGTCGCAGTAAGAATTAACTATGTTAAGGATACGCTAGAAAAGATACAAGAACTAATAAATGATTTTAAAGATTTATCTGCAACAGCAAGATCATACCTAAATTTCAACTTTCATAATGTTTGGCAGGAAGGTGAGGCTAATCAAGAGAAACTCTCAGAGGTCATTACTGATTTTCGTAATAATGATTTTGTGACTGAATCATTATTTTCTTCTGTGGATACGTTAAGAGATTCCTGTTATGCTGATAAGAGAAATCACGCAACAATAAATTATAATGGAGAGGTCTTTAAATGTACTGCTCGGGATTTTAAGAGTGATAATAGAGAAGGAATATTAACAGATAGTGGACGAATTGAATGGAATGAGACTTTTGAGAAGAGGATGAATATCAAATTCAAAAATAGTCCTTGTCTTTCCTGTAGAATACAACCTTTATGTAATGGAGGGTGTTCTCAGAAAGGTCTGGAAAGTATGGGAGAAGAATATTGTGTAGTGGAAGATGCTGGAATATCGAAAGATGATATTATCATGAGTAGATTTGAACAAAACTTGGAGCGTAGAGCATTACTTAAAAAAAGGATAAAAAATATTAATAGAGATTTATATTGATTAATTAATCGAAATCTAAGGTATTTGCTAGTCCCTAACGATAGATCAAAAAAATTAAGACGTGGAGCTCTATCATATCCTACTCAAAGAACAAGTAGAAAAGGATATTATTTTATCGAATGAGTTTTATACCATTATCAATCACGTCATAAGATTTTACTATCCATCTGGTCGATAAAATCGAACTAAAGGTATATACTTCTAAACCTATAACTAGCTTAATACATTATTGCTTCTAAATCCTTAAAAAAGTCATTTTTCAAATTGGCTAATCATTAAGCTTCTTTGACATATTTATCAGATTGAAATGATTTAAATTTACTAATGTACTTTAACTAATAATTTCTATAACCTTTAAATTTTATAATTATGAATTATGTAGATCTTTCCGCTAGTATTGAAAGTAATGAAGAACACAAAGAAAAAGTTAATCAGTTACTTGAACCTATTATTCTAAAAACCTATCAGGATGCTGAGTTCAAAGCAGAATTTATGGCTAATCCTAAAGAGGTAATTGAGCGAGAGACTGGTGAGGAGATCGGTTTACCCTCAGGCTTCAATGTTTCAGTAGTAGACAAATCGGATCCATTTGCAATATACATTACCATTCCCGTTAATGAAGAAATGCTAGAACTAACAGATGAAGAATTAGAACTTGTAGCTGGAGGGGTAGCAGATATCGATATAGATAACGAAAATTGTGGTTTCTTATCTTGTTTAGGAAGAAGAAGAAGAAGAAGAAAAGGAGTTGAATAATAGTCTTCAGAATATTGATTATCAGCTTATAATAGAAGTGGGATCCATCTAAACTATATATAAATCCAAATCAATGTAAATGATTTGCATTAACAATGTTATTAGATAGTTTCCATTTCTATTATTCCTTTTTTATAAAAATGATGACTAGTATTTTTTAAATTAATTATTTATCAGTTGATTATGAAATCGAACAGTGTTCAAGATGTTTTATCAAAAGTAATTGATAAAGCATGGGATAATCCTTCATTTAAACAAGAATTGATTAAAAATCCTCTTGAGGCAATTGAAAGTGCAACTGGAGAAAGGCTCAATATTCCTTCTGGTAAGAAGTTGGTAGTTATAGATCAGACCAATACTGAAATTATCTATCTTACTATTCCCCCTGAACCTAATTTAGACGATATGGAACTTACTGATGAACAGTTAGAGTTGGTTGCAGGAGGGTCAGATCCTCTGGAAGTTGCAAAGGCAGCTGGTAAAAGTAGTGTGATTTATCCTGATCCCAATGCTTGGGGTGGACCCTAATTAATCGTTGAGGGAACATTTAAATAGCAAAATATATTATATATGACATATATAAGATAAATGGTATTTATTTCAATTTAATTGTCAGATCTATTCGTAGTAATATTAAATGAGTAATTATTTTAAAAAATCAATTTTCTGCTATTGATCATAAAATGGAATCACCTTAGAGGATTTATGTTTAATTATATTCTTAGTATCTGATGTATTAGTAGGCCGTATTGTTAGTAAATTCAAATTTAATGAACGGACACCTAGTATTTCGTTTAGACCTTAATGATGCTTATATCACTTATAATTTATTTAAGTATATAGGTTTGTAAATTCCTGAAGCCTGTTCTACATTTCGCCTTTTAAATTTATAATCTTCTTATCTTGTACAATACAATTGGTTTTAAATCTTGGAATTTAACCTATAAAAAGAGCTATAATGAGATTGATTAAACCCAATGTGCTCATTTTAGGAAGATCAGGAGATAAACATGAATTATCATATATTAAATACGTTATTACAATAAAACAGGCAATTCCGATTATATTTATAAGCCTTTTTTTAAATGTATCACTTTCTCATGGACAGGTAAATCGACTATCTTTTGATCATTTTAGTATCAAGGAAGGCCTACCAACTGATGGTGCACAAAGTATTATCCAGGATCGCAAAGGCTACATATGGATGGCGACCTTAAATGGCTTAGTTAAATATGATGGATACCAATTTAGAATATATCGTGCAGTTCCAGGAGATGCTACAGGAAAAATGCCTGTAGGTAGGAGTTTTGGAAGTATCATTGAAGCTAAAGATGGAAAAATTTGGGCGGGCTCATATGATAGTGGCTTTACTTGTTATGATCCAATCACTGAGTTATTTACAAATTTTTCAAAAGTAGAAGAAGATTCGAAGTATCATTTTAAGAGACACGAAATACTAACAGAAGATTCCCAGGGTAGAATTTGGATGTTTGGAGTGGATATAAAAAATGGGAAGGCACAATTAAGATGTTATGATCCTCGGACTAATATCCATTCTAACTATCAAATTATAATTGATATAAACTCAAAGATAGAATTTAGTGGGATAATCGCTGAAGACAAGAATGGATACATATGGGTTGGCCATCCTCATAAAGGTATCTATAAGCTAAATGAAAAAACAAAGCGTTTCGATCTACTGTTGTCCGTCCTATCGAAAAAGGAACCTAATCTGGCTTGTGATAATGTTTCCCATCTAAGGATTGACTCTTCCAATCAATTATGGATTAGTTCTAATAGAGGCATTCGCATCTTTAATATAAACACGCTTCAATTTCATCCTTCCACTTTTTTGCCTAAATCATTGGCACATATCTACTCAACATCCATCAACTACACATATGAGGATAAAAATGGAGCGGTATGGTTCTTCGTGGATGGTGAAGGATTAGTGGTTTTTCGTCCTGGGAATCAAACCTTTGGCCATTTTTCGCTACAGGAAAAGCCACTGAATAAACTGGGGAATAACTCATCAAATGTTAAGCTCGTTCCTGTCGTCGAAGATCAAATGGGGATTTGGTTTGTGGCAGATGTAAAGGAATATGAAGTATTTCCCAGGCATTATTTTTTTTACTCACATAAATCAGAAGTTCTCACTCATTTTGGTACTCGATTTAACCAATCTGGAAATAAGCCTAATGAGCTTCCTGTGACTTATTTACTGGATAATGCTGGCCTTATATGGATAGGCAATGCGAGTGGAGGAGTAAATCGTCAGAATTTACTGATTCAGCAAATAGAACAATGGAATTTTCTTAAGGATAATTCTGCTGGGATAGCTTCTGATACATTAATGAATGTTAAGGAGGATAGCGAAAATCAGATTTGGATTATGGGCCACGGACATATCAGTAAATTTGATTCTATCAATGAGATCTTTACTAGTTATTCTCCATCCTCAGAGAAAAGGGCAAAAAAGAAGATATTGTTTAACACTTTTCAGGAAGATGGCTTAGACAATTTGTGGGTTGGCTCTAATGTGGGACTTTATAAATATCAAAAGAAAGGAGAGAAGTTTTCTTTAGTTCTTCCATTAACATCGAATGATGGCGATGGAATTGTTCCATTATTTATGGATAATGAGGGACAATTGTGGGTTGAATATGTGAGAGAAACCTATGGATCGGAATTAGGGTTTTCATTAGGTGTTTTCGACTTAACAAGTGAACGTTTAATAAAAAGATTTATACCTGATCCAAAAGATTCTACTTCTTTAGTTGGAGATTTGATTATGGATGTAACTCAGGATAGTAAAAACCGCATCTGGGTTGCTTCATTTAACGGATTATGTAGGTATGATCCTCAAGTTGGCCATTTTATCCAGTACCATCATGATCGAACCGACAGCACTTCTATTAGTGATGATATTATTTCATTTGTATTTGAAGATGCTAACAACAGGATTTGGGTGGGGACGGTCAATGGTGGATTAAATTTATATATAGAGGAGGATGACCGATTTGAATATTGGAAAGATATAAATGGTTTCTTGACAATAGCTACGGCTATTAATGGAAATAATGGAGAAATATGGGTTGGAACACAATTAGGAGAAGGACTTTTTAACCTTGACCCTGATAAAGAATTTTTAAGCTTCTATAACAAAGAAAAGGGGTTGGCTAGTAATAAAGTCAAAGCAATTATTAAAGATGATTTAGGATATCTTTGGATACCTTCTACCACTGGTCTGACTCGTTTTCATCCCGATACAGAGACTTTTACAGTATATAAGGAAGAGGATGGATTTGATTCTTTTGGAGATATGACTCCGTATGCTAAGCCTTTTAAAGCTAGTAATGGAGATATATGGATCAATAGTTTTACTAAAGTTTATCGAGTTCAGCCAGAAAAATTATTAAAGGTAGATAGTACAGTGCCTAATGTGATCATTAAAGGGCTGCTTATAAATGATCAAACTTACAGTGTTCCTGATGGCAAACTATTGAAAAATCATATTTCAGAAACTAACATTATCCAACTTCCTTACCATAAAAGGAACATTACTTTTGAGTTTTTAGGTTTTCATTATGCAAGACCTTCCGACAATCAGTATTCCTACAAGCTTGAACATTTCGATAAAGAATGGAGTGATCCATCTTATGATAGAAAAGCAAAATATACGAGTATTCCTCCTGGGAATTATACATTTAGAGTTAAGGCTAGTAATGCTGTTGGAGTTTGGAACGAAAAAGGAGCGTCATTGCAAATTGTCATTTTACAAGCATGGTGGAAAAGTACTTGGGCTATTTTATGTTATGGAATTTTACTAGCTATAGGAATTTGGTACTTAATTAAATGGCGAACCAAAAAACAACAGGATAAAATAGAAGCTCAAAGGATAGCGCTTAACGAAGAAAGAGCCTTATCCGAACAGAGAAGGGAACTATCTGAACAGCTTAAAAAAGTAAATCAGTTAAAAGATCAATTTTTGGCCAATACTTCCCACGAATTGAAAACCCCTTTGAATGGCATTATTGGTTTGTCTGAGGGAATTTACGATCGAGCGAAAGAGGGGAATGATAAAAAAGATTTGCAGTTAATCATTTCTTCGGGAAAACGACTGCATGGACTGGTGAATGATATTCTCGATTATGAAAAGCTTAAGCGTACAGATTTTGATTTACAGTTAAAAGCACTAAATCTTCATAGCGTAGTAGAGTTAGTCTTACAGATTAATCAAGCTGCCATCAGGAATAAACAACTGGAGTTAATCAATTCAGTTCCTCTTTTCTTGCCTGCAGTACAAGCTGATGAGCACCGACTTCAACAAATTCTTCACAATTTGATCGGAAACGCTATTAAATTTACTAAATCAGGGAAAGTTGAGGTAAGGGCGGAACAATTAGGTCATCAGATGAAGATTCACGTTTCTGATACAGGTATTGGAATATCTAAAGAAAAACAACAAGCGATTTTTGAAGAGTTTCAACAAGGAGATGGATCAACTGTCAGAAGATTTGGAGGAACGGGGCTTGGATTAACTATTTCCAGACAATTAGTAGAGTTACATGGAGGGGAAATAGGAGTAGAAAGTGAAGAAGGTAAAGGGGCCGATTTTTGGTTTACTTTATCTACTTCACATGAACAAGGAGAAATCATTACGCATGCTAAAGAACAATTGGGAGTATTATTTAGTCCCAACAATCATACGAACACACAGGATTTATCCGTTGATATCCATGACAAAGACATCTTAAACGATAATGAGCTTTCTACTGCATTCGTACCTGAACAAGATGAACGCCTCAGAATTCTTATTGTGGATGATGAGCCAATAAACCAGCATGTCCTTAAAAATCATCTAAATAGCGAGAAATTTGATTTAGTGTTTGCAGATGATGGTCCATCTGCTTTAGCCGTAATTGATACCGAGCCCATGTTTGATTTGGTACTTTTAGATGTCATGATGCCTGGAATGTCTGGTTATGAAGTATGTAAAGAAGTTCGTAAAACATATTTACCCTCCGAGCTTCCTGTTATTATGGTCACTGCGAAGAATCAGGTTAATGATTTAGTGCAAGGGCTAAATAGAGGAGCAAATGACTATCTAGCCAAGCCTTTCTCGAAACAAGAATTTATGGCTAGAGTAAGGACTCATTTGGATCTTCATCGGATTTTTGATATCACAGGTCGTTTTATTCCCAATGAGTTTATTCGTTCCGTTAGGACGTGAGCGAATTACAGAAGTTAAATTGGGAGATCTAGTTGAGCGAATTGTAAGTGTATTATTTACTGATATTAGAAGCTACACTACGCTCTCTGAAAGTATGACCCCTGAAGACAATTTTCGCTTTATTAATGGGTATACAAGGCGTATGGGGCCTATTATTCAAGCTCATAGAGGTTTTGTAAACCAATATTTGGGAGATGGAATTATGGCTATTTTTCAGCACAGCGCAGAAGATGGGCTTAATGCTATGATCGATATGCAAATAAAGCTAAGGGAATATAACTTGGAAAGAGTTAAGAAAAATCGATCCAGCTTGGCTGTAGGTATGGGCATACATACAGGACCATTGATCATGGGAATTATCGGAGACGAAAACAGGACTGATGCTGCGACCATTTCTGACACGGTTAATACCGCTTCCAGGATGGAGGGGTTGACAAAACTTTATGGAGCAAGGATTTTAATCAGTGGAAGTACTTATGCAGCCCTAACAAATAAAGATAAATATCAATTTAGATATTTGGGTAAGGTTCAGGTAAAAGGAAAGAAAGAGTTTGTAGATGTTTATGAATGCTTAAATGGAGATCCTAAAGAGGAAATGGAGTGGAAATTAAGGGTAAAATCCATAGTAGAGGAAGCTTTAGGATATTTAGAGGAGGAGCAGTATGAAGAAAGTCTTCAGCTAATCCGTCAAGTCATGTCAAAAAATTCACAAGATAAGGCTTTAATGCATATTCATCATCAAATTCAAAAAAGAATGAAAATGTGATTTGGGCAGTATTTGTTAATCTATATATCCTATCATTTAGACTCCCATCTTTTGATATACAGAGCATAAAAAAACTATAAGCTCAAATAAAAAAATCTCTCAGCCAAAATAGTTCAGTCGCCTGAATCGATTATAACTGAGAGAACTCTCGATATTATTTAAGCTATTACAACTACGTAACCAATACATAACTTTTTAGAAGGAGAATATATAATTAGTTAGTTAGTTATAACTATATTTATCTATATCTTGCAATACATACTGTATATTTGATACATCTAAATTTCCTAGAGTTTTGAGGCCTTCCAGTAATTTATTTTCAATATATTCCCACTGATCTTCAGGAGTATAGCCACTATGCCGAGATCTACATATATCAATGAGTATAGGGTTGATTTTTTTATCTTTTAGCTCATCTATAAACCTTTCGATCCGCCTGTCTATTTCTTGAAATGAAACTTTTAAGTCTAATGGTTCCTTACTTTCCTTATCAATCATTTTATAGTAATATTTTCCATTTTCTTTGATTGCCTCAAGGCCTGGTGATAGCTAGTTTTAACTTGATAATAGAAATTGTTTAGTAAAATTCAGGTATTCTTGTTTAGTAATCTCTACTTTTACAAAGTTGGTCATACCTTATTATTCGTTACCAGTACAAGAAAAGTAATCTAGGTCGATATCGAGTACTACATTGTTTTGAGTTGGTACTTCTTCAATTAAGTGTCTGATAAAAAGTAAAAAATTGACTTGTCCTCCTTAGAAGAAACTGATTTTTTTTATGATGTTAACATAGGTTGAGTCTGTGCCCTGTAATTAGCTTTTTTCCTGCCTCATTGTAGGACCTTAACAAACATATGGATAGATTTATTTTTCACATTGATAGTGCTTCTGTTTGATCCAATATAGCGATTGGAACATTTCTTGATAGAATGATGGAAAAATAAAAGTAGCAATAGCTCAATTCTCTATAAGTAAAGTTTTTAATCTGAATTTAAGATTTCCATTTAGTGTTGTTAATAGAAGACGAAAATTGTGAAGATTACTCATATCTGAATGTTCATCCACATGAAATAAGTGATTGCCTTTAGCAGGGATGAGGTTGTTCTGAATAGCATATTTCCAAATTAAAAAAGCTTCGTGATGTTCTTCTACAATAAAGGTGGGAATACTACGCATAGCAATTAATAATTAGTTTTTATTTGTATCCGTAAATTGAGTGCTATCTAGCTATTTGTATTCATATAATATTGGTGAAACATTTACTGACCAAATACCTGCCATGTAATCCTGAGAAAATCGTTTTCAAAGGGTATAGTTTCTACATTTATATCAATCGACCTGCAAGAGATAGGATTGTATAGTCGATATCTACATCTGATGGTAAAAAGAACCTCCATTTATTTCATTCAGCTATATCAGGCATTTATAGTATTTTGCCGTCTGAGCTTTTCTTTTCTATGGTCTTGATGAACTCTAAACATAGTAAGATCCTTTGCTTTAACCATCATTCCTCTCATGAACCAAATGATAATTAGTATGATTAATAAAGTTCTCAGTTAATGCCAGCAGTATGATCAAGATTGTAAACTTGATGGTACCATCTACCAGGAGTAAAAACGATGTCTCCAGGTTCTTGCAATGTGTAATAACCTTCTAGTCCGGGTTCATCGGGGAATTCATAATCAGAGAATCGAGCATCAAACTTAAATTCTGATATACTTTTCTTGCTATCAGGAGGAAAAAATAACCACAATTTTGTTCCTTCAAATAAGATATTCCATGCGCTGGTTAAATATATATCTAAGTGTAATTTGGAGAAAGATTTTTTAGGGCCTATATATATCCAGCAGAGTTCAATAAAGTTGTTAATTAGCGCAAACCAATTTTGAAAATGGGGAAGTACTTCATAATCTTGTTCCATCCTCGGAACATTTCGTTTGAAAAGCCAGTCTTTCAAATAATAAGGATATTCATCTTGATTTTGGTAAACATAAGAAATATAATCTGAGAGGGACATTTTTTTATCTACATCATTTTTAGATTGAGATACATTTACCATAATGTCTCCATGGCTTATTGGAAAAATTAGCTAAGTTCCATTTTTTTCTTGCTGGCCAATGATCACCCATACCTTCCAACACCATTGGTACTTCTGGTATGGCGAAATTTTGTTCAAAATCAGCTGTGGATATATTTTTCACTCTTTGTAGAGGTGTATACAGGTCTTTCGCTCTATCATATAATTCAAGCATAGTAGATTTTGTTGGTAAGTAAGTTTAAGACAATATCAGCTATTCTAGGCTTAAAAGCCTGCTGTTATTACTTAATAAATTGTCAAGTCATATATTAAGGAGGTAAAATGGCAAGATCGTCAGTATATTTTAAGGTTATTTTCTTCTTCTTTATGCATTATGTCTAATATTAAATTAAGCTAGCATGAAAAAAATGTTTATCATCCTATGGGTAATCTTTCCTTGCATTAGTTATGGACAAAGCTGCGATTGCCAGGACCATTTTGAATGGACAAAAAAGACCTTCGAAGAAAATGATGCTGGTGTTGCTTATGCCCTTGACCTAAAGGGAAAAGAGGCTTATGATGCTCACAATAATGTTTTTGCTAACAAGGTAGACGACGTTCAAAATGAAGATGAATGTTTCGAGTTACTTTCTGAATGGTTGAATTTCTTCAGGAATGGGCACCACGGAATAGAAGCCATAGAAGAAGATGAAGAAGGGACCACAGGTGAAATGAATGAAGCTGCCATCATAGAAAAATTCAAAGATTGGGAATCTGTGGATGTGGATATAGAAGCCTTTAAAAGGGAGTTGGACCAACAAGAAGAGCCTGGACTGGAAGGTATTTGGCAATTAGGAGCATATACTGTAGGCATTAAGCAGCAAGGAAAAAAGTATGTAGGATTTATTATTGAAGCTGATGAGGTATACTGGAGGGCAGGGCAGGTCAAATTGACTATAGCAAAGGAGGAAGGTACGATGAAAGCTATCTTTTATATGAAAGACCACTCGGCTGAAAAGCTGGATGAGGTTGCTTTATGGGGAAAAGGATATTTGTCCATTGGCCAGGGTTTTAGCGTAGGAAAAAGATTGTATCCTGAAGCTCCTTCTAATGAGGCTATTGAGAGATATGTAGGCCTGATAGACATTGATGAACCCATTTTGTTCCCTCTAAGTGAACAAACCCTTTTGCTAAGGATCCCCTACTTCGATCGATCAGAAAAAGAATTAATCGATAGTGTGATTATTAACAATAAGGATAAATTGCTGAGTACCGAAAATCTTATTATTGATCTGAGAAATAATGGGGGAGGGAATGATGCTAGTTTTCAGGAATTGATTCCGTTAATTTATACCAATCCTATGAGATCTATTGGCCTAAAGTTTTTCTCTACTCCCCTAAATAATCAAGGGTTTAAGTCCTATATGGATAATCCCAATGTCAGTGAGGATGAAAGAGCCTGGGCAAAGAATGCCTATGAAATACTGAGTGAACATCTGGGGGAATTTGTGAGTTTAGGGGACAATGAAATAGGCATTAGAGAGTTAGATACGGTATATCAATATCCGTCGAAAGTGGGAATTATGATTAATGAAGAGAATGCCAGTACTACGGAGCAATTCCTTCTGGCAGCAAAACAAAGTAAGAAGGTGAAATTATTCGGGGTGACAACTGCCGGAATTTTGGATATCTCTAATATGTATCGCCAAGTATCTCCTTGTGAAGATTTTGAATTATGGTACAGTCTCTCAAAGAGCAATCGCATTCCTGATATGGCCATAGATGGTAAAGGAATTCAACCAGATTATTATATAGACAGCAGTATACCGCCATATGGTTGGATCGATTTTGTGCAGCAAACCCTGGAAGAAAAAGAATTGCAACTTGTAAGCGAATAAAGATGACAATCAATATCATTAAGTGTTTGCCAACCATTCTTTTCAATAGAATTACAACCTTCGTTTAATGAAAGGCGTCTATTAATTACTTGTGCAAATTGAATCCTACTTAATGATGTTGTGTTATGTGTACCAATAGAAAATATCTTGTCAAAGATACTACGCTAAAAGCTCCTTCTACTTCAACCATTTGTAGCAAAGGATATGAATTCAAATCCAAGGCAAAACTCTTTGGTATACCGCTACTTCATATCTCCTTTAGAAGAGAGAACAAGAAACCTGTCCCCGCCAAAGGAATTATTGCTATTGGTCAATTTGCAGCTGGAGTCGTAACCATTTCTCAATTTGGGATAGGTATCATCAATATTTCCCAGTTTTCTATAGGGTATATGTCCTTAGCTCAAATTGCTATTGCTCAATATGCTGTAGCTCAGATTGCAATTGCCTATGATGGAATAGCTCAGATTGGATGGTTTCTGAAAGACTACTTTTTCTAAAGAATTAGAAGATTCGTTCAGCGAGATGCTGGCTATCCACAAAGAAACCTTCAGGAGACCTTCAAATGTATCATCCCCCTACTAATAATCTGAATTTGATAAAATGAATATCAATATCCAGACTTAAATCCACCTGTTGGTCTAGTGAAACAGCCTGTATGCCATTGATCAAAACAAAGTATCTATGTTTTTGAAAAGCATCCAGCGCAAGATACACCTGCTTTTCCCCATCAACTTTCCTGCGTTTTTTATATTTAATTCCATTGATCGTCTCATCCGAGTCTGGAGGATGTACTAATGAATGAACATATTCGGCATCTGGATGATTGTATTTTACTACTTCTGCCAACACTCTCCTCGAAATGATCTCTTTCAAACTAACCAAGTGCTCGGTAAAATGTAATTCTATTTTATATAGGGGCTTCCCCGAAAATGTTGTGTCTTTAATTGTGATATTCATCTTAGTTGTTGTTATTCATCACTTGTCTAATAGCTAATACAAATATCAAAAAAACTAATAAAATTAGCAAATAGAATCTTCATATAATCCATATATGTAATAAATAAATCAAAATTGCTATTTTTTTTGGTAAAAAGCTAATGATTTACTAACATGCTTTTATCCATTCATTCATTCAAAGCTGGTATATATGTCAGAGCAAAAGAAAGGTAGAATTATCGGGATCGGAGGAATTTTCTTCAAATCCAAGGATCCCCGTCAGCTAAAATTATGGTATGCTTCACATTTTGGATTAGCGCCAGATAAATATGGCGTTTCATTTCCCATTCACCTATCAGAAGAAGGGAATAAAAAATCCTTTACCCAGTGGAGTCCCATGCCGGCAGACACCCAATATTACAAACCTTCGGAAAAGGATTTTATGATTAATTATATGGTAGAGAATATTGACGCTTTAGTGGAAGAATTACGAGAAAAAGGCGTAAAGATCGTGGATGAAATGGAAACATATGAATATGGAAAATTTATTCATGTCATGGATTTGGAAGGAAATAATATTGAATTGTGGGAGCCCGTATTTAATTACGAATTTCCAGAGGAAGAACCATTGACTTAAGTACAGCTCACGTAATCTACATATAGGACTATCCAACAAAGCTTATCCCGTACGCTTTATTATATATGAAATAAGTAGAGTGTGGAGAGTACCTTATTAATCCTGGAGATAAAGCTGGGGCCGTTTTAATTAGGGCTAGGTCAATGAGTCGATACTTACCTTTTAATTATTTTTAGCAGTGTATTATCGTCTAGTTATTTCATATAGTATAGGAATACATGAACCTTATCAAACATACAAGTAAGGTAGCATTGCTACTGGTTGATTTTCAACAAGGATTTGAAGATGAAGCCTATTGGGGAGGGAATAGAAATAATCCCAATGCTGAACAACAAGCATTTCAGCTATTGAGTGCATGGCGAGAAAAGGATTTTCCCATTGTCCATGTCAGACATGCTTCCACTAATCCCCATTCTCCTCTAGCTGCCCATCATCCAGGACATGCATATATAAAGATCCTGGAACCTTTAGAAGAAGAAATTAACCTAACCAAACAAACTAATAGTGCATTCATTGGAACAGGGTTAACAGAGATGCTACAAGAGATGGAGATTACAGCCGTGGTTATCTGTGGATTAGTGACCAATCATTGTGTGTCGACTACAGCGAGAATGGCAGCTAATTTGGGATTTGATACTGTTGTTGTTTCTGATGCAACTGCTGCTTTTGATGCTAAAGGAATAGATGGACAGGAGTTTAGTTCGGAATTAGTACATCAAGTATCATTGGCTAATTTAAATAAAGAATTTGCAGATATTAGAGATACAGCTGGCTTATTATCAGAGCTAGGCGTCTAAATAATGAATCCTGTGTTAGTAAGCGATAGATTAAGAGTTCGACCTTTTGTCATGAGAGATGCTCCTTTTATTGTTGAATTACTCAATACACCTAAGTGGATACAGTTTATTGGTGATAAAAAGGTAACTAATATTGCTCAAGCGCAGTCATATCTTAAGGAAGGGCCCATAAAAAGTTATGATTTACATGGATTTGGACTGAATATGGTCGAATTGGTAGAATCCCATCGGGCAGATGAACAAAGATCATTTACTCCGATAGGGATGTGCGGTCTCATTAAGCGAGAAATGTTGGAATATCCTGATCTGGGATTTGCTATTTTGCCTGCTTTTGAAGGTAAGGGGTATACTACAGAAGCTGCAAAATTGATGCTGGAAGAGGGGCGACGTACTTATCATATTTCTATTGTAGAGGCAATAACTACCCCTGACAATATTGCTTCTCAAAGCGTTTTGGGAAAGCTGGGGTTTAAAAAAGAAGGAGAAATTAGGAAACAGGATGAGGTATTAGTCAGGTTTCGAATTCATTTAGGTCAATGAATCATACTCCGATTTTGTATCAATATCCTGTATACAATGAGGAAATTCCATTTCTATGAGCTGAAGGTGCTGCTTGTATTGTTTGACCAAGCCTTTACATCCATCAGGTTCGGGATGTTGTAGCAGCAAATCGCGGTAATAGGCAGAAAATAAAATTGGGTTTCCAGGCTTGGATTGATAAATGGGTTTCAAGATCAATTTAGGATCATCCTCCAATTTTCCTAAAAACGTATCCATTAGCAAACGATATTCTTCTGGCACTAGAAAAGGTAAGTCAGACAAACAAATCATAAACCCTTTTGTCTCTTGATGGCTTTCGATCACTCCAGATTGAATGGAGCTTGTCATGCCTGTCTTGAATTCGGGATTATATACTTTTTGAATGGGAAGAGAAAGTAGCAAAGGTTCTATCAGTGCTACTTCATGTCCTAACACTACGATTACTTCTTCGGGTTTCGAGGCAATGATTGCCTCAAGGGTATGCAAAAGAATAGGTTTTTCTTTCAAAGTCATCAACAGTTTATTGTCTTTTCCCATGCGCCTGGAAAGACCTGCTGCCAACACAATCGCTGTAATCATTTCACTAACCTAATTCCAATGTACCATTTTTACCATTAGATAAGGGGGAAGTGTTTGAGCCTTCTTCATCCTCTTCTTTGATATTGAATAATAACTTATACAATACAGGGACAAATAATAGCGTAATCACTGTCGCAAACAATAAGCCAATCATAATTGCTATAGCCAGAGGCTCCCACATTAATCCACCACCTAAATAAAGCGGAATTAAGCCTAAGGTAGTAGTAAATGTGGTCAATAAGATCGGTCTGAATCGTTGGCGGGCAGCTTCAATGATCGATCGATAAGGCGAAAAGCCATTCTCCGTCTGTTCTATTTGAATCCGATCTATGAGGACGATCGCATTATTAATAATAATTCCCGCCAGAGAGATAGTTCCCAGAAAGGCAAAAAAGCCAAAGAAAGACCTGAATACAAATAATCCCAGAATAACACCGATTAAACCTAGGGGAATAGTAGATAATACGATGAAAGTTTTTCGAAAAGAATTGAATTGCAGGATCAATAACAGCAGAATAATGAAACCCGAAATGGGAAGTTTTTCTGCGACGGCTCCCAGCGCTTCCGCACTACTTTCGGACTCACCCCCCAACTCATAGGTATACCCATCGGGCCAGTTTTGTTGTGCTTCTTGTAACCAGGGAGATAGTTCATCTGTGATGTCGGTAGCGGTAAAACTTGCTTGCGCATCAGCTTTTATCGAGATGGTCCGAAATAAATCTCTTCTAAGAATTTTGGGGTATTGCCAGGCTAAATTAATATCAGCAACTTGTACCAATGGTACATTTACTCCTGTATTCTGTGAAAAAATATTAATCCCTTCAAGTTGGCGAGCGTCTAAGTCCAGACTTCCTTCCTGGCGCATCATAATAGGTATATTATTATCGTCATCTCTAAATGCGCCCGCTTTATAACCAGAAAGCGCTGTATTTAAAGATATAGCAATATCCTGATTCGTTACCCCGGCTCTTCTCGCTTTGTCCTGGTCAATGTCTACAATGAATTTCTTTATCCTTAATCCCCAATCGTCCTTAATATTCTGGGTCCCACTTATATCATAAAGTTTTCGCTTAATCTGTGCTGAAAGTTGATTAAGTACAATGGGATCATCTCCAGAAACTCTTACCTCTACATCAGCTCCACTATTTCCTCCATTGGCCAGGGTGCTGACCGTCATTTCCGCATTAGGGAATTTGCGATAACCGAAATCGTTCAAAATATCAATGACTCTTTGGTTTTGATCATCATCGGTCGTGTTAATCAGGAAGTGAGCATATCCCGAATTCGCTTCTCCTGATTGATAGCCTAAATCATAGGAATAAGGACCTTCACCTATAAATGCGGACCAACCCGTAACGCCATCAGGTCTCGACGCATTGACCAATAAGCTATCTCTCAAATAGGTTTCTATTTCCTCTACCACTTCATCCGTATGTTCTATTTTGGTCCCTAATGGAAGATTAAGATCTATCGTTACCAAATTCCGATCACTATCGGGGAAAAAGATGAAAGGAATGGAAGGAAATATGGTAAGTGAGCCTACAAACATGACGACAATAATGACCAAGAAGAGGATAGGATGCTTCATGGTCCAAATAAGGAGCTTGTTATATCCTTCATTTAGCACATCAAAGATGGATTTTTGTTTGGCTTTCTTTTTGTTAACCCTAATGAAAGCTACTGCTAATAAGGTTACCAGAGTCATAGCTAGAATCCAGGAGGAAAGTAGAGCCATGGTAATGACCACAAACAAAGGTCCTACAATTTCTCCCATGACATTATTCGCGAGGAAGAAAGCTAAAAAGGCTGCAGATGTGGTAAGAGAAGAGATAAGGAGTGGAATGACCAATTCCTGAGCAGCTGAGATAGCTGCTTCTCTGTTAGACATTCCTTCTTCTACTTTTACTAATATAGATTCAGAAACCACAATCGCATTATCTACTAACAAGCCGAGCGCCATGATTAAGGCTGCCAGGGTTACCTGATTTAACCCATAATCAGATATACTCATTAGCCACAAGGTCATAATCATTGTCGCAGGAATTAAGCTCGCTACAATCATCCCGGTCCTAAATCCCAGGAAAAGCAGCATGACCGCTAGTACGATGACGATGGATTGAATCACATTATTAACGAATTCGGATATTTTCGCATTTACATAGGTATCTTGCGATCCTATTCTAGCCAGTTCGATCCCTACAGGAAGCCTGGATTGATGATATTGAATTCGTTCATCTATCACTTCGCCAAGTCGGGTGAGATTAGCGCCATCTTTTAAGGAAACAGAGATTCCTAAGCCGGCCTTTCCATCTATTCTTACTAATTGTACAGGGGGACTTTTATAAGTAGCTCGAACATTAGTAATGTTCCCTAATTCGACCATGTCCTGATCACTACCCTGACCTACGGTGATGAGGGTTTTCTTTAAATCTTCTATAGATTCGTAATTTCCCGTTGGTTCCAAGACAATCCTTTTATCTTCCAGGCTCACTTGACCACCGGAATAAACGATATTAGTACTGGAAATAATACTTTGTAATTGGGAAGGGGTTAGTCCAATTTCTGCCAACCGTGCATTATCGAATTCAACAAAGATTTGTTCTTCTTCAATACCACTGATTTCTACTTTAGCCGCATCTTCCAATCGGATGAGGTCATCTCTTATATCATCAGCAAAATGTCTCAATTCACTATTGGAAAATCCTTCTCCGCTAAGGCCTAACATAATACCATACACTCGGCCTACATCATCATCTTGTATTTCTGGAACTACATTTTCGGGAAGTTCTGATTGAATATCTTCTATTTTTCTCCTGAGTCGATCCCAGATAGGCTGTAACTCTTCTTCTGTTATTTCCGGGATAAGTTCCATGCTTACGACCGAAAGTCCTGTTCTGGATTCACTGGTTACATTTTCCAGTTCAGGAAATTCCTGTACGACCTCTTCAATTTTTTCTGTAACCAATTTTTCAACACGCTCAGGTGAAGCACCGGGAAATCTGCTCACAATTGCACAAACACGAATGGTGAAGGGGGGCATAGAATCCCTCGAAAGCTGAAAATAGGAGAAGACTCCTGAGAATACAATGATGGAAATGATCAGATAGGTTACTCGATTACTATCTAAAGCTGTTTTAGTAATATTCATGTTTGTTGGGATTAGTAAAGTGTAACCTCCATTCCGTCGAAGAGAGTTTTAATTCCTGCAGTGGCTATGGTATCTCCCACTTTCAGCCCGGATTTTAGCTCAAAGCCTTCCGCAAGTAATTCCCCTATTTCTACATTATTTTTTTTCACAATATAGTGCGTATCATTTTTCTCAAGTTGAAATACGAAGGTTCCTTCCGGGGTTTGTGCTACCGCATTAACAGGAACAATGGCGTATGACTGATCATTTCTGGAAGGGGCCTTGAAACTAAAACTTACTTCCGCTGCCATGCCAGGCCTGATTTCATCTGTGATATTATCAATACTCACAATGACAGGATAAGTGGTAGAATTGTTGGAGTTAAATCCAACTTCTTTGACCGTACAGGTAAAACTTTTACGAGGAATAGCTGTGAAACGTACACTTGCTTTAGCATTTACCTTCAATTTCGTAATGAACGCCTCGGGAAGGCCAACTAGTACTTCTGTTTTTCCCTCAGCGTTTAATACTGCAATAGGGCTTCCCGCATTGACCAATTCATTTTCTTCAATGCGAATATCTGAAATGACCCCCGAAAATGGTGCAATGATTCGCGTATAGTCTAATTGGTTTTTAGCTGCTTTTACCTGTTGATTTGAAGCATTAATTTGAGCTTTAGCAGATACGAATTGAGCCTGAGCCGTTTCATAAGACGAGCGAGCTTGTTCATATTCACTTAGCGGAACACTATTATTTTCATATAGTCTTTCTATACGTTGGTAAGAAGACTTGCTGGTGATTAATTGAGTTTCTGCAGAGACTAATTGAGTTTCCGATTGACGTAATTGAGCTAGCGCTTGATCATAACTTACCTGATAATCTGTCGGATCCATGGAAGCAATTAATTGACCTTTGCGAATTCTATCTCCTATTTCCACATTTACCTTGTTCACTGTTCCCGCTACTCTAAAACTTAATTGGGAGACCTTGTTAGATTGAGCAATACCAGAAAAATTTTGGGTGTTGGATCCGTTGGATTGACGTACCATGTCATATTTTACTGGTCTGGGAACTACTACACCAGTTGTTGTTTCACTTTCTCCACAAGCGGATAGCATAAGCAGGAAAATGAATACATAAGAGTGAATGTGTCTAAAATGGCTCATCATGTAATGCGATTATATTGTTTGGGAGATACTCTTAATTATCGATTTAAATAAGAAACAAGTCTGTCAAAGTAGGCTTCTCGCTCTACCGGAGAAGCTAAAAAGTAGAAAAACCCTACGGATCGTTCTAGGGCAAGAAAATCAGAAATAAATTGGAATATAGCATTAGCTCGTGATAATTCTGCTTGTAAAGTCGCATTTTGCGCATCAATCAAACTCGTAATATTTACCTGACCTTGCGAATAAGCATCTTGAACAATGCGAAAGTTTTCCCTGGCAGCAGTGGCTGCCTTCTGAGATAAGGTTACAGTAGCATAAGAAGCTCCGACACTTTCTAATGAAGACCTAACTCTTAATTCTAACTGATTTCTAGCATTTTGGCGGGAATCCTCTAATTGTAATAGCGAAACTTTCGTTCGTTGAACGTCTATACTTCTCCTTCCTCCCTGAATTAACGGATATTGTATGCCGATCCCTACGTTCCATGTGGGTTTAGAAAGGTCTGGTACTAAGCCAAACTGCTGAAGTTCAGGAGAAACAGGGAAAGTCTTAAATTGCTCTACATTATAATTAACATTTCCGGAAATGATCATCGAAGGTAGGAAGAAAGCCCGCTGTTGAGATTGCTTTTGCCTTTCCTGAGCTGCTATGCTCAACTGAATTTGTTTTAGTTCCGGCAATAGTCGAAATGCTTCATCCACCATAAAATCCCCAAACACTTCCAAATCTCCATAATCGTTTACGAATTCCACTATTCTTTCATCAGTGATTAATAGAATAGGCTCTTCTAGATCGACACTATCTGTTCTAAAGGGCTGGTTGATCGGTAGATTTAGCAATTGGTTGAGCTGAAACTCCGCCTGACGCTTTTGGGCAAAAGCATTATTCAAGTTAATATTAGCATTAGCTAATTCAGAGATCCAACGATTAAGGTCGGAAGCACCTGTATAACCTACAGCTTCTTTATTATTAGCGATATCATAGTTTTCCTGGGTAAGGAGCACATTTTCTCTTTGGATGCGCAGATTGCGTTTAGCCAACAATACATTTAAATATGCCTGGCTGGCATCTAACACTGCATTGAGCTGCGTCTCTTTAAGTGCAAATTTTTCACTTTCCCTTAAAAGCTTATTAATTTTAATGTTGGCATAAACAGGTTCAGAAAAAAATACCTGGGATAATGATCCTCCAGCCAGCCAACCCACTCTTCCTTGAACTCCAAAGGAAGTAGAAGCTGTCTGAGCGTCCACCCCAGTAAAACTTGTATTAGCAGATATTTCTGGTAACAAGTTTGATACCGCAGTTTGATAATCTTTTTGTGCCAATCCAACCGATTTTTCTGCTACTGCTATATCTAAATTTTGTTCCAGCACTTGAGCAATGACCCCATTTAAAGAATAAATATTTTTCGTGTTAGGCTCTTCAAAATCCACCAATAAAGCCTCCGACATCATATCAAAATCCGGATATTTTTTTACCGTATTAGCAGTTTGCATATTGATTAAGACCGTTTCAGAAAAATTCTCCATTTCTACCGGAAGATCTGCTGCATTTTCTCCTTTTAATATTTTATACACATCGGTAGCCACTCTGCGGGGGATACTGTTCAAATTTTCAGAAACTTGATAACCAATCAATACTCCTCTACTTACTAATAAATCACCCAATAAGGCAGAAGAGACCAATTGTTTTTTGTTTATCATTTGGATGAGGCTATCAAGCTCCGCTTGAGATATCAAACTAAATTCAGGAAGAAAATAAATGGCGTCAACTTCATCTGGGATACCGTCTGCAGTGGCTTTTCCCGTAGCTTCGAGCTTGATGAAAGAAAGATCAACGTCTTTATCATCCAAGGCTTTTTCAAAAAATTGAGGTAAAATATCTACGTTTCCTAATGTTTGTTGGGGAGAGATAATACCGAGGTGTTTATAAGGGTAAATGGTCCTCATTACTTCTAAATCTCTCGCTACATTAAATGGAGTTTCTATATAGGTGAAATTGTGAGCTCCTGAGGTACCACTGTCTGTTTGAGGAACATTTTGAATATTATGGTCGATTACTATAGCAGATATAGAAGGCTTGGGAAACTGCTTTCTGTCAGCTAAGAAAGTACCAGATAAAGAACCGGAAGCTATCACGAGATCTATTTGATCATCCAGGAAAGCCTTTTGAATGTATTGCTGAATTTTTTCAGCATCGAAGCCGCCATAAGCGTAGTGAAAAATTGGATCATATCGATTCTCGAGCAATATGTTTATTTCATGCTCAATGGACTTGGTAAAACTTAATCTATCTGTACCCTCAGCTGATTCAAATTCATCCGTAATAAGGCTAATATGGATAGAAGGTAAAGGTTGAGTAAATGCAGAGATAACACTCCCTAACATGCAGAAAGCTAAAATGCGTCTAAAAATGTTCATTCATCAGGCTGTTTGATGTGTTGCTCGATACTCACAAAGTAAAAGAATAAAATAGCTTGAAGGAAGAATTCCTGTTATTAATCTAAATTATTCTACCGAATCTTGAGAAAGTGAAATAGATTTCGAAAAGAGACACTTTCATATCTAAAAAATAGGTAATCAATTGCTTTATCATTCTATGATAAGTAATTGGCCACAAAATTATAAAGAAAAATCGTTATGAGTCCTTAACAAATGTTAAGAAACGATTTAGATCTCTTTTATTTTTTGATTCATTTTGAAAACGGCAGCTACTGTTTAAAGAAAAAATGATCCAAAGCAAAGAATTTTTTTGCCACCACTAAATTAGCTTAACCTGGCACCCATTAGATTAAGAAAGCTGTTGAATATGATCGAAATATGATTTCTCCGTAACCAAAGACCAGGGACCAATTCTTTGCTTGAATGTTTGGTACGAATCATACACCTTTCTGCTAATGGTATCAGAGCCTATTTGTTCTTCTATCGCTTCTTCTGAGAGGTTTCTAAGACGATCCATGACGTCAGAGGGAAAGGTTTTCAAGGTAACCCCTTCCTCTTTAATGAGCTTTTCGAGATAAATGCCATTTTGAGCGTCGAACTCAGCTAATACCCAGGCATGTGCACGAGCGCAAGCTGTCTCCACGATCTCCTGTAGATCTCCTGGGAGGGATTCATAGGTGGATTTATTGATAAAGAATTCTAATTGAGAACCTGGTTCATGCCAACCTGGTGCATAATAAAATTTAGCAATTTTATGGAAGCCCATTTTATAATCGTGATATGGGCCTATCCATTCAGTGGCATCTATCACTCCTCTTTCAAGGCTGGTATAAATCTCTCCACCTGCTACCAGTACAGCAGCTCCACCAGCCTTTTCTAACACTTTTCCTCCTAATCCTGGAATTCGCATCTTTAATCCGTTCAAATCAGACACAGCATTGATCTCACGATTGAACCATCCTCCCATTTGTACTCCTGTATTTCCTCCAGGAAAAGGAACCAGATTAAAGGGAGCATATACTTCTTTCCATAATTCATGGCCACCTCCGCTATAAAGCCAGGATTGCAATTGTTGGGCATTCATCCCAAAAGGGACAGCAGCAAAAAACTGCGAAGCAGGGGATTTTCCTGCCCAATAATAAGAAGCTCCACTTCCCATATCAGCTGTACCACTGGAAACTGCATCAAATGCCTCTAAGGCAGGAACTAACTCTCCCCCTCCATACACTTTGATTGAAATTCTCCCAGCTGACATGGTTTTTACCCATTCTGCCAACATATTAGCTACCTCACCCAAGACAGGAAAATTAGGGGGCCAGGTAGTTACCATATTCCAACGATATTTTTTATCTGAAATAACAGCCGGACCTGATGCATTGTCCTGTGCATTATTATTATTACAAGATGTCGCCAATAATGGAGCTGAAAGTGTAGCTAGTAATCCTTTTTTCAGAAATGTATTCCTTTTCATAGTTCAAGATCCAGGGTCTGGAGGTAAACGAGTAAATCTATTAGTTCAGATTAAAGATACCTTATTTTAAGAAAAAATATGGATTATTCCTGGAAAGGCGATAACTACTGCTAGCATTATCAATTGAATAACGACAAAAGGGATTATTCCCCGGTATATCTGGCGGGTACTTATATGGTCGGGAACGACTCCTTTCAAATAAAATAGGGAAAAACCAAATGGAGGAGTGAGAAAAGAGGTCTGCAAATTCAATGCTATCAATACGCCTACCCATAACATATCCATTTCCAATGCATTAAATACAGGGGTTACCACAGGAACGATGATAAAAATAATTTCGATAAAATCTATGAAAAACCCTGCCAGAAAAATAGTGAGCATTACTAATCCCAGAAAAGCCATAGGAGGTAGTTGAGCTTGGGTAATTAAATCCACCAAATAGTCATCAGCTCCTAAGGTTCTAAAGATCAAGGTAAAAGTAGTAGCTCCAAGTAAAATGAAAAATACCATGGCCGTAAGATGAGTCGTTTCTCTCATTACTTCTTTTAGTAAACCCAGGTGGAATTTTTGTTGAAGCATGGTGAGTCCAGTAGCTGCCAATGCTCCTACCGCAGCAGCTTCCGTGGGAGAAGCTATTCCGGCAAATATGGATCCCAGGACAAGGATGATAAGCAAAAGGGGAAGAACGAAAGCCTTAATCACTTCGATGATGAACAGTGAATCGGATTGCTGGGAATCTTCTGGCAAATCTATGGTAGGTGCCACTTCCGGTCTAATATAAGATACCAATAAAATGTAAATGATATACAGTCCCACTAAAATTAATCCCGGAACCAGGGCACTAGAAAACATAGTCCCTACATCTACCTGACCCACTCCACGGCTACTGCTGCTAATAGTATCTGCTAATAGTACAAGAACGATAGAAGGAGGGATAATTTGTCCCAATGTCCCGGAAGAAGCAATAGTTCCAGTAGCTAATTCTGCTTGATATCCTTTTTTTAGCATGACTGGAAGGCTGATAAGGCCCATAGTAACTACTGTAGCTCCGACTATTCCCGTCGAAGCGGCTAATAAGGCACCGACGATGACTACTGAGATGGCTAATCCCCCTTTGAGCTTTCCAAATAATCTTGCCATCGTAACTAATAAACTTTCAGCTAAGCCCGATTTTTCCAGCATAATTCCCATATAAATAAACAGAGGGACAGCCATGAGAATGAAATTATTCATCACCCCCATAAATCGCGAAGGAAGAAGTTGGAAATCTCTTATTGAAAAGTAATCAGGGGCAAACATCCATATAGCCAACCCGAACATAGTGGAAACTCCGCCTAATGTGAAAGCGACAGGATATCCCATCAAGATTAATCCAAATATCAGTAGAAATAAAATAAGGGCAAGAATTTCCATGAATAACTAAGAGTTAACTTGTTGGATAGTGAGGATGGAAGACAATAAAGAGGATACTGCCTGCAATAATAGGAATAAGAAAGCCACTGGGATAGAGAATTTTAATATGTAAAGGGCTGGAAGGCCTCCAGGTTGGGGGGACGCTTCTCCTATATTCCATGAATTAAGTGCATATTTATATCCTACCCAAATAATTAATGTTGTCCAGGGGATTAACAATAGAATAGCTCCCACTAAATTTACCCAGGCCTTTCTTTTTTCGGACCAATTAGTATACAACATATCTACCCTTACATGTTTGCCTTGTTGAAAAGCATATCCCGCTCCCAATAAAAAAACGAAAGCAAAAAAGTAAATTTCCAATTCATTGATCCAGATAAACGAAAAATCAAACACGTATCGGAAAAGCACATCTATACAAACCACCCAAACCAGTATACTCGTAAGCCAGCTTACTCCATTTCCGACGACTTCATTGATTCTGTCAATCAATGTGATAAGTTTTTTCATACTGGATGATTTAAATAGTTGTCCCCCTTCTTTCTTCTGCCACTTCTTCCGCTCTTATTGCGCTAGCTTTGTTTCCAAAATCTTTGCGAATGTAACTCAATATATGCGCAATTTCTTCATCGGCCAAGTGATCGTAAGATGGCATTTCTTGTTCGTATGATTGCCCATTGACTTCTATTTTTTCAGAAAGTCCTTGCAGCATGATCTGAATCAGGCGGGCCTTGTCTCCAATGACCCAATCGGTCCTAGCCAGCGGAGGAATCAAGCCTTCAGCCCCTAATCCGTCAGGCCTATGGCAACTTGCACAATGTTGAAGGTAAAGTTGTTGGCCTTTTGATAAATCATCTTCCAAAGCGGTATGCGACCAGTTTTCAGTAGCTAAAGCGATAGGCTCTTGCTCCTCCTTCAAGATCGTGTTGGAGGCTTGTTGCACGAGAAAATCATGTTCCTCCTTTTCAACAGCAGTTAACCGAATGATTCTATCTGGACCAGGCGGGAGGGTGTCATAAAGCCAGCTTTGTAATCTCGGGTGCCAGTCCATATTACTTGTAGTGAGAAATATTTCTCCACGAGGGGAAACACATATATCTCTCATTCTTCCCAATACTCTTTGCAAATAGATATGCTCGGATTGAATGTGCTTACCGTTCTGATCCAGGGTCAATACGCGCAGCGCTCTCCCTTTTAAGTTGACACTCAATATGCTGTGCTGCCATTCAGGAATAGTAGGATGATCGAAATAGGCTATCCCCGCAACAGCAATCGTAGGTGTCCACGCTTTTAATGGTTCTTGAATGGGATATTGGTTACAAAAAGCTTCTTCCTTACGATTATCGCAATAGCCTTCCACTTCAGGCCAACCATAATTTTTCCCAGCTATCAGTAGGTTTACTTCATCATCATTATTCGGTCCGTGTTCAGAGCTATAAATCTGACCTCTTCCGTAGGTCAAGCCCTGAGCATTCCGATGTCCATATGTATAAATTAAACTGCCAGGGATTGGATTATCCGAAGGAACGCTACCATCTGGATTCATCCGCAATATTTTTCCGCCCAAAAAGGCTAAATCCTGGCTTCCTTCTTTATTTCCTGCATCTCCTGTACTCAACAGTAATTTATGATCGGAAGTAAACAGCATCCTCGAGCCATTGTGATAGGATTTCCCGGGTATACTATCTAGAATTATTTGTGGATCTAAGAGGGTATCCCCCTCAAATTTATATCGGGTGAGACGAGAGAGAATGTTTTCCTTTTTTTGATGATCCAGGTAAGAAAAAGTGTAGTGTAAATATACAAATGGGGTTCTGTCCCATTCGGGATGAAGCGCCATACTAAGAAGGCCTCTCGATTTTTTATAGTGAACATCTTCTAGCTGTAGTAGCCTTTGTTGTTCTCCATTTTGGGGGTGAATTCTGCTGACCACTCCTTTTTGTTCGGTGAGCCAAAGCCATTGATCAGGACCATAATTGATATCCCAGGGCACATCGAATTCATTGGGGAGAACCTCCAACGTTAACATCGTGCTATCCAATTGTAAATATGAGTGTTCGACATCTTGGATAAAGGTCACAGGGATAGTATTTACATGCTTATTCTTTGATTGATGAGTTGAATGTTCTTTTGGCTGGCAAGAGGAAAAAGAAAAAACACAAACTCCTAAAAGCATCAGGAGCAGATCATAAGGATGTATAGAGAAAAAGTTTACAATGAAAAATGGCAGAAATGAAGTAATTCTGATCATCTATAGAAAGTTAGTTTGAAACAAGTTGGTATTCTGTTAACCAGGATCGCAATTGTTGTAAATCTCTTTTCATGATGGAATAAATCTCTTCCGGCTTTTTAGTAATCTCTTTTTTTCCACTTTGAGCACCTCCCAAGTCATATTCTAAGTGAAGTGAAATAGGGGCTTTGATGCCATAGGACCGGATAGCTTTAAAATATGCGGGAAAATCTACCATTCCCTGACCTAAAGGTACATTCTCGACTTTCCATTTCCCATTTTTCTGAACCCATTTGAAATCTTTAATGACGATAGATTTGATACGGGAAGCGATTAATCTCAATTCTGTGGGCCAGGATAATCCACCTTCTACAGTTGCATGCCTGATATCGTATTGTACCCCCATACCTTCAGGATCTGCATCTTTTAGCATTTCGTATACTTCCCACAATGAAGCTCCTACGAATCTTCCTGCATGATTTTGATAGGCACCTGTCAAATTGAGCTTGACATTTAGGTCGGCTAATGCTGCTAATTTTTCACGGAAGGCTTGTATGGCTTCGGGGATACTTCCTTCATCGGGATATCTGAACCAGTTGGCTCGATAATATTCAATGCCTTCAGCACTAGCTGTTTCCAATACCCTTTGATGTAGGGGATTGACTTCATCTATGGCGGTGGTCATCATCAATGGCGATAATCCAGCTTTTTTTATAGCAGCCACTGCTTTAGGTAAATCCGTTTCTACATTCTCTGGGAGAACATGTCCTCCCGGCCGCACGGTCAAATCCAGTCCATCAAATCCCATTTCTGCTGCTCTGGCAGCCATCTCTTCATATTCCAAAAACTGTAAATGTTTGGAAAAAAGATGAATACTAAAGGCATCAGTTGGAGTATTTGAGGATTCTTCATCAGAAAAAGGCGTACACCAGGCAGTAAAAGGAACAGCCATGCCAGCAAGAGCCGTCGTTTTTATAAAAGATCTTCGATTATGTAAGGGGAGAGGAGTCATTGGTGTATTGGGTTAATTTCGATTGAAGAGGATAGCACATAATTCTTTAAAATATACATTTCTTAATGAAAATAAGCATTTTATTCCTTCAGTCTAAAGGATTTTAAGGAATTGTCAAGAGTGGAATTTCGCCTTTTTACAGCTACATATTGATGTTAAAAGTTAGCAAAATACTATTCTACTTAGAATACTCATTGTTTCTATGCTGTCCTTTGAGTAAATTAAAGAATATAATCGCAGCAGATATGAATAAATCTGATACAGTATTGGGGTATAACTGGGCGGATACATTCTACCCACAATCAGATGGAAAACCATTGGCAGAAAATACTTGGCAATTAAAATGGATCGTACTACTATTCAATAATCTAGAAATATTGTTGGATGGGAAGATGGCATTTGTAGCTGCTGATCTATTTTGGTATCCGGTAGAGGGAAAAAATAAAATTGTCATCACACCAGATGTACTCATTGCTTTAGGTAGGCCTTCTGTGGATCGTCCTTCTTATCAGCAGTGGAAGGAAGATGATGTGGCTCCTCAAGTAGTGTTTGAGGTAATATCACCTTCAAATACGACGAATGAGATGCGTAAAAAATTGGACTTTTATGAAATGTATGGAGTGCAGGAATACATCGTGATTGATCCTGAAAAAAACAATAAAGAGGATTTTGAGGTGTGGGAAAGGAGGGCAAACAAATTGGTTAGATCACCTTTGTCCAATATTGATTGGCAAAGTTCTCTGTTAGGAATTAGGCTGAAAAAAGAAGGCGAAAGTGTCAAAGTATATCATCCTGATGGCACAGTATTTAAATCGGGAAAGGAATTAAATCAAGAAGCTGCTTTGAAGGAGGAAGAGATCCAACGACTCAAAGCCAAATTGAAAGCAGCAGGATTGGAAGATTGAATGCTTATAGGGTTTATATATTTCTGTTAAATCAACTCCTCCATCTTAACTTTTTCATCCTCTTTTTTATACAACGAGTGGGCATTTACGTAAAGACCAATTCCTAAAGCTCCTAAAATAACCAACAAACATAAGTCCAGTCTTACATTAAACAATTGAGTTGGCATCCATGACATATTAAACTGTGCCAATAGGAACATTCCCATTCCTACAGCTGTCAATATAGGGAGGATATGGGCAGAGGACTGGTAGGTTGGAGCAAAAATGGCGTACAAAATCATTGGAGCCATTAATGCGGTACCTGCAAAGCTGGTTCTGGCTAATAGCACTAATTGATCAGAGCTATAAAGGGAAAAAATTAATGCTAGTAAGGCGAAAAAGCCTATAGCTACCCGGGTGATAGTTAGTAAACGATGATCTTCTCCTTTCATCAAAGATCGCAATTCAGAACCCAGAGCAAATAATTGAGAGTCTGCAGTAGAGATAGCGGCAGCGATAAGACCGATGATGACGATAGCTGCTAAAACGGGAGGTTGATCTCTGACTAGTGCGTTCTCCAGAAATTCAGCAGTAGGCACATTGGCATAAAATAACGCACCATACATTCCAATAAATAGGGTAGGGAGGATCACCAGAATAGCAAAAACGCCTAATCCTATCGCCATCCGAAATAAAGAGCGAGTATCTTTCATGATAGCAATCCTCGTAGACACTTGCGGCTGTGTGTAGGGAATGACTGAAATGGCAATGGCGGAAGCCACCAAAAATTGGAAAGAAAATAATCCCTTAGGGCCAGGAGTGGATAACAGTGCGGGCTCTTTCGCTTCTACACGTTGGAACATTGAGGACAAGCCATCCATGTCTATCAGACAATTAGCACCTATGACCCAAATAGCGATGAGTAATAAAATGCCCTGAAGCACATCGCTATATATAATCGCTTTTAATCCTCCTGTTTCGCTATATACCACCATCAGCACGACCATTCCGATGGCCCAACCTGCTACGGGAAGAACTTCAGGAAATACGGCATGAAGAAAAATAGCTACCCCTCTAATTTGTATGGCTACATAAGGAATTAAAAAGATGAATGCCCCGATAAAGGTGAGATAAGCAGCAAAAGGCATTCTATACAGCCTGCCGATCCATCCTGCCATTCCCTGAAATTCCTGATCCTTGGCTTGTTGACGAACAAAATATCCAATCGTTATAATCCCAAATACCATCATAATGTCAGCGATGGCTAGAAATATCCAAGCGCCGACTCCGTGGGTCCTAAAGAAGTCTGGCATGCCCAACAAGGTGAACGTACTAAACAAAGTGGCTGCAAAGGTAAATATTCCCAGCGTTGCCCCCAGATTAGCTCCCGCAAATAAATATCCAGTAGTAGTTTTTTCTGACTGCTTCCTCGCTCTGGTAGCGAAGATATAAAGGCAACCAACATAGAAGATTCCGGTGATGACAAGGGCGGTAATCATGGAGTATTCTTTTTATTAGCGGGGTGGAAATAAATGGCGAATACAGTGAGTAACAGGAACAATACACTCATCAAAAATCCCATCCACATAGTGTAGGGAATGTGAAATAAGGTAGGTTCAAATACGCCATTTGGAATAACGATGGGAGAAAAGCTAAGAATAATTAGGAAGCATCCCAATATAATACAGGCGATCCAGCCGAATTGCTTTTGCTTCATGACGAGTGTATTAGTATTAGTTTTTAGATAAGTTAACTATAATCTCGGGATAGTCAATCCACCATCCACCATGATTACCTGGCCCGTAGAATAAGGAAAATCTCCTCTTACTAAAGCTGCTACTGCTTTTCCTATATCTTCTGGATAGCCCCATCTTTTCTGTAAAGTCAGCCCATTTTCAATCAAATGATCATATTTTTCTTTGACCACAGAAGTCATATCGGTCATCGTAATTCCTGGACGCACTTCATAGACAGGAATGTGCTCTTCCCCTAATCTGGCTGCAAATAATTGTGTCATCATGCTCATCCCGGACTTGGATAAACAATACTCTCCTCGATTGTAAGAAGCGACGGTGGCGGATATAGAGGAAATATTGATAATGAAGGCAGGGAATTCTGGAGCTACAGATTTTTGTTGTATGAGCCAATGAGCCACAGCTTGGGTAAGAAAAAAAGGTCCCTTTAAGTTAATATCCATCACTCGCTCATAACTTTCTTCCGTAGTCTCTAAAATATCCAAGCGTTGTTTAGGAGCTACTCCGGCATTGTTAATAAGTGCATTTAGGCTTCCCATTTCCTCTGTTAGTTGGGTCAACATCTTCTGTCGATCTTCTTCCAACGCTACATTCCCCTGACAATATAAGATTCGCTGGCCTTCCTTCTGGCTAAGCGCAGCTAGTTGGTCCAACACTTCCTCTACTGCTTCTTTCGGTCTTACCCCATTAATCGCCACATCCCAACCCTCTTTGATGAGTTGGATAGCTATTCCCAATCCTATCCCTCTACTTCCTCCAGTGATAAGTGCAACTTTATTGGTACTACTCATTTTTTTCTTTTTATGCCAATGATTCTACGTCCAGCCAACATCCCTTTTGCCAACTCTCAATTCCCTTTTCTGCCAGTTGAACTCCTTTTGCCCCTTCCAGAAGGTCCCAGGGAAAAGGTTGATTCAGCACCACGTGTTTTAAGTATAGTTCCCACTGAGCTTTGAAGGCATTGTCATAGGGTTCTTGAGCTGGAACTTTGGCCCAATCATCAAAGTATCGAATGGGTTGTTCTACATCTGGATTCCAGACAGGTTTGGGAGTATTTCCATAGTGTTGGATATAGCATTCGCGTAAGCCAGCCACCGCCGAACCTTTCGTTCCATCCACTTGGAGGGTCAACAAATCATCTCTTCGAACACGTACGGTCCAGGAAGAATTGATATGAGCGATAATGTTATTTTCTAATTTAAAGGTAGCATATGCAGCATCATCAGCGGTACAGACATAGGGGTTTCCCTGTTCATCTATTCGTTCTTTAATATGCGTGGCACCTGTACATGAGACAGATAGTACTTTGCCAAATAGATTGTCTAAGACATAGCGCCAATGACAAAGCATATCTACGATGATTCCTCCATCATCTTCTTTGCGATAATTCCAGGAAGGTCGCTGGGCAGGAATAGAATGCCCTTCAAATACCCAATACCCAAATTCCCCTCTTACAGACAAAATGTCCCCAAAGAAACCACTCTCTTTTAATCGCTTCAGTTTTAGCATGCCCGGAAGCCATAATTTATCCTGAACCACCCCATGAATAATCCCCGCTTTTTGGCATAAATGATAAAGCTCCATGGCTTGTTGGGTATCCACTGCACATGGTTTTTCGCAGTACACATGTTTCCCTGCTGCTACGGCTGCTTTCACTGCATCATACCTTCTGCCTGTAGTCTGGGCATCAAAATAAATCTGGTAGGCGCTATCTGCCAGGGCCTCTTCCACATTAGTCGTGTACTTTTGGACGCCCGATAATTCCACCAGCTTTTCTAGTTTAGCAGGATTTCTTCCCACCAGAATAGGATCTGGCATAATCACTTCATTGGCATTCAGCCTAACGCCTCCCTGGCGAATAATTTCCACAATAGATCGCATCAGATGTTGATTCGTTCCCATGCGGCCAGTCACACCATTCATGATGACGCCTATCTTGTGAATATGAGCGTGAGTGTCTTTTGAAGTAGTAGTTGATGTGTTAGTGCTCATTCGTTGATAATCCCGTTTTTATTAATGAAAAGTAAAGGTCAGAAATTACAGACTTCTGCTTAAGAGTTCAAGTAAAACGAATCATATCCTCTGTTTTAATAGGCGCCTCTACATTGTTTTAGGGTTGTCTTCCATTTTGATGCTACTAACACATTTGTTGATAAGGAGAGTGATAACTTCTATTTGAAGGTATTCATATTGATATAACCATCAAAAACGCACTTAATTATGAAAGTATTACTCCATATTACCCTGTTATTCATCACTTTTCGTTCCGATTTCATGGAAGCCAAGGGATTCTTCCTTCCCATGTCAACGCACTCTTTTTTGTTCTTCTGCTGAACCTCCCAATCTTCTCGTAGCCTTTTCCATAGAAGGCTTACCTAATTTCTTTGTATAAGTTAGTCGTATAAGAGTAGGATCCCATACATAATCCCAACTGGCAAAAATATCATTTTCGGGGATGTTTCTTTTCACCTCCCAGCGATTGGTCCAGAAAGCATCTTCCACGCCTAGAGTAAGTGATTCCATACCTTTATTCCATGTCTTTTGGATCCCTAGATTAAACGTGCCATAAGGTTCTATCACATAAGCACGAAAAAAGCGCTTAGCATAGAAATTACCTGATACCTCTAAAGCCATATCTTCAGCTAACTGAATACGGTGCTGAGAACTCAGTTGGAATGTCCAAAGTTGATCTTCAAGAGGAAAGCCTAAATGATCGCTAGCTAATGTTTGATACATGAGAGATAAGCTATTTTGGGATGACCAATTAGAGGTGATATCCAAGGGGGCATTCCAGGTCAATGTATACAATGTAAAAAGATCCAGATTTTCAGGTCGATATAAAAATTGCTGCGTTCCTTCGATCTTAATAGGTTGAAATCCTACGATAGCGTCTTTTTGCCTGCTGTATTCAAAACTAAAGTTATGATGATGAAGATTTAATTGTAATTTAAGTACATCGCCAAAAGAAGGGAGTAAGGCTGTATTACCTGTGGACAACAAATTGGCATCCATAAATAAGACAAAAGGAGCTAAGTTATTAAAGGTCGGACGGGTAATTCTTCGATTATAGGCGAATGATAGTCTCAATTCAGGCCGGAATTCATGTGAGATTTGGAAATTTGGGAGGAGGTTTCCATAAGATCTTCTGACCATGGCTTCGCCTTGTGAATTCTGAAGTAATGATTCTGTATGTTCATATCTAATACCCAAAGACAATTTAGTCAAAGAGTCAAGTTGAGTTTGCACATTAGCATATCCTGCCCATACATCTTCACTTAGATGAGTACTTTCTAAGCCTACAATAAAAATCTCTGCGGTAGTGTCTGCGGTAAAGCTCACATCATTGGTAAATTCGGAAATACTTGATTTTATCCCTAAATCTATATTCCAATGTTCTTTTAAGGTCGTTTGATAATCCACTTTTCCCACCATAATATTAATAGGAGTCTCCTTACTCACTGACCACTGCGGGAAAGGAGAAGGATTAGTGGCCAATGATTCAGAAATGAGTTGATAGTCGGAGGGATTTCGGTGATGGTAATAGAGGTAATCCCAATCGATCTGAAGTTGGCTGCTGGTACTAAATTGATGCGTGAAAAAAAAGTTTCCCATGAAGTGATTCCAGTGGCTGGATTCTATAGTTTCCATTAGACTCGCACTTCTTTCTAAGTCAGGGCTAGATCTTTCGGTGGTATTTGTTGCTTCTAAATCCCAAAAATTAATATATCCCCCTAAGATTCCCCCTATTATAGTTTTTTCATTAATAGAATAATCCAGGCTGAGGCGAGCATTATGGATATCTATTAGAGGATCTCTATCGCTTATGGTTCTTACCCGATGTGCTTGGGAGATAATCTCACGATCGTTGTCCCAAATATGGCGAGGATCCTTTCTTTGGAAACTATAATGGCCCAATAAATTCAACTTATCATTTCGATATTGAAAGGAAGTACTGAAACCTCCAGCATAACCCTGAATCGTTCCTATCCTTTCATCATTGCCTATATAATATCCTGCATTCAGAGAAATGTTTGCTGAGGCCCCATGTGTTTGATGATCTTTTAATATGATGTTAATGACCCCTGCATTTCCTTCTGCATCGTATTGGGCTGGAGGGTTGTTGATAAGTTCAATCTTAGCAATGCTGGATGCAGGCATACTTTGGAGCATTTGAATGGCAGCATCTACAGGCATGCGACTGGTTTTTCCATTAATAGCTATTAACACACCTTCTTTTCCATTAATAGCTATGAATCCCAATTGTGAATTAATATTTACTCCGGGAGAGCGAGATAAAATATGAAGTGCATCACCTCCGACAGTCAGGATACTCTTTTCGACATTAATAATCAATTTGTCCTCTTGTTGAACATATAAAGGTTGAGTCGCATTAATTTCTACTTCTTCCAGACTAAATTGCTTTTCTTGAAGGGTAATATCCTCAAGTTGTCTTTGAAAAGGGCTTTCTTGAAGCGAGATAGGTGAAAGTCGATAAGATTGATATCCCGATAAATTGACTCTCAACTCATAAATGCCAACAGAAATGTCTTTCAATTGATAACTACCTTTTTCATCGCTCAATGTTCCCTGAGCAAAAGAAGAATCTGATAATTGATAAAGAATGATATTGGCGTATTTCCCCTTTTCTCCACTTTCTAAGAAAACAGTTCCTTCGAGACTGAATTGGGCGTAAGTTATTAATGGGAATCCCCAAAGGGTTGTTGCTAGGGTAAATAAAAATAGATTTTTGAACTTCATTGTGTGATAAATTTGATCTCGATGCTAAAGTGGATAATTAGTCGAGATACTACCTATCAATGAGGTTGTGAGGTCTTAAAGCTTTTTTTTATTATTTGTGAATGGGTTGCAAGGATGTTGCAGGGGCATTAAATTATGTTGTATAATGTGCAAAATGGGGCTTAAGTAGGGAGTATAGAGATCTACTCCACTATCGAGAATCCTACCTGATTAAGTAGCGTTTGAAATCTTGCTTCATCATGTAAGGGAAGGAATTGAGGCTCTGAAGTAAGCCATGGAATTTCCATTTCATGATCTTTCACTGCAATTTCAAGCCAATTCAAAGAGGCTGATGAGTTTCCTAAAGCAGCATAAATAACAGCAATAAAGAATCCTTTAGAGCCAGCGTTGGACTTAAGTCTTTCACGCTCGAGTTCTTGGATCAGATTTAAAGCTAGTGCTTGTTGACCATTTTTAGCATAAGCTGCTCCTAGCCAACCCAAAATTCTAGGATATCTAATATTTTCAAGGTCAAAAATATGGTGAAAAACTTCTATAGCTTCCTGATATTGATGAGTATTTAGCAACAAGAAACCATAAGAATCCAGTAAGAGATAATTGTTGAAAATCTTCAATCGAGATTCAGCTACTGATTGTGCCTTTGCATATTGACCCGTATAGAACAGTCCTAAAATCATTCGGGTATTAGGATAGTATGGGTGTACTTTTTCGAGTCTTTCAGCAATTTCGAGTCCTTTTCTATGTTGTCCACTAAAGTGCAAGTAATCAGCATAAATGGCTAATGCATCAGGGTTGTCATTGATAATAGCCTTTTGGTAAAAAAGTTCTGCTTTTCCAAAATCCCAATCATGATATAAATAATAATAGCCCAAGTATAAATGTGCCTCTGGTAATTGGGGATCTATGCTGAGTGTCAGATCAATACAATGTTTAGCTAGTCTTAGGGATTCTAGTGCAGAAAGTTCCGCCCCGAATATAGAACCTTGAGCTAAGTAAGTTGCAGCTAAATAGGCGTGAGCTAGCGCAAATTGTGGATCTAAGGAAATAGCCTTTGTTAAGTATTCATTAGCTAACCGATTTCTAGTTCTGGTATAGGTGCGGTATTCATAAATTCCTCTTAAATAAAGATCATAAGCTTCTGGGCTAGTAGTATAAGCTTGATTCAATTGCTGTTGCTCATCAGAAGAGAGTTTGGCCTGGAGAATTTCAACGATGTTAGCTGCTATCTCATTTTGAATTTGAAAAATATCCTTAAACTGATGGTCAAAATTGCGAGCCCATATTTGATTATTTTTTATGGCGTCCACTAATCGAACCTCAATCCGGACATCATTATTTACCCTTTGGATACTTCCTTCTAAATGATAAGTGGTACCTAGTATTTCCGCAACTTCTTTAGGGTTCATCTGATCCTTGACCAAGAAACTTACGGATGAGCGAGGCACCATTGTTAAGTCTTCAATTCCAGATAATTGACGAGTGATGGCATCTACTATCCCCTCGGCAAAGTATTGATTATCCTGATTTGCACTTAAATTCTTAAAGGGAAAAACTGCAATGGATTTTTCTCCTTGCTTGGGAAGCGTATGATGAGTTGATATCTTTTGAAGGATTAAGATAATAATGATAATTGATACAATGCTTATTGCTCCCAAGCCTAACAACTTCTGATATATCTTTGATGGATAGAGGGTGTTTGTTGAGGATGGGGCTTTAGAAATTGGAAACTCAGTTATATGATTTTTTGCTTCACTGGGAGGATAGCCATAATATTCATGGAAGCACTTACTGAAGTAGCTAGGACTTCCAAAACCCACTCTGGCAGAAACTTCTGAAGCAGTTAGATCGGAATTTTGGAGCAGTTTAAAAGATTGTTCAAGGCGACATTCCCGAATGTACTGACTAATAGATTTACCATTTACTTCTTTTAGTTTACGATGCAGGTGAGAGCGACTCATTCCCATCTCTCGAGCTAAATGCTCTACTCCAAATTGTTCATTTTGGAGATTTTGAAGGATGAGTTCTTTTAGCTTAGCCAATAATACATCCCCGGAATTTGAAGATTTACGTGGGTTTTTAGAAAACTTTTGATTGGTAGTTATTTCTTCCATTGATAGTGCGGTACAGGGAATGAGTTGGATCAATTAATCTATTTATTTAAGAAAATAGACCAAATTTGTTGCTTCGATGCTGCACAAAAATAAAAATAATGGCATATCCATGCTTCGGGTAAAGCATACAGTAAAGCTAAGATAGAACAATACAGGATAGCTTAGTATAGATATATTCACTAAAAAAAATGGTAATATTAATATTTTTAGTTAAATAGATTGTTTTATTTTTTAACAATCTTAACATCATTCTTAGGGACAAACTAGCTTTTGTTGCTGCAGATTTGTTTTGGTATCCAGTACAAGGGAATAATAAAGTCGTTATGGCTCCTGATGTGATGGTGTCTTTAGGGAGGCCACAAGGGGATCGTCCTTTTTATCAGCAATAGTTGGAGGATAATACGCCCCCTCAGGTAGTGATTGAAGTACTATCTCCTTCAGATAAAAAAGAAGAAATGCGGCGTAAGTTTCATTTCTATGAAACTTATGGAGTAAAAGAGTATATAGTGCTAGATCCTGAGAAAGAAAGAGAATCATTTCAAGTGTGGGAGAGAGAAGGAGATCATTTGATTGAAGTTAACGGGTGTTACTGGCGAAGTACACTACTTGGAATAGAAATCAGAAAAACAGATCATGGGGTGAAGGTTTATCGTCCAGATGGTAGTCCCTTTATAATAGCACAGGAAGAAAAGGAAAGAGGGGATAGAGAGAAGGAATTGAGAGAAAGAGCATTAGAGAAAATGCAAAAAATGGAAGAAGAATTAAACATATTGAGAGCCAAACTAAAGGATGAAGACTCACATGTCGAGTTTAATCAGTCTTTCGGATGTTTTTGACCCAACTACTGTTGTAAATGTGATGATATAAAAGTTAAAGTACCAACTTGGATAACACTATTATAGTACTCTCTGAGAATAATGCTCAGAAGCCGCAAATATCCCCCCACTTTCTCGGTAAAAAGCATCATCCGTATGATATAATCCCTTCTGAGAAGTAACCCAAGAAGCCTCTGGTACCGGATGATAGCTCATCATTTGATCCCAATACAAGTAATTCTGATGTCCGTTGGTTTCCTGTAGCCCCATATTAGAAGCCATCCCGGGAAAAGGGGCTAATCGGGCGGCTACATTTTTGTTCCAATCTACCAAAATAGGATTGACAGTCAAATCGGCACAAAAACAAGGAATATTATGATCATGACAAACTTTGGCAATTTTTAAGGTCATGCTCAATGTTTTGGCGATAGCTTTTAAAGCTACTGCTGAATATCCTTGTTCTATTCGTCTTAGTGCATCCTCATCTGTATGAGCACTTTCGTCAGCAGCGATGATGACTGGAAAATCACTTACATCTTCTTCATTAAGTTCTCCAAAAGGCTCCTCTATGACTGCTATTTGGTCTAATGCACCAATTTTTTTGGCATATTCCAACAATTGCCATAAGGTATCTTTCTTTTCATACCTTCCATTGGCATCAAAATAATAAGGAATCTTACCATGATCTGTATGTGGCGATGTATAATGACCAATTGTATCATGAATGGCTTTCAAAAAAGCTTTATCTTTTTCCAGCATTTCCTGTTGACTTCCTGGTGCACCTATTTTGATCTTCATAATGAAAAAACCTTCGTCAGCCATCTTCTTAATGTCTTTCATCTCAGTTCCATATCCTAAAGCAGGAATACTAGCTACAAAGGGATGTCGATGAGAAAGGGCAGGTTTGAAGGTGGTAGGAATTAGCGTATCAAAATCAGTGATATCGTTAAGATGGGCATATAATAACCAGGCTGCATTATCTACGGGAACCAGCGCATTCAATGCAAAGGTTTTGCGGAGATCTTGCTGCCCTGTAATTTGTTTTCCATACTCCCAAACCGGATCCAGAATTTGATCGAGCATGTTAATAGGATCTGTGTAGGTATTCTCTCGGATCAGCTTCAATCCCATTTCTGTCATCGCAAACATGAGGGCATTTCCCCCATTTTCCGAGTGCTTAGCGAATACCCTGGCATCTGACCATAAGACATTTTGAGTACCGAGACCAACTTCCCGGATTTCTGAATCGCCCTCTATCATGGCAATGGTTTGCCATACTTCAGTCATAGCACTCCCTTTAAATCCAAAGGGTTTCAATAGCGGCTCCCTTTCAAAATTGGCATTAGTAGCTTTAATATGTAATGGAGTACGGGCTTGTTTATGACCTATTGGCATAGAATATAAAGTTTGAGGTAAGGGAAGTAGGATAGAAGATAAAGAAGATATACCTAGGTAGGTTAGAAAGCGCCTTCTGGTAAAAGGAGTATAATGTGTGGAACTCATTAGCAAGGAATCATTGATCGTTGATATATAGTTAATTTATATTAAGCATAAAATACCATCATTGCTAGTCATATTCCATTCATCAAGGTCGAAAAATAAAAAAAGAATCTCCCGAATAATCAGGAGATTCCATGTACATAACAGGAATATGAATATGTAAACTACCTAAGATTTATTTCTCGTGTAAATGGCCCGTAAGTTAAGGTAGCTTTAGTATCGCAACTTCCATCGCCGAAATTTATAGAAGCAGGAAGTTCCAGGGTAGATAAGGTAATATCTAACACACCTGAGCTAACATATGCTTGTTGTTGAGCCAGACAAGAAGAATTCAACGTTAAGGAAGAAGCAATGGTGGAAGTATAGGATATGCCTTCGCTCGTTGTTCCTGAATTTGTTCCCTCGATGCTATATACATTATCCGCTATATCATTGTTTCTCTCTCCACTTATGAAGGTATAGGTGGTTTGGGAACTGTAAGTAATGGTCTCTCCTTGATTGTTAGTATATTCGCCTCCAGAAATCTGAACGGTAAAAAAGATTTGCCCATCATCGTTGGTACTAAAATTACTCATTGCAATGGTTCCACTGAGACTATTACCGTTGACAGTATAATTTGAGAAGCTTATAGATAATTCTGAACCTGGTTCTCTATATGTGCCGAGATAATTGATGGTGATGCTTCCCGCTCTTTCCACCCCAAATGGTCCTGTACATCCTTCCCCATAATCCAGGATAAAAACTCTATTCGCTGTATCCAGACTGATATCGGCACATTGACTATTTCTTATTGAGGAAGTTCCATCCATCAACTCGTCGGTCAGATAAAATGCTTCGTAGAATTGATTGTCAATCTCTGCGACGTTGGAGGCTGTTTCTTCTGCCAAAGCTTCATCGGATAAATTGTTTAGGTTATCATCTTCCTCAGAGCAAGAATAAAGGATCATTCCAGAGACAATCAGCAACAAGGTATACTTAACAGAAAGTGTGTTTAATAAATTGAACGTGAATTTCATAATAACTACTATGTGTTTAATAAATAAAGAATAAGAGTTACACTAAAATATGATGGTATCAAGTTCAATATCTATTCCATTTCGTGGAAATTATTTCAACCTATGTAATGGGTGTTTCAATAAATGGAGAAAAAGATTCATCAGAAGGTGATAGGGGTGGGAAGGATTTATTCGTAGAGAAAATTGGCCTGTTTGTTGAAAGGAGAAATGGTGTTTCCCATGCCCTTATTATCTTTATATTAAGACTAGCCTCAAAAATATTGTGATGAAGTTACCTGATATTGGCGATTTATTGGGCAAGATTACTCATGAGCAACTGAGTAAGTACTTGCATATTTTCTTTTGGTTTTCCTACAGTGGATTACTCATTGGAGGGCTCTACTATATTCTTCCTCTGTCAGTTACAGTGATCCGTACTGCGATCCATATATTGCTGCAGATGGCTATGGTCTATCTGCATTTCAAGATTATCCTACCCAGGTATTTTGACAAGCACAATCTTTCAGCTTATCTACGTCAATCTTTCCTGGTGATTCTAGTGATAAGTATATTAAGAGCCTTATGCGACCATGGGGTAGCTTACTTTTTGTTAGACATTCCGCTATTTGGCCCTACAGAAGCTATAGCAAAGAAAGAAATGGCAGAACAGATATCCAATATTGTGTTGAATATATCTAATGCGAAAGATGGGTTGAGAAAAATTATGCTCGTATATTCCAGCTATTATTTACAGGAGTTTTTGCATACTCCCGATCCCTTTATCAGAACCTTTGCCTCATCTCTACTCATTTTCGTCCTTACATTGCCCATATGGTTTTTCGATCGATGGCAGAAACAACAACAAGCTAAACAGGAAATAGAAAATCAAAAGCTGGAAGCAGAACTGAAATTTTTAAAAACTCAAATTCATCCCCACTTTTTGTTTAATACGCTCAACAATATTTACACCCTTTTCATTGTAGGATCTGAGAAGGCGGCATCCATGATATTAAAATTGTCGGAAATGATGCGTTATATGTTATACGAGTGTAATGAGAATAAAATGGCGTTGATCCAGGAAATCCAATACCTCAGAAATTATATTAGTCTTCAACAGTTAAAGACAGCAACACCTCAACAAATAGACTTTGAAGTTAAAGGGTATATTCACCAAGTAGAAATCCCTCCTTTACTCTTTGTTCCATTATTTGAGAATGCCTTCAAACACGGTAATGTCGAAAATGTAAAAGAAGGATGGTTGAAAGCTATGCTAACAGTGGAAGACAACCAATTATCTTTTGAGATTCACAATAGTGTACCCGAAAATAAAGTACAGATGCCCCAAGGTGGAATTGGGTTAGAAAATTTGAAACAACGATTAGCCTTAATATATCCTGATAAGTATACCTTTTCCGTTAAATCACTGTCGGGTAGTTATTCTGTTCTCCTAAATATTGATTTATCATGAATGTAACTGAAGACTCCATATTCCGCTGCCTGATCGTAGATGACGAACATCTTGCAAGGACACTACTTTCCACCTATGTAGAAAAATTACCTAACCTTACGCTAATTAGTACCTGTCAAAATGCGATGGAGGCGTTAGCTGTACTCCAGAAACAGGAAGTGGATATTATGTTTCTCGATATACAGATGCCAGATTTGACGGGATTGGATTTGTTGAGAACGTTAGGGAAAAAGCCAGCGACTGTATTAACCACTGCTTATGACAAACATGCGATAGAAGGCTATGAATTGGAAGTAATGGATTATCTGCTAAAGCCCATTTCATTTGAAAGATTTGTTCAGGCTGTGTCCAAGTGTAGTGAACAAATCCAATTAAAGAGGAAAGCGGAGGCTAGCAAGGCTATGGAATTCAGTGTTGAGAAATCTTCGAATTCTACGAAAGCTTCCCACCCTTCCAAACAGACTGATCACATGTATGTAAAAGTAGACTACAAATGGACCAAAATCCTTTACAAAGATATTTTGTATATAGAGGGATTAAGAGAATATGTCAAAGTCCATACTCCTACCCAAAGATATGTGGTTTATCAGGCCTTAAAAAGATTGGCGGAATGGCTGCCTGAACATCAATTCGTCAGGGTTCATAAATCCTATATTGTATCATTGGATTATATAAGCGCGATTTATGGGAATACTATAGAAATCGGTGAAGCCGAGGTGCCTATAGGTAAATCTTTTAAAGAGGAGTTTTTTCAACGAATTCAGAGAATCTAAATTTTATTCGCTCACCTTTCCAAAATGTTAATCTTCCAATAAGAACTGTTTATCCGGAAAAGCTGGCCATTCGGAGATTTCTTCCGTTTAATGTTGAACATATACCTTAATAAAGTTTACTATAGATTAGAGAATGGATATAAGCTATTTCCTTAAGTCCCAAACATTCAATAATACGCACGTTTTTTCTGACCATCCCATCGTGCTACATCGGTCGGAACTCTTTCCCTGAATCAAGCAGCTTATGTAATACTTATACTCAGACAGACATATACACTTTTGGTAATGAATAGGCTTTTCAGTAAAGTACCTATTGACATTACCGCTCATAAACAAATTATATGGGATATATCTAAGCTCTAGTGAGAGGAATCATATGTTAAATGGATCTTGAGTCATTCGTAAGGGATCATTTTTTTCATAAACTCATTCGCATACAGCATTTGCGCATTGAATTATATGAACATCTTAATCCCTATATCATGGAAAATCTGATCGTATTTATGAGTAAACACGGAACCACCAGAAAAGTCGCTCTTCAATTACAACAGAAGCTAGGGAAAGAAAAAACGCATGTGGTGGATTTAGCGAAGGGAAGTGTTACAAATCTTAGTGATTACGAGACCATTATAGTAGGAGGCTCTATTCATATGGGCCAGATACAAAAGAAGGTAAAGCAGTTTTGTGAGAAGCATGAAGAGGAATTGTGCCAAAAAAGACTGGGCCTTTTTATCTGTTTTATGGCGAAAGAAGAAGGAAAAAAGGAGTTTGACATGGCCTATTCCGAACAATTAAGAGCGCATGCCTTAGCAAAGGGATTATTCGGTGGAGAATTGTTAATAGACCAAATGAACCTCATCGAAAGATTTATGATCAAAAAAGTTGCTAAAGTTACTGAAAATCAGTACGAATTAGATCAGGAGGCAATAGATAACTTTGTGTTGTTAATGTATGAAAAAGCACCTAAACCGATATAGGCATATTTGTTCTATCCTGCTCTTAACAGGTGCAATCATCGTATTGTACACATCAGTATTAGGCAAACTATTTCAGTCCATTACTGAACACGTACACTTTTTTCATCTAATGTTGATCCTCCTGATAGGTGGATACTATATAAAAGAACTTAACGCCAGACAGACCAACCAGCTATTTCAGCCTTTCCAGTTTCATGTATTTGGCATGCTGGTGGTATTAGGAGCAACGATCGCTTTTCTACTAACTTCAGTATTCATAGGCGTAAATACCCTATCCAATATATGCTTCATGATTACCGCGTATGGAATCCTGACCTTCTATACCCCTCAACAGTCGTGGAAAAAGAATCTCATACCGCTATTGTTGATAATTATGATCCTTCCCTCTTTCAATCTGATTGGAACCTTGATTGATGTGTATCTGGGGTTTCCATTGAGAATATTGATGGCTAAGTGGATAGCTTCTTTTGCTGGGGTTATGGGAGCAGAATACGCTAACAGCAGCACCATTTTATTCATTGAAAATCAAGCGATGCAGATTGATGTACAGTGCAGTGGAGTAAGAAGTTTATGGTATGGATGGCTTTTTTTCGGAGCAATGATATGGATAGAAGCGAAAAAGTCTATATGGGTTTGGATATGCATGTTCTTTTTGCTGACGATGGCACTGCTATTGGGGAATATAGCTAGAGTGTTCCTTATCGTTTGTTTGCATGCTGTTCTTGAACTTCCTGAGATGGCTGCATTCGTTCACCAGCCTATGGGAATTATTGCTTTCATTTTGAGTTGTGTTTGGGTCTGGTGGATGGTGGACCAATGGCCAAAGGCTGAACCAAAGGAGGGAATATTAATAAACGGGAGGGAGGAAACTGACCAAGTTATTCTTAATCTGGAAGGTACAACAGAGACACATCATTCTACTTCTCAAAGCTGGTATCATTGGGGAGGATTAATAGGACTTGTTTCTGCAATGGTACTGGTTTCTGTGATAGAAAAATCGATGACTGAATTTGTACCTAAAGTGCTACCTCAAATCTCCATGTTTGAAGGTGATTCATTGGCCAATGGGATAGCCATCGAGCCAGTAGAATTGACTAAGCAAGAACAGCAATTCTTTCTTGAAACGAAATGTCCTGCTTACAAATTTACCTTTAACACAAATGATCTGTCGGGAAGCTTCTTGATGGCAGGAAAAGGCAACTGGAAGAGCCACCATCTCCCAAGGCTATGTATACAGGCAAGTGGACATTCAATTAAGAATGAACATACTTATTTATTGGATTCATCCTTTCCCGTACGATGGCTAGATTTAATGGAAGCTCAATATACGGCTTGCTATTGGTTTCAACACGAATCGCGTATCACAGAGGATTATGCCGACAGGATTTGGGCTGAGATAAGTGGTACATCCAAAGGTTGGGTAATGGTTTCATTGCTTTTTAAAGGGAATGTGAAGGAAGAAGATAAGGAGGTAGCTAAAGTGATGTATCAAATTAAAGAAAGCGTGGGCCAATGGATAACTGAGCATTAGTCTGAGAGTAGGGGGGATAATTCTATGAAAGCATTCAATAAGATAACACGTAAATAATTATAAATCTTTACAGACACATTATTAACTTCTAATTATTATGGCACGATTTAAAAAGCTCACAAACCTCTTGTATCATCCTATCTGGAGATTTGGACTTTTTTGGTCCTGGAATGTGATATTTATTGTCTTTATCGTATTTCTCGAAGCGCAAGAGAAGGTGTTTTCTAATATATTAGTGGAAATTTTTTGGGGTAAGATGCCCTGGGATTTTGGATTGTTCTCCTTGTTATTGTTGGTGATTCCCATCTGCTGTGTAACCTTAGCCGCCACTAAACTTCAAAAGAAACCCGAGGTTCTGCTGAGACTATTTTATGGCGTAGAAGTGCCACTGATGTTAGTGTGTTTGTTGAGATTAATGGTATTTAGGGAATTAAACCCCAGTTCCTTTCACTTTATACTGCTAGGAGTAACAGGAATGCTTTTTTACTTATGGGATGTAATCTACCAACCTTCATCTTATCGCAAATCCATGTCTACAGGTATATTAATAGGACATGGAGTACTTTTATTGATCGGGACTTATGCCGCGATGATGGCCTTGTTTTATGCCATCCCTATAGGCTTCTTTTTCATAAAAGAATTTTTCCAATTTCAATGGATCTCTGAAGTATATAAGATCCTTATTGAAACAAGATTGTTGGCCTTGTTATTCCTGCTCCTCTTTACCTATACTGCCACCATTCTTGTTGCTTTACCCATTGTCCTACCTTTCCTATATATTTCTTCTTTTTTCAAGCACTTTACCAGGCATAAACACCAATTTTCTAAAGAGGGAGCTTGGATCATCGCTATCGCTTCTATTGTAGGAAATCTTGTGATGTTTGTCATTTTTAATTATTCACAAAGACAAACGAAGGCCTTTGAATTATTAGCACTTTCCTCCGAAACGATAGAGGGGAAACAAGAACAATTAGCTCAATCAAATGCTATTCGTCAAGGGCTGTTACATGCATATGTGTCTTCCTACAGATATTTAGGGGATACGGAAACCAACACTCATATAGAGGAAATGTATGAAGAGCTGTTAGGAGTTGGAGATTCAACTGCTCATCGTATTCAGGAAGGGTATAATTTCTTAGCTACTCCTTTTCTGTACAGAGGAAAAATGTGGAAAGACAAACGGAAAGCTTCAGCATTGTATGAAACGTTTTTTGACACACCGATTCAAAAGGGAGAAAGAACTGCGATTAATAGGGCGCTTCACGCCACATGGAATCGAACGACGGTAGAAGCGGGATTACTGGATCAGGATAAGGAAACAGTGTTATTAGTAGAGCAAGCCCTTACTGTAGAGGAACATGATACCTATGCGGATATTGAGCTGAAAGAAACCTATCTCAATCAGACGTTTACAGATCAGGAAATTTTCTATTACTTCTCTTTACCCGAACAGGCTGTGATTACAGGTTTATGGTTGAGTGATGAAGAAGATGTTCCTAAAAAATATGCGCCTAATGTCTCGCCCAGAGGAGCAGCTCAGGAGGTATATAAAAGACAATTGGAGCGGAGAGTAGATCCTTCCTTGCTGGAGCAGGTTGGCCCTAGACAATATCGCTTGAGAGCTTTTCCCATTCCCAGCAATAGATTGGATTATCGCTATCAGCAGGTATCAGAATTTAAAGAAGGAGATCCATTTTATTTGTGGATGCGGATTCGGACCATTGCTCAGGAAGATGGGCAATGGATCATGCCTGAATTACTGGAAAAGAGGAATGTATATTGGGAAAAGAAGACGGTAAGAACTATCAATGGTCAGGTTCAGCCTAATACAAAAAGCTGGCTTCCTGCTAGATACGAAGCTGAGAGGCCATTAACTCTTCCAGAAACCTTTACCATCTCTTTATCGGATGAAGGAGACTCATTCATTCAAGTAGAGAAAAAGGTGTTGGATACAGAGAAACATTTGCCAAAGGATATTGCTCTGGTGATAGACCGTTCGTATAGTATGAATGCCAGGGAAAGTGAATTGAAACAAGTGTTGATTCAACTATATGATGTATATCATAAGAAGGATTTGGATGTTTATTTAGGAGGATATGATCAGCTCAAGCTTCCTCTCTCAACAGTGATGGATGAATTGTATGGGAATACGCCTAGAAAGCATATGATTTTTTACGGTTCTTCTCAACCGTTGGAGCTATTGAGTGATATGCAGAATATCTTAGGAGATCGAGCGTATGAAGCGATGATCATGCTGACAGATCAAGGTTCTTACGAATTAGCACAAGATAGCTCATCAACTCCTTCGTTTCAGAGTCCTTTATTCCTTTTTCATATAGATGGACAACTTCCGAAAGCATATCCAGATCAATTATTAGAATTTATGTACCAACATGGAGGGAATTCGGTTACTTCTGTGGACCAATTAACAGAAGCACTTAGCCTAACCAACTGGAAACAGAGCGAGGAAACAATCATCTCCTATGAAGATGGGTACGTGTATGGATTAGCGCCTACTCTGCCTTCTGTTGAAGTAAACGAACTTGCTCCCTTAGCTGCCCATCAAATGATCATGCATCACCTAAATCATAGTTCTCCCCTTTCATTAGCATTGATGGATAAGATTCATGCTATTGCCAAAACACATTCTATCGTATCTCCCTTTTCCTCCATGATTGTACTAGTGAATGACCGGCAGAAGAAAGAATTGGAAGAGGCGGAAAAAAGAGAGGATAGATTTGATCGAGAAGTCGAACACGGAAAAGAGCAAATGACGACCCCTACTATCAACATGGCTGAGGAAGGTGATATTCCTAATGGAACGGTTAATGGAACGCCCGAACCTGAAGAATGGATGTTGATAGTGTTGGTCGTAAGTTTAATTGGTTGGATGTATTGGAGGAAATAGTTTTAGAGAGCAACGATTATTCATCCTTGAGATGGTGAATGGGATTAATATACCCAATGTTGAATAGCTTTATCCCAATGGTTATCCATGCAATCAATAAAGATATGGCACCTGCTCCTATAAATAACCACCATTGCAGATCAATTTTATAAGAAAAATGATCTAACCACAGGTGGGACAAGACATAGCTGAGGGGAAATGCGATAGTGATGGCAATCCCTACTAGGATTGTGAATTCTGAAGATAATAAAGCAATAATTCCGGTGGTACTGGAACCAAGGACCTTTCGTATACTGATTTCCTTCATTCGTCTTTCCATAGTAAACGTGATTAAGCCGAACAATCCTAAACAAGATATAATAATGGCTAAAGCGGTAAAATATGTTGAAAGGACAGCTACTCTTTGTTCTGCTTCATATTGTGCTCGATATTGCTCGTCCAAAAAGTGATATTGAAAAGGAAAGCCGGGATTTAGTTGTTGATAAAGATGCCGTAAATCATCAATAGCCTCTAATTCTCTTTTTGCGTCTAATTTAATGGTAATGAAATTTCCTCCATCAGGCATGAATACACATATCAGCGGTTTTAAAGGATAGTGTAATGATTCGAAGTGAAAATTTTTCACTACACCGATGATTTCTTTTTCCTCCTCTCCAATAGTTATTTTTTTACCAATAGGATTTTGAAGGCGCATCTTGCGAAGGGCTTCTTCATTGATGATAATTTTGCCAGATTCATCTCCAAATTCCCTGGAAAATGACCTCCCTTGTATCATGCTCATCCCCATGGTTTCTATAAATGAATAATAAGTTCCTGCCATCTCAAATTCTATTTGCTCATCGGGATGTTTTCCTTCCCATTCTACGCTAGAAGTGGACCAACTTTGGCCGGTGAGATTATGAGTGGTACTGGATGCATTGATAATACCAGGGATGTTGCTCAACGCCTGAAAAAAGGGTTCCTTATCATCAGTGAGTGTTCCCTCCGCATCAATGTAGATCACTTGATTTTTGTCATATCCTAATGACTGAGAGTTAATGAGTTGCATCTGTTGGTACACTACACTCACTCCCACCATAAACAGCATAGTGATAACGAACTGAAAAACGACCAATCCTCGTCGAATCCGTCTTTCTCCCTGAGAGACTTTCCAGTTATTTCTGAAAATGTGCATAGGAGATAATTTGGAAAGAAATAAAGCAGGATAGCTTCCTGAAAGTAAACTGGTAAATATAGTAATACCTATTAAGCCTTGTATGAGCATAAGGTCGAACGATAGACTTAAGTGCTTTCCGGTGATAGCATTAAAGATAGGCATCAGGAAATGGACCATCACCAAGGCAACCGCCAATGATAGGATTACGATAAAAAATGCCTCTCCCAAGTGTTGAATAATGAGTTCTTTTCTTCTTGATCCCAGGACCTTTTTGATCCCCATCTCCTTTAGGCGTTTGGAAGCCCGAGCTGTAGATAAGTTCATAAAATTGATACAAGCGATGAACAAGATGAATAGAGCGATGAGAGAAAAGAATTTGACATAGGAAATTCTCCCCCCAACTTGCTGGCCATCTTTGAAATTACCGTATAAATATTTGGAAGAGAAAGGTTTGAGAAATGGTATCCTACTTTCCTGCCCAGACTTTTCCGAAATAAAACCAGCGATCTTTTGGTTGAAAGACCCCAGGTCAGTTCCTTCTTTCAACATCACATATCCACGAGGTCCCGAATTATGCCATTCCTTTACCCAAGGCATTTCATCTTTAAGAGATTCGAAAGATAGAGCAAGGTCAAATTGGATAGAAGAATTAGATGGGATCGTTTGAAATACTCCTGAGATGATATAAGTGCGTTGATGTTGAACCTTAATTTCTTTTCCCATTGCATCTTCCGCCTTCTCAAATAATTTTTTCGCTAATTCCTGAGAAATAACGACAGAAGATTTATCCCCTAGCACCTGATCCGCTCGACCGAATAGGAGTGGAAATGAAAACATTTGAAAGTAATCTTTTCCTACATATTGTACGGAAGCTCTAATATTCTTGTCATGATGGGTGATCATATATTTGTTAAACCCAGGCCAATGGCTGGGAGCTACTGCTGAAGTAAATGCTATTTCTGGCATTTCTTGTTTAAGAGCTTCTGGAACAGGGGCAGAAGTGGCATAGGAAGTTCTTATTTCATCATTTACTGTTACATGTTCCAATATTTGATAAAGGCGATGATCATGTTCATGAAATGTATCTACGCTAAGTTCATGTATGACCCACAGGTAAATAAATATAGTGCAAGCTAAGCCTGTAGATAATCCCACCAGGTTTGTCAGGAAGCTACCTTTATTTCTGATGAAGCTTCTGTAGGTAATAACTATGTTGTGTTTAAACATGCTAATATGGATAACTGAATGAAATCGAAAAAATGGTCTGAGGAGTCCCGGGCGAAATAATCGAAGGATTTCCCAGGCAAATATGATGTTAGCTTTTCCAAGGCCATATAATTGTGCATGCTGGAAATATCTTTCACGTAAATCTCCTTCAATATCTTCAGCATAATCGGGATGGCAGAACCAACGGAATAATCGGATCAGCCAGCCAGGAGGATGATATTCTGGCTTATTCATAAGGTCCGTCAAAGGCAATGTTAGGAATAGCATTCCACAAGTTCGTTCGCTGCTCTTTTACCTCTTCAAGTGCCTGTTGACCAAAAGAAGTAACAGTAAAGAATTTTTTGCGTTTACCCCCTCTCACTTTCGTAGCCTCTCCCCATGTTGAAATGAGATAGCCCTTATTTTCTAATCTTCTGAGAACTACCTGTAAAGATCCTATACTTATTTTTCGGTTGAGTCTTTTTTCCATTTCCTGGACAATCGCTATTCCGTAAGCCTCTCCATATAGGATGGCAACCGTCAGTAAAACAATCTCTTCTAATTCACCTAACCTGTGTTTACCCATACATATATTTATATTTACCTTAAATGTAGTAAATATAAATTCAAGATAAAAATGATGATCTGTTATATAATGAAATAAAGCAAAACGGCATTATACCACTTTGCTTTATCGCCTGTCAATTTCGGATAGTATAAAATTACTTAGATGATCTTAATATTGCATCTCTCTCCATTAAGTATGTGAACATAAGAAACAGGCTTTACTGGATGATTATGGTTGATAATCAGTCCTTAAATTTGAGTGTTACCGTATATTATGTGTCCACTTACTTAAAAGTGTAAGATCGAACATTTCTTTACCTAAAACTTTGTGGATGTCAAGGCAATATCCGCTTCCGCCCAGGCTTCCTCAAATTGAAGCTTTACTTTTTCAGCCTCTTCGGCTTTTCCTTGAGCGATCAGACTTTGGTGAAGTCCAAATAATGCCCAACCATTGTTTCTATGTACTTCCAGATCCGCTTTATACACTTCTTCAGCTTCGTCAAACTTTCCTGCTTCGATCAATAAAGCGCCTAAAGAATGTCTAACAGGGGAGTGCCACGCTGCTGGTTCCTGATATACCAAACCTAATTCGTATTCCACCCCCTTTTTCATCATTTCAATCGCCGCATCCTCATCACCTTTAGCGGAAAGGATTTCAGCAGCGAGTGTTGTTTCCGCAATCTGCCCTACATTGCGGGTAGGATTATTATACGCAGCCAATAAAGTTTCAGTCTCGGGCCTTTGTACAATATTCTTAACTGCTACCAATTCAATTTCAGCTCGATCCAATTGACCTTTACGTACAAAAGCAATTCCTCTCGCATAATGCCACATCATGCGGGCATGTAGTAATTGTTCGTTAGGTGGAGGTAAAGTTAGAATGTCGTTCCATTGTCCGAATCGAACATAGGCCTGGTAAGGGACAGACATAAAATCCTGGATAAAGGGAACCTCATTTCCTAATTCTGGGGGGACTTTACTGGCCACTTTTTCAGCTACATCGATGGCTTCATCACTATTCCCCATCATAGTAGCTGCGGCCCATAAGAAATGTAGGTTATGAGGATAGTAGGCCAATGGGTAAACTCCCTGCGCTTGACATTGGGCGATATAATCTTCATCAGCTTGAATGGCATGTCTATTGGTTTCTGCTGCTTCAGCGTACATTCCTACGGCAAGATAAATATGAGAAGGCATGTGAACAATATGCCCTGCAGAGGGCATAAGCGTCGTTAACACATCCGCACTGGGAATAGCTGAATCAGGATCATGAGCCTCTATGATATGAATGAAATAATGATGGGCACCCGGATGATTTGGATACGCTTCGACTACTTTCTGCAGGGCACTCACACATTCTGTGGTATGTTCCCTGGGCTGATTGTGTTCATCGTAATAATTCCAGGGCATCGTATTCATAATAGCCGCTCCGTATAATGTCCCCACTTCAGGATGATCGGGAAATTGGGCATAGGTTTTTTCCATAGCCTCAAAGTAAGCCACATTTAATGGTTGTTGTTCCTCCTTCTTATTTGTATGGCGGAAAGTAAGTGCTTCGATCAGTGCTTTTTCCAAATCACTGGCATTACTACTTTTGTCTTTAGCCATTTGAATAGCTTTGAATCCCTCCGTTTGACGAGTGCTATCCGGGAATGGATCATTAATATTTGGCCCCAGAGATAACGCCTGTCCCCAATAGGCCATAGCCAGTTCGGGATCAAGTCGGGCAGCTTCCTGAAAAGCACGTAAAGCTTCCGCATGATTGAAAGCATACACTAACCGGATTCCTTGGTTAAAGAAGAACTGTGCTTCTTCATTTTCTGTACTCACCTTAAATTCCAAATTTCCCAGACCTTCCAGTTTGGGAGCTAAAGGATCTGAATCTGCTGTTGGAGTATATGGAATAGGAAACTTCTGGCCACCAGCACCACAAATACTGATAAAAGAATTTGGATTAAAGCTGGGGGCAGCTTTTGCCACAAAGGGAAGATTCAAACGATCGAATAGCTCAGAGTGATAGCACATCCAGCTGGTAGACAGCATAGCTCCACTCAACAATAACATAATGATAGGGTTTTTCATGCTTGAAAATGAGGTTAATATGCGTAAATGTTAGTTTAAAAAAATCTACTAAAAGACAAACAAATTTTTCATTGGTGTATCAAAAAAACTTACTGCTAACCCTATGAGTGACATTATGATGAGAAAAGTACTTAACGCTTGTTAGTAATATAAAAAAACTGCCATCCTGTGATAGAATGGCAGTTCCTATTTGTTTAAGGATTAATTCATTAACCCATCTTATCAATTGACTTCATTTTTTGTGCGAAAGGTTGATCATACAATCTTTCTTTGGTTGCCTGATAAATAGCATTAGCCAAAGCTCCTGAGATAGGAGGAAGAGAAGGTTCTCCCAAGCCTGTTGGATCTATTCCATTATCCACAAAATGCGTTTCAATTTCTTCAGGTGCATCCTGTTGTCTAATCAAGCGATAAGTATCAAAGTTTTGGTGATCGGGTATACCATCAGTGAAGGTCATCGTGCTGTAAGTAGCATGACCGATACCATCTACGATCCCACCCTCGATCTGATTTAATGCTCCAAGAGGATTCACGACGATACCACAATCTACGGCACACCATACTTTTTTCACCTTAGGTTGATCTCCTTCTTTGACCATATCGATGACCTGGGCGACGTAGGAGTTGTGGCAATAGTAAGCAGAAACTCCTCTAAATTCATTAGGCATTCCAGTACCCCATCCTGATTTTTCTTTGACTAACTTTAACACGCCAGCATATCTTTCAGCATCATAATCATTATCTTCTCCTACTGGATTCTTCATGGCCTTCTCGAACAGTTCCAATCTGAAATCGATAGGATCTTTTCCTGCTAATTCTGCTACTTCATCCAAGAACGCTTGCTCGGCACCTGCAATAAAGTTGGATCTTGGGGCTCTCCATGCTCCGGTAGAAATTTTGGAATCTAAGGAGTGATTTTCTGCCAGGTAGTTATCTACGGCGCCCGCAGGAAACCTGTTCGGGAATAAAGGACTACCGTGAACACCAGCTCCTCTTACATGGAAAGCGATCAGATTGTTATTATCATCAAGGGCTGCACGATACTTCACTTTATAGGTGGGGCGATACAGACCTTGAGTCATATCATCTTCACGCGTATACACCAACTTGATAGGCGCATTCATTTGTTTGGAAATAGCCGCTGCTTCCAGACCAAAATTACCATACAAACGACGTCCAAAACCACCACCCATTCTGGTCATCATCACAGAAACCTTATCTTCGGGAAGTCCTGTAATGACAGATACTGTTTTTCTTAAGTTTTCGGGTGTTTGTATAGGCCCTTCAAGTTCAGCTTTTTCTGCGGTAACATGGGCGAAAAAATTCATAGGCTCCATCGTATTATGTGCCAGGAAAGGAGCGCTATACGTTCTTTCAATGACTTTCGCCGCATTTTTAAAGGCCGCTTCAGGATTACCATCTCTTCTGGCAGCTTCCTTAGTTGGTTTGGCTATCAACTTATCCAATTCCTTCTCGTGATCGGCTGTGCTTTCCAACTTCCCATCTGATTCCCATTCAATTTCCAATGCCTTTTTAGCTTGCATCACTTCCCAGGTGGTATTTCCTACGACAGCTACGAATTCCGGGAACGCAGTATTATCGGACCATGTTTTTTCTGTGTCTTCAGATAAGGTGTTAACCTTAATTATATCTTTAATACCAGGCATAGCTTTTGCCTCATTATCATTGATGGATTTCAGTTTCATGCCAAAAGCAGGAGCATGAACTAACATAGCGATAAGCATTCCTTCACGCTTGACATCCAAACCAAACAACGGCTTACCTGTAACTATTTTCGGGCCATCTACATTTTTAGTAGGAGTTCCTATAATCTTAAAATCTTTAGGATCTTTTAATTCTACTTCTTCAGGTACTTCGATCGCAGCTGCTGTTGCGGCTAATTGTCCATAACCGATAGATTTATTACTCTTTTCGTGTTTTACATAGCCTGCATCAGTAGTAAGTTCCGCTACCGGGACACTCCACTCTTTCGCTGCCGCTTCCATCAGCATTCTACGAGCGGTAGCCCCAGCCATTCTCAAACTTTGCCATCCCGCACGAATAGATTGGCTACCTCCGGCGATCTGTCGCTTGAAGTTTTCTGTATCTAATCCCGCTTGCTCAACGATCACATTTTTCCAGTCTACATCTAACTCCTCTGCAACAATCATTGGCATAGCTGTTTTTACATTCTGACCAATTTCCGGATTAGGAGACATGATCGTAACTACCCCGTTATCTCCGATTTTAAGGAAGGCATTTACATTAAACCATTCTTCAGGCAAAACGATGCCTGTTGTTCCTTTAGGTTGGCAGGAAGCAAGCCAGTTAAATCCGATTAACATGCCTCCACTTGCTAAAGTGGAAACTTTTAAAAAAGATCTTCTATTATAAGAGGTTTGAATTAAGCTCATGATGATAGGTTAATTGATTTAGCTATTAGGCCTTAATGGAGGAAATTACATGTTCTCTGCAGCTGTCTTAATCGCAGCTTTGATTCTTATATAAGTACCACAACGACAAATATTTCCATTCATAGCAACTTCAATCTCTTCGTCGGTAGGATTTGGATTTTTGTTGAGAAGAGAAGTTGCATTCATAATTTGACCGGACTGACAATATCCACATTGAGCCACATCATGCTCTAGCCATGCTTGTTGTACAGGATGATCTCCATCTTTAGAGAGCCCTTCAATCGTAGTAATCTTCTTGTCTCCCACATTAGATACAGGATAAGAACATGAACGGACCGCAGTGCCATCCAGATGAATAGTACAGGCACCGCACTGAGCAATTCCGCATCCATATTTAGTGCCTACCAGATCTGCATGCTCTCTTAAGACCCAAAGCATAGGAGTTTCAGGAGCTACATCCAGCTCGTAATCTTTTCCATTAATGTTTAGGTTGTAAATAGCCATATTGAAGATGAGTTATTGATATTGAGGAACAAATAGAAAAATAAAAATAAGCAAAAATGTATATATATTCAGAGATTTTTTCTTATTCCTTTGTTACTTTACGGGTAGCTATATATTCTAGATAATCAACTATTTCATTTAGTTCCAGTAAATTTAAGCTCCTAATGGCGTACATCTTGGAATTATAACGGAAAGACTGAGGATCCTGGGCAAAAGCGATAATATTATTTCTTTCCCAATATTCTGTGATATTCTGAGGAATATTAAATTCAGGCCCCATAATACCACCTATTTTATTTAAGGAATGGCATTTAATACAATGCGTTTTATAATGCTCAAATCCCTGAACTAAATCGGGACGCTCTGAAGGATATAAAGATACATAAGGATCTTTAGTAACAATTCTCAATTTAATTAAGCCAAAGGGCCAGGCGAGATGGTGATCGTCTTTAGCTACGCGATCCCATACTAAATAATATGGGGCATAAGCGGCCTCTTTATCTTCCAGCCAATATTTGCCGCCTTCCGCATCCATGTCCTGAAAAGCTAAATACCCGCCACCAGCTTCATATAGCTCTGCCAAAGAGTTCGAAGGGATATATCCATCTTTACATTCAAAGACAATTTCTGTTTGAGTGGTATCGAGTTGGTAAGTAGTAACCAATAGATCTAAGATGAACTTAAATGGATAAGCTTTATAACGTTTAGGCCGTTGTAGGGAATGATCAAAAGGAATGTCTACTATAATAGCCTCCGGAAATTTATCCACTTCCCAATCTCTAAGATCTACACTGATGTATGTAGAGTCCTGCCCAGAAGATGGGGGAGAATTAATATGATGAGTTTCTGAAAAAGAAGCTGGAGTAGAGGATTGACAGGAAATTAAGGAAAACAAAAGCAAGAAGTAACCAATTCGAATCAGTACCATCATTGAAAAAATTAATCATCCGAATATATATCAGTTGGTCGTGGATGCTTGTTCAGGAAAAGCTTCTTTAACGGATTGATATTCCGCCACTATCTCTTCCACTTTTTCAGGGAACTTTTCAGCTAAATTGACCATTTCCGTTGGATCTTTTTCCAGGTCATATAATTCCCAATCCTGATCATTGGTACGAACAATTTTCCACTTTCCCATTCGAAACATTCTAAAGCGCTCACCAAAACCGGAAAGAATATAGTCAGGTTCATCTATGGTCTCTCCCATCGCAACAGGCAATAAAGAACGACCTGCTAACGGAAGAGTAGGAACGCCATTTATTTCCTTGGGATAGGAAAGCCCTACTGCATCCAGCAAAGTAGGAAAGATATCTACTACAGCACCTGATTGATGAGTGATAGCAGATTGGGAGATTTTTTGGGGCCAATGCATAAGAAATTGTGTCCTTGATCCCCCTTCCTGCCCAAACTGCTTGAAATATTTAAATGGCGTATTCCCTACATTGGCCCAGGCTGCACTTAGCGTACGGTAAGAATCTGCCGGTCCCGGAGGATGCTCAAAATCCACATTAGAATCATAGGGGCACGACCCATTGTCCGATAAATAAAGAATCAACGTATTTTCATATTCGCCGTGTTCCTTCAGCCAATCGATGACTCTCCCTATATTTTGATCCATACAGTCTATCATTGCAGCAAATACCGCCATCTCCAGGTCTAATTCGTCTTTCTCTGTTTCCGTAAGTGAATCCCATGGCCGATAAAGCGGAATGTTGGCCCTTCGTTCTTCATCCCCTTGGGGATGTCCTCTAAATTGGTTGATGTTATCTGTGGGAGCACTTAATGGATAAGTTGAGTCAATAATTCCCATAGACAGCATGCGTTCATATCGCTGTTGTCTAATAACATCCCATCCCTTTTTATAGGTTCCTCTATACTTGGCGATATCCTTAGGTTTAGCTTGAAGGGGATAATGTGCGGCATGGTAAGGAAGGTATAGAAAGAAAGGCTTGCCTGTAGCTTGCTCTTTTTCCAGGTATCGTATAGCGTAATCAGTAATTACATCGGTCTTAAAGAATGGCTCATGTTCTACTTCAATTTCATTCGCAGCTAATTCTCTATCTCCCAGAAAAAAAGGGCGTTCGAAGGTGCTATCGGGAGGAATGTGATATTCGTTGGTAGCCCAAAAAGTAAAGGCATAATCAAAGGCATTCCTCGCATATATATGATCTGGAACCCATGAAATAAAGTGTTCCTTCCCAGTGTGGATCGTCGTATATCCTGCTTGCTTGAGTAGGCTTGCAATATTAACTGCCTGATGATTTCCCTGATATAATCCAGTGAGTAAACTAGAACGAGTAGGGCCACATTTAGCTCTATTATAAAAGGTCGTAAATTGTGTGCCATGTTGAGCTAACTCATCCAGATGAGGCGTATGGATTTCACTTCCATAACAACCAATATCCGAAAATCCTATATCATCCCCCATAATAAGAATGATATTGGGTGAGTTCTCATTAGGCTGTGACTGGAGGCTGGCGAAATTAATCCACACAAAGATGGCAACAATATAGCGAAGTAGCACGATCGTAGTGATTAATAGGTTAGATGGAAAGATATTTCATTTTTAGTGCTATTCAAAACGCTTAGTTTATTTTGTGCCAACGGCTAAGGTAGTAGGTCTGTTATAAAAGGGCGATTAATAAGTGGTATATGGGGTAGAAAAGAGGATAGAAAATGTGTGGATTCTCAATGCATCTGTACTTTTTACATCATTTCGAGTGAAAATCATGCCCAACTTTGAAAGTTGGATAATTCCTTCCATTTTAGGCGATATTTCAACCCAAATAAAACTGCTATGAGAACCCTATTATGTGTACTGATGACGGTATTGTTGGCCTGTAATCCACCAGCTGTCCAACAAGAAGTGGCTGAGAACGAAGCTACCCCTACGAAAAAGTCCCCACCTTTATACGATTATGATGTAGAGGAAAGAATAAGCTCTTTGGGCATAGAATTAAATGAATCCCTCGGAGCTCCTGTAGCTAATTATGTACATGCTGTGAGGACAGGAAATTTATTATTTTTAGCAGGAAAAGGTCCCAGTAAGCCTGATGGAACCTATATCACTGGGAAATTGGGACAAGATTTGACCGTAGAACAAGGATATGAAGCGGCTAAATTGGCTGCTATCGTTCAATTATCCGTCTTAAAACAGGAGCTGGGAGATTTAAATAAAGTAGTAAGAGTGGTGAAGGTATTGGGAATGGTGAATGCTACGCCAGATTTTACCGATCAGTCCAAAGTCATCAACGGATTCTCTGATTTAATAGTGGAGGTATTTGGCGAGAGGGGAAAACATGCCAGAGCGGCAGTGGGAATGGGTTCTTTGCCTGTAGGAATAGCTGTGGAGGTAGAGATGATTGTAGAAGTGGAGGAAGAGTAGCAGGAAAATAAGGGATGTTAGTCCTTTTCAAAAGCCCTAAAGAGGGTGGGGATTCTTTATAAGGAATAATAGCATCCAGGATTTGGCGGAAAATGAATACTTTTGGCAAATTACGGATAGATTAGGGAACAGCTAAAGCGGACCTTTGAAAGGTATTATTCACCTATTAAAGACCAATTCAAATGTCAGCAACAACAAATGTAGTTTCTTATAAGGAACAATTAGAAGGATTAGTTGAGCAGCTCAATGGAATGATTCCTGAAGCGCACATGAATACCTTTAATGCCGATGCAGCTCAACTTGCTGCTACGCATACTTCTCCACTAAAATTACAGAAAGGAGATAAAGCGCCTACATTTACGTTAGGAAATGCAATCGGCCAATTAGTGAAGTTGGAGGATTTGTTGAAAGAGGGAAAAGTAGTGATGACCTTTTATCGGGGAACATGGTGTCCTTACTGCAATCTGGCACTGAAAAGTTATCAGGAGATCTTGTCAAAAATAAATGAGGCAGGAGCACAATTCATCGCTATTTCTCCCCAAACTCCTGATCAATCGCTTAGTATAAAAGAGAAAAATGAACTAGCTTTTGAAGTGTTGAGCGATCCAGGCAATGTTGTAGCCAGGCAGTTTACGACGGTATTTTCTAATTCGGAGGCTCCTGTAGCAGCTATGAAAGCGTTGGGAATCGACTTTCATTCTTTTTATTCAGACGAGCAGGGGGAGCTCCCAGTTCCTGCTGTATTTATCATCGATAAAGATGGCACCATTTTATTTGCCCAATCTGAAGGAGGGGATTACAGAGAACGTGTGGAACCTCAATACATCCTGGAAGCATTGAAATAGCTGTTTTCAACTAGGTGTAATAAATCCGGGCATAGTCCTCCAGAGGGGTGGCTATGCCCGGATTCGTTTATTTTCTACTGATTTATGAATATAAATTAAATAAATCGACAAACTACCGTGCAATTTTCCATTTCTAACTGTCTTACTATTGATAGAATGTCATTTTCCCTGTTAAAAAATGGCATTCTTTAACTAACAAAGCCCTTTGCTCATTGGAACATTATCAAACAACAATAAAACCCTAAAAGAAATGAAGCCTCTTATTAAAAAAACAGATACGAAAGGATCTTACCCAGATCGCATCATGCTGGATAGATAAAGAATGATACATCAGAAATGAAACATAGCTGCTAACAATGGACCATTTAGTCCTGATGAACCACTAAAGTAATATGTGTGCTAAGGATAGCCACATGAGTGAAGCAGAAATAGAAGAAAACGTGTCATCTTTATATTGTCAAAACGCACTAACCTATTGAAGCATTTATGCTAACCATTAACATCACAATCATCAAAGCACTTTCGAATTAGAACCCTGTTAATGTACAATCATGAAAACGATCCAATGTATCTGTCGCCTGTGTTTTTGTTACCTTATTCCATGGATGCTGGTAGAATTACCAGCATCCATATTATCTGCGCCTTATCCCATACATATTATATGGGCAGGTAATAGCATGGTAGAACAAATTATTGAGGAGATTATAGAGAAAGAACTAGCTCGCCAACATCAAACGCATATTTCCAGTAAGATTCTTGAAGACCAACATGATGTCAATACACTAACCTATACATCTCATGAGCTATCAGTTAGTTTATATTTTACTTAATAAAACAAGTTGTTGTCTTATGCTGCTCTGCATCATCGGTTGAATACCCTCTGCGGTTTTTGCAGCAGCGAAAAACCATATCGTCAAAGTTCCTACACTTTCTGTAGAACGTTCCTTTGAAGGTTCTTTAACGCTATTACCAGGAAAAAGCCTGAAAGAACAATTGGGAAGGAAATTAAAGTTAAAAGAGAAGATAGGATTATTTTTATATAACAGACAGATTCGAAAATTAAAGAAACGGAGCACTCATATGTCTAAGGAGAAACGTTCTTTTGATAAGTTTGCTTTAGCAGGCTTTTCAACGGCCATGGGGGGATTGTTAGGTTTGATCATAGGAGCAGCATCTTTTTCATTCGGATTGGCTGGCTTGGAGTGGTTTTCTTGTTAATTGCAGCTATATTAAGGCCTGTAGGAATATTTCGGATTGACAAACGTTCGAATCAAAAGAGGGGAATGGGATTAGCCTATGCAGATGCCATCATAGGGTGGTTATTTACAGCAATCTTTATAGCAGCAATTATCAGCGCATAAAAATAGTTTTCAGTTTATGTGAGCTTTTTTAAATATAAAATGAACCTACATTTCTTCTTAGTATGGATTATCGGATTTACCCCTTGCTTAACATTTAGTTCCGCATTTGATGCTAATGTTCAAGCGTCTGATACTTCTAACACAGGCTTTTCCACAGATTCTTTGATCATTTGGAAAAAAACTGAGCTAGAGGAACAATTGGGAAGGAAGTTGAAGATGAAGGAACGATTAGGACTTTTTTTGTACAACAGACAGATTCGTAAGGCGAAGAAAAAAGGTTTAGATGTACCGCCGGAGATGCTTTCCTATGATAAAGTAGCCTTAGCAGGATTTGCGGGAGGAGTCGTAGGAATTTTAACGCTGATTTTTGGAGGTATCATAGCCTCACCTGTCCTGGCAGCTTTCGGATCTGTCTGCTTACTGTTAGCGGCTATATTAAGTCCTATAGGATTAGGTCGAGTGAAGAAACGCTCTGATCGAAAGAAAGGGAAAGGATTTGCGATAGCAGGAATGGTATTGGGATTTTTATTTGTAGCTTATATAATCGCTCTAATTGTAGCTATAAGTCTGTATCTGTAATGGTGGTTGATTCTCCATTCCTATATTATTAATGTGTTCCTGTAGATCAACGCTTTAGCGCATTGGTACGAAAAAAATATCCTGCGATCGACTCATACACCAATATCTTCATTCCAAATGTCAGGGTGAGCATCTATAAACTCCTTCATCAATTGTATACATCCCTGATGGTCGAGAATAGTCACTTCTATGCCGTGATTCTTTAGCAATTCTTCAGATCCTTTAAAGGTTTTGTTTTCTCCAATTACTACTTTCGGAATTCCATACAGTAAAATAGCTCCCGAGCACATGGGACAAGGAGATAAGGTCGTATAGATCGTGCTTTGTTGGTATACTAATGCTGATTGTCTTCCTGCATTTTCCAATGCATCCATTTCTCCGTGCAACACCACGCTGCCCTTTTGTATGCGTTGGTTATGTCCTCTACCAATAATTTTGCCTTGATGTACAAGGACAGAGCCTATAGGAATACCGCCTTCTTTTAATCCTTTGCGGGCTTCTTCTACGGCAGCTTCCATAAAGGCTTGCATTTCCTGATGAGGAATAGCGCTTTCCATAGTTTTTTGAATGAATTGAAAAAATGATAGGAAAAAATATGATTAAATCTTACCTGTTTAAATAGGGTAATGTATATAGTTTAGGGTGAATAAAGTTGTACGACGATTCAATATAAAATTATATTGATAGTTAATTGAGTTGAATATTATTATTCATTATACTTTTCAAATATTTACTATAAAAAATTCTTACATAGATCCCTTTTATCAAAAATGTATATTAATAATGCTATATTTCTTCCCTTCTAACTGCCAATAAGTTCGTATCTACACATATACAGTTGTTTAATTTTACTCCATATGTCCATTACTTCTAATATATAGAATACCTTTATCTAAATGAGATGAATAAGGCGTGAATTATTAGGCTAATGATTATTGACATCTTCAAAAATGGTATATTTCTTACATTCATAAAATCGTTACTCTCTTTTAACTATTTCATCATATTAGTTCGATATATCGCAATTATCCTTTATTCGAAATAAAGGGTCAGCAGGGATTTTTTATACTATTCTAACCAAACATTATTTACCTTATGTTACAAGCTCTCAACCCACAACTAAAGCACATGTTATTAGTATTGATGTGCGCTTTTGGCTTTTCTGTGGTACAAGCTCAAAACTGGAAAGAATTGAGCCAACAATCTAAAGCGATGATGGATGATATCATCGAGGAAGCATTAGAAAATCGTCCAGATGTATTAATTGGGCGTGCTGTTCTTCCTGCAGCGACCTTTTCTGAAGGGCCTACTTCCGGAAATTTCATTGGTGAAGGACCTATCAATGGGCAGGAAGTGCCTTTCATCGACAAACAGCCTGTTCAAGGTTTTTCTTCTGTATTGAACATAGGAGATGGAACGTTTTGGGCGATGTCTGACAACGGATTTGGAGGATTTACGAATTCTGCAGACTACAACCTAAGAATTTATCGCATTCGTCCCGACTTTGAGTCTATTTTTGGTGGAGAAGGTACGATTGAAGTATTGGAATTTATTGAATTAACAGATCCCAATGGATTGATTCCTTTTGCAACTGTTAACCACTTTACGGAAGATCGTGTATTAACCGGAGCTGATTTTGATATAGAGTCTATTCAGATTACCGCAGACGGAAGCATTTGGATTGGAGATGAATTCGGACCTTTCCTGTTGCACTTCGATTCTACAGGAGTATTAATGGATCCTCCTTATGTGCTTCCCGATTTTGATAATGAGGGAGAGAATATTCGCGCACCTCAGCATCCTTTTAATGAGGAAGGAACTACCTTACGCATCATGAATGCAGTGAACACGCATGCAAAAATCAATGGTTCTATGAAAACGCCTGTTTGTTCTCCCTGGTTTGTGATGTTAGCGGACGGAAATCCTAATACCTTCGTAACGGGAAGACAGGATTCCATCGCTCAAAGTATCGGTTTAGTACCTGCTTCCAGTGAGATTCATAATGTTCGCGAGCTTCAAAGTGCAGGATATCCGGTAGTACCTTACACGATCAATGATTCTGTCAATATGGTCGCTTTAATGGAACTAGGGGTAGATGGGATTATTTCCGATAGCCCTGATTTACTTTACAGAATTGCGAGTACCTTTGACGGAGATGAAGATGGAATCCCAGATTTTGTAGATGAAGAAGGCTTGCTGGATATTACCAAATTAGACGCTCAAGGCCACAGAGGTGCACGTAACCTTCGCCCTGAAAATACCATTCCTTCTTTCGAAGCTGCGTTAGATTTCTTGATGACCACTTTGGAATTAGATTGTGCGGTTACTTCAGATGGAATAGCGATCTTATCTCATGATCCACATATCGAATCAGCCAGAGCCAGAAGAGCGGATGGAATGCCTTACGAATTTGAAGATGAAGTACTATTCAAAGACTTCACGCTAGCTGAAATTCAGTCGACTTTCATTGCTGACGTAACAACTGCCAGCCGTCCTAACCAAACCAATGATCTATCCCTTTCCCCAGTGTCAGTAGCTTATGCGGAATTATTCGGACTGCCAGATCCTTATGTACACCCTAGTTTACAGCAAATTTTCTCATTCGTCAATTTCTACCAATTCTACTATCAAGCTGGCGAAGGAAAAGATCATCCTGATGCAGAACGTCGTTGGAAAAATGCCGCTCGCGTTCGTTACAACGTAGAAACCAAAATCAACCCTCGTACAGATATGGACAATCGCGGAGATGTTTTTGCGGATCGTACGGTGGGACCTGAAGAATTTGCTGCAGCGGTAGCCAGAACTATTATCATCAACGGACTAGCTGATCGTGCTGATATTCAGAGTTTCGACTTCAGAACCTTATTAGAAGTACACGAAAATTTTCCTGTAATCAGGACGGTATTTTTGTTTGGAGACTTCCCCAAATTCGACAGCCCAGATGCGCCTATGGGATTTGCCGGAGATGGAACGAATATGCAAGATCAGGACGGAGAAAATACTCCCTGGATGGCAGGATTATTTTGGCCTTATCGCTCCACTGCATTTGACAATCCTTTCCGTGCTCGTTCTAGCGGAGGATTTGAAGGAATGGCCCTTACTACAGATGGAGAAACATTATTACCCCTATTAGAGAGACCCTTAGTAGACGATACCTCCAGAGTGTTATTGATCCACGAATTTGATTTAGCCACTTCTTCTTATAATGGAACGCGTTATGAATATCCATTAGACGAAAGAGCCGGAGCTATCGGGGATTTCATTATGTTTTCCGAAACTCATGGATTAATCATTGAGAGAGATGGAACACAAGGAGATCTAGAAGGCTTTAAGCAGGTATTTGAAGTTTGTATTAAGGAAAATGGAAATGTCACCAAGGAATTAAATGTGGACCTTATCAGCATCAGCGATCCATTATTGATTTCTACGCCAGGAAGAGACGGAGATGTAGGTTTAGGAAGAACCTTTGCTTTCCCATTTGTAACCATCGAAAGTGTGGTCGTCCTAGATCCTTATACGATCGGTATTTTGAACGACAACAATTACCCTTTCAGCCGTGGCCGTAACCCTATACTTCCAGACGACAACGAATTCATTTTGATTTACCTGGAAGAACCTTTGGATATGGGGGAAGAAAGTGAGGAAGTAGCAGAAGTTATGGAGGATTCTGAGGGATTAACCAACTATCCTAATCCCTTTTCTACTTCTACAGAGATAGCATATACCATTCCTGAAGGAGGAATGGTAGAATTGACCATTGTAGATGGATTCGGAAACGTAGTAAAAGCATTTACCAAAGAGCATGCTGAAGCGGGTACCTACACCTATACCTGGAACACAGGCAAAAGCATCATAAGAGGTAACACTAACATTGGAACTTATTTTGTGACAGTCAAGGCAGGCGAGTTGGTAATGAATCGCCGTTTGCTAAAAATCAGATAAGTCATATTACTAGTAGGAATATAAGATTTCAGACAACTCAATTTTCTCTAACAACTCAACGGTCTCCTCATCCTTCGTGGTGAGGGGATTTTTTTGTTAGCATAATTTAATATTCCTACTAATTTTAGGTTTTCCGTACCAATAAGAAAACTTCTATGTACTACCTACACATCCAACTCATTGGCAGACATTTTTCAGCTTCCATGATCAGGTTTTTTTGGGGAGCCTGGGAGAAATTCTTTGGACTGGGATTATTGTGTCTTTTTATTTCGTGCCAACCAACAGATACGTCTACTTCTACTACAGCGGAAGAAATTATCCCTCCTAATGTGTTGTTGATCATTTCTGATGATCAAGCGTGGACAGATTATGGATTTATGGGGCATGAGCAGATAGAAACGCCTCATCTGGATGCATTGGCACAACACTCCCTCACCTTCACCCGATCTTATGTGGCCGCTCCATTATGTTCGCCTTCTTTAGCGACCATGATGACGGGATTATATCCGCACCAACATGGCATTACAGGCAATGACCCGACTTTTGAATTTGAGGGGAAACGCTACAGTAAGGAATGGCGTATGGAGCGAAAGCGATGGTTTGATCAACTAAAACATCGATTTTATGAGCATCGCTTGTTGACGGAGTATGTGGAACAACTGAATTACCTCAGCCTTCAGACGGGCAAATGGTGGTTGGGATCGTGGCAGGAAGCTCATTTTACGCATGGAATGACTCATGGCGATCCAGAAAGAGGCGGAAGGCATGGAGATGATGGATTGACGATTGGAAGAGAGGGATTAGCACCGATCTATGACTTTATTGCTGAGGCCCAAACAGAAGCGCGACCCTTTTTCATCTGGTATGCGCCTTTTCTCCCTCATGCGCCCCACAATCCGCCGGATTCATTGGCACAAAAATATCTCCAGAAAGCCCCAACCCCGGCCATCGCTAATTATTGGGCTATGTGTGAGTGGTTTGATCAGACGTGTGGCGCGCTTATTGATCATCTGGAAGAACAAGGACTCTCTGATCATACCTTAGTGATATATGTGTGCGATAATGGGTGGATTCAACAGCCTGACCAACCGAATCGATATGCGTCTCGATCCAAGCGAACTCCTTATGAGGGAGGAATTCGCACACCGATGATGTTTCAATGGCCTGGAAAAATCACGCCTCGCATAGATACGACAACTTTGGTGAGTAGCATTGATATCGTTCCTTCGGTCTTGGCCGCTTGTGGGATAGAGACAGAGGAGGTGTTGCCGGGAGTGAATGTATTAGATGAGGAATTATTGGCAAATCGGGAAGCGGTATTTGCGGAAGCTTTTCTGCACGATATTCCTTCGGTGGATACGCCGACCTTAGGATTGACGCATAGAATAGGAATTGACTATCCGTGGAAATTGATTTGGCCGGAGGAGCGAAATGTGCCAGATGGGGAAATGGAGTTGTATCATATCGGTCAAGACCCATTGGAACAGGATAATATGGCTAAGGAAGAAGGAGAAAAAGTAGAAGAATTGAAGGAGAAAGTGGAGAAGTGGTGGAGTGGGGAGTGAGAGAGGATTATTGTATAATTTATACTTAGTGTGATCTTTCCGCTGCCAGGAATAGGTGCGTTGGTAGATGGGGATGGTGAATTGCTTTTTTCCATCGAGGAGAGTGAGGAGATGTGCTTGTGTTGCTTCCATTTGGGAATATTATCGAAAGGAAATGATAAATAATATGAAAGACCATTTAGCTGTTGGATTTGTGGTATGAGGAGATGGAATATATGGGTGAGTGGAATAGTGGGGTAGGGGGAGAGAAATAAAGGAATGAATATTTTGCTAATTTTGATAGAAAATGCTAATTAAATTGGAGGTGTTTGTTTTTTCTATTATCTTTATATCAATATTTCTTACCTAAACAGATGGGTCGAAATTCACTTATGACCCAATAATATAATAATACCAGAGGGATCGATCTTGATTCATATATACAGCTCTAACTGCGTGATATGCAGTGTTAGATACAACTGTTTGTTGATGGTTGATAAAAGATACTTAACAATTTAAAATGGTGTTAGATACAACTGTTTGTTGATGGTTGATAAAAGATACTTAACAATTTAAAATGGTGTTAGATACAACTGTTTGTTGATGGTTGATAAACGATACTTAACAATTTAAAATGGTGTTATATGAAAATTGATGATTTGATTTTTAGCATAGAGGAGTGCGATCAAAATATTGAAGAATATTTATCAATGTAGTATTTGGGGCTTGGGAAAATGGAGGTAGTCAATTCTATCATTGAGGCTTATAATGAAGCCATTGACTCTTTAAATGAGGCCAAAATTAATTATATTCAGTAGATCTCCGAATTTGATGAAACGATAAAAGTTAATCAACAGGAAAGGGCATACATGAATTCATTTTTACTATGAAAAAAAATCTGGATTTCACTTATAATTATTCAGAAAAGCCTGATTTATCATGTCCACTTACTTAGTTTAAGTCAGTAAATTTGATAGATATGAATGAACACGAGTATTACATAGGGCCAGCAGAATACGCCAGGTTATTTTTTGATTATCTTAAAAAAATTGGGGCAGAGGTCCGGCAAAGACATAAGCTAAGGAAGAAACGCTTGCAAGAAATCATGGAAGAATATTCTGAATTAAAGAAAATAGTTGAGTTAGTATAGGGGTAGTTTTGTTACATTCACCAAAGGGGTCGACCATGATTCGTACATTTACATAAAAACTAAATCACTACTTCATTGGCACTAGAAGATAAATATATCAATCCCTTTACGGATTACGGTTTCAAAAAATTGTTTGGAACAGAAGTGAATAAAGACCTCCTGATTGATTTTCTCAATCAAGTGTTACCCAAGCATCATCTCATTCAGGATCTTTCCTACACACCCACTGAACAATTGGGCAGTACGGAAATAGACCGGAAAGCCATTTACGATTTGTATTGTACCAGTGCCACCGGAGAGCGATTCATTGTCGAAATTCAGAAAGCAAAGCAAAATTACTTTAGAGATAGGAGTGTTTATTATGCTACCTTTCCTATTCAAGAACAGGCCAAAAAGGGAACCTGGGACTATAAGTTAGCAGCTGTTTATACGGTGGGTATTTTGGATTTTGTCTTCGATGGCGAAGAAGAAAGTGGAGAAGTTTTGCACGAGGTGAAATTGAAAGATCAGCATTGTCAGGTGTTTTACGATAAATTGACCTTTATTTACTTGGAACTCCCTAATTTCAGAAAAACGGAAGCGGAATTAGAAACGACCTTTGACAAATGGATGTACGTATTTCGACATTTACCAGATCTTCAAGATCGTCCGGAAGCATTACAAGAAAGAGTATTTAAAAAACTATTTGAAGCAGCGGAGATCGCTAAATTTGATCCCAAGGAAAAGGCTCAATACGAAGAGAGCTTGAAAAACTATCGGGATCTTAAAAATGTAGTGGATACTTCCTACGAAGAAGGTAAAGAAGAAGGTAAAGAAGAAAAGGTAATAGAAATAATTCTTCGCGCCTACAAGGAAGGGATTGACCTAAACATCATCTCTAACATCAGTAGTAAATCCATCGAAGAAATCAAAAAAATCATAGGTCAGTAATCCTCTTTATCTCTCCTGATCATTCCAGGATTACCCCTTACATTTCATTCCAACTTAAGAAGTGTCCATTTCACCTTCCCTTTTATTCCCTCTGTCATTTTGCTGCTGTCGAACATATGCATTCTTTACATATTAGGAATGTATCAACAAAAAAAATGATGAAGAATAAACTTTATGCTGGCCTTACTCTCGCCAGTACTATTTACATGATGATGGGATCGTTTTTGATGATCGCACTATTTGGGTTCGATCCTAATCCTAACAACGTTCAACCCCCGGTAAGGCTGTTTCTTGAACCAGCTGGATATGCTTTTGTCATCTGGTCATTTATTTATGTAGGATATATCGCATTAGGGATCTATCAATATTTACCTGAACAAAGAACTGATCCGCGATTGATAAACGCCAGGAAATATATTGTAGTCAACGCCTTGGCTAATAATTGTTGGTTTGTGGGGGTCGTGCAGAATCAGTTATGGTTTACAGTTGTCTGTATGTTGGTGATGCTATATACCCTCATAAAAATAGCTATCCTGATTGAATTGGAGAAGCCAGGAAAAGATCTGCGAGAAAAACTTATGGTCAAATTACCTGTGGCCCTTTATTTCGGTTGGATTACTATTGCGACGCCCATTAATATTACCTCCTTCTTATTAGCCGAAGTAGGATGGACAGGACAATCATTTTTGGGGCCTGAAATCTGGTCGGTACTCATTATGATTGTGGCCTTTTTGATTGTAGGGATATTATTTTATCGACAAAAGGTAAATGCTGTCTATTTGCTGGTCGGTGTCTGGGGATTATTTGCCATTTATATCGCTAATCTTCCTTTTAGTAAATTGGTAGCCTGGTCTGCTTTATTACTTTCGATTGGGCTGTTGTTGGCTTTAATAGGACGAGTCCTGAGCACTAAAAAGGGGGTTGCATTACTGTAATTGGAAATAATTTATCATCCAAAGGGAAGCACTTTTAGCAAAGACGAATTTATTTAGTAACAGTGGATCACTTTTCAGCAAAAGTAAATGATGTTCATCCAAAAGGAATTACTTTGGGCGGGAATGGATCTCTTCTAGCAAGAATAGATCACTTTTCATCAAACGAGAATCCCTTTCAGCAGGATCGTATCACCTGATGGATAAATCGGATTTTCTCTTCCACTTTATTTGACATCACAAAAGGATAAAGATCAGGCTGGCCCATGCTACGATTGAGGGTGTTCACAGCAAACATAACAGCCATGCTTTGATCCAGGATCACATTAAAATCCGATTGTTCATAAGGATTTACGGCATATGAAAGACTAATGGGTCCATGTTGCTGTACTTTGGGTAATAGGGAGACCCCAAAATAAAAGGCTGTTTCTAAGGTATCGGTTATATGGAGGTAGTGTGCCCAACATTCAGCCCAATCTTCCCAGGGATGCATAGAAGCATACTTGCTGATATATTCCGTTTGCCAATGGGCAGTTGGGCCATGTTGATAATACCGCTCCAAGGCTTCTTTATAGTCTATCCGCTCATCTCCGAACAACACTCGAAATGCCTCAGGCTGAGGCTCAATAAGTAAATCCCAATAATAATGACCTATCTCATGCCTGAAATGCCCAATAAGCGTCCGATAACGCTCTTTTAACATATGTTTGGCACTTTCCCGATACACCGGATTGGCTTCTTTAATATTTAGCGTGATAACTCCCTGCGCATGACCCGTCATGATAGGTTCATCATCTTCATCCAAATTTTTGTCAGACAAAAACTCAAATTCCAGTCCTCGATCTTCATCTGTTGATTTGCTAATGATGGGTAATCCTAACCTAAGCAAGCTGTAAAAAAGCCGATGTTTAGCGTATTCAATCGTTCGCCATGCCGTCAAATTTTGCTCTTCATTTAGATTGGGGATCGTATTATTGAGTTGACATGCCACACAGAAGATCGATTCATTGTTCCCTGCCTGATCCGGGGATAAAAGCCAATTGCAAGCCTGATATTGCCGGTTATGACAAAATTGATAATACTGTTTCACGCCCAAATTCCCATGCTGGATAATTTCCCATTGATCCGAATCTATAAACCGTAAAGCGATCATCCGATTTTCTGTAGGCACATATCCAAGCGTTTCCCCACATTTTTCACAATAGGTGTTCTCAAAAAATACGGGGTTGAGACAGTTGGAACATTCAAATAATTTCATGAACAACTCAATCTTGTTAGGCGAACCATCCTTCATTAATGTAAGAGGCATGGCTCTTAGCGGATGTCGGAAACAAAAAAGGGAAAAGTTTTCTAATATCCGCAGAAAATTATCCCCACAAAATAAGTCATTTTTATCCTTACTTATTACGTCAAAAATTATGTAAGAATCGTCTGGATTGTTATTAACGACATGATGAACAATGATTCCCCAAATATTACTTACTAGAGCAAAATCTATTGGGACAACACATCTATGCCGCCCTACAGTGATGGGGAATACTGAAGGAACCTGATGATTGCTTAATGGAATAAAGTTGTAGTGAAAATTGAAATTATCTTTAGACTCGCAGATGGTTATCCACCCATTTCCTCCATAAGAGCCCAGGTGAATGGAGCGCATACTATCAAAAGGCCCTTTTTGAGTGAGCCTAAGCTTGAAACCCTTTTTATTACCATCGAGGGTGGGATAAATTCTCTTGGGGCTTCCCCGGGAATTATCAGGATGAAAGAATTGTCTATTTATCTGTAGAGTGGGAATATAGTTCGATGCTGTAGGAATAAGAAAAGGTGTATTCCTATGAGGATACGACGTGTAGCTTCCCTGAGAAAACTGACAATTACTCCGTTCCCTTATATTGCTTCCATTTGTTTTACTGCTTACCAAACTAAACCCCCATAGAGATCCTAAAAGTCCCAAAAGAATAAACCTTGCTGTCAACCAACTTATATACCTCAGAAATAATTCTGCTGTAATTTTTGTTTTATGAGATAATTTAGGATTAGTCATAATAAGCTAGGCTGTCCTTTTAATTGATAGCCCTAATTACCGATAAGATTTATTATTTAAAATTCATATATTATAAATATTAAACATTGTGATATTTAAATAGATGTTCTTCGGGAATAAAATATTTAAGGAAAGATAACATGATTATTATCTCGCTCAGGAGGAACATTAGGAAATTTATCACTAGAAATTACATGAATTTATCATAGCAAGGATTCTGGTTCCTCTTCAAATACACTATATTTTACCATTGAACTGGGCTTATTACTTTAGGATGTTACTTCCCAACTGATTCGAGTT
>CBDHFQ010000026.1:0-387593 GCA_965262565.1 Bacteroidia bacterium
TTTTAGCGACTTTAAAAATGTGCATGGCAGGGTCATTCACTGGATCAATCTTTCAGTAGCAGCCGGAAAACCCTGGGCTATTGCTTGCGACGAACCAGGAGATGCACAAATTTCTTTAGTTCCTGATGACATTGATCCTGAAAAGAGAGATGCCAGAGTGAATGCGCTTTGGGGAACTTTTTTAGCTGGTGGATGGGGTTTGGAATGGTACTTTGGCTATAAACATGAACATTCAGATTTGACTTGCCAGGATTTCCGTTCTCGTGATTTATTTTGGGATCAAAATCGTATGGCACTAGATTTTTTCCATCAGCATCAAATTCCTTATTGGGAAATGAAAAATATGGATGGAATGATGGAAAATGGAACCGATTTCTGCTTTGGCAAAACTGGAGAGATATACGTATTAATGTTGAAGGAAGGAGGGAATCAACACATTAATTTAAATCGACAAAAAGGTACGTATGAAGTGCTGTGGTATAATCCTCGAACAGGGGGCAAACTTCAGCAAGGAATTACCAAGACAGTAGAAGGCGGAGAAATGGTAGAACTGGGAACCCCTCCTTCAGAACAGGAAATGGATTGGGTGGTGTTGCTAAGAAGGGAGTAACATCAACGTTCCCCATTTTATATTAAGTAATGTAAGAGAACATCCTGAAAGCTATATGGAAAAAATGATCAGTATAATGTGTATGCTGAATTAGATCAGTCACTCACTAATTTTACAGAGATGAGATCTCAAAAGAAGCAAATAAAAATTAACGGTGAGATTGAACAGCAAAAAGTGGAAGTTGATCTGTACCAACTCAAGGACCGCATCAATGAAATATACTTTGGCATTTTGCGAATAGTATTAAACCTAAGCTCAGAATAATCCAGTCAGCTTCTATACCAATGAGCATTAAAGTTTCTGCTATTAATTAGTTGAATCCTTATCTCAATTATAAGGTGTTCATGGTTCCAGCCATATTAGCCATTCTTGTAATCATGGTAGGAGCTTATATGTGTGGACTAAACATTGTTAAAGAAAAAGAAATAGGGACTATAGAACAGATTAATGTCTCTCCGATAAAAAAGTGCCATGATATCTTAGGGAAACTTATTCCATTTTGGATCATAGGAATGGTCGTTTTTAGCATAGGTTTTTTCCTTATTTCATGGGGAATTTACAGGATTATTCCTCAAGGAAATCTCATTCTATTATATGCCTATTTGGCATTATATCTAGTGGCTATTTTAGGATTTGGCTTACTCATTTCTACATATGCAGAAACACAGCAGCAAGCTATGTCTATATCTTTTTTCTTCATGATGATCTTCATACTGATGCGTGGATTATTCACACGTTTTTGGGGGAAAGAATAGAATAATAGGGGCAGTGTTCGGTGTATATTGTCAGGTAAATATGCTGATGATGGATGTGAAACTAGGATTCTGTGGTTAATCCTGCAGTATTAATCCCTTAATCTGGCTATTTATCGTCATCATCACTCAATTAACTTTACCTATAGATAATTGCCCAAAAGCGTGTAACTTCCCCGAATACGAAGGAATCGTTATCAGTTATTCACTTATTTATGAGCAGAATAATCATTTTTGGTGGTACAGGATTTATTGGAAGCAGTTTGGCACATCATCTGAATCAGAAAGGATTTACGCCCATTATTATTGCCCGAAATAAGCCAAAGAATGATTTACGTTACAAGTTCTATCCATGGGATGCGGTATCTATGGGCGAATGGGTAAATGCTTTAGAACATGCCACTGCCATTGTTAATTTAGCTGGTAAAAGTGTCGATTGTATCAAAACACCTGACAATTGCGATGTGATACTACGATCCAGAGTAGATTCCACTAAAGTGATCGGTAAAGCCCTTCGAAGTATTGACCATCCTCCCAAAGTATGGATTCAGATGTCCACTGCACATATTTATGGCGATCCTCCTCAACAAATATGTACTGAAAGGTCCACCACAGGCTATGGATTGGCCCCTTTTGTAGGGAAAGCCTGGGAGGAAGCCTTTCTGAGTGTCATTCCAGATCATATGCGAGAAGTTAGATTGAGAACAAGTTTTGTGATCGGGAAGCATGGAGGAGCACTCGAAAGCTTGAAAAGAATCACTAGTTTAGGTTTAGGTGGAAAAGTAGGAACAGGCCAACAGGGGATTAGCTGGATTCACGAAGTTGATTTGAATGAAATCATCTACCATGCCATCACAAATGAAATATACAAGGGCGTTTACATTGCCAGTGCTCCTAATCCCGTATCTAATCAGGAATTCATGAAACAGTTGAGAAAGGTAATGGGTATATCTATTGGCTTACCAGCTTCTGCTTTTATGGTCAACATCGGAGCCAAACTCTTTTTCCGAACAGATCCAGAATTAGTGCTATACGGAAGATATGTGAAGTCGGAAAGGTTGGAACAGGAAGGATTTACGTTTACATATCCTTTCCTTAAAGAAGCACTTATAGACCTTATTTCCTAATCATTAGCCTTAACATTATCCTTTTCTCAACATGCCATATTTCACCTACCAACAATATCAAATCAACTACTTATCAGAAGGCCAAGGCGAAAAACTGCTATTCCTTCATGGCTGGCCTGCCAACTCAAGATTATGGGAGGCACAGATAGATTACTTCAGCCCCAATTATCAGGTTATCGCTATTGATTGGTTGGGATTTGGCCATTCAGATAAACCCCTCCAATATCATTATACCTTCACCCACCAAAAAGACCTGTTAAACACACTTCTCTCTGAGCTATTGGCACAAAACGAACCAATAAATATCATCGCTCATGATATCGGTGGGCCTCCTGCTATTTTATGGACCCATGAGCATCAGGAACAGGTCAAACGCCTGATCCTTTTAAATACAGTGCTTTTCCCTTTTAGTACTTTTCTGGATCAAACGAGTCATTTTTTCTTTCGGGTGCCGCTCATAAATGATGTGATGATGAGTCCCTTTGGATTAAAGATTCTCATGCGTACGCTATCTAACAGCAATCATGGAAAAAGGCAGCAAAGAATTAACAAGATAATTTCAACACACAAAGGATTTAGCAAGGAGATTAGGCTGAAAACTATTCTGGAGCCACTCGAAGAAGGAAAAAAGAAAGAATTATTGACATTAGGTAGTGTTTTTCATCAGCTAAAGGTCCCCAGGCATGTAATTATCGCTAAAAAAGATCCACTTTGTTATGCTCATATGAAAAAGCTTATCGATTTGTATCCCGACATTCCCAATCATCATATAGCTCAAAGCGGCCATTTTATAGCATTGGATAAGCCGGATGAGTTAAATGAAATCTTGAATAAGATATTAGGCGGGGATAATTAACACGAAGCATAGTGAATAGATCAGAAGATATTATATTCATAAAAAAAGATATTTATGTTCACCTCTCAGGAAAACTCATACCACATCCCTCCTTCCACTCGTATAGGGCATGTCCACCTGAAGGTAGCCGACTTGGAACGTTCCCTGGAATTTTATTGTGGATTACTGGGTTTTCAAATAATGGCTACATACAGTGATCAGGCAGCATTCATTTCTGCAGGAGGTTACCATCATCATATTGGATTAAATACTTGGTTCAGTAAAAATGGCCCACCAGCTCCTAAAAAAAGTGCAGGGCTCTTTCACACGGCCATCCTTTATCCTACTCGCAAAGAGTTAGCTATCATCTTTAAACGACTGCAAGATGTAAGATACCCCTTTACCGGAGCTTCTGACCATGGTGTATCTGAAGCATTGTATCTGGATGATCCAGATGGGAATGGAGTAGAACTTTATTGGGACAGGCCCAAAGATAAATGGCCACTAACATCGGATGGAAGCCTCGATATGTATACGAGACCACTGGATGTGAATGGTTTACTATCTGAGTTAACTCTTTAATTATTCCACCTTATGATCAACGAACTCAAACAAAGTTTATGGTCCCAATTCGGAGCCACCATAGATATGTTGGAACATGCCATCCAACAATGCCCAGAGAGGTTTTTTATCGATCACAAAAAATATTTCTACCTCAGCTTTCACAGTTTAGTTTTTCTTGATTATTACCTAACGATTCCTCCTAAGGATTTTTCTCCTGTGTTATCATTTACGCTCAAAGAACCTCATGAGATCCCTGAAGATGCGATAGACGATGTTATTCCTGACCTACTCTATTCCAAATCGCAGCTACTCGAATATGTCCATTATTGTCGAGAAAAAGCCCAAAACATCATCATGGGGTTGACCGAACACAAACTAAATGAACGATTTATAGAAGAATTTGAGTCAGGTGGGATGAACTATTCCTTGCTCGAGATCTTTTTTTATAATATGAGGCATGTACAGCATCATGTAGGGCAACTAAATATGTTACTAAGGCAATCCCAGTTGGATGTACCTAAGTGGGTGTCGCGGGCTAAATAGGATCAATGGGCAATGCCGCAAGCTTCAAATAAGTCCTGCGATTTTTGTCATATCATACAAAACAATCCCAATACTATCTTTGAAAATGATCAATTCGCGGTTCTACTAGATATAGCCCCCATTTCCTTAGGTCATGCAATGATATGTCCTAAGAAGCATTTTACCGACTTTCATGAAGTATCTAACGAATTCATTGGGGAGATGATGTCGTTGGCTAAGAGATATATTCTTCTACTACAGAAACTATTCCCGGCTAAAGGATATTCTATGATGCTGAACGGAGGTGCATTTAACGATTTAGCACACTGTCATGTGCATGTCTTCCCTCGGAATTCGAAAGAGGAATTTCAGTGGACCTATGATGAACGTATGCTTTCAACAGATGCTACCAGATTCTCTGTATTGAAGAACATCATAGAAGGGTACATATAAGATTCCCTCTTATCTGTTTGCTACAAGGAGCAATATTATCTATTCATATCAACAAGAAACTCATGGAATTATCTGATGATAATCATTACTACATATATATGCGTAATATTCATGGAGTCAAGCCGTTATTCTTACAGCTTATCCAACAATGTTCAATAGCTATTGAATTTTTAATGTCATTTTTGCAGCCTTCTACACATTTTACCCATGCTGATTTCCATTATCATTCCAGCTTATAATGAGGAAGCCTATTTACCTCAAACCCTGATTAACCTCAAAAAAGCGATTAGTTCTCTGCCGGATGAAAAGTTTTTCTTTGAGATTATCGTTTGTGATAATAATTCTACTGATAACACGGCAAAAGTAGCTGAATCAGGAGGTGCTAAGGTCATTTTTGAATCGGTAAATCAAATCTCAAGAGCAAGAAATACAGGAGCAAGCATCGCAAAAGGGAATTGGTTGATTTTTCTGGATGCAGATGCTTATCCCTCGGCCTATCTTTTATCAAAAGTGCTGGAAAGAATCGAAACGCAAAAATACATTGGATGTGGTACCACTGTACAAGTAGAAGGGGGTTCTTTATTTAATAAACTTAGGATGGAAAGACTTAATCCTCTTTTCCGATTCTTTAAATTATGCGGAGGGGTATTTATCGCTTGTGAAGCGGAAGCTTTTCATATCATTGAAGGATTTAGTAATGATCTTTTTGCTTATGAAGAGTTCGACTTTGTGTTCAGGCTAAAAAGATATGGCCGACAACTAGGCAAAAGGTTTTCAGTTATTCACAAATACCCTATAATCACTTCTGGGAGAAAAGGAAACCTAAAGTCCTCAGAAGTGGGGCGGGCCATCACCTCTAATTTCGCTGCCATTTTTTTATTTTTCCTTTACTACATGCTACCCTTAACTTTATTTAGAAAGATCAATAAAACGGGCATGGCCTATTGGTACGGAAGTAGAGGTTAATTTTTCAACGCATACTTCTCAGGATCTTTTTCGAAGGATACTTTACACCCATCACAACAGAAATAGTAGGATTCTCCTTCATAGGCTATCACATGTTTAGCCGTGTTCTTTTCTATGGGAATACCGCACACAGGATTGATAAAGAAATTCGGATTACTTTCAAGTCCGGAAGGAGGTGTAGCTGGTCGGTCCGTTTCTGCCTGAGCCGCTTCAGAAGAATCTACCTCCTCAGTCCGCATAAATTCAATAATTTCAGCCAGAATACTGATGGCGACTTCTTCCGGTAATTTTGCGTTGATCTTGAGTCCTGCTGGTGTTTTAATCCGTTTCAATTGATCGAAAGTAATGCCTCGCTGCCGCAATTGATGAAAAACCGCATTTGCCTTTTTACGACTGGCGACAAAAGAAATGTAAGCAGCTCCACTGTTAATTGCCTGCTCTAACGCATCTTCATCATTTTCTCCTTGTGTGCAAACCACTATGCAGGTGTTTGAATGTACCATCGCTGGCGTCACCTCCTTTTCTGAAACATCTGTCATATGGGGAAATGCAGCTTTTTCTGCTCCTTTTGCGAATAACTCTGTGGTATAATCCATCGAATGAGCAATTTTGGCCAAGGCCATCGCTACATGAGATTTCCCCATAATGAGGATGTGAGGCCTGGGTAGAATAGGTTCAATATATATTTCTACAGATCCCCCACTGTGACATGTCATAGGATATTGTTTTACGCCAGGAATAGACTGATATTCTCCTTCCGGGGTGATTTTTACTAAACGAGGCTTTCCATCTTCCAGGGCATGGCTGGCTTCTTTTAACACAATCCCTCTTGTGCATCCGCCACCTATCCAACCTGAAATTTCCCCATTTTTACGAATGATCGCTTTATCTCCTGGCTTTCCGGAAGAAGGGATTTGCCTGTTCACCACCAGTGCTAACGCAAAAGATTCTTTATCCTGGTACAGGCTCTGCGCCTTTTTGAGAAATTCATTAAACATGAAGTAATAATTTTTCCAGTTCTAAAATACTATTGAGGTTGTGGGCTGACTGAAAGGCATCTAAAGCTGGAAGGGCCGCTGACATTCCCTTCTGAATAGGTTGGTACCCGTTCATTCCCTTGAGAGGATTTAACCATATCAACTGTCTGGTCCTCAATTTTATTTTCTTCAATTCCGACTCCAACATACTTACGTTTCCCGTCTCCAGGCCATCACTCAATATAATCACACTATTGTAACCATTCATTAACTGCTTTAGCATACTCTTCGTTGAAGGTGTGCAAGCATTCCCCTATTTTCGTTCCACTGGACCAATTGTCCGCTTTAAGGGAAAGAAAGGCCAGGGTAGCTTCCAGGTTTTTTGAGTCTAAATAATCTGTAATACGGATGAGCTTGGTACTAAAAATAAAGGCTTCTATAGATTCAAAGTGGATTCTGAGCGCATATATAAATCTCAATAGAAAAAAGCTATAAGTATCCATAGAACCACTCACATCCAACAGCACAATAATTCGTTGTTTCCTGGGGGTACGCTTTTTTTTCTTCAGTTCCAATAATTCCCCACCCCTACTTACATTGGCACGAATAGTATTCCTTAAATCGATTCGACCTCCCTTTGGAGACGTCTTCATTTTTCTTTTCAGCCGCAAGCTCATCTGTCTCCACAGTTCCATCGCTATTTTTTCCAGTTCTTCACTTTCAATCTCAGTTAATTTCCCAAAATCCGTCTTTCTTAGCCGCTCCACCTGATTAGCTCCTGAAACTCTTCTAGCACTTTCTTTTTTTCCATTTTCGCCCTCTCCCATACCCATCCAGACTAAAGAGGCAGGAGATTTTTTTTGAATATTGGAAGCGTTCTTGACGGTGGTGCGACTTTTTATTCTCATCTTCCGCCTTCCCCAATAGTGTTCGTATAATTTATCAAATAATGCTCTCTCTTCAGGGGAATTACAAAAAATGGATTTTAAGGCATATTTAAAGGTGGAAGTTGATGTTATGCTCCCGTAAGCACCCGCCAATAGCGCCTCTTGTGTTTCCTTTATTCCAATACTCAAGCCTTCCATTCTGGCCCATTGTACAAAGCCTATCGTAGCCTCAGAAATATCGGAATAATGTTTAAAATGCTCTTCCTGTCCCATTAATTTACCCTCACTATTTCTAATAACATCTCTTCCAGTGCTTTACCTTTCAGCAGTAGCATATCATCAGAGGATTTCAATAAGCATCCCAGACTTTTCTTTACGGATTGTTGGTCCAATTCTTTACAACCGAGTGCCAATAACGCTGAAGCCCAATCTAATGACTCTGAAATTCCTGGCGTCTTGGACAACCTTTTATTTCGAAGATGTTGGACACCTGTTACTAACTGTCGGACCAATTTATCCTCAATGTCGGGTAAATGCTTTCTGACGATTCTCACTTCTTTATCGAAATCAGGAAAATCGTTCCACATATACAAACACCTCCTTTTCAGAGCATCGCTTAATTCTCGAGTTCTATTTGAAGTAAGGATGACAAAAGGTTTATGTTTCGCTTTAATCGTTCCTAATTCAGGTATGCTAATTTGAAAAGCGGAGAGCAGTTCCAACAGAAAGGCTTCAAACTCTTCATCGGCCCTATCAATCTCATCTATTAACAAAACGGGAGGGCGTTCGTCAGTAATAGATTTTAGCAAAGGACGTTTTAAAAGAAAATCCTCGCTAAAAATATGTTTTTCTAATTCTTCGGTAGATCTGGTGTTTCGCTCTTCAATTTTTATTGAAAGCAATTGCTTTTGGTAATTCCATTCATAAACCGCAGAATGAACATCTAATCCTTCATAACACTGTAATCGAATTAACGGAGTGCTAAGTACAGCAGCAAGAATATTCGCCGACTCAGTTTTTCCTACCCCAGGATGACCTTCTATCAATAAGGGTTTGCCCAATTTGATGGAGAGAAATAAGACGGTCGCTAATTCATCATCTACCAGATATCCTTTTTCCTCAAAAGAAGAGATAATGCGGTCAGGAGTACTGACCGCTTCTATGTTCAATTCTGCCACGTGTTAATCTTGATTTGTTTGGGCTTTCCTTCCGAATAAACGGTTGAAAAACCCTTTGATAATAGCACCAATGATTGCAAAAACATTCAAAGAGTTATCTCCCGGACTTGCACTTGCACTTGCTGAAGCAGTATTTGAGTGCGCTGTAGCAGCTCCAGCATTTACATTAGCTCCTGTTTCTGCAGGACTTGTTTCTGCTTCGGCAATAGCATCCAGCTCGGATTTGAACTTAGAGATAAACTGCTGAACTAACTGATTAGATACATCTACGATTAATCGCGAACCAAACTGGGCCAATTTCCCTGATACCGTAATATCCATATTGTAATTCACCTCTGTCAGTTCCGGAGCTTTAGAGGTAAGAATGCCATTCATCGCCATACCTGCACTTCCATTTCCTTTGGCATCCATTCCTTTCCCAGAGAGGATCATATGGTGATTTGCTTCGTCTAATTGGTCAATAGTAATCTCCCCATTGTATTTAGCGGAAACTGGACCAAACTTGAGCGAAACTTTACCTTTGTAATGTTCTTCATCTACTTTCTCTGTAAGGCTTGCTCCCGGAACGCATACCACCACTTTTTCAGGATTACTTAAGAAATTCCAGACTCTGTCTATGGGATGATCTACTTCGAATACTTTCTCGATTTTAGCTTTCATAGTTGCTTATTAAGGGATTCATTGATGTGTTAAACTACTCCTTTTTCCTTTAAAATTTTCCATACTTTAGGTGGAGTGATCGGAATATCAATGTGAGTTACTCCTAAATGCGAAAGTGCATCTACGATAGCATTGGCGATAGCTGGTGGAGCTCCTACCGTTGGAGATTCTCCCACTCCTTTCGCTCCTATAGGGTGATGAGGGGAAGGAGTGATGGTATGTCCCGTTTCCCAATTAGGCGACTCTACCGCAGTAGGAACCAAATAATCCATGAAGGTTCCATTGAGAATATTTCCTTCCTCATCATAAATCAGTTCTTCATACATCGCTGGCGCCATTCCCTGAGTCAAGCCACCATGTACCTGTCCCTGAACGATCATGGGATTAATAATGTGCCCACAATCATCAATAGCTACAAAACGACGGATCTTAATCTCTGCTGTTTCATTATCGATATCAACTACACAAATGTATGCGCCTGAAGGAAAGGTTAGGTTTGGAGGATCGTAATAATGAGTCGCTTCAAAACCTGCTTCCATTCCCTGGGGATGATTAGTATAGGCGGCAAAGACAATCTCCTGGATGGTTTTACTTTTTTCAGGAGCTCCTTTCACAAAGAATTTTCCTGGCTCCCATTCTAAATCATCTTCACTTACTTCTAATAAGTAGGCTGCGATTTTCTTTGCTTTAGCACGTAACTTTCTTGCGGCTATCGCTGCTGCTGCACCTGCAGTAGGTGTACTTCGACTGGCATAAGTTCCCAATCCGTATGGGGCCGTATCTGTATCTCCTTCTTCTATTTGGATATGTGCAGCTGGAATCCCTAACTCTTCTGCTATAATCTGAGCATAAGTAGTTTCGTGTCCCTGCCCTTGAGATTTTGTTCCAAATCTGGCAATTGCCTTTCCGGTAGGATGAACGCGGATTTCTGCACTATCAAACATTTTTACTCCCAGAATATCGAAATCTTTAGAAGGACCTGCACCTACAATTTCCGTGAAGGTAGAGATTCCTATTCCCATCAACTCCCCTTTTGCACGCTTTTCAGCCTGCTCTTTCCTTAATTCTTCATACCCTATTACCTCCATCGCTTTTTCCAAGCCTGCATGATAATCGCCGCTATCGTACTCCCAACCAGTAGGAGATTGCCAGGGAAAGTCTTCTTTCTTGATGAAATTTTCAAATCGCAATTGTGCAGGATCTTTTCCAATTTCCTGGGCCAGTCTATCTGTCATCCTTTCTATGGCATGAACTGCTTCAGTCACACGGAAAGAACAACGATATGCAACTCCTCCTGGTGGTTTATTTGTATAAACAGCATCAGCTTCCATATAAGCAGTATCATAATCGTAAGAACCTGTTCCGATAGAAAAAAGGCCAGTAGGAAACTTAGAAGGGTTCGCTGCAGCATCTGTATATCCGTGATCTGCTAATATTTTAAAACGGGTCGCAAGAATTTTTCCTTCTTGGGTAGCAGCCATCTCTGCTGTAATATGGTAATCTCTTGCAAAAGAATCTGCCTGTAAGTTTTCACTTCTATCTTCAATCCATTTTACTGGTTTCCCTACCAGAAAAGATACAGCAATAGCAATGACATATCCTGGATACACAGGTACTTTTCCTCCAAAACCTCCTCCAATGTCCGGAGAAACAACACGAATTTTTTCCTCAGTCAGGCCTACATGCCCAGCTACTAAAGCAATCACTGTTCTGATAGCGTGAGGCGCCTGCGTAGTCATATACATCGTAAGGTGATTCTCCACCTTATCATAATCAGCCACACATCCGCAAGTTTCTATAGATGCCACGTGAATTCGAGGAATATGCATTTGTTCCTTTACGACCACTTCAGCTTCGGAAAATACTTTTTCCGTTTTTTCTTTATCTCCTACTTCCCAGTGCCAGATATGATTGTCCGTTTTACCATCTTTATCCGTACGAAGTACTGGAGCATCAGTATCAAGTGCCTTAAAAGGGTCTATCACTGGCTGCATAGGTTCATATTCCACTTCTACAGCCTCTTTCCCATCCCTGGCCGCATAACGACTAGTAGCAATCACTGCAGCTACTTCCTGAGATTGGTACATTACTGTGTCTGTAGGTAAAACCATTTGCGTATCCGACATTAGTGTAGGCATCCAGTGAAGATTGTATTTTTCCAAATCTTTTCCTGTTACTACTGCTACTACACCTGGTACTTTTAGCGCAGGTTCGCTATTTATATTCAAAATCTTCGCATAAGCAAACGGACTTCTTACAATATCCATGTATAGCATGCCCGGAAGCTTTATATCATCTACATAGTTTCCTTTTCCTTGAACGAAACGGGCATCTTCCTTCCGCTTCATGGAATGCCCCATTCCGCTAATTTCCTTGGAGGTTTTACATTGTATCATCTTGAGATAGTAGTTTTAAGATATTAAATGAAATTAAACGAATTCTGGCTCAGTGGAAGGGATGGCATCGCCTCTCATTTTTGCACCAGCATATTGAATAGCTTTAACAATATTATTGTATCCCGTACAACGACATAAATTTCCTGAAATACCCCAACGAATCTCGTCTTCAGTGGGATTGGGATTATGTTCAAGGAGTTCCACCGCACGCATAATCATTCCTGGCGTACAAAAACCACAATGTAAACCGTGATTTTCCTTAAACCCTTCCTGAAGAGGATGCATTTCACCTTCCGGAGCTATGCCTTCCACAGTGGTAACTTCCTTACCATTGGCCTGCACAGCTAGCACTGTACAAGATTTAACAGATTTCCCATTTAATAAAACAGTACACGCTCCACAGCTACTGGTATCGCAACCAATATGCGTTCCTGTCATACTTAAGTTTTCCCGGATAAAGTGTACCAAAAGAAGTCTTGGCTCAACTTCCATAGTATGCGGAGTACCGTTGACATTAATTGTTATTTCTTTCATCTGTCTATAGTCTATTTTATTTATTTGTTTTAATGATAAATTTATATGCCCCACACATTCTACATGTCTGCATGAGCTCTTTCTATCGCTTTTCGGAGCATTCTCTTTGTTAATACGCCTACCATCGCACGCTTATACTCTTCACTTCCCCTTAAATCAGGAGATGGATTACAATCTTCAGAAGCAAATGTTGCTGCCTGATCAATAAGTTCATCCGTAACTTTTTGCCCTTTAAGTACATCCTCAGATCGTTTGGCTCTTAATGGGGTAGAATTAACATTTGTCAATCCTATCCCAACATCAGTACATACTCCTGAACTATTAAGCGTAATTTGTACGGCAACCCCTGCAGTAGCATAATCACCTACTTTCCTTTCCAGTTTATGATAGGCATTACCTGTACCTTTTGGAGGAATGGGTACGTGGATAGCAGTTAAAATCTCATCCTCCTGAACTGCTGTCATATAAAATCCAAAAAAGAAATCGTCTATGGAAACCACTCTTGGTCCACTTTCTCCCGTAATTTCTATATCAGCTCCCAGGGCGATCATTACTGCAGGTTGATCATTAGCAGCATCTCCATGAGCTAAGTTTCCACCTACCGTTCCCAGATTCCTCACTTGGGTATCTGCTATCAGCTTACCGACATCTTTAAAAATGGGAAATCGGGTTTCAGCAGCCTGAGAAAGTTCCAGATCGGTCTCTCTGGCCAGTGCCCCAATTTTTAATTTTCCCCCTTCTTCCTTTACATAAGATAATCCTGGAATATTGTTGATATCAATTAAATGTTCCGGGGAAGCAAGCCGCAATTTCATCATTGGAATTAAACTGTGACCTCCTGCCAAAATCTTGGCTTCATCACCATGTTCCTTCAGAAGGGCAATGGCTTCCTTCAAACTTGAAGGAGCCGAGTACTCAAATGGTGCTGGTATCATTCTGAAAATATTTAGTTAAATAGTTGTTAGACGTAGTTAAAAAGGTGCTTTTCCTTGCTGAGGCTGCTTCAATTACCCCAGATTTACGCATCCATCTTCCTAAAAAATATAGGAAACTTCCATTGATCCATACTCCAAACATCAGGATCAAAGCACCGAAATAGTAAATAAATAGCTCACCAGTAAATAATTCAGCCTCGATAATCATCGCACTTCCCAGAACAACCAAACCGGCAGAAACCAATGTGCGAGTTCCTCTATAGTTCAATAAAATCATAATTAGGGTTAGCAATGCTAAGCCCACAGAAAGCCATGAAGACCAGGTAGGAGTAAATCCGCTTGTACTACCACACATAGATATGGCACTGCTGTAGGCCAACACACAGAATGGACATTTTGGAAGTAACGCTATAATAAAACTTCCTAGGAAAGTTAAAGAATCAGATATATGATTTAATCTCCGATGGTTACATCGGTAGCAATTTTTCGTAGTCCTTTTCATTCAATTTTAAATAGCTACAATCAGGTTCTATTACGCCTTTTAATAAAGTCCTAATTTTATAATATTGCTATACAAAGTTGAGCATAATTAAATTTAGAATAATTATTCAATATAACAAATGAAACTATCACTATGTGAAAAGGCATATTTCTTGACTTTTTATAATATACTGCCTTTCAAATTTTCCAAGCTTGACTATAGTTTCAACTATTCCATCCTTCGTATTGAGCTTCATAAAAGATCATAGAAGTGGCATTTATGGATCATTATTGCTAAATAACCCATAAACTATCTTAATTATCAGTCATTTTTGCGACATAGGTATATTACGGATCAACTGTGAATTACCCTTTTAACATAATTAGGATTCCTAAAATTTGAGATAGATTCCCAAAGTTATTATCTATCATTCTAACAGATTCACAAGGTAAATAGGTGTGGAGACATTTTATAAGGAGGGCTTTCCAACCATTCATTTAATCTAACATCCTTCTAAATAACAGATTAAAATGACATTCACCCTCTTATTCTAACATTTATGCATCCTGTCATATTATATGTTGCTGCCTTCCTTATTATATTTACTTGCTATACATCTAAAGGCTGGTCTCAACAAAGCACAGAACTAAAGGAGAATTATCCAGGCGACTTTTTGACCATTGAAAAGAAGTTTCCCAATACAGCTATAGATGGGTATAACCTTTACGTTCCTCATTCCTGTACTTCTGAGTCTAAGCCTTTTCCCATTTTGATGTTTTTTCAGGGAGGGTTAGGAGTTGGAGGCGAAGTTGAAGCTATTTACAATTGGGAATTACCTAAAAAGATGAGGGAGACACATTCGATCGATAGTGAGCTTGACGAATTACGCATGAATACCTTTGTAGTCATAATGCCGCACATCTCCAAGGGTCAATTTTACGATAATGTTTCGGGCATCGAGGCTATATTGGAAGAAGTAATCTCAAATTACCATGTAGATGGACAAAGAATCTATCTTACAGGCTTAAGTAGGGGGGGACATGGTACCTGGGGGGTAGCCAGCAGAATTCCAGGTAGATTTTTAGCCATCGCTCCTATTGCTGGTGCTGGTCATGGAATAGAGAGTTATAAAACATTGGCAACTACCCCTATTCTTACTTCTCACAATAAAGATGATGATATTGTGAACTATAAAGAAACATATAACATAGTGAAAAAAATAGAAGCTGCTTCAAACATCAACTTTCACCGGGGAATAGACATCTCTCAAGTTGACTTTAGGAACAATGATCACATCTTTATATCATCAGAAACCGGAGGACACAATGCCTGGTCTGAAGTGTATGATAGTGTAGACTTTTATCATTGGTTACTGAAGTATCAGTAATCTTAACAATCGGTTCATTTTTAAGCTAAGATTTTCCTGATGACCTCTCCATGGACATCTGTCAATCTAAAGTTTCGCCCCTGAAATTCATAGGTGAGTTTTTCGTGATCGAATCCTAGTAAATGCAAAATAGTTGCCTGAATATCGTACACAGAACATTGATCCTTTATTCCAAAGAAGCCGATTTCATCTGTTTCTCCATAGGTAATTCCTCCTTTTAGCCCTCCTCCAGCCATTAATATGGTAAAGGCATCTGGATGATGATCTCGTCCTTTAAAAGGTAAATCCACTCCATTGCGATTTTCCTGCATGGGCGTACGACCAAATTCACCTCCCCATACAATTAAGGTCTCATCCAGCATTCCACGTTGCTTCAAATCCATCAAAAGTGCCGTGGTAGCCCTATCCACAGACCTACACTTATCTATGAACCCAATGTTTAAGGCACCATCTCTACCTGTTCCATGTGCATCCCATCCCCAATCAAACAGTTGTACAAAACGTACGCCTTTTTCGACCATCTTTCTAGCCAATAAAGCATTATTCGCAAAGCTAGACTCACCTGGCCTGGTTCCATACATCTTGTGGATATAAGCTGGTTCATCAGATATATCCATTACCTCTGGCACAGAGATTTGCATTCTGTAAGCCATTTCATATTGAGAAATACGAGAAAGAATTTCAGGATCCTGGAATTCTTCATAGGATTCGCGATTTACTGCATTAATTGCATCGATAGAGGCTTTTCTTATATCACGACTCATCCCATGTGGATTATCTAAAAATAAGACTGGCTCTCCCTTAGACCTACACTGCACTCCTTGATAAATGGAAGGTAAAAATCCACTTCCCCATATACTTTTTCCAGCATCAGGATTGTTTCCTCCGGAAGTTAAGACTACAAATCCTGGGAGATCTTCATTTTCAGTTCCTAATCCATAAGTTACCCAAGATCCCATACTAGGTCGACCCTGCCTGGCTGTTCCTGTGTGCATTAACAATTGTGCCGGAGCATGATTAAACTGGTCTGTATGAACAGCTTTGAGAACAGTCCATTCATCAGCTATGCTTGCCATATGAGGTAAGCGATCAGACATCCATATGCCCGAGTCTCCATGTTGAGAAAAGGTAGCCTGAGGTCCTAGCATCTTAGGTACCCCTCGAATAAAAGCAAATTTCTTCCCTTCCAATAAAGACGGTGGACATTCTTTTCCATCCAGCTTGGCTAATTCCGATTTGTAATCAAATAGCTCTAATTGAGAAGGAGCACCTGCCATGTGTAGATATATAACGGACTTTATCTTGGGAGCATAATGTCCGAATCTAGGCATCATAGGATGATCCGGATTAAAGTTCGCTTCCCCTTTCTCAGAATTTGGCTTGTTACACCCAATAAAAGAAGAAAGAACAATTCCTCCCAAACCTATCCCACACTGTTTTATGAAAAGCCTACGGGTATTTAGCACTGCTTGATTCAGCGAATATTCACTTAGCGAGGAAATAGATTGTTTCATCATCCATTTGTATTAAAGGAAGGTATTCTTAGCATGAATCCTTTCCAAAGTTAACTCAAACACTAGTTTCTACTTAAAAACTCATCTAAATTAAATATAGCATTAGCGACCACTGTGAGTGCAGCTGTATGCGCACTTCTAGATGCTGGAAAATTATCCATCACAGATGCCATTTGAATGTTCTCTTGCTGAAAGGAAGGATATACGTCTTGATATAATTGTACCAATGGCTGAAGCTTATCTGCTGTTGGAACTTTGCCAAGTGCTATGCTATACCCTTTCTCAATTTGCTCTTCTATCTCAGCTCCAGACAACACACTATCCAATTGAATGGCAAAATATGCAGCAGCATCCATCAATCCTTCATCATTCAGTGTATTCAAGGCTTGCAGTGGCGTATTGGTACGAATCCTCCTCGACTCACATACCTCTCTTGAAGGAGCATCGAAAGTTATCATTGCAGGATAGGGTGCCCCACGTTTCCAATATGTGTAGACAGATCTCCTATATTGATCTTCGCCTTCACTTTGTTCCCAGGTATTTGAATTATAAGGAGAGTCCCAAATACCTTCAGGTTGGTAAGGCATTACACTCGGACCATACATCTTATCACTTAATAAACCACTTACAAATAAGGTTTGATCTCGAACTTGTTCTGCACTCCACCTAAAACGAGCCCCTCTGGCGTACCATTGATTATAAGGATCTTTTTCCAGCAGGTCTTCAGTGACACTTGAGGATTGACGATAGGTAGCAGAAAGAACAATATCTCGAATTAATTTTTTCATGCTCCAATGATGCTCATGCATAAACTTCCAAGCCAAGGCATCCAATAACGCAGGATGCGTAGGTTCACTCCCTTGTGTCCCAAAGTCCTCCAGGGTTTCAACCAGACCTACTCCAAATATCTGCTCCCATACATGGTTTACAAAATTTCTGGCAGTCAACGGATTTTGTTCACTAGCGATCCACAAAGCCAACCCCAACCTATTCCGAGGAACACTATCCCCCAAAGGAGGCAAAATATCGGGGACCTTGGGAAATACGGTATCTGCCAGGACCAGCCAATTACCTCTATCAAACACCTGGGTAGTTCGTTCCATTCCTCCAGGATTTTCTTTCATGATCAAGGAATAGGGAACATTCTTTTTCAGTAACTTTTTGAAGACCGCTTTTTGATGAACATATTCAGGATGTTCTTTTCCTGGAAATTGGGCTTGATAAGAAAACCAATCAAAAAACATCAGCGGCTTATCGGGATTCATCACATTCGCATTTTCATATTGGAACCATAGATCATGCCTTCCTTCGACTTTTTGATTCAGACTTAACTCTGAAATTTCCCATTTCCCTTTTGTATGTGGCACCTTCAATTCGATGAGGACGGGCCCATTGAGACTGTCAAGATGTACTTTCCATCTTCCTCCGGCAGCTGTACTTCTAAACTTAACCATTAATTTTTCAGCATTCGTAAGACTTACATAAGGCATCCTACAGCTGCCTCCTTTCCTCAATCCCAAATGTTTTGTATCGTATAAAGCAGAATTAATGAAATGATCTGTTTCAATAGAATATAAGGCAGGTTGCAGAGTGGCCACGAAGTCTGTCAAACGTACCACCTCTTCTTTAGCAGTTACCTGTTCAAGCCAGTTTTTTAGTTGGGACAGTTTCTGTTGGTCCAGAGAATCAAAATGTCTGTACCAGGGATAATCTTCAAAGGTATCTTCATCTCTGGAGTTATTAAAAAACGATAAAAATTCGTAATAGGATTGGTGAGTAAAGGGATCATAAGGATGTCCATGGCACTGGGTACAGGCAAAGCTCGTTCCCAAAACCGCTTCCCATGTAGTATTCACCCTGTCTATTACCGCTGCCACTCTAAATTCTTCATTATCCGTTCCCCCCTCGTCATTTGTAGGCGTATTACGGTGAAATCCTGTAGCAATGTATTGTTCTTCTGTAGGATGTTCGAGTAAATCTCCCGCAATATTTTCAATGAGAAACTGATCGTAGGGTTTGTCATTATTAAAAGACTTAATAACATAATCCCTATATCTGTACATCGTTCGATGAACATCTCTTTCATATCCCTTTGTGTCTGCATATCTGGCTAAATCCAGCCACATAGAAGCCCACCTTTCTCCAAAATGAGGTGACGCTAGAAGGCTATCTACAAGTTTTAAATACCCTTCTTCGGAAAGATCATTCAGATAGGTAAAGGCTAGTTGGGAATCAGCAGGAATCCCAATGACGTCCATGCTGACTCTGCGTAATAGTGTGGAATTATCTGCCGATGAAGAAGGGGTTAATTCTTTTTCCACCCATTTTTCAGCGATAAATTCATCAATGTAATTAATCGTCTCATGATCAAATTCGTCCACTTGGGGGATTTCAGGTGCTTTAACCTCCTGATAAGCCCAATGTTTATCCCATACTACGCCTTGCCTGATCCATGTTTCCAATATCTGACGTTCCTCCTCTGGAAGAGGATCAGCTTCAAATGGCATGCGTTCACGAGGATCATCCGTATGTAATCTTCTAATAAATTCGCTATTTTCTGGATCTCCGGGAATAATAGCGGGACTTCCACTATCCGTAGCCCCCAGAGCTTCTTCCCTGGTCATCAGGCTAAATCCTCCATTCTTTTTTACTCCTCCATGACATGCGATACACCTTTTATTAAGGATAGGCTTTACCTGAGCATTGTAATCCACTTCTTCTCCATACCATGAGCTGGCACAACCAAATATTATTACATTGATTAGGATAATCTCAAGGAGTACCCACCATCTATTTCTCAATATATAGTTCATAAAAATGCTAATGATAGGATGAAAAAGTCCACTAAATTATCGTAAGGATCATTTGGTCATGGTTAATAAACTCGTGTCTCCCTCCAGAACAGGTAGCTCATACCCTCCTAATTCGATCACTACCTCAGGCCATTGTTCTTGAAAGCGCTGAACATCATCTGCAGTTACCTTTGTATTGTACACATACAGCTCTTTCAACGCCGGAATACTCATCAATCTTTCTATTCCTTCTCCGCTTACTTCTGTAGATACTAAGTTTATATAAACTAAATGCTTGAGATTCGAGAGGTAAATCAGTCCTTCGTCAGTAATATTGGTCCCATTTAAGTAAAGTTTCTGCAAATGCTTCAGCTTACTCACGCTTGTTAATGCCTCATTTCCTATAGGCTTATTACTCAATGATAACCACACTACCTGATCTTCTAACTTTTCTAGCGGGCCTAGTTGCTTCGGTTCCAATGTGCGGGCATTAATGTAGTTTACCTGTAGAAATGGAGCCCCTTCCCAAAGAGGTAATACAATGGCCTCTGTACGCTGAACGGCTAATATATTTTTTTCCGAAGCTGGAGATACTGATGTTGCATAGGAAAATTGGCGCATCGACCGACCTTCAGCATCATCAGCAACTCCCCCCTCTAAACTGGCAAAAATCGCTGCTACACTTGTATTTGGTTCTGCTTCCTTGACTTTTCCTTCAAATGCACCTCCTGCATTTATCCACCACCGAATGAGTTCCAGTTCACTCCCGGACAATTGTGGCTTTCCAGAAGGGGGCATATGCTTTTCATCTTTTTCAGGTAATATGATCCTTCTAAATAGTTCGCTTGTTCCTGCATCTCCCGAGATAATCAAAGCTTCCCCTGATCTTCCACCTGCTTCTATCATATCTGGACCGTCTAATCTCAACTTCCCTTTTTGTTTTTGTGCATTATGGCACTCATAACACTTCTCTTCAAGAATGGGAGCAACCAGATGGCTATATATTTCCGCTTCTTGCACATTGTCTATCATTATTTCGGCTTCTTCCTCTTTCCCCAGCATAGCCTTTACCATCGGTGGTGCATGTTGAATCAAATATTGTTCCCCATGGGTAAGAGAACCTCCAAGATGCCCTGTAATCCCTAATCCAAGAATCAGCAGAAAAGGCGTCACCTTCTGAATCCAGAATAAGCTCGAGACTTCGTATTGGTACACTACAAAAACAAACAAAGAGAAGATGGTCACAATAATCCCACCCCAAAGGTGAGGCGTTAACATTTGTGGATCATAAGAATCCCCAATAGATAATAAATATCCACTAATGCATGCAATACCTGCTGACAAAGCTCCAACAAGATAAATAAAAGGAACAGAAGAACTTAAAAAGCTAAATTTTTCCCTTTTGCGGAGAAGGTCAAACATTGCTCCCAATAAAAGAAATCCGATAGGTAGGTGAACAATTAATGGATGAAATCTACCAATAAATTGGCTCATGTCTGAAAGGTGAATAGGGTTAGTAGTAATCGTATTTTGTAACTTAATATAGGAAAAGCACTATTCAAAAGAAAGTTTCACCATCGCCAAATAGTGAAACCATATCTTTCAATCAATGCAAACCTGTAACGATCCTATGAACTTACTCCGCTTCGATTTCATGTTTCCACAACTCCTCTCCCTTACTGTCAAAGAGTTTTAGAATGAGCTTGCGATCTTTTTTTTCTCCACTAATGTCAATAGTTCCAAAATTTCTAATTCCTATTTGAGAACCAGGGATCCGATAACTGTTAGGTTCATCACTAGCATCATGTGGCCCAGAAGTAAGCGGTGAACAAGTAAAATCGTAAATCTTTATCCCATCTTTTTCATATAAAGATAATTCTGAATGATGTCGATCTCCGGTTAAAAAAATAACATTTTCGATTTTCTCCTGAACTATCGCATCCAACAAATATTTCCTTTCTTCAGGAGCAAGGTTGATGTAGGTTTCAAAATTCTCTGTATTATTTATCACTTGCCCTCCTATCACAACAAATTTAAATGTAGCCTTAGAAGTGACAAGAGCATCTATGATCCATTCTACCTGATGTTCTCCTAAAATGGTTTGAGAAACTCTAACCTCTCTGTCGTTAGGGGTTCTGAAGTATCTATTGTCTAAAAGAAAGAAATCGGCATCACTCCAGGAAAAAGCTGAAGTAATCCCTGACTCATTAAAAACACCATAATTGGGATTGGCCCAAAATAACTTAAATGCTTCAAGAGCCGTCTCTCTATTGATGTAACTTCTATCGCTATTATTAGGGCCATAATCGTGATCGTCCCAAATGGCATAATTTGCTGTTGAAGCGAGTAAGGCCTGCATTTGACGAAGAGAACGAGTATGTGTGTATCTATGAATTATACCCGTTCGACTCCCCCAATCCGCTGGTTCAAAATATAAATTATCTCCCAGCCAAAGCATCATATCGGGCTTTTCCCTATGGATCGCTTCAAATATTTCATACTCTCCACCATAAGGAGTCCCCGGTCTGTCATAGGTTTCTTCATTGATTTTGGCGCAACTCCCCAAAGCAATTTTTATATCGGGGGGGTCGGTTCTATACTGCCATAAAGCAGGTGTTTCAAAGGTCAAATCATAAGGACGCGGTACTTCCTCTCCATCTATGTATAAGGTGTAGTGATAAGTCATTCCAGGCTGAACCTGATCTGCAAGTAAATGAGCAGTATAGGCTTCTTCAGCAGCGGTATGATAAGTAGCTGTCTTGAATACTTCTTTAGCGTCTGATGCTAAGGAATAGGATACATAAACTTCTGCGGGTATGGATGTCTGCACCCACAGCATGACTTCTCTCATATTGGAATAACCTACCATAGGTCCCGACCGTAATTTATCGGTATTCCCTTGTGCTAACAAGGATCCATTCAACATTAAACTGCTGATCAAACATACGGTAAATGGAATAGAGATGATGGAGTTCGTTTTCATGTAGCGAGTTTGGGATTTATAGAATAATAAGTGAATAAAAATAGTAAGAATATCCCTTTGCTATATTAAGCGTATTTTAATAATTGCATTAATTCTGTTTTTGGTGGGACAATGAGGCAGTCGCCATGTGAGTTGAGCTTGCGAATAATAAGGTTCGCGCATTGAAATCATGTGGGCAATATGAACGCTTAATTGATCTTCTGGCAACATCAGAGAGTAATGGGTCTATGATCTCGAAGTGGAGCTAATCTTTGCACAAGTACTTCTAAGGCGGGCGATAAATAAACTGTTACCCCCTTCTTATTCATCCAAGACATATTATCGTGATAACAAGGTGTCCCTCCTCCAACTGCTATTACTGAGGATTTAGTTTGTTCGACCAGTTTGTCTCAAGCTTTCAGCTTCAATTTTTCTAAATTCTTTTTCTCCTAGTTGATTGAAGATTTCTCTTATCGTTTTCCTCTGCTTTTCTTCAATGAAGGTATCCAAATCATAAAATTGATATTCTAACTCATGGGCTAACATTGGGCCAATGGTTGATTTACCAGCTCCCATAAAACCGGTAAGGAATATATGACTTGTTAAAGCTTCCTTGATCTGATGTTGCTTCATCGAAGATAGGATTGAATCTCGGTCTCAGAGGGAATGTTATTGTGATGCCATTTTTTCATTATTACTCCATCTTTTAGTAATACGTAGCCAGGATTGGAGCGATTGATCGTCTTTAATACCCTAGCATCTGCTAATCCAAAAGGATAAGTGATATTATATGTTTGTCTTGCATTCTCTATAGTCTCTCCGAAGGAGGCTGTCAAACCTACCACTTCGACCTCACCACTGCGCTCAAGTGTATTCTCCAAATCTGAAGAAGATTTCAATGCTTCTTTATTTGCTTTCTCCAAATCATATGCAACAATTAACAATTTAGTATCAGAAAATAATTCTGGTTCTTATACTCCTCGAAAAAGAATATCCCAATCTTTACATTTCGGAAATCCTTCTGGACCAGGTACTGTCGTACATTCTTCTAAATCCACTCCAAGTTTATAAGGTCTATAATCAACGATTGGAATATATTCGTGACAATAGTAAGAGTAAGCACCAGATATGATAAATGTTATTAGTGTCACAATCATAGCAATTTTTCCATTGGGAATAGGCTTAAATAGACTTCCTTATCCAGAAGAGGGGAATGAGGGTGAGCATAAGAATCAAATCCTTTACAAATGACTCCCAAGGTGCTAATTTAAGCGCATCCCCAAAACAGCCGCAATCTGTTACAGCTCCGGTAACGTGGGAATATCCCGTTAAAACGGTGAAGAATATCATCATGAGCATGGAAAGCCATATAACGATATTAGCTTGCCATCCAAGGATAAGTGCTACTCCAAGGGATATTTCAAATATGCTGATGAACCATGCCATAGGTTCTGCCCAAGGAATAAAGAATTCAAAAAAGGAAGCTAATGGAGGAAAATGTTGGGCAAAAACGGTAAAATACTCATCCAATTTATAAGCAAACCCAATGTAATCAGTTGGCTTTTACAAAGCCTGAATAGATGAACAGTGTCCCAACAAGTAATCTGGTCACCAAAGTAAAAATCCTACTTACAGGCAGATTATCTAAATGAAGCGATTTATTTTTCTTTGACTCGATGAAGGTAACTAACAAAGTAAATACCCCAAATGCTGCAAATACAAGGCCGATCCACTGATAACTTGTAAGGTTCATCATTGCAGAATTAATTGAAACAAATTAGTAAAATGATTCCTGACTTAATTTATAAATAACGATTTAACCCTCCTATTAGTTCTGGAAGATCTTAAATCTCATCTCTAATTCAAAGATTTAAGTTGTCTCTTTCTTTTCTTCACTCATTTTGATCAGGCAAAAAACACCATAATTTAAAATATCCAGATAATTAGCTTCCACCCCTTCGGAGACTTTCGGTTCCCCTTCAAGGTCTTCTATCTGTTTTAACCTAAATATTTTCATTAGAATAAGGTCGGTAATAGAAGTTACTCGCATTTTTCTCCATGCTTCCCCATAATCGTGATTTTTTTTTTTGCATGAGTGCTTCTGCTTCTCCCGCTATTTGGTCGTAGAAATCATTGAGACTTGGGAGATGGTCAATGTCTACTTTCTGATGCTTTATTTCCAATGTATGGATCATTAAAGCGATGATGCAATAATTTACGATCCCTATAAAGTCAGACTCGAGACTATCTCCAACCAAATTGACCTTTTTTTCTTGTATGGAGCGAATTCTTTCGCCTTTAATCAGGATCTGGTCCGTCACTGAAGGAAGACGCAAAATTCGCCAGGATGTGCCATAATCCTGCGCTTTTTGCATAAATAAGGTTTTGCAGGATCGTATTACCTCTTTGTATTGTTGTTCGGTTTTACTCACAAATATTCAATGAATTGTGATGAAAAATTACTCAAATTTGGCCAATATTAATGCTGGTACAAAACTAAACTTAGAATCTTAATTATTTTCACTTGAGTACAAATACTTCTTTAAGCCTGAATTGCAGAGGAAGAATACTCTCTTTGCACACTCCCAGGATCATGGGTATTCTCAACCTGACTCCTGATAGCTTTTCTGACGGGGGCCTTTATAACACTGAGAAAGCTGCTCTCAGAAGGGTAGAAGTTATGCTTGAGGAAGGGGCAGACATTATTGATATAGGAGGATATTCTTCCCGGCCTAATGCTACTGATATTTCTGCGGAGGAAGAACTTCGCCGTATTGAGCATATTACCTTAAGCATAATAAAGGAATTCCCGGAAGCAATCATATCTATCGATACATTTCGATCTACTGTAGCAACTTCGATGCTCGACCTAGGTGTTCATATGATAAATGATATCTCAGGAAGTAGGCTTGATTCTAAGATGTTAAAAGTCGTAGCAGAATACCAGATACCTTATATACTAATGCATATGAAAGGAACTCCACAAAACATGCAACAAAAAGCTTCGTATTCAGACTTACTTGGTGAGATGATGGCTTACTTTGTGGAAGGGATAAATATAGCTCGAAATCACGGAATCAGAGATATCATTGTAGATCCTGGCTTCGGTTTCGGGAAATCCATCCCACATAATTATACTATCTTACAGCATTTCCAAACATTCAGCATCTTTGACCTCCCTGTCCTTGCGGGTATATCCAGGAAGAGCATGCTTTACAAAAGCTTGAACACATCACCACAGAATGTCATTGCGGCATGCAGCGCCTTACATCTTCAATTATTAAAGCAAGGAGCAAATATATTACGAGTGCACGATATAAAAGAAGCCGTACAAGTCGTTGATTTATTTAGGTATATGAAGCAGCATGGATTTATTTAATATTAGTTTCATCTCAGTCAGATTAGTGGATGTCATAGATGTCACCGTTACCACTATCATTATCTATAAGTTGTTTGAGGTGCTTCGCGGTACCTTAACACTGCGCCTCTTCAGTGTTCTGTTATCTATTTTCTTCATGTGGAAACTGGTGGATCTATTGGAATTGCGCCTCCTAAAATCCATATTAAATGAATTCTTCGGATTGGGGGCAGTCGCTTTGGTCATCTTATTTGCTCCTGAGATAAGGAAATTTTTATCTGCTATCAGTAAGAATACCATCTTTGACCGCATCCTTCGTCAGGTTTATACCAGATCTGAGAGCAATGCGATAAACAGAGACATTGTGGAATCTCTTAAAGACTTGCGAGCTACGGGAAACGGAGCACTTATTGTCGTATTAGGAAGTAATCAATTGGATGACATTCAGGATACAGGGGAAAAACTAAATGCGAACATCTCTTCCCGTCTCATCTTTAGCATTTTCCAGAAGGAAAGTCCTTTACATGATGGAGCCATGATTATTAATAATATGAAGATTTTAGCGGTAAGGTGTATTCTTCCCATTAGCGAAAGCCAACAACTTTCTCCGGAATTAGGAATGAGGCACCGTTCTGCTGTTGGGATCACTGAGGTAAGTGATGCTATGGTAATTGTAGTATCAGAAGAAAGAAGAGAGATTTCAATCGCCTTTAAAGGAAGTTTGAGAAGAAATGTTGATTATATAGAAGTGGAGGAAACAATCATCGCACATATTCAACAAACATTGATCTGACGTAATTGAATACATAAACATATGAACAAAACTCCTGCTACTATTGCTATAGAGGAAATCAGGGTACACGCTTATCATGGGGTATATCCTATTGAAAAAAGGGAAGGCCATACATTTCAAGTAGATATCTATCTATTTACAGATATATACCAAGCAACTCAAACGGATGAGTTGGAAGATACGGTCGACTATAAGCAAGTATATGACTTAATTATAAGTATAGTGAAAGAGCCGGTAAAGTTACTGGAACATCTAGCTGATAAGATTTGTCAGGAAATCCTAAAAACCTATCCTACTGTGGACAAGGTAAATATAAGAGTGAGTAAATTTCATCCTTTGAGTATGGAAAAATGTCTTCGAACCTATGTTGAGTTGAAACAAATGAGAAATCAGCCAATAAATTAATTCAAATCGCAAAAAACAGTACCAATTTTAAAACAAAATCACAGTCAAAATTACAGTGTAGAAAAGGTCAATCATCCTATATATTCTTTTCATTCTTCTATTTAATTTAAATTATTCTTTGAGCATTTTTGAAAAAGCTTATTTATTTTCTACTTTTGACGGCCAAATTAATGACTAGCAATTAAAGAAATAAAAGGCGATGTGGCCGAGTGGCTAGGCTGAGGTCTGCAAAACCTCCTACGGCGGTTCGATTCCGCCCGTCGCCTCTAAAATATGTTTCAGTGCTTTTGTTATTACTTCTACTTGAATAATTTAGGTTCCGTTCTCACCTCTGTTAAGTCCATTAGATCCTTCATTTTCACGATTCCCTTTTCTAATATTGTTACTTTTGAATATTTCCTGTTATTTGACAGAGTAATTTCAAACTCAATAGATTTTATCATTGTGGTTCTTTCAACAATTACAATAAAGTACTAGTCGAAAGGGTTAGCATCAATGAAGAAGTGGATTTTTAAGAGTAGCAAAGTGCCACAAATTCAATGAATTCATATAAATTGTACCAGTTTTTTTAAATTTTCATTAATTATTTAATTTTTGCTAGATTGATTTTATCTATGCTACATTTTACTATAATAACTTACATATTGAAATGACTGTATGGTATACTTAATCTGCTAGATAAATATTGATTCATTGAGAAAGTTATGGTTATTTTGAGATGTCGGTCAGTTCAATACCATGTTTTATTTCGAATCAATGTATGCAATAACTATAAGTTCTTCTTTCTTTACTTTCACCACTGGAAATTTCAATAAATCTGAAGGAAATTTATGAAAAATACTAGACATCTCCTTTTGCTGATGTTCCTTGTCTCAGTAATTACCCAAAATACCTATTCTCAAGAAGTTCCTGCTGATGACCGATATAAAAATGTTAGAGAAAAAGATAAAGATCAGTTAGACGATTATCTGGAAGGTGAATACCTTTTCCCTCCACAACCAAAAAATAATTTATCTCTGGGAGTAAAAGCAGGACTTGCCTTTATTTCTGGAGATGTAAACCCCAGGCCCGGAGCTGCTTTTGGTATAGATTTAAGAAAAGCGCTTGGACACGTATTCTCACTTCGCTTCCAAACCACTATCGGCCAGACAAAAGGCTTGCGAACCAGTTCTACGAACGGTTATCAAAATCATGTGGGTAATCCATGGAATGAGTTGTACTTCAGAGGTCAAGGCTTAAATAGTGCTCCAAGGGTATTTTATAATTACAGAATGAGGTACGGAGACTTTGGATTGCAAGGAGTTGTTAACCTCAACAATATTAACTTCTATAAAGAGCAAAATAAATGGAATATTTATGCTGCTGCAGGTATTGGAGTTATGGCCTATAATACTGTCGTTAATGCGTTAGATGCTAATGGACTTCCTTATGATTTTTCCGATATTATTTCCGTAGTGGCAGATCCTAACGAAGCTTTCAGTAAAGGAGAGATCAGAAGAAATACCATTGATGCCCTGAAAGATCTATTGGATGATACCTATGAAACACAAGCAGAACGACATTTGGATGAAGAATTCTTTCGTCTGGGAGACTCAAATGACGACGGTGAAGATGATCCCTACACAGTGAATCCTATGTTAACAGGCGCGCTGGGGATAAGATATAGAGTTAACAGAAGGATTGAGATTGAAGTTGAACACAGGATTACCTGGACGAATGATGATTTACTGGATGGTCAAAGATGGTCAGAACAGGGAACAGGTAATACTAGCATTAGCAGAACTGCTTTAACAAGAGATTTTGACAGTTATAGTCATACTACCCTGGGCGTGCACTTCAGACTAGGAAAAGGTGAGGAGTCCTTGTGGTGGAACAATCCCCTTTCCGAAGTTTACAGTAAAGCGCAGGAAGGAGTAGATATAGTAAGAAAGTTGGAATTAGATCAAGACTCAGATGGAGTACCTGATCTATATGACAAAGAGCCGGATACCCCTGAAGGAGCTATTGTAGATAGCCAAGGTAGAACTCAGGATATTGATGGAGATGGTTTCCCTGACTCAGAAGATGATCAACCTTTCACTCCTAAAGGATGTCCTGTAGATAATAGAGGGGTTGCCCTTGACTCAGATGCAGATGGAGTTGCGGACTGTTTTGATAAGGAACCCAATTCAGCCCCAGGTGTATTGGTAGATGCAAAAGGGATTACTATCCCAACAACTGATACTACCATAGCAGCTACTCCGTGTGTCCTACCAATTATTCATTTTGATCTCAATAAAGCAGATATCAAGCCCGAATTTTTCCCTGAATTATACTACATAGCTCAGGTAATGAAAGGCGATCCTGGCTTGAAGATATTAGCTACTGGATTTACTGATGTACGTGCCTCAGATGAATACAATCTTAAGTTATCTGAAAGAAGGGTAAATAATGCTATAGACTTTATATCTAATACATATGGCATTGATAGAAGTCGTTTTAATACGGACTTCAAAGGTGAAAGTGACACCCTAATACCAGACCTACCAGATAATAAAGCAAATAGAAAATTAGAACCTCTTCATTATGTTAACAGGAGAGTCGAGTTTGAGTGTATAAACCAATAATATAGTTATTGATTTAATTTCTTCAGATAGCACAGGTGATTTACGTAAAAATCGCCTGTGTTTTTTTTATCTGGGTCAAGCTGTATATTTGACTGATGATTAAACAAGCCAATCGACCAGATAATGATCTTTTGCTTAAAGTAGCACTCGGTGAAGTAGTAGAACGACCACCGATTTGGATTATGAGGCAAGCCGGTAGATATCTTCCTTCCTACATGAAGGTAAGAAAACAGGCAGGGAGTTTCCGAAATATGATTGCCCATCCTCAATATGCTGCCGAAGTTACTCTCCAACCTATTGATCAGCTCAATGTAGATGCAGCGATTATTTTTTCAGATATCCTGGTAATTCCCGAAGCTATAGGTTTACCCTATGATATGAAGCCTGGTGAAGGACCAGTATTTGAGAAAATCATTGAAGATGAATCCGATATAGCAAGATTGCATCCTGTAAAAGCATACAGTAACCTTAACCACACTTATGAAGCTATAGAAATGGTACTTGAAAAATTAAATAATAGAGTACCACTTATAGGTTTTGCAGGGGCTCCATGGACCATTTTCTGCTATATGACTGAAGGTAAAGGCTCTAAATCTTTTTCTAAAGCCAGAGCACTCATTTACAGAAACCCAGCATTAGCCCATCAATTATTAGATCTCATTACGGAAGCTACCATAACTTACCTAAAGGGGCAGATAGCAGCTGGAGTTAACATTGTCCAATTATTCGATTCCTGGGCAGGCTTATTAGATATACATACCTTTTCTGAATTCTCTTTACCATATATTGAGCAAATATGTAATGCTATTCAGGAAGTCCCCAAAATAGTTTATGCTAAAGGAGCTTTTTTTGCTTTGAACAAATTAGCCGAATTGGACACCCAGGTAATAGGATTGGATTGGCACACTCCTCCCCACATGGCGAGTCAGCTTATCCACAGACAAGCTTTACAAGGAAATTTAGATCCAGCATATCTTTATGCTTCTCCTGAAAATATTCGTAAGGCTACTGAGAACATGTTAAAAGAATTCCCTGTCGGTAAGCATATTGTAAATTTAGGTCATGGCGTTTTCCCGGATATGCCCGTAGAAGGAGTTAAAACCTTCATCGAAGCTGTCAAATCATTCAGGTATATACCTGGCTGAAAAGAAGTAAAATGTGCTTCTATTGAATGATTTAAACAAATCTCTCTTTCTACTGCTTAAAAGTGGTAACTTTGGACTGGCTTCAAGCCCATGTTGCATGTATAATTAATTCCACTTGATTTTTCCAGATTGATATAGAATCTTTAAAAGATACAATTTTCGTAATAATATTCTCGAGCATCTAATTAGCAATTTACCCAACATATGCAGATTTCTCAGCAAGTCTCCGTTAAAGAACATCTCCAGCAATTGTTAAAAACCAGAATTCTTATGCTGGACGGAGCTATGGGTACGATGATACAACGTTTGCACCTAAGTGAAGAAGATTTTCGCGGAGATCTCCTTAAAGATCATGCTGTTCCTTTAAAGGGAAATAATGACATTCTTTCCCTCACACAACCCGAAGCGATTAAAGATATTCATAGATTATATCTAGATGCAGGTGCTGATATCATAGAAACAAATACTTTCAGCAGTACTACCATAGCCCAGGCTGACTACAGCCTGGAAGACGAAAACTTTATTTATCAACTCAATTTCGAAGCCGCAAAAATTGCGAAAGAAGTAACCACAGAATTCAATTTAAAAGAAATAAATAAGCCGCGATTTGTAGCTGGAGCTTTAGGCCCAACCAATAGAAGTGCATCTATTTCACCAGATGTAAACGATCCTGGATACAGAAATGTAACTTTCGACGATTTGGTTCAGACTTACTACAACCAATCTAAAGGACTTATAGATGGTGGTGCAGATGTCTTGCTGATAGAAACTGTATTCGATACATTAAATTGTAAAGCTGCCTTATTTGCTATCAACAACTTAAGTAATGAATTGGGGATAGACATTCCACGGTTGATTTCAGGGACCATTACTGATGCCAGTGGCAGAACTCTTTCAGGACAATTAGTGGAAGCCTTTTGGGCCTCAGTTAAACATGGAGACCTTCTCAGTATAGGATTGAATTGTGCCTTAGGAGCCAGGCAATTACGCCAATACGTTCACGACCTGTCGAGAATAGCACCCATTTTTGTGAGCGCTTACCCCAATGCCGGCCTTCCAAATGAATTTGGCGAATACGACCAAACCGCTGGAGAAATGGCTGAATTATTAAGACCATTCCTTGAGGATGGTTTGGTTAATATTTTAGGGGGCTGCTGCGGAAGTACCCCTGAACATATACAAGCCATCGCAGAAGTCGCTCAACAGTATCCGCCCAGAATTCTTCCCGAACCTTCCACCTTACCTAACTTTAGTGGACTAGAACCATTGATTATCAATGAATCTACAAATTTTGTTAACATAGGCGAAAGGACTAACGTAACTGGCTCCAAAAAATTTGCTCGCCTCATTAAGGAAGGAGCTTATAGTGAAGCACTTTCCGTCGCCAGACAACAAGTAGAAGGGGGAGCTCAGGTGATCGATATTAATATGGATGAGGGGATGCTCGATGCTAAACATGCCATGGTCAAATTTTTAAATCTGATCGCTGCAGAACCCGACATTTCCAGAGTTCCTATAATGATTGACTCCTCTAAGTGGGAAGTCATAGAAGCGGGCTTGAAGTGTATTCAAGGGAAAGGGATCGTCAATTCTATTTCCTTAAAAGAAGGGGAAGAGCTATTTATTCAACAGGCAAGGCTCATCAAGCAGTATGGAGCTGCAATGGTGGTGATGGCCTTTGATGAAACGGGGCAGGCAGATACCTTAGAGCGAAAAATAGATATTTGTGAAAGAGCTTACCATATTCTCACTGAAAAGGTAGGAGTAGATCCTTGGGATATCATCTTTGATCCGAATATTTTCGCTATAGCTACTGGTATAGAAGAGCACAATAATTATGCAGTAGATTTTATAGATGCGACCAAGTGGATTAAAGAGAATTTACCACATGCATTAGTCAGTGGAGGAGTAAGTAATGTCTCCTTTTCCTTTAGAGGGAATAATGCCGTAAGAGAAGCCATTCATGCCGTTTTCCTCTATCACGCCATTAAAGCAGGGATGGATATGGGTATAGTAAATGCTGGGATGCTGCAGGTATATGAAGATGTTCCCAAGGAATTATTGGAACGAGTAGAAGATGTCGTGCTAAACCGAAGACCCGATGCTACAGAAAGATTGTTGGATATTGCTGAAAGTGTTAAGAATAGTGGCAAGAAGAGAGTTGTCAATCTCGAATGGAGGGAAAAGCCTGTAGCTGAGCGCTTATCCCATGCCTTGGTAAATGGCATTGTAGACTATATTGAACAGGATACCGAAGAAGCCAGAATTAATGTAAACAAACCGCTTGAAGTAATTGAAGGGCCTCTCATGGATGGGATGAATATCGTAGGGGATCTTTTTGGCTCTGGAAAAATGTTCCTCCCTCAAGTAGTAAAAAGTGCGAGGGTAATGAAAAAATCCGTTGCTTATCTTCTCCCCTTTATGGATGAGGATAGCGATCAGGCCTCAAGCAGGAAAGCAGGAAAGATTTTAATGGCTACCGTAAAAGGAGATGTTCATGACATTGGAAAAAATATAGTAGGAGTAGTATTGGCCTGTAATAATTTTGAAGTGATAGATCTGGGGGTGATGGTGCCAATGGATAAAATATTGGATACAGCAGTAGAGGAGCAAGTAGATATCATTGGGTTAAGTGGATTAATCACTCCTTCACTAGATGAAATGGTGTTTATTGCTGATGAAATGAATAAAAGAGGGTTGAATATTCCCCTACTCATCGGTGGAGCTACTACTTCCAGGATACATACCGCAGTAAAAATTGCTCCTAAATATTCTGGTCCCGTGGTACATGTGTTGGACGCTTCCAAGTCAGTTCCCGTGGCTCAAAAACTGATTAACGATCAATTGGATCAATATCACGACTTTACTCAGGCTATACAACAGGAATATGATGCACTACGAGAAGGTCACTTAAATAGAAGAAGCCAAAAATCCTACAGATCCATCAATGATGCCAGAAAGGCCAAATTTCAAATTGATTGGCAGAACACGAACATTACCCCCCCCAAAAAACCTGGTATCACCGTATTGGAAGATTATCCCCTTTCAGACCTTATAGATTATATAGATTGGACACCATTTTTCTATTCCTGGGAAATTAAAGGGAAATATCCCATCATTCTTGATCATCCAGAGAAAGGAGAAGAAGCACGAAAGCTATTTTCGGACGCTCAATATATGCTCAAACAAATCGTAAGTGAAAAATGGTTGACGGCTAAAGCTGTATTCGGTTTGTTCCCAGCAAATAGTGTCAATGAAGATGACATAGAAGTGTATTCAGATGAATCCAGAACGCAAGTGAAAGCAAACTTCTATAATCTTCGCCAGCAAGCAGAAAAGAAAAATGCGCCTAGTATCTGTCTTTCCGATTTTCTGGCCCCAAAAGAATCGGGCTTGAAAGATTACTTAGGAAGCTTTGCTGTAACCACGGGAATAGGGATAGAAGCTAAGGTCAAGGCGTTTGAAAGTGAGTATGATGATTATTCTGCCATCATGTTAAAAGCGCTAGCAGATAGATTAGCAGAGGCCTTTGCTGAACGACTTCACGAACTTGTAAGGAAAGAATATTGGGGTTACTCTGAAGAGGGAACACTCTCCTCCACGGAACTGATCCGTGAAGCATACGACGGGATAAGACCTGCGCCAGGATATCCCGCTAATCCTGATCATACGGAAAAAATAACCTTATTCGAATTGCTGGAGGTTCCTAAGCACACAGGCATTTCATTGACGGAATCGCTAGCAATGTATCCAGCAGCTTCAGTGAGCGGACTTTATTTTTCTCATCCAGAATCCAAATATTTTGGGATAGGAAAAATCTCAAAGGATCAGATAGAAGACTACGCTCAAAGAAAGCAGTACTCAAGGGAAGAGATGGAAAGGTGGTTAAGCGCATATTTAGCATACGAACCTTCTTAAGTTTAAGTAATTTTGACAATTTATCATTTCCCTAAACACTGGATCTCAACAGTTGTTATGTCAATGTCATTATCGGCATATAACACCCATTCCATTGTCTTAACTAATATCCACATCTATGAGCAACCGCCTTCAATACGAAAGCAGTCCCTATTTACTTCAACATGCCAACAACCCGGTAGATTGGTATCCATGGGGAGAGGAAGCCTTACATCGCGCTAAAGAGGAGAATAAACTTATCATCGTCAGTATTGGGTATGCAGCTTGCCACTGGTGCCACGTCATGGAGCATGAATCTTTTGAAGATCAGGAGGTTGCTAAAGCAATGAACGAAAGATTTATCTGTATCAAGGTGGATCGTGAAGAAAGACCTGACATAGATAAGGTGTATATGGATGCAGTACTACTTATGTCAGGGCAAGGGGGATGGCCATTGAATGCATTTGCTCTTCCAGATGGTAGGCCTATTTATGGAGGTACCTATTTTCAAAAAAGTGTCTGGATGCAAATTCTTCATCAGCTTTCAGATATGTATAGTAAGACCCCTGACAAGGCAATGAGTTATGCCGATAATTTATATAAGGCTATCCAAGATGTGGGTAATATAAAGAAGATAGCTAATCATACAACTTTTCAACAAGGGGATATTATCGATACCCTTACAAACTGGTTGCCACAAATCGATACGAAATTCGGAGGTCGAAAAACCAAAGCTAATAAGTTTCCCTTACCAATGAATAATCTGAGCTTACTTCGCGCTTCCAAACTTCTTCACAAAGACGTTAGCGAACTGGCTCAATCTACCTATGAGGCGCAAAAAGTCACCTTGGAAAAGATGGCTTTTGGAGGAATTTATGATCATTTGGGGGGAGGTTTTGCGAGATACTCAGTAGATGCTTACTGGAAAGTTCCCCATTTTGAAAAGATGTTGTATGACAATGGACAATTGGTCAGTTTGTACGCTGAAGCTTATGCGGCTGCACCTTCAGCAGCAAAAACCCAAAAAGATATTTACAAGCGCACAGTCTATCAAACCCTTGAATTCGTAGAACGAGAACTTACTTCTCCAGAAGGAGGGTTTTATTCTTCTCTGGATGCCGATAGTGAAGGAGAAGAAGGGAAATACTATACATGGGCATTTGAAGAAATAGAAGAATTACTGGGAAATGAGGCTAAACTCTTTGCAGATTACTACAATGTCCATCCATTTGGAAATTGGGAAGGAAAGAATATTCTATTTATCCTGGAATCCGAGGAAGATTTTGCGGAAAGATGGAAGCTGGATGTAGCTGAATTTAAGGCAAAGATGGAAACAGGGAGAAAAACTCTTCTCGATAGACGAGCTTTAAGAGTAAGACCTGGATTGGATGACAAAATGTTAGCTTCTTGGAATGGCTTAATGCTTAAAGGATATATAGATGCCTACAAAGTATTTAAAGAACAAAGGTTTTTAGATATCGCACTGAAAAACGGAAACTTTCTGTTGGAAAAATTAACTGAAGATGGACAACTTTTTAGATCCTACAAAGAAGGGAAAAAGAGTATCCAAGCATTTTTGGATGACTACGCAAATGTAATACATGCTTTTATTGCTTTGTATGAAGTCACTTTCAATGAAAAGTGGATGAATGCAGCCATCCAATATTTAACCTATGTATTAACTCATTTTTCCGACGATCAGAGCGGTATGTTTTTCTATACTTCAGATCAACAAGAAGTACTGGTAAAGCGAAAGATTGAAACTCAGGATGATGTTATTCCATCTTCTAATGCAGTTCTGGCTCATGCATTGCTAACTATCGGACTATTGACTCACCAAACAAGCTATCGAGAACGTGCTGTCCAGATGCTTCAGAATATGCGTAAAAATATGATGGAAAATCCAGGATGGCACAGTGTATGGTTCCAACTATTCCTGAGATATACCTATCCTCATTTCGAAGTAGCTATTACTGGACCGGATGCTATATCTTTGAAATCACAGATGGATGAATATTATTATCCAAATTTGATTTTCGCTGGAAGTACTCAACAAAGTGGACTACCTATTTTAGCAAATAGAGTTAGCGGGAATAATATGATATACGTATGTGAAGATTATTCTTGTAAATTACCAGTGAATTCTCCAGATCAGGCTATAGAACAATTAAGGAGTGCCCTCTAATATACTGGACAATTACTCATTAGAGGAAGAAGGTAATTCCATAATCGTAAAATTACTGTTGGTATAAATACAAATATCAGCAGCAATCTGTAGTGCTTCCCGAACAATTTCCTTAGCAGATAGGTGTGAGGCGTGCCGTTTTAATGCTAATGCAGCCGATCTAGCATAATTAGCTCCAGAACCTATGGCTAACACCTGTTCATCTGGAGCTAACACATCTCCAGAACCGCTAATAATAAAGGCATCATCTTTATCCATGACAATTAGCATAGCCTCTAACCGGCGTAGATATCGATCTGTTCTCCACTCCTTAGCCAATTCCACTGCTGATCGCTGTAAATTACTTCTGTACATATTCAGCTTCTCATCCAGCTTTTCAAGAATCGCAAAAGCATCTGAAGTGGCACCAGCAAATCCGGCCAAGATATTACCATTGTCCATCTGCCTTAGTTTCTTCACATTACTTTTAGCTACCGTATCTCCCATTGTTGCTTGCCCATCTGCCCCAATAGCTATCTCTCCATTATGTACTACTCCTAACACCGTAGTGCTATGTATCACTGGATAATTGTTATGCATAGAACATTTTCACTAATCATTGTCGAACACAGAATCACGATTGCGCAACGTATGAATATTATTCTCCTTTTCAAAGTCGTACGTTTCTCCAAAGTTTGGATTGCGCTTTCTAGCCAACCAATCTAGCCTGGGTTTTAGCTTTTCCTTATCCTGAACTAAGCGATCTTTTCCAAATACCGCATTTTCTCTGGTGGGAAAGTTCATATCGTATTCCGGACTCATCACTATAGCTTCCTCGGGACACACTTCTTCACAAAATCCACAATAAATACATCTCAGCATATCTATTTCAAACCGCTCAGGATATCTTTCTTTTCTGTCGGGAGTTTCAGCCGCCTGCATACTGATTGCTAAAGGAGGACAAGCTCTGGCACACAGTCCACAAGCAACACATCTTTCTACTCCATTTTCTGCGACTAATACCGGCCGGCCCCTAAACTCTTCGCCAAGCTTTATTTCTTTCTCCGGATAGCCAATAGTTACAGTAGGTTTGAATATATGTTTGAAAGAATACCAAAGGCCTTTAAGTATTTCGGGAAAATAAAGTTTCCCACTAAGAGTTAATTTACGCTCAGAAGGATCTCCCTTAATAATTCCTTTTTTGTTTTCCATATGTCATAATAAGCTTAATGGCTAAAATAATATCCATTACTCGCTGAACCAAACCACAGAATTAAATGTTTAAGAATTTTATAAATCAACCTTATGAAATTTAAAAGATTGGTAACCTATAATTGTATCATCCACCATATTTTTTATGTATATTTAATATAGTGGCTTCTTCAGGAATGAATTCCCTATAATGAGAGACTTAAAGTATTTTTTCTATTTATCCCGTCCCTTCAATGTGTTCATTTCACTCTTAACTTTTGGAGTGGCGTGCTTTATAGCCACAGAACAATCATGGTCCTTTCTCAAGGAAGGTACTTTTTGGGCAACTGCTGCTACCATTGGGGTGATTGCTGCTACAGGATATTGGATTAATGATGTGTATGATTTCCGAATAGATCGTATTAATAAGCCGGGAAAAACCATTGTAAATGCCATCTTATCCGTAAAGAAAGTACTAACTGCTTACTTTGCCGCCAACTTTTCTATTCTTGTCTTTTCTGCTGTACTTATCACCTATCACTTCCACCAGTTAGAAGTTACTTTTATCAATATACTCTCTATTATTCTTCTATTTATCTACGCCAGCTATCTGAAAAGGGTAAGTGTAGCAGGGAATTTAGTCATCGCTTTCCTCATAGCCCTTGTGATTATTCTGGCGGGATATTTATATGATATTAACTTACCGCTAGTTTGGACTATGGTATTTGCTTTTCAAATTACACTTATCAGAGAGATAACGAAGGATATCGAAGATATAAGAGGTGATCTGCAGTTTCACTTAGAAACCCTTCCCATTCAGGTAGGTATCAGAAACACTAAAAAAATATTATTGTTCCTATATATCTGTTTCTGGGTTTCTTGCTATTTACCCATCATTGTTCATTATTATAAGGAAAAAGAGTGGCTAACGGAATATGGACTCATTTCCTTTCTCATCGTACAAATTCCATTATTCTGGGTAATGCGTAAAATGATCCACTCTGCGAAACCCGATGACTTTTCCATCCAGAGTAAATATTTAAAATATATAATGCTCTCTGGAATTACTACGCTTTTTTTTCTTTAATAAAGCCCGTACAATACATTACAGGTTGAGGAGGATATTTACCAAAAGCATCATCTTCCGTACTTTTTTGACATAGCCAAAATTCGCTTCCCCGCTTATTTATGATTACCCTCTTCCATTTACAATGATAACACAAAGACTGTTTCCACATTATTGGTACATTAAATTACACCCCCTCAAGTCAGCATAATCAAGACGTCCTAGTATTTCATAGCTTCCATCTGGATGAGCCCTTCCTATATCATCAGTGGCTATAAAAGCACATGAGTCAATATTTGCCAAATCTACGATATTTATCCGACCGGTTTTGCCTATCTTTTTAGGCAAAGATGAAAGATGAATGTCAGAAATGATAAACTTCATCCAGGGAGGCGTTTTAAATCTCCCTCCTCCTAAAGAGTACGCCTGGCTTAATAATTCAGTCATCCCATATTCTGAATATATGCGATCTACCGAAAAACGTTCTGATAAATAATAGTGAAGTGCCTGCTTTGTCATTTCTTCCCTTCGCCCTTTCATTCCCCCTGTTTCCATGACGATCGTATTAGCAGGTAAAGCCCGGTGATAATAATCTGCAAAATCCATTAAGGCAAAGCTTACCCCAATAAGTAGTGTAGGTAAATCCTGTTTATGAGCCACATCCAATGCATCCGCTAATTCGTCGAAATTGTAAAGGTAAAAGCCACTTCCTGGAAGACCGAAGTCAGATATCCAATGTTGAACCATCTGAACCAGCGAGGACTGGGATCGTTCTAAATAGGAAGGTAGCAACGCAAGGATGTAATATGGTTCCTCCTTAAAAAAAGTGCAGAATCCTGCCATACTAACTTTATAATACCAATCTAACGACTTTACGTGGTGCCTGGAAGGTTGTTGACCAGTAGTCCCACTGCTTTCGAAAATCATCTCTGCTTCCCATCCTTCACCCGTTTTTAGGTCCAAATGCTTGAAGAACTCTATCGGAATAAACTGAGGATCAGAAACTCCTAACTCCTGACAAAAAGTCCTAACTACCTTGTTATGTGTTAACTGATACTGCCAGAGAGATTCCATCTGCCGCTCAAAATCAAAAACTGATGAAAAAAAATCGTTTTTGAACTTTTCGGAATTAAATTTGTTCATTTGGCGTATTCGATTCAATAATTCTGACAAACAACCTAAAATACCCAGATCGTATAAGTATATTTGAACTTGAATGTAATTAGACCAATTTTACGCATAATACTCTAATAAAGATATACACGACGGATGATTGAAACCGCTAAATTAATTCGGATCAAAACACTAGGAGAATTGAAAGCTTCCGGATATCAACCAAAAAAGGTAAAGGAAGAACTGAGAACTAACTTGATCCGGAAGATGCGACAAAAAGAAGAAATATTTACAGGAGTCCTGGGTTATGAAGATACGGTTATTCCAGATATACAAAGAGCTATTCTTTCCAGACATAATATCATTCTATTGGGATTAAGAGGGCAAGCAAAAACGAGGATTGCCAGACAGATGGTCGACTTATTAGACGAATACATTCCCATCGTAGAGGGCTCGGAAATGAATGATGATCCCTTTCAGCCGTTATCCAGATATGCAATAGATCTTATTACCGAGAAAGGAGATGAAACTCCTGTGGTATGGGTTCATCGCACAGAAAGATATACAGAGAAACTCGCTACGCCAGATGTAACCGTAGCAGACTTAATAGGTGATGTAGATCCTATAAAAGCTGCATCTCTTCGTTTACCCTATTCCGATGAACGAGTGATCCATTTTGGATTAATACCACGTTCTCATAGAGCAATCTTTGCCATCAACGAACTTCCTGACTTACAACCCAGAATTCAGGTAGCTTTGTTCAATATGCTTCAAGAAGGAGATATACAAATAAGAGGATTTAAACTTCGGCTCCCTCTAGATATACAATTTGTTTTCACTGCTAACCCAGAGGACTATACGAATAGAGGAAGTATTGTCACTCCATTAAAGGACAGGATAGAAAGTCAGATTCTCACACATTATCCAAAATCCTTGGAAATATCCAGAAAAATCACACAACAAGAAGCTCGAGTGCATGAGCATCAACAAAATCACATTGACGTTGATGAGCTTTGCAGTGATTTGGTAGAATACATCGCTATAGAAGCCAGAGATAGTGAATATGTAGATGAAAAAAGTGGGGTTTCTGCTCGTTTAACCATTTCTGCATTTGAAAATCTGAATAGTGCCGTAGAGAGAAGAATGATCATTAACGGAGAAAAAAAGGGATATAGCCGAATTGGGGATTTAGTAGGTGTAATCCCTGCAATTACAGGAAAAATCGAATTGGTATACGAAGGGGAACAAGAAGGACCTGCTATTGTGGCTCAAAAGCTTGTAAGTAAAGCCATTAGAAAAACCTTTGTAAATTACTTTCCTAACCCTGAGCGGATCAAAAGAAATGATCCAGAAAATCCTTATCGCGACATTACGCGATGGTTTGGTAAAGGAAAATCACTGGATCTCATCAATGATATTTCTAATAAGGCCTATAAAACCTCTTTAGATAAAGTGCCAGGACTTGAAAAACTGGTTCAAAAATATTATAAAGGCGTCCCTTCCGAACGCAAGTATTTGTTAATGGAATTTGTACTGCACGGATTGGCTGAGTATTCGTTATTAGGAAAACAGTCTCTTGAAGCAGGTACTCAATTTAAAGACCTCTTGAGTGGTATGCTAAACATTCCGGATGAAGATGATGAGGACGATGATGCAGATTGGGGAGGTTACTATGAAAGAGGTAGGTGATACAACATTAAATCAACAATGGGGCTGACACTTATACAGAAAATGTCACAAAAGAAGAAGTGTGATCTGTAGGCATGGCAAAAAGAAATAAGAACCACCAACTATATTTTCCTGAAGAGGATAAGAAACGGAAAGTCACCGGGGAAAGTCTTAAACAAATCCTCGAGATAGTTACTTTTATCAAACCTTACAGAGGATTATTTTTTTTAGGATTATTTTTTCTACTCCTATCAACAGTAGCCACCTTCGCTTTCATCACCTTCCTAAAAGATTTAGTAGATCCTGCCGTATATCAAACTGACGGATGGGAACAGGAAATTCAGTCAGTAGCGAAAATGCTGGTAATTGTTCTCATTATTCAAGCATTCTTTTCTTTTATGCGAATCTATCTCTTTGCCAGAGTGAGCGAAAGAACCATGGCGGATATTAGAAACGCGATCTACCAACACTTACTGGTGTTACCATTGTCATTTTTCGAAAAGAGAAGAGTAGGAGAATTAACAAGCAGAATTACCGGAGACGTCACTCAGTTACAAAATGCCCTTTCCGTCTCATTGGCAGAGTTCATTCGCCAGATCGCAACCTTTCTTATTGGCGTAGTATTGCTATTCGGAATTTCAGTCAAACTAAGCTTGATAATGTTAAGTACGTTTCCTGTAGCAATTATTTGCGCTATTTTTATTGGTAAATACATCCGAAAAGTAGCCAAAAAATCTCAGGACGCTCTTGCAGAAGGAAATGTAATTGTAGAGGAAACTCTCCAGTCTATACAGGTAGTGAAAGCTTTTGTAAATGAGCGATTCGAGGCCTTGAGATATCAAAAACACATGTCAGAGGTAGTAAACTTTGCTTTGAAAGCTGCTAACGCCAGAGGAATTTTTGTAGTGTTTCTCATTACAGCTGTGTTCGGGGGAATAACCCTGGTAGTGTGGTTTGGAGTAAATATGATCGGCCAGGGAGTGCTTACGACAGGAAGCTTCATTTATTTTATCATGGTCACTATGTTCATAGGAGGCTCTATCGCAGGACTTGGTGATTTATACGGCCAATTACAACGAACCATTGGGGCTTCAGAAAGAATTAGAGGAATTTTAAGAGAGAACACAGAATATACCTTCTCGACTCAACCTCCCAATTTAGCCAGTTCTATTTCGGGCCACATCATTTTCGAGAATGTACACTTCAGATATCCCACTCGTCCAGATGTTAATGTACTAAAAGGAGTGAACCTGGACATTGAAACAGGAGAAAAAGTAGCTTTAGTAGGTTATAGTGGTGCAGGAAAATCAACAATCGCCAACCTGGTTCTCCATTTTTATCCCTTGGAACAAGGTCAAATATATATAGATCAAAAACCTATCCATTCCTTTACCTATCCCGAATTAAGGAGTCAAATTGGCATTGTCCCTCAGGAAGTATTGTTGTTTGGTGGTACCATTAGAGAGAATATCGCTTATGGACGCCCAGGAGCTTCTCTTTCAGATATTCAGCATGCAGCAAAACAAGCTTACGCTTGGGAATTTATTCAGCAATTTCCGGAAGGTATAGAAACGATCGTCGGTGAACGAGGAGTAAAACTTTCAGGAGGGCAACGCCAAAGAATAGCTATTGCCAGAGCAGTCTTAAAAGATCCATCGATCCTCATTCTGGATGAAGCAACCAGTTCGTTGGATGCGGAATCTGAACATCTGGTACAAGCAGCCCTCGACCATTTAATGGAAGGAAGGACAACCATCATTATTGCTCATAGATTATCTACCATCAGAAAAGTAGATAGAATTTATGTCCTAAATGAAGGAAAAATAGCAGAATCCGGTTCTCATAATGAACTTTCTATCAGAGACAATGGAATTTATCAAAACCTGCTAAAACTTCAACTGGAGACAAACGAAACTGGATGATTTTTTGTGCCAATAGGTAAGCCCCCTAACTTTTACAATGGATGGGATGAATTGATCAGCTATTGCTCATTGGAACCGCTCATTTTTTATCAACTAGTGATATAAATTCCTCTGAAAAAAAATCTATGGTTCTCTTAGTTCCAATAGATGTTGTTAAGTGCTGAAATCTTTTATTTGTATCTGTGTCGACCTCCAGCGTATGTGTAGGATAGGGGATAGTGATCTTATGTTTATCAAACGCTTCTTTAATTCGTTGAATACCATCACTTACCGCATGAAAATAATCGGACTGTCGTTGAAATGGTATCCAATAAGTAACCAAGATATTAATGGAACTATCACCAAAATCTGTAAAAAATATATCGACTTCCTTAGTCTGTTTAATATAGGTAATCGCTTGAATAGCTTCATGTATCACTATCTTCACTTTTGCCAAATCATCTTTATAGGAAACCCCTACTGTTAATTCTACTCTGCGGAGTCCAGTCGAATAATTTTTCATCACATTTTGAAATACCTCCTTATTAGGGATGACCACCTTCTGACCTTGAGTGGTTAATAAATGGGTAGTCCTTAAATCAATCCTTAGAATTGTTCCCGTAAACTCATTCGTCTCTAATATATCCCCCACTCTGAAAGGTTTTCTGGCAGCGATGATTACACCTGAAATAAAATTGGAAATGAGGTCCTGAAAAGCAAAACCTACTGCAAGACCGATAATTCCTGCTCCTCCAAGGATGGTGGCAACTGCTCCTTCCCACTGAAGAATACTCAACGCGATGAGGAAGCCCGTAGAAATAAAAAATAGATGAATCGTACTCAGAATTATTCTGTTGACCATGACTCGCTCGGGAATCTTTTTCATTACCCTTCTTATCACATTGATTATAAATCGAGAAAAGCAATAAAATAGGGTAATGATAATGGCAGCTACAATCAAATTTGGTAGCGTATTAATAAATTCTTCCCCCCAAGCCTGAAACTTGTGTTGCAGAGCAACAATGGCATCTTTGAAAAAGACAAAAAGGACTTCGCTCATTTTCTGAAAACTAGCATTATTTACTGACTGAAAGTTATTTCGGGGGTGCCGTATAAAAGTAATCGGCCCCCATTAGCGTTGCTACATGCGATCAGATGTATTGGTAGTTCTGGTAAAATAGAAATTGATAAATCTTAGAATCAGATGATGGATTCTCTAAAGAATTATCTTAGCAATGTGAAATGTAGAAATATGTTGCTATATATTCAGAAATGGGCTTTAAAGAAAGTTCGCAATTTTCAGAAAAAGGTTTGTTGAGTATAAGCCTTTTTTAATAGAATTAATGAATACTGTTCATTAAGCGACAAGCTCCTCTTCAACTGACGCAAAAAAATGTTAACTGAAAGGAGAAGAGGGTAAAAAGATTAGGATCAATCCTAGCATAAGAATTGATCCAATAAAACTTCAAATAACTTTAGTAAATCAACGTATTATTCCCGGCCAATGATCATCTTTTTGACTGTTCTATGTTTACCAACAGAAATATCTATCAGATATGTCCCATCAAGTACAGTTTGTATTTTGATCAAACCTAACCCTAATAATTTATATAAATTGACAATATATGCTCAAATACATATCTTTTTGTGGTCAGATATTTAAGGTATAACATTAGCTTTTTATCGTAAATTACCTCTGCTAATTCCATCTAATTCTTATTTTCAGCAGAAGTGCTGAGGAGCTTGAGTTTCTTCCTCAACCAATTAAAAGCATTTGTAAATTGATCGACGGACCATGTAGTAATTCTATTGACAAAAGGAGCTTCTGTAATTGGGTGATTTTTTGCTTCTGCATATACATAGACAAATTCGGCACCGATTAAGATGATTTGGCTGGAATAGTACACCCACAATAATATTAATAAAATATCACCAGCTGCTCCGTATGTACTTGTCAAATCCGTACTTCCCAAATACCATCCTAATACATATTTCCCTAACGTGAACAGTAGTGAAGTAAATAAAGCCCCCACCCATACATCTCTCCATCTCACCAGCGCATGAGGCAAAAATTTAAACAGTAAAGCAAATACAGAGGTTATGACGAATAGCATGAACAGGATGTCGATAATATGGATGAGGTTCACCAGACTTATAAGATAAGGGGTGAAATCGGCATATTCGGGTAGCTTGGTATGAAGGAAATCTGTAACAGTTAAAAATTGTTTACTGATGAAATTCTTAGCTGCCAAAATAATGGTTTCCAGCACCATAGAAACAAGTAGGATGAATCCCATAGTCACTACCATAGCAAAGGAAACCAATCGATCTAAGATAAGCTTAAAGAAACTCCCCTTCACTTTTGGATCAATCTTCCACATAGTATGTATAGAATCCTGAAGGGTATAAAAAGTACCTGTAGCAGCAAAAATAAGCGTTCCCAAACTGAGTAAAGTTGCCCAGAAAGAATGGACATCCTGCTGAATCCCTTCTATCATTCTAGCCACTTCTCCCTTACTTTGATTTCCAATAATAAACTCAATCTGATTTAACAGCTCATTTTTTACGTTTTCTTCTCCTAATAAAATTCCAGCAAGACGTATGATAATAATCAAAATGGAAGGAAGAGAAAAAATAGTGTAATAAGCTATAGCGGCTCCATGTTTAAAGCCCTTATCTTCAGAAAAATTTTGGAAGGTCTTTACCAAAATGTTCCACCAGAACTTTCCATTTCTCACCAGGAAATCACGCATAACATTAGATGTAGAAAAAGCTAACCGTTTGTCATTAAAAAAGGTTCACAAAGCAATAACTACGAGTGTAATTGAAACAAATGTTGTTCCTCCAATGCTCGAATTAAGGAATGAATAACCTCGTCAGGGATAGCGGGGAAATTAGCGATCCTGAATTGTTGCTGTTTTAGTTTTCCATAACCACTACCCACGTGAAATCCTTTAGACCTTAGATCTTCAATGATAGCCTTGGTATGTTGGCCGGATGAAACGGTAATAACGGTGGCAGACCTTGTGGCTCGCTGTTGGACAAAAGGAGATAGGACTTCGTGCTTTTCTAGAAACGAATATAGCTCTTCCGCCCTCTTATCCAATCGAGTTGTTAAATTATTAACGCCTTCTTTTTTCATTTCACCAGCTACCTTTCCCAGCAGATAAATACCCATCACATTCGGGGTTTCTACCGTTTGATGTTTTAGAAATTTCTCTAATTGAGCAGGGAAGCTGTGATAAGTACCTATTACCTTGCCTTTAGCCACAAGTTCCTTTGACTTTTCTATACATTTTTGGTGAACGATTAACACTCCTAAGCCTGCGGGAAGTCCAAATCCCTTTTGCACTGAAAAATAAACCGCATCCCATACCTTCCAGTCTAACTGCCCATATGGAATAGAAGACACCGTATCTAAGGTTAAGATCGCCTTGGGAAAGGCCTTTCTAATTGATTCCGCTTTTTCTAATGGCATCATGACGCCGGTAGAAGACTCATTATGCGTAAAATTAATCATCTCTGTCCCCGAAGGAATCACAGTGGGGGCATATTCAAAACTATTCCCCCATTCTACTTCTTCTACATATATGTTGGGAATCTTTAATTGCTGAGCAAAAGATCTAAAACGTTGTGAAAAGGCTCCGTTGACATAGTGAAAACTACATTGCTCCACACAATTTTGAAGTAATCTCTCCCAAATTTCGGTAGCGGAACTATGAAAAAACACATAAAATTCATCTCCAAACCCCAACAAATCTTGTAAATGCTGAATGGTCTCCTGATGGATCTCCATAAATCGCTTGCTCCTGTGAGAGATAGAACCTATGTGTTCATTCAGTGCCGTTTGAATATGTGTTGAAACGGTAGGATATAATTGTGCCGGACCTGGAGTAAAAAAAATTTCCTGCATATATATTATGTATAAGTTCTAATACATTATGTGCTAATTGCAATAGTTAGTCGATATATAAATGAAAATCTTAGTATTAACCTCCCGATTTCCATATCCATTGGAAAAGGGAGATAAACTTCGGGCTTTTTATCAAATTAGAGAATTATCCTATGATCATGAAATTATTCTTTGTGCGTTAAGTACACATAAAGTTTCCGAAGAATCCTTTCAAACGTTGGCTGAGTATTGTAAAAGTATACACGTATTTTCCATTAGCACTGCTGGAAGCATTTGGAATATTGGTATGGGATTAATGCGTGGCCTTCCGGTACAAGTGGGATACTTTTTCAGGAAAAATATTGCACATAAATTAGAGAGGATTATTGAGCAGGAACAACCGGATCATCTCTACTGTCAGTTGATTCGAATGTCAGAATATGTGCGGAAAAAGCACATTCCTAAGACCCTGGATTATATGGATAGCTTTTCACTTGGAATGGTAAGGAGGGCCGCAAAAGCACCTATCTGGCAAAAAAGATTTATTCGTTGGGAAGCCTCCTTGCTGAAAAAGTACGAAAAGCACATCTATGCTGACTTTGATTTTCACACGATTATATCAAACACTGACAGAGAACAATTGAGCTTAGATACCCTTCATGAGATTCGTATTGTTCCCAATGGAGTGGACACTCAGTATTTTAGCCCTGTTGCTTCCAACCTTCCAAAAGAACCTGTAGACATCGCTTTTGTGGGCAATATGGGATATTTCCCAAATGTACACGCTGCTAAATTTCTTGCCCTTCAAATAATGCCGTTAATTTGGGAACAATTTCCAAACACTAATCTCCTGCTAGCAGGAGCACGTCCCCATCCTTCTGTGATCGCTCTATCAAAAGATTCAAGAATTAACGTATCAGGTTGGATACCGGATATAAGGACGGCCTATCAGCATGCCCGAATATTTGTAGCTCCCTTATTTACTGGTAGTGGTCAACAAAATAAAATATTGGAGGCAATGGCGATGAAGCTTCCATGCATCACTACCCCAGCAGTTCGGGATGCCATTCACCTTTTGAATACTCATGCTCCTCGTATACTGACAGCTTCTACGGCCGAATCATTCGCTAAACAGACCACGGAATTATTAAAAGACCCACACAGATGTGAAGTAATTGGAGAATCAAATAGGAAGTGGGTAGTAGAGCAGATGAGTTGGGCCAATGCGGTAAGTAAACTAAATGCTCTATGGGCAGAATAATGCCATCGGCCATTACTCCCAATAATTCAAATCTTTATTCTTCCTTTTCTTAGATTTCTCTACCACATATTGGAGTAAACGCATAGCCGCCAGCGGATTTAGTCCGGCAGTGGGTATAAGGTTCCTTTGCTGATATTGATCCTGGTATAATTGCCTGGCAACCAGTAATCTTTCGTTTACATCTTTCGGCAGGGTTTGAATAATGGCGTCCAGCACTTCGGGATCTAAGTTTCTTCGGGCAAAAGCTTCGGGCGAATCTTCCAGGATATCCATATTTAACACTGCTGTTCGAATCTCTTCGGGGGTATTATAAGGGAAAATCGTTACTGGCTTTAAGGTGAAGGTATCTTCTAACATATAATTTATCACATAAATATATTGTGATAAGTCCCCTTTATACGACCTCAAATAATCCCTCACGACAAAAGTTGTAGGATGAAAGCCTACATGTGTAAAATACAGTGTGTCATCTTCCGTTACCGGAATGCTATAAAATCCGTCACTATTACTTAATTGCCCTCTTCTGGTATGGTTCACTTGTATTCTCACATAGGGAATAGATTCGTCCGTAGATTCGCTTATGATCAGTCCAGAAATCTGAAAATAACCATTGGTATCTTGCTGAGCCACTAGTTCAACAGACAAACACATCAATAGAAGAGGGAGAAAGTGCTTGATTTTCATATTACGAAGATAATACAATGCTAATAATTTGAAAACGTAAATAAAAGGTGAGAGGTTTATCTCCAATGAGACAGAGAAAAATATTAACTTCATTTATGAACTCACTTTCCAATGCTCATTTTAGAACTCCTATACACATAGCGCCAGATCATGAACACATAGGATACGGGCAATCGATATTAGCTCTAGGCTCCTGTTTCGCAGATCGAATAGGGAATAAACTTCTAACAGCCAAATTTAATACAAGAATAAATCCCTTAGGCATTCTATATCATCCTCTGGCCATTTCTAAGTTACTTCTTTCAGCCCTACAAACTGATGTCTCATTCGAATTATCATGGGCGGAACATACAAACCTTTGGCATAGTTTTGACCTGCATTCACATTTTTCTTCTTCCGACCTTCTATCGTTGGAACAGCGCATTCGTTCACAACAAACATTTCTAGAGAAAGCCTTGTCAGAAAGTGAGTGGCTTATTCTAACTTTTGGGACGGCCTGGGTATTTAAGTACAAAGCCAATGGCAACATTGTGGCAAATTGCCATAAATATCCTTCTTCCCAATTCTCCAAAATGTGTTTATCGGTCAATGAGATCACTGAGGCATGGAATAAGTGTTTTGATATGTTGTTTCAACAACATCCTGGATTAAAGGTCATTTTAACTGTCAGCCCAGTTCGGCATATTAAGGATACATTGACCTTAAATAGCTTTAGTAAAGCTATTCTGAGGGTTTCTTGTGAGCTATTGGCACAAACTTATCCAAATGTACGTTACTTCCCCTCTTACGAAATAATGATGGATGATTTAAGGGATTACCGATTTTATGAATCTGACCTTATCCATCCTTCCGAGCTGGCTATACAATATATCTGGGAACATTTTTCCCATACTTTTATGAGTACAGAAACCTTAAAACTCAGAGATAGTTGGTATAAGATTCAGCAGGGGATCAATCATATCCCCCACCATCCTACCCTTTCTGCTTATCGGAAATTTCTCCTGGATCTTCTGAAAAAAATGGAGGTTATTAACAAACAGCTGGACTGTAAGGAGGAGATCCAACTTATTCAGCAAAGGCTACTATCTTTCGAACAAAATTCTACCGCTTAACTTATCTTAGCATACTAATAAAGGTGGCAAACATATTGGTATATTTAGCTAATATTAGTCTAAAATTGTAGATTATGTTTTCTTTAGCTAAATTTTTAAGACAAACAGTATGCCTGAATACATTTTTCTGGTATTGAGCTTTATTACGGGACTGATATTAGGCGTGGGTTCGATCTTAATCTGGCACCAAAGAGTCAGATATAAACTTATGCAGGGATTATCGGAAGAAAGAGCTATTCATCTATCTACCAAGGAATGGAAATCTCAGGCAGAGCGAGAATTAAATAAGCAACGCATTCAACAACAGCAGCAACAGGAAGAAATTATAAGATTACATGGTGAGGCAAAGCAATTATCAGCCGAAAAGGGATTTCTGGAGGATAAGCTTCTCACTCATCAAAAGGAAGTCACCCAGTTACAGGAAAAGGCCCAACTAACTTTTGAGCACCTAGCGCATGAAGCATTGGATCAAAACTCCAAACATCTTAGTCAACAACATGAATCCACCTTACGGACGTTACTACATCCTCTTCAATCTCGGCTCAGTGAATTTGAGCAGCGCATATTTGAAATTTATGATAAAGAATCAAGAGAGCGTCTACTACTGCAAAGAGAAATCCAACAATTGGCTTCCTTAAATCAGCAAATGAGTCAGGAAACGCAGAATCTCACAAGGGCCTTAAAAGGAGAAAATAAGACTCAGGGAGATTGGGGGGAAATGATTCTTAAAAAATTATTAGAGGGATGTGGTCTAAAAGAAGGGAGAGAGTTTGCTACTCAAGCCCAACTCAATGGGCAGGAAGGAGAAACACTTAGACCAGACGTTATAATTTTTTTACCGGAAAGCAGACATCTCATTATAGATTCGAAGGTGTCCCTAGTTGCTTATGAAAGGTGGCTCTCAGCGGCAGAAGACCAGAAATCTCAACATTTACATTCCCATTTACAATCAGTCACTAATCATATTAAAGGATTGCACAAAAAAGCTTATCATCGGATTCCGGCATTAAATTCTCCCGATTTTGTTTTGTTATTTATGCCTATTGAAGCTGCTTTTCATCTGGCTGTTCGCGCTCATCCAGAGTTGTTTTCTTTTGCATGGCGGCACAAAGTCATACCTGTAAGTCCCGGTTCCTTATTAGCCACCTTAAAGACCGTCGCTTCTATATGGAGGTTGGAGAACCAGAACCAACATGCCCAAGAAATTGCTAGACAAGGAGGGTTATTATATGATAAACTTGTTCAGTTTGTAGATGAAGTAGAAAAAATCGGGAAGCAACTTCAGCATTCTCACCAGACCTATGAGCAGGCTATGCGTAAATTACGAGATGGAAAAGGTTCACTTATTACCCGAGCGGAACGTCTAAGAGAATTAGGTGTCGAAACCAAGAAAGAAATTCGTAAACAGGTTAACTAATTCAGCATATTGACGAAAAAATTGTCATATTCATATTTTAATTCTCATTTCCGAAAAGAATCTTATGCAAATAAATGCCGCCATCACTGCTGTAGGAGGGTATGTTCCTCCTTACGTACTCAAAAATACTCAACTGGAACAAATGGTTGATACCAGTGATACCTGGATTAGAGAGCGAACCGGAATTAAAGAGCGAAGAATCCTTTCCAGAGAACTAGCAACTTCTGATATGGCCGTAGAAGCAGTTAAAGATCTGTTAAGCAGGTCCTCGATTACACCGGAAGAGATTGAATTAGTTATTTGCTGTACGGTTTCTCCTGATTATGTGTACCCTGCTACTGCGAATATTGTTGCTGAAAAAATCGGAGCACATTCTTCCTGGAGCTTTGATATGAATGCTGCTTGTTCTGGATTTCTTTATGGATTAAGAACCGGTGCCCAGTATATTTCTTCAGGTGCTCATAAAAAAGTAGTAGTTGTAGGTGCTGATACTATGTCGATTAGATTAGATTATGAAGATCGAAATACTTGTATTCTGTTTGGTGATGGTGCCGGGGCGGTATTACTTGAGCCTTCCTCGAAAGAATATGGGCTGATGGATGCCGTTTTTCATAGTGATGGTAGTGGGGCAAAATATTTATACCAAAAAGCTGGAGGTAGTAAATATCCCACCACACTGGAAACGATTCAAAATAAAGAGCATTACGTTTATCAGGATGGACGTACCGTATTTAAATTTGCTGTTAAAGGGATGGCAGATGTTACGGCTGAGGTAATGGAAAGAAATAACCTGACAGGTGATGATATAGCTTATTTAGTTCCTCATCAGGCTAATCGAAGAATCATAGACGCCACAGCAAAGAGAGCAGGATTACCTATGGAAAAAGTGATGATTAACATAGATCACTTTGGTAATACGACATGTGGAACGATTCCACTCTGTTTGTGGGAATGGAAAGATAAATTGAAAAAAGGGGATAAATTACTCTTATCTGCCTTTGGAGGTGGGTTTACCTGGGGATCCATTTATTTAGTATGGGCTTTTGAGACAGACAATTAATCCTGTCCATGAAATAAAACTGTAGTAAAGTCAATGGAATTTCTCCTTCTGGTAAAGCAGTTTTGCATACATACATATATGTACTTGCACAAATAATGGTAAAGAAAGAATGATTCTTCCCTATCAAAGGTTTAACTTTATATTGATACTGTTTTTGTTATTTAGTTCTTGCGAATTCGATCAGGATAGTGAGTTTTTCCCAGAGGTATCACAGTCTATTTTCCTGACAAGAGATGATAATAATATTTCACATCTTTTGTGGGTAAAGGGAGAAATTATTGATCTGGAATGGGAAGTTCAATTAGGGATTCCTTCTGCGAGTGTGTCTGACCTGGCATTTTTCAGGCAAGAATTATGGATTAGTAGTGCAGAAGAACAATTGATAGCTCAAGTGGATGTCCGAAAAGCAGAAATATCTCACAGAATATCTACAGAAGGATTTCAGCCACATATGTTAAGTGTAGGAGAGGATCGAATATTGGGTGTTGATACAATATCGCAGCAATTAGCCTTTTGGGATAAAAGCCGTTTCGAAGCAACTATTACTCCTTTCAATTCAGTTCCCAAACTGTCCACTTATCGAAGTGGTAAATTTTACATTCAATCGGGAGATTCTGCTGTGAGTATTTGGGATGAAAAAGCAATGGTAGAGCGAAATAAGGTGAGTATGTCAGTTCCTATCATTGATATACAATTAGATAATAATGTATCTACCGTCATCTTACATGCGGATACATCCGGTTTTTTTGAATCTGCAATCAATTTCAATACAGACCATCTTTCCCGAAGAGAGCGGTCTGTTGCCTATCGGAAAATAAGGTATTCTCCTTATCATCGCCAATCTCTGGGGAAGGAATTATTAGAAAATGTATTATTAGTAGATAGCAGTGTAAATATCCCAGGTCTATTCTCCATAGAAGAAGCCATTATCGATGTGGAAGCAAACTTTTTAGATGCTGAACTTTGGGCTGTGGAGGGAGATAGTTTATATGTTTATGAAATAAACGGCCCCAATCAAAAGTTAGTTACCTCTTTCTCAGGGAATCTCATAAAATCCTTCTTCTATCAGGAAATTGTAGGTGAATAATTGGACTAATTTCTTATTTTAGCGCTCTAACTTATTGACCCATATTAATAGTCCGTAAGAATAGCTTCTGCTAATTGCGTGTTACTGGGGGAATAAATATAAATTCAGAAAAATATGGCAAACACCTCCGACATTCGAAATGGTCTTACCTTTAGGTATAATGGAGATATTTACACTGTAGTAGGTTTTCAACATGTCAAAATGGGTAGAGGTAGTGCCTTCGTAAGAGTGAAAATGAAAAGCCTGACTACGGGAAAAGTAATTGAAAACTCCTTCAATACTAGTGCAAAAATTGATGACATCAGAGTAGAGCGAAGACAGTTCCAATACTTGTATGATGATGGTAGTTCTTTAGTATTCATGGATAATGATACATTTGAACAGATCAATATTAACCGGGAGATGATCGAAAACTTTGACCTGCTTCTTGAGTCTGAAATATGCGAAGTACTCTTTAACACTGAAGACGATACTCCTTTAACTGTAGAGTTACCTCAATACGTTATTCAAGAAGTTACTTATACCGAACCTGGTATTAAAGGGGATACCGCAACAAATGCCTTAAAACCAGCAACTATTGCCAGTGGTGCTGAGGTTCGAGTTCCATTATTCATTAATATAGGAGATAAAATTAAGGTAGATACCTCAAGCAAAACCTATGTGGAACGAGTTAAGGATTGATTAATAAAAAGGATACCTAATACTATGGAATTTAAGGAAATACAGGATTTATTGAAGCTGGTCAATAAAACGGATCTCTCTGAAGTAGAGATTGAGAAAAAAGACTTCAAACTGAAAATTAGACGTAAAGAGCCAGAAAATAACGTCATTTACGCTACCACTCCCTCAGCACAAGTACCACCACTTTCTCCGGTCATCCAGTCGCCTACGTCACCTATAGTGCCAATGGAATCTGAGAGTGAATTAAAAACTGAATCTCAAGCGGCAGAATCACAAGAAGCTTCTAAAAATCTCCATACCTTCAAGTCTCCTATGATTGGGACGTTCTACAGAGCACCAAATCCTGGAGCTGATCCATATGTTAAGGTTGGAGATATTATTAGAAAAGGCCAAGTGTTGTGTATAGTAGAAGCTATGAAACTATTTAATGAAATCGAATCTGAGGTTGATGGAAAGATTGTCAAGATATTGCTGGAAGATGCCCATCCTGTAGAGTATGATCAACCACTGTTTCTTGTAGATTTGGATGCTTAACTCATCTTTTATTTTAACGATTAGTGCCTTAAATTTTTCTTTCCTCATGTATTGTATACCTATTTTTGTACACTATCGTCATAAAGTTTAGGGTATGAATACTAACTTCACTTATCTAAATCATCAGAAATTCGTGTAAGGATGAGTGTTGATAAACTTGCTATTATATGTTTAAAAAAATTCTCATTGCCAATCGGGGAGAAATTGCCCTAAGAATTCAGCGTACATGTAGGGAGATGGGGATAAGTACTGTAGCTGTATACTCCACTGCTGACAGAGACAGTTTACATGTCCGATTCGCAGATGAAGCTGTATGTATAGGACCTGCTGTCAGTAAAGAAAGTTATTTGAATATAGCTAATATTATTGCTGCCGCAGAAATTTGTGGGGTAGATGCCATTCATCCCGGATATGGATTTTTATCTGAAAATGCGGAATTTTCTCAAATATGTGAGGATCATCAAATAAAGTTTATAGGTCCTAATGCAGAAGTCATTTCTTCTATGGGAGATAAGGCTACTGCTAAAGCCTTTATGAAAAAAGCAGAGGTACCTATCATCCCTGGTTCTGAAGGCCTCCTGGAATCTTTGGAACATGCATTTGAAATCGCTGAAACAATAGGATATCCTGTTCTTCTTAAAGCAACAGCCGGAGGGGGAGGAAAAGGAATGAGGAGAGTGAACGAGAAATCTGACATGAAAAATGCATGGAATAGTGCTACCATGGAAGCAGAAGCCTCTTTCGGTAACAGTGGCTTATATATGGAAAAGTTTATTGTAGAACCGCGACATGTAGAAATCCAGGTAGTAGGTGATCAACATGGAAATGTTTACCATTTATCCGAAAGGGATTGCACCATTCAGCGTAGACACCAAAAATTAGTAGAAGAAGCACCGAGCCCTATTTTAACGCCAGAATTAAGAGCTAAAATGGGAGACGCAGCTGTCAAAGCAGCAAAATTTGTTAATTATGAAGGGGCGGGAACAGTAGAATTTCTATGCGATAAATTTGGGAATTTCTACTTTATGGAAATGAATACAAGAATACAAGTAGAGCATCCTGTAACTGAAGAAATCTATGACAATGATTTGATAAAAGAACAGATAAAAGTTGCTTTTGGGGAAGAAATTAAGGAAACCAGCATGCCATTAGGAAGATATGCGATGGAAGTCAGAATCAATGCTGAAGACGTATTTAACGATTTTAGACCTTCACCAGGTAAAATCGTATATTTCCATAAACCGGGAGGACATAAAGTCAGGGTAGATACACATGCTTTTTCAGGATATGTTATTCCCCATTATTATGATAGCATGATTGGAAAGCTCATCGTTTCTGCTCCTTCTCGGGACGAAGTCATCGCTAAAATGGAGCGAGCCCTGGAGGAATTTATCATTGAAGGTGTCAAAACCACTATTCCTTTTCATCAACAATTAATGCGAGATAAACGCTTTAGATCAGGTAATTTTAGTACTAATTTTCTCGATGATTTTGAACTTAATGAAGAAATATGATCCCTCTCTTACTGTATTTTGTTGGCAATAGCATTTGAACAAGTAGAAAACCAGATTTCCATATTGCTCCATTTTTAAACTTATACTCAGGAACTTCTAAAATTCAAATACAGAAATATCGAAAAATTTAATATTCCTTAAATTCTAAACTATTGTGGATTTAGTTAGTTGATAATATTGTACTTTATCTTATATAACCAAACGAATTATACACTAACTTTAATTATTTTATGGCTCAAGAAACTAATACATGGCCAGAATTGGCGATTGGCCTCTACGATAAGCTCACGGGAAGGAATGCAGAAATTACATATGAGTTTGATAATTTTGAGTTATTTGTTCCAAATAAAGTAGGGGCAGGTAATGATTCCGTTGATCATGCACACTGGAAGATGAATGGTATTTTAAGAATACGCACTACTGACAAAGAAGCTAAGTAATATTATGAAATGCATTGACTCACGCGGCTATTATTACAATTTTAGACGTGTGAGTACTTTTTTCTTTCCATTCGACTTCACCCCCCCGAATCATGTCAAACTCATTTCTTCCCTTAGATGAATTACTGAAACTTACAGAAATTAGCGCACTCTCAATTGACTTAACTATTGACTCTCCTGAAGGTAGATTTACCATCAAAGATCAGGATCGAAGAATCATCCACGTAATTCTTCCAAATAGGCAATTATTGCGTTATTTTATTCAACTTCTGCCTGGTTCTCTACTAGATAGAGGGAAACAATTAAAAGAATATTCCGACCTTGCCTCCCAACTTGATCTCGGATTTAAACTTCAAATAGAAGACAAAATTTGGATAGACATTAAGCCAAATGAAGAAAATACTATTCGAAAGTGGAATCTGGTCTGGCAAGAACTTCTAACCTATTTGAAAGGGTAATTTAAGCGAATATTAGCGACGGGAGCTAATGGTTATATCTCTTGTTACCCCTACTCATTATCAACTGGCAAGAAGTTTAGTAGATCTCATGAAAAATGAAATTGTCGCCAGGAATAATACCTTCACCCAAATTGTAAAGACAGACCAAATACCTTACAGAGAAGTGCTATAACTCACCAATGGAATAATTGTCCAAAACACTATGATTTCAAGCTGGATTGATAGGCTTAACAGTGGGGAAATAGGTGAAAATTATTTCTATTTTAGTCAAGTTCAGGAGAATGGTGTGTTATCAGATGTGAGAAAGTTTAGCTTTTTCACCAATCATACTAAAGGGAGTGTTAAACTCTCTGATCCATTGGAGGCAATGAATGTTGGTACAGAACCGGTTATGGAGATTGAGAAGAATAATTTACAAATTAATTGGATGCATAGGATTAGGAAGAAGAAACACTAAACATTTAATGGAAGGAGATTCCAGGGATATTTATAGCTATTATAAAAAGGGACATCCCAAAGCTTAACTCCAATATGATGGAGGGAGCACTTCTAGTGAGCTAGAAATAAAATTTCATTCAATTGTAGGAAAAAATAGAGGACCATAATATGATCCTCATTCTTTATTAGTCAATCGATTAATTTCGTCTCGAAATCTCGCTGCTGCTTCATAATCTTCTTTTGACAAGGCTTCATCAAGCCTTTTTTTTCAGCTTTTGCAATCTATCGGATTGAGACAAACGACCAGCAGGTTCTTCTTCTTCTACTACTTCTGAACGTTCCACTTTGGCCAGATCAAATTCTTCATCTTCATCCGAAAATTGGGCACTACTAGACTCATCATCATCAATGACAATTCCTGCCTCAGCCAAAACATTCTCAAAACTATAGATAGGCACTTTGAATCTTACACCTAAAGCTACAGCATCACTCGGTCTACTATCAATTTCATGGATCTCTCCATCTACTTCCATGATTAATTTGGCATAGAAAATGCCTTCATGCAAATCATTTATGATCACCTCCACTAAGCTAATATCAAAATGCCGGGCTAGATTAAATATGAGATCATGCGTCATAGGACGATTAGTCTTAATATTTTCTAGCTCTAATGCGATTGCTTGTGCTTCCGGAGTGCCAATAATTATTGGTAGTCGACGATTCCCATTACTTTCACCTAAGACCAAGGCATAATGACCATTATGTGAATGGCTTGATGATAAACCTATTATTTCTAACCGAATTTTTTTCACTCGTCGAAAATTTACTTCCCAGTATTCAAAACTATTTATAACTGCCTGATGTCTTACAGCCTGTTTAACATCAACGTGAAGATCTCTATCTTTCTCATATTTTAGGCTGTGAGCGAATTACTTATAACTCTAAGTTGCATTTTTCTTTTTAATTTTCCATAGAAAAAGACAATTCAAACTTAAAGAATCTTTCTTCGGCCTATTAAGAAAATCAGGAATTTAAAGAAGGTCATTTATTGCAACACAAACTTAGAGCATCAACCCAAAACCTTGGAAAAAACTACTAACTACTTGCTACTTTAAGCTGCTTGATTTCCTCGATAATTTTAGGTACTACCTCGAATAAATCTCCAACTATGCCGTAGTCAGCAATCTTGAAAAACGGAGCCTCAGGATCTTTATTAATGACCACAATATGTTTAGAACCACTAACACCAGCTAAATGTTGAATAGCTCCTGAAATTCCTATAGCGATGTACAAATTAGGTGCAATTTGAATCCCAGTTTGGCCTACATGTTCATGATGCGGTCTCCATCCCATATCTGCAGTAGGTTTTGAACAAGCTGTAGCAGCGCCAATCAAATTCGCTAATTCTTCGATCATTCCCCAGTTTTCAGGCCCTTTCATTCCTCGTCCTGCTGACACTACGGCATCAGCTTCTGTAAGAGAAATTCCTTCGGAAGCACGAATTATTTCTTTTGCAACGATCCCATAATCGGTTTGGCCTCCTTGAAACTCCTTACTAACAATTTCAGCTTGGACTGGATGCTCTTCAGTCTTATATCCATTAGTCTTTACTGTAAGCACCATATTAGGCCGTTGAACCTTAAATTCCTGAATCCCTTTGCCAGAATAAGAAGACCGGGTTGCATCAAATTGATCGTCAGGATTTAGTAGAGAAATTACTCCCGAAATGGGAGCAGCATCTAATTTTACTGCTACACGTGGCGCTATAGCTCTTCCATAGTATGTTTGGGCCATAACCACAGCTTTACTATTTAATTCCTTAGCTACCTGGGAAATGGCTGCAGCGTAAGCAGAGTTAATAAAAGAATCAAACTGCTTATCTTCGATTTTATAAACTTTCGAAATACCGTAATTCCCCAATTTTGATAATTCGTCATTATCTATCTGGCCTACTGATACTGCTACAAGTTCCTCACCTGTCTTTTGTGCCAAATCATACGCATATGTAGCTGCTTCGAATATGGCCTTCTTTAACTCGCCATTACTCTGTTCTGCAAATAATAATACTCCCATGTATCTCTTGTTAAACTGTTTAGATGATAAGTAACCTGTAACACATTAAATTAATCCCTTTTGTGCCAATGCATCCACCAATTTACCCATTTCATCAGGATTGAAATACTTCGTTTCTCCTTTCTGGGGCGGATAATCAAATTTTACAGTTTCCAATGCAGGTGTTACTTCTGCTGGAGAAATAATGGATAAAGGCTTTTTTCTTGCAGCCATAATTCCACGCATATTGGGGATTCTCCATTCTGATATACCTTTTTGACAGCTTATGACAGCTGGCAACTGAACTTCCACAACTTCACTTCCTCCATCAATTTCCCTATGTAATTCTGCAGTTGATTCTCCCTTCATATCCATATGGATAGCAAATGATACGAAAGGAATGCTAAGTAGTTCTGCAATCATACCTGGAACTAATGCGCCATTAAAATCTATAGATTCTTTCCCTGTGAAAATTATATCAAATTCTTTGTCTCGAGCATATTCTGCGATTTGATTGGCAACAAAACTTGAGTCTATAGGATCTGCATCGATTCTCACTGCATCATCTGCACCTATAGCCAGGGCTTTTCTTAATGTAGGTTCTACCTCGGGACCTCCTACAGTAAGCACTGTAATCTGTACCTGTTTCCCTTCTTCTCTAAATCCAATAGCCCTCGATAAGCCATATTCACAATAAGGATTAATCACAAAAGTAACCCCTGTACGTCTTAATTCTTTGCCATTGTCCTCAAATTGTATTTTGGTAGTAGTATCGGGAACATGGCTAATACAAACTAAAATCTTCATAACTTGTAAAAAATATATTTTGCAAAAATACAAACTATTCGGCTAGAACAAAAATGAAGAACTCCAGACTCCAACAACTTTTTTCTTTTCTGGATATAGATCCTAATGATGCATTTACCCTGTATAGCATTGCCTACGAATATCTTAACTCTAAAGAGTATGAAAAAGCTGCGACCTTTTTTGGACAACTTAAACAAAAACATCCTGACTATATCGGTTTATATTTACACTATGGTAAAACCATGGAGCATTTAAATCAAAAAGATAAAGCTATCAATATATACAAGGAAGGAATACATCTTCTATCGACTCAAAATCATCCACGTGCATTGGCAGAATTACATCAAGCCCTGCAAGAACTCCACGATGATGATTGGTATTAAAAAGAAGCCCAATAATTCCTTATCTTTGTGAATTAATTACAATTAAAGCTTATATGAAGCGCCAAGTAATCATGCACATAGAAGGGGTACCTAATCCAAACGCCATAAAATTTGTGTTGGAAAATGGTATTCTTACAGACCAACCCTACGAATTCTCTCATTTCTCGGATACAGAGCATAGCCCTTTGGTGGCTAAGCTTATGATGTATAGATATGTCAAACGAGTGTTACTCAACAGAAACTATATTACTATAGTAAAAGATCCAACTTCGAGCCCTTCATGGGAGCAACTCGTACCTGAACTGAGAAACCTGATTCAGCAACATCTGGAGAATAATGAACCCATTCTCTATATAGGATATGAACACCTTAAACACAAAAGATCCGACGAAGTAATACTTAACATAGCTACCCAAATCCTAGATAAGCAAATCAGACCAGCAGCTCAAGAAGATGGAGGAGACATAGTAATAGATTCATATAAAGACGGTGTCCTGAATTTAAGTATGCATGGTGCTTGCCATCATTGCCCTTATGCTTCTAATACGCTAAAAGATGGCGTGCAGCTATTGTTTTCTCAAATCATTCCGGAAATTAAAAAAGTAACAGCAACAGAGAATGGAGTTACATAAATAGGGAATCTAGTATATGAGTGAAAAGGAAAAAGTGAAGCTATTGGATTTAGGGAAAATGGATTTTAAGAAGGCGTGGGAATTTCAAGAGCAACTACTCAAAGAAAATGTGCAAATCAAGCTTAATGCCCCCAGACATGCGAATCCTTTGACGCTGGAGACGAAAAATTATTTATTATTTTGCGAACATCCTCATGTATACACCTTAGGTAAAAGTGGCAGTATGAATAACCTGCTTATTGATGAACCTATTCTCAAAAAGGAAGGAATTCAATTTTTTCACATTAATCGAGGAGGAGATATTACTTATCATGGTCCTGGCCAAATAGTCGTTTATCCCATTCTGGACCTGGAAAAATTTAACACCGACATTACTTGGTACCTTAGGACACTGGAAGAAGTTGTTATCAATGTTCTTAATGAATATCATTTGGAGGGAAACAGAATTAAAGATGCGACAGGTGTATGGATAGATGCTTCTTCATCCAATCCACGTAAAATTTGCGCAATGGGAGTAAGGTGTAGTAGATGGATCAGTATGCATGGATTTGCACTTAATATTAATACAGATCTTTCTTTTTTTGATCATATCGTTCCTTGCGGTATTTCTGACAAAGGAGTAACCTCCCTGGGATTTGAATTGAATCGAAAAATTAGGATGGAAAAGGTTAAGTCGAAAATAATACTCGCTTTTGAAGAATTGTTCCAATGCGATTGGCATCTGGCTTCTAATCCCTGAATAATCCCATCATCTATTCTTTATCCCAGCTTATCTAAGCTTTATTATGAACAAAAAAAGAGGATAGCCCTCAATTCGCTATCCTCTTTTCTATTTTGTAAATTAACACATGCATTAACACACAACTTCTGGTGATGTCAAAATGACCATGTTAGCCATCTAACATCGTGATAATTATGACGATAAGGCAGAACTGTACACTTTTGAGATAGTCTCTGTTATGAAATAAATTATTAATTTATCGTTCGTCTTATTTTTATTTTTTCTCTTCGGAATCTTGAGCTTCTGGTTCTTCAACTTCCTCTTCAGTTTGGGCTTCTGATGTTTCTTCCGCTACCTCATCCATAGCCTCCTCACTTACTATGGCTTCATCTTCCTTTACTTCTTCAATAACTTCTTGTTCTTTAGCAGCTACCTCTTGGTTTGATTCTTCAGAACCACCTGACTTTTTCTTTGCTCTTCTACGCCTTTTCTTTTTCTTATCCTGCGTAGAAGCTACTTTACCTGGTGCCAACTCATTGAAATCAACCAACTCAATTAGTGCCATTTCCGCATTATCTCCCTGGCGAGGACCTATCTTCAAAATACGAGTATATCCTCCGGGTCTATTAGCCACTCTATCCGCCACCTCTCCAAACAATTCTTTAACAGAGTGTTTGTTTTGGAGATAAGAAAAGACAACCCTTCTGGAATGTGTTGTATTATCTTTTGATTTTGTGATGAGTGGTTCTACATACTTTCTCAAGGCTTTAGCCTTAGCTAAGGTAGTCTTAATTCTTTTATGCTCGATTAAGGAGCAGGCCATATTAGCCAGCATAGCTCGTCGATGTGCTGCTTTTCTACCTAAGTGATTTATTTTTTTTCCGTGTCTCATTTTTCTTAAGACTTATAGCTCCGCTTGAAATTAAATGTTCCTACACTTATACTTCGCTCTTTATTGAAAAGGAAGTATATCAATCTTCATCAAGTCTATACTTAGTAACGTCTATCCCGAAACTCAGATTTTTTTCAGCTACCAACTCTTCCAATTCTGTGAGAGATTTCTTCCCAAAGTTCCTGAACTTTAGTAGTTCAGCGATATTGTAGCTAACAAGATCTCCCAACGTTTTAATATCAGCTGCTTTCAAGCAATTATATGCTCGAACTGATAAATCAAGTTCTGATAGAGGAGTCTTCAATAGCTTTCTCATTTGAAGGAAATTCTCATCTACCTCATCTTTCTTCTCAGGCTCATCAGAAGCCAAGGTAATTTTTTCGTCCGTGAACAACATAAGATGCCGTAAAAGAATATTAGCGGCCTCTTTTAACGCAAGTTCTGCATCAATCGTACCATCTGTCTTTACTTCAATCTCTAATTGCTCATAGTCAGTTCTTTGCTCAATCCTGTAATCCTCTACTGAATAACTCACATTCTTAATAGGAGTAAAAATAGAATCAATAGCAACCTCTCCTATGGGAGCATTTGCAATCTTATTTTCTTCCGCAGGAACATAGCCTCTACCTTTATTAATAGTTAATTCTATATCAAATTGAGTCTTGGGATCCAGATGGCAAACTACGTGATCTGGATTTGTCACCTCAAATGAAGTAGTGTGTTCAGAGATATCTCCTGCCTTAAATACATCTTTACCTCTGATAGAGACAAAGATTTTGTGGTCCCCTTCATTAATTTTTTTGAGGCGAACTCCTTTAAGGTTTAGAATGATTTCAGTTACATCTTCCACAACTCCTTCTACAACGGAGAATTCATGATTTACTCCTGGAATTTTAATGGATACAATTGCATATCCTTCTAAAGAAGATAGCAGGACTCTTCGTAGAGAATTTCCTACTGTGATACCATACCCTCTTTCCAATGGACGAAGTAAAAAGCGGCCATAAAAGTCACTTTCCTTCTCCAGCACCACTTTTTCGGGCATTTGGAAACTTAATAGTGCCATTTGCTGATGTTCTTTATCTTAATTGAATACGATGACAACATAGAATTTATAAACAGCATAATTATTGGTAGAATAATCGCACACCACATTACCCTTTTGAATAAAGCTCCACAATTAAGTTTTCCTTTATCGTTTCGGGAATCTGATCTCTTTCAGGTGCTGACAAAAATACTCCTGAATATGTTTCGGCTTTAACATCCAACCAGTTATACCGTGTATTTTTACCTAAATTTTGACTAATTATCTCGATACCTCTACTCTTCTCTCTAATAGCAACGATATCTCCAGGGCTTAACATAAAAGAGGGAATATTTACTGAAGATCCGTTGACAAGAATATGTTTGTGGGAAACCAACTGCCTCGCTGCTCTCCTGGTAGGCGCAAATCCCATCCTGTAAACTGTATTATCCAGTCTCGATTCCAGCATTTGTAAAAATACCTCACCAGTAATCCCTTTTTTCCTCGCCGCTTTATCGAAAGTATTGCGAAATTGACGTTCCAATAAACCATAGGTATATTTGGCTTTCTGCTTTTCTGCTAGCTGCACAGCATATTCAGAAACTTTTTTTCTCGCCTTTCCGTGCTGACCAGGGCCATACTTTCTACGATCCAATACTTTTGTAGGGCCAAAAATTGGTTCTTTAAATTTTCTAGCTATCTTCCCTTTAGGGCCTCTATATCTCGCCATTATAATTTCTTGATTTAGATTTTTCTATGAATTAAACTCTACGCCTTTTAGGTGGTCGACATCCATTATGAGGAATGGGAGTAATATCTCTAATTAAGGTAATATCAATGCCTACTCCGGCAACGGCCCTGATAGCAGCCTCACGTCCAGATCCTGTCCCTTTAACAAATACTTCTGCTTTTCTCATCCCCATATCGTAAGCTTTTTTAGCACAATCAGAAGCAGCTACCTGAGCAGCGTAAGGAGTATTCTTTTTTGAACCTCTAAACCCCATCTTTCCAGCAGAGGACCAAGAAATTACGTTACCTGACAAATCTGTCATTGAAACGATTATATTATTGAATGAAGAAGATATGTGTACTTGCCCTACTGGATCAACCTTCTTTTTCTTTTTAACTTTAGACGATTTTGCCATAATTATATATCCTATTCAAGAGATTCTATTCAACTGACGTATATATGAAAATTGTTTGCTTCAGATAAACGATTAATATCAATGATTACTTAGTGACTTTCTTTTTACCTGCAACTGTCTTCTTTCTACCTTTACGTGTTCTTGCATTTGTCCTTGTGCGCTGTCCTCTTAGAGGAAGCCCTCTTCTATGACGTAACCCCCTATAACATCCAATGTCCATTAACCGCTTAATATTAAGCGTAATTTCACTTTTCAATGCTCCTTCGACCTTAATTTCACTAATCACTCTTCTGATTCTTACTATTTCATCATCTGTCCAGTCCTTAACTCGCTTATCTTCATCTATTTCAGCGGTTTTTAGGATCTCACCAGAAGTGGTTTTTCCTATACCAAAAATATAGGTCAAACCAATTACTCCTCTTTTGTTCTTAGGTAAATCTACTCCTGCTATTCTTGCCATAATTATATCTGCAGTTTTTAGGATTGTTTAATAGATAGCTCATCTCGTGCTGAGCTATTTACTACTAACCCTGACGCTGTTTACATTTAGGATTCTTTTTATTGATGACGTAAATCCGTCCCTTTCTTTTAATAATCTTGCAGTCTGCGGTACGCTTTTTCACTGAAGCTTTAACTTTCATGTCTTTTATTATTTATATCTATATACAATTCTACCTTTGGTTAAATCATAAGGAGGAATCTCCAATGCAACTCTATCCCCCGGTAATATTTTTATATAGTGCATGCGCATTTTACCTGCGATGTGGGCCAATAATTCATGCCCATTCTCTAATTTCACTTTAAAAGTGGCATTGGGGAGTGCTTCCACTACAACACCATCGACTTTAATAGGAGCTTGTTTAGCCAAAATGAATAATAATTAATTAAAGTTTATTCTCTATGTATTTAAATGTTGTCAATGTTTCTGCTTCTCCTTTTCTGATTACTACACAATGTTCATAATGTGCAGAAGGCAAACGATCTTTTGCATATACCGTCCAACCATCATCCGCAGTATCAATAAATCTTTTTCCCATATTGATCATAGGTTCAATAGCAATAACTAATCCTTCACGCATTTTAAAACCCGAAAACCTCGATCCATAATTGGGTACTTCCGGTGGTTCATGTAATCTCCTCCCTACTCCATGTCCAACCATTTCTCTTACCACACTGTAACCAAATTTTTCGGCATGCTTTTGAATAGCGTTTGATATCTCTCCTAATCTGTTACCTACAATTGCTTTCTCTATGCCTCTGTAAAGTGATTCTTTAGTTACTTTAAGCAATTTTAACGTTAATGGCTTTACTTCTCCTACAGCAAAGGTATATGCTGAATCTCCATAATAATCATTAAGCTTCACTCCACAATCGATTGATACTACATCCCCACTTTTCAAAATTCTCTTTTCAGAGGGAATACCATGGACTACTTCATCATTAATTGAGATACACAGGCTGTGGCGAAACGTGGAATCTCCAAAACTTGGTGTGTAATTCTTAAACGCCGGTATTCCGTTATGATCGCGAATAAATTCCTCAGCAACAGAATCCAATGTTAAGGTTGAAACACCCGGCTCAACATATTTTCCAACTTCACCTAAGGCTTTACCAACTAGAATGCAACTTTGTCGAATGAATTGAATTTCTTCTTCCGACTTAAGCTTTCCTCTCTTTCTACCCGTAACTAACACTTCCCCTCCTTCCTTTCACTCTTCCAGTCTTCATTAGACCATCGTAGTGACGCATCAAGAGATAACTTTCAATTTGTTGTAAAGTATCTAAAATCACACCAATCATAATGAGGAGTGTTGTACCTCCAAAGAACTGAGCAAATGCAGTTGACGTTCCCATAATCATTGCAAATGCTGGAAATATTGAAACAATACCTAAAAAAATTGACCCAGGAAGGGTAATCCTGGATAAAACAGTATCTATGTAACTAGCGGTTTTCTTTCCTGGCTTTACACCAGGAATAAATCCATTAGTTCGTTTTAAATTATTAGCTATATCGTTTGAGTTCACTGTTAATGCAGTGTAGAAATAAGTAAAGACGATGATCAATACGAAAAATAACGCATTATATACAAAGCTGGTAGGGTCTTGCAGGGCAGAGTTTAATCCTATCGTACTTTCGCTATCGATAAAACCTAATAATGGAACTGGTAGGAACATGATTGCTTGAGCAAAAATGATCGGCATAACCCCAGCTGAATTTACTTTCAATGGAATATATTCTCTTGCAGCAGTTCCTCTTCCCAATTGCCCTAGTCTACTTCCCATACGTTGCTGGGCGTAGTTGATTGGAATTTTTCTGACCGCTTGAGTCAAAGCTACAACTGCCATTGTAACTACTCCCAGCGCCAGTATCTCTATAAAGAAAATCATAGGTAAGGTAGAGCGAAATTCATTGATAAGGGCACCAGGGAACTGAGCGATGATCCCAATCATAATAATGAGAGATACACCATTTCCAATTCCATTATCCGTTATTCTCTCTCCTAACCAAACTAAAAACATCGTACCTGCAGTCAGAATCACTACACTTGTTATCCAAAAGAATGTACCTCCTAACACAGCAGTATCAAAGCTTGTATTTAGATAAACTACGTAACTCGCTGACTGTCCAAGAGTAATAGCAACAGTTAAATATCTGGTAATTTGATTCAGCTTTTTAGTTCCACTTTCCCCCTCCATCCTTAACTTTTGAATGCTGGGGAGTACAGCACCCAGTAATTGAACTACTATAGAAGCAGAGATATATGGCATGATACCTAGAGCTAAAATTGCTCCTCTAGCAAAGGCCCCACCTAAAAAGGTATTAAATAAATCGAGTAAGCCACCGCTACCCGTACCGAACTGAGCCTCCAATTGTGCAGAATCTACTCCAGGTAAAATAATAAAGGTTCCCAGGCGATACACTGCTAAGAGCAATAGAGTGTAAAGAATACGATTCTTTAGCTCTGGAATCTTAAAGATATTTTTTATGGTTTGAATTAACTCCTTCATGCGACTTATACTTCATTAGCTGTTCCCCCGGCTGCTTCAATAGCGGCTTTGGCACTTTGGCTATATTTATTAAGTTTTACCGTAATCGTGGCTGTAAGTTCACCTCTACCCAATACTTTAACCAACTTTTTATTATTGGAAATAATCCCATTCTTTACTAAAAAGTCGTGATTTATTTCTGTATCTGGATTAGCCTCTGCAAGCAGTTGTAATTGATCCAGATTAACGACTTTATATTCCGTACGGAAAACATTATTGAATCCATATTTAGGAATACGCCTTTGTAACGGCATCTGCCCACCTTCAAACCAGGGGCGGTATTTAAATCCACTCCTTGATTGAGCTCCTTTATGCCCTTTAGTTGAAGTTCCCCCTCTGGTAGAACCTTGTCCTCTACCGATTCTCTTTCCCTTCTTTGTTGAACCTTTTGCTGGTTTTAATGTATGTAACTTCATCAGCCTAAATTGTAATGTTGTTATATCTTCCCCCCAAATAATCAAAGGTTTTATTCGAAAATGGATATTAAATTTCTTCCAGTTTAATTAAATGGCTCACTTTCTTGAGCATTCCTAGTATCTGAGGGGTAACCTCTTTCTCCACGGTCTTATTGATTTTACCAAGTCCCAAAGCAACAATAGTAGCTTTTTGATCTTTCGGTCTGTTGATGGTACTTCTAACCTGAGTAACTTTTATCTTTGGATACATTTCTCTTGTTTTTAACCATTAAATACCTTAGATAAAGGAATTCCTCTTTGTGCTGCAATAGTGTGTGGCATTCTCATCTCAGCTAAAGCTTTGATCGTTGCTTTCACCACATTATGTGGATTGGAGGAACCAAGACTCTTCCCGATTACATCTTTAATTCCCGCACTTTCTAACACTGCACGCATCGCACCTCCTGCTAATACTCCTGTACCCGCAGCTGCCGGTTTGAGAAGGATTTTTGCTGCACCGTATTTAGTAAAACTAGGATGCGGAATAGTACCTTTAAGAACTGGGACCTTGATCAAATTTTTCTTAGCATCATCAACCCCTTTAGATATAGCATCTGTTACTTCATTTGCTTTACCCAATCCAAACCCTACAATTCCATTTCCATTCCCTACAACTACTATGGCACTAAAGCTAAATCTACGCCCACCTTTAACAACCTTAGCTACACGCTTAATCTTCACGACCTTTTCTTCTAATTCTACGTCGCTACTTTTGACTCTTACTTCGTTTGAAAAATGCATAGTTTTTTTAGAATTTTAGTCCACCTTCACGTGCTCCTTCCGCTAAGGCTTTGATTCTTCCATGATACTTATATCCACCTCTATCAAAAATCACATGATCTACCCCCTTAACTTTCGCCATTTCGGCTAACGTTTTCCCCACTAATTGACTCATTTCAATTTTGGAAATTGGCTGCGAATTTAGGTCTTTTTTTCGAGAAGAACAACTTACCAGGGTTACACCTTCTTCATCATTAATGATTTGGGCATAGATCTGCTTATTACTTCTAAAAACAGATAATCTCGGCCTTTCTGCCGTTCCTTTCAATTTATTTCTAATTCTTCTTCGAATTTGTAACCTTCTTACTACTTTTTTATCTGTCCTGGGCATTATGAAATATGCTTAATAGTTATCGGAATATTTCACCTTAAATAGTTACAATTTTATTTACCTGTCTTTCCTGCTTTACGTCTGATTTGCTCGCCTTTAAATCTGATACCTTTTCCTTTGTAGGGTTCAGGTGGCCTGAAACTTCTAATCTTGGCTGCAATCTGACCTATCAATTGCTTATCCGTTCCCGTCAACTTAATCTTAGGTGCTTCCCCTCTTTTTGTTTCAGTTTCAACTTTCAATTCTTTTGGAACTACCATAACTATAGGGTGAGAATATCCTACCGATAGTTCTAAAAATTGCCCTTTAGCATCTGCTTTATATCCTACTCCTACGACCTCCATATTTATTTCATATCCTTGAGAAACACCTATTATCATATTATTAATAAGCGTTCTGTATAGTCCATGGAGTGCTTTATGCCTTTTCTGATCAGTGGGCCGCTTAACGTGTACGCTGTTATTTTCCAATTCTACCGTGATATCGGGATCTATGGCCTGCTCCAGCTCACCTTTTGGGCCCTTTACCTTTACCCTATTCTTTTTTTCTAATTTAACCTCTACTCCTGAAGGGAGTGAAATAGGTAGTTTCCCTATTCTTGACATAGTGATTGCTAATTAATAAACGTAACATAACACTTCCCCACCAACCTTTTCCCTATAGGCTTGCTTTGTAGTCATTACTCCTTTAGGAGTAGACAGGATAGCTATTCCTAAGCCATTCAATATGGAGGGCATGCTCTTTACCTTAGAATATTTCCTAAGGCCTGGCTTACTCACTCTGATGAGCTTAGTAATAGCGGGCCTACGAGTAGCCTTATCGTACTTAAGTGCAATTTTAATAACCCCCTGAGGGCCATCATCGATAAACTTATACTTACTAATATATCCCTGCTCGTATAATACTCTTGTAATCTCTTTCTTAAGATTTGAAGCAGGGATGTCCACTAATTTGTGGCCTGCCATAACAGCATTTCGAATACGAGTAAGATAATCTGCGATCGGATCTGAATACATACTACCAACTTGTTTTCTTAACTCCCGGGATCTTTCCCTGAAGAGCGAGTTCTCTGAATTTAATACGCGAAATACCAAACCTTCTAATGTAGCCTCTCGGCCTTCCAGTAAGCATACATCTGTTCTTTAATCTTACGGGAGAAGAATTTCTAGGTAATAAAGCTAGACTTTGATAATCTCCTTCTTCCTTTAGTGCCTTTCTTTTAGCAGCATATTTTGCTACTAATTTCTCCCGCTTTTTTTGCCTGGCTACTACTGCTTTTCTTGCCATATCAATTAATTATTCTGCTTTTTCTGAAAGGGCATTCCAAATTGTTTCAACAAGGCCAATGCCTCTTCATCAGTAGGAGCTGATGTAACAAATGTGATGTCCATTCCTGATATTCTGTTAATTTTATCCACGTTGATCTCGGGAAAAATAATTTGTTCTTTGATCCCCATATTAAAATTACCTCTGCCATCAAATCCCTTTGTGGGTACTCCTCTAAAATCTCTTACTCTGGGCAAAGCGGCATTGATAAATCTATCCAAAAATTCATACATTCGATTTCTTCTCAATGTAACCTTACATCCTATAGGCATTCCTTCACGAAGCTTAAAGTTTGAAATACTTTTTTTAGCTTTAGTAACTACAGGTTTTTGACCTGAAATGATAGAAAATTCCGCTACAGAATGGTCGATTAACTTTTTATCCCCAGTCGCTTCTCCAATCCCTCTTGAAAGAATGATTTTCTCTAGCTTAGGCACCTGCATTATTGAATCATAGTTGAATTCTTTCATTAATGCAGAAACTATCTGATTTTTATATGTGGTATATAACCTTGGTTCTAGTGACATTTCCTTATTCTTTTTTCAATCTCACCATCAAATGATTTCACCTGTTTTTTTCGATACCCTTACCCATCCTTTTCCATTTTCATTCTTAACTCTACCCGTTCTTGTGGGCTGTTTAGTCTTAGGGTCAATTAGCATTAATTTTGAAATATGTATAGGAGCCTCTTGAGATACAATTGCACCATTAGGGTTTTGTTGATTAGGTCTCAAGTGCTTGCTAATCATATTTACTCCTTCTACTATTGCCTTTCTTTCTTTTACCAACACGCGCAACACTCTGCCTTCTTCTCCCCTATTCTTACCGCTCAACACTCTTACGGTATCATCGCGCTTTATATGTAGTTTGTTATTTGCCATCTTTTTATTCTAAGTCTATTGGTATATCCATCTAAAGAACTTCAGGTGCCAGAGAAACAATTTTCATATAACCTTTGTCTCTCAATTCTCTGGCTACGGGTCCAAAAATGCGAGAACCTCTTGGACCTCCATCATTTGCTAATAATACTGCAGCATTATCATCAAATCTTATATAGGAGCCATCTTTGCGTCGTCTTTCTTTTCGAGTTCGGACAACCACAGCCTTTACTACATCTCCTTTCTTAACATTGGAACTAGGGTCTGCTGATTTAACGCTACATACTATTCTATCTCCAATTCTCGCGTAACGTTTTTTAGTTCCCCCTAGCACCCTGATGCACAATAATTCCTTGGCGCCAGTATTATCAGCTACTTTTAATCGAGACTCTTGCTGTATCATAACATCGAATATTTTCTAAGTAATAAAATTCAATCTATATTCCTCAATGCGCCTGGCATAGGAAGCTTAAAATTTACTTAGCCTTTTCTAATACCTCTAATAATCTCCATCTTTTCCTCTTACTCAAAGGCCTAGTCTCCATAATGCGAACAGTATCTCCGATTCCACATTGATTCTCCTCATCATGAACCATAAAACGAGAAGTCTTTTTCATGTATTTCCCATAAATTGGGTGCTTAACTTTACGCTCTACTACTACTACAATGGATTTATCCATTTTATCGCTTATGACCTTACCCTGGCGAATTTTTCTAAGGTTTCTTTGTAAAGTTTGTTCTGTACTCATACCTCTTTCTTGTTAGCCTCTAATTTTCTTTCAGTGAGAATAGTATTTAATCTGGCTATGCTTTTTCTGGTCTTCTGTATATCAGAAGGATTCTCAATAGCAGATACAGCATGATTTAACCTAAGTCTCAGTAGCTTCTCTTGCTCGTCTTTGAGGCGCACCTCAATCTCTTCTGTGGTCAAATCCCTTATTTCAGTCGATCTCATAATTTATTCTCTGTGGATGATTAAATTATCCTCTTAAATCTTTTCTCAATACAAACTTGGTCTTGACAGGTAATTTATTGGAAGCCAACCTAAGGGCCTCTCGAGCTACAGATTCAGGTACTCCGTCAACTTCAAAAATAATTTTACCAGGTTTTACGATGGCTGCCCAATACTCTGGATTACCTTTCCCTTTACCCATTCTTACTTCCGCTGGCTTCTTAGTAACTGACCTGTCTGGAAATACTCGAATCCACATCTTCCCTTCACGTTTCATCGCGCGTGAGATCGCAATACGACATGCTTCGATTACCCTTGAACTCAAAAATGTGGATTCCAAAGCTTTAAGTCCATAAGATCCAAAAGCCACTTCTGCTCCTCTTTGGGCATTTCCCTTCATTCTTCCTTTCTGGATCTTTCTTCTCCGAAATTTCTTTGGTTGTAGCATAATAATTATACCTTATCGTTTTCTTCTCTTGGCACCACGCTTACGATCAGACTTAGCAGTAGGTGCAAGATCTACTTTACCGTATATTTCCTTTTTAAATATCCAAACTTTTACTCCAATCACTCCATAAATCGTATGGGCTTCTACTAAAGCATAGTCAATATCTGCGCGAAGTGTCTGCAAGGGAATTCTACCCTGCTTGTATTGCTCTGTACGAGCCATTTCTGCTCCTCCTAAACGTCCTGAACACATAATTTTACATCCCTGAGCACCTGCACGCATTGTTGAGCTTAAAGCTGACTTCATCGCTCTCCTGAAGGATACCCTTCCTTCTAATTGCTGTGCCACTTGTTGTCCTACCAACGTTGCATCCAATTCAGGTCTTTTGATTTCAAAGATATTTATCTGAACATCCTTACTGGTAATTTTCTTAATCTCCTCTCTAAGCTTATCAACCTCTTTACCACCTTTACCAATAACAATCCCAGGCCTGGAAGTATGTATAGTAATAGTAATTTTCTTAAGGGTTCTTTCAATAACTATCTTAGAAATCCCACCTCGAGGAATACGTGCAATTAGATAAGCTCTAATTTGCTCGTCTTCAATTAGCTTGTCTGAAAAGTCCTTTCCACCAAACCAATTAGATTCCCAACCTTTGATGATTCCAAGTCTAAGACCAATCGGATGTGTTTTCTGTCCCAAAATTTTTCACAATTAATAGTTCATATAAAATTTAATCTTCAATATCTGTATCAGGATCGATAGCATCTTCATAGCTTTCAATCAATAAAGTGATATGACAAAACCTTTTGCGAATCAAGTGAGCCCTCCCTTGTGGAGCCGGTCTCAATCTCTTCAGCATCTGTGCACTATCTACAAATGCCTCCTTCACATAGTGCGTTCCAAAATCCACTTTTTCTCCCTCATTTTTCTCTTCATAATTACTAATAGCTGATCTAAGTAGCCTTGTTATAGCAGGCGCACCAGCTTTAGTCGTAAATTTGAGAGTTGTTAATGCTTCGTACACTTCCATTCCACGTATTTGATCTATCACCAAGCGCATTTTTCGTGCTGATGAGCGATAATTCCGTAATACCACCTTATTTATATCTTCTTTCTCTTCCTTAATTCTAAGTGCCATTGCTTTCTTGCGCTTGGGAGGCTTGGGGATTCCCGCTGCAATCTTTTCCTTTCGCGTCATTTTAGCAGTAACTTCCATTTAGTACTGATTTAAAATTTTTAACTTATCTACGCTTATCTTTTCTGTTGCCACCATGCCCTCTATAATTCCTCGTTGGAGCAAATTCTCCTAACTTATGTCCCACCATGTTCTCAGTTATATACACTGGGATGAATTTATTTCCATTGTGAACAGCTATTGTATGCCCTACAAAATCTGGGGGAATGATAGACCTACGCGCCCATGTCTTAATTAGACGCTTTCCGCCACTGTCATTCATCTTATTGACTTTCCTCTCTAATTTTGGATCTATAAAAGGTCCTTTTTTAAGCGATCTTGCCATATGCTAACTTATCTTTCTTAATTTCCAGGGTTTATTTCCGCTTACTTACAATAAGCCTACTAGAAGATTTATTTTTATCTCTGGTCTTATAGCCTTTTGCTGGTAATCCATTTTTATTTCTTGGATGACCACCTGAAGCTCTTCCTTCTCCACCACCCATTGGGTGATCAACCGGATTCATTGCGACCCCTCTAGTTCTAGGCCTCTTGCCCAACCATCTGTTACGTCCGGCCTTTCCTAAGATAATGTTACTATGCTCCGAATTTCCTACTGCACCTACGGTAGCCATACACCAATTCAATACCATGCGAGTCTCTCCAGAAGGTAATTTTAGGATTACATATTTGCCATCTTTTGCTGTCAATTGAGCATAAGTTCCAGCACCTCTAGCCATTTCACCTCCCTTACCCGGACGCAATTCCACATTGTGAACAAACGTACCCAAAGGAATATTTTTTAACTGCATTGCATTTCCGATGGCGGGGTCAACAGATACTCCTGATATAATTTTTTGTCCTACGCTTATTTTGTCAGGAGCTATGATATACCTTTTTTCGCCGTCTTCATATTCTACTAATGCAATTCTAGCTGTACGATTAGGATCATATTCTATTGCAAGTACAGTTGCAGGAATATCAAATTTGTCTCTTTTGAAATCTACAATTCTATACCTTCTTTTATGACCTCCTCCACGATGACCTCCTGTTCTTCTGCCAGCGTTGTTACGGCCACCTGATTTTTTTATAACACCTAATAGAGACTTTTCAGGTTTTGATTTAGTAATGGTATCAAAATCTGAAACAGATCTTCTTCTTTGTCCTGGTGTTACCGGTTTTAATTTTTTTACTCCCATTTTTAAATATGTTTGTAAAAGTCTATTTCATTTCCCTCCTGTAAGGAAACAAAGGCCTTTTTGTAATTGGAGGATTTCCCTCTAATAATTCCTTTCTTGGTATACCTACTTCTTCGCTTTCCTCGAACTATCAGCGTACGAACGTTTTCAACTTTAACCTCATATATCCTTTCCACTTCTTCCTTGATTTGCTGCTTATTAGCTCTTAGATCAACTTCAAAACCGTATTGCCTTAGCCCCTTCACATCCTGGAGAAAAGTCATTTTTTCAGTTATAATAGGTCGCTTAAGTACACTCATTTTCTTTATATATATTCTCCTAATTTTCGGAGAATTAATGATAATTCATTACGATAATCTGCTTGTCAATAATTGAACAGCTCCTTCAGTAAATATGATCTCTTCCGCATTAACTATATCATAAGTATTTAAATCTGCTACAGTAATCACTTGTGATTTCGGAAGATTACGACCAGATAAATATACATTGGGATTCATTTCAGAGAGGATCACCAAGGTCTTCTTATCACCTGAATTGATGTTATCCAGAATCGCCTTAAACTCTTTAGTTTTAGGTACATCTAATTGAAAGTTCTCAAGTACCTTCACCTTATCTTCTCTTGCTTTATATGTTAAAGCGCTTTTACGGGCAAGAACTTTGATTTTCTTATTCAGTTTGAATCCGTAATCCCTGGGTTTTGGACCAAAGATACGACCACCATGCCTCCATAATGGAGATTTTTTACTCCCCGCTCTGGCATTTCCTGTTCCCTTCTGGCGATAAGGTTTTTTCTTACTTCCAGTAATTTCTCCCCTCTCTTTTGCCTTGTGAGTCCCCTGCCTGGCATTAGCCAATATGAGCCTCACATCTTGATATATTGCATGATCACTGGGTGATTCTAAACCGAAAATACTATCAATTAAATCGGCTTTTCTTCCAGTGTCTGCCCCTTGTATGTCGTAAATTATTGCTTCCATTCTACTTTTCGACGTAAACATATGATCCTTTAGCACCAGGAATAGATCCCGACACAACAAGAAGATTTTTCTCAGGAATAATTTTTATAACTTTTAAATTTTGGACCGTTACCCTTTGATTACCTTTTCTACCACCCATACGCATTCCTTTAAATACTCTCGAAGGGGTAGAACCTGCACCTAAAGACCCTGGTGCGCGATTTCTATTATGCTGTCCATGTGTTCTTCCACCAACTCCCCCAAATCCGTGTCTTCTAACAACACCTTGAAATCCTTTACCTTTGGAAACTCCAATAACATCAACAAATTCACCTTCCTGAAAAATTTGATCAATAGTTATTTCTGAACCGAGTTCCAGATCCAAATCAGATCCTTCAAAACTAAATTCTGCCAATTTTCTTTTGGGGCTTGTTTTTGCATTCTTAAAATGCCCCATTAAAGGTTTTGAAGTATTCTTTTCTTTCGCTTCTTCAAATCCGAGTTGTACCGCAGAGTATCCGTCCTTTTCCTCTGTTTTTATTTGCGTAACAACATTAGCATCGGCATATATTAAAGTACAGGGAACATTCTTTCGATTATCATCGAAGACACTTGTCATCCCTAATTTTTTTCCGATAATTCCCGCCATCTTATGATAGGTTTAAACTTTAATTTCTACATCTACACCACTAGGTAATTCCAATTTCATTAGAACATCTACAGTCTTCGAACTGGAACTAAAAATGTCTATCAGGCGCTTGTAAGAACTAATTTCAAATTGTTCCCGAGATTTCTTATTCACGTGAGGAGAACGATTTACAGTAATGATAGACCGCTCTGTTGGAAGAGGAATAGGCCCACTCACTATAGCCCCCGTAGATTTTACTGTACGTACAATCTTTTCCGCAGACTTATCTACCAAATTGTGATCGTACGACTTTAGCTTAATTCTGATCTTCTGAGTCATTTAATCCGATTTTAAACAGCATAGGTGTGAACCTATGCTGTTAGGAACACACCTATACTTTTGTTAAGCCTTTCGCTTTAGCGATTACTTCTTCTTGAATATTATTTGGTGCCTGATCATAATGAGAAAACTGCATTGTAGATGAAGCACGTCCGGAAGTAATTGTACGAAGAGTAGTTACGTAGCCAAACAATTCTGATAGTGGAACTGAAGCTTTAATTACTTTAGAATTCCCTCTATCTCCTTGACTTTCTATTCTTCCTCTTCTTTTATTCAAATCTCCCATTACCCCTCCCATATATTCATCCGGTGTTACTACTTCTACAGCCATGATGGGCTCCTTCAGAATCGGACGAGCTTTAGGAACAGCATTTCTGAATGCCAATCTTGCAGCAAGTTCAAACGAAAGTTGATCAGAGTCCACCGGGTGAAAACTTCCATCAAATAAGCGCACTTTTAAACCATCTACTGGATATCCAGCCAGAACACCCTCACTCATTGCTTGTTGAAATCCTTTTTCTACAGATGGAATAAATTCCTTAGGAACGGATCCACCCTTAATTTCATTTACAAATACATATTCGCCCTCATCCTCATCCCCTAATGGCATGATCTCAACCTGAATATCTGCAAATTTACCACGACCACCAGTTTGTTTCTTATATACTTCTCTATGCTCTATATTACCTGTAATAGCTTCTCTATAAGAAACCTGAGGTTGTCCCTGGTTAACCTCCACTTTAAATTCTCTCTTCAAACGATCTACGATGATCTCCAAGTGTAATTCCCCCATTCCCGCAATAATCGTTTGTCCCGTTTCTTCATCAGAAGATACTCTAAAGGTAGGGTCCTCTTCTGATAGTTTCGAGAGACCAGTGGATAACTTATCTTCGTCTTTTTGAGTCTTTGGCTCAACTGCCAGCTTTATAACTGGTTCTGGAAAAGTAATAGACTCCAAGATCAAAGGATGATCCATTGCTGTAAGGGTATCTCCTGTTCTAATATCTTTCAACCCTACGGCTGCAGCGATATCTCCAGCTTCCACTTTCTTGATCTCATTTTGCTTATTGGAGTGCATTTGAAGAATACGTCCAATACGTCCCTTATCTCCACTCCTATTGTTTAACACATATGAACCTGCATCCAACGATCCTGAATAAACTCTAAAGAAAGTTAATCGACCAACATAAGGATCAGTCATGATCTTAAACGCTAATGCAGTAAATGGCTCGTCCGTTGAAGCTGACCTGTTTTCAGTTTGATCATTTTTAGGATTAATTCCTTCTATCGCCGCTACATCTAAAGGAGAAGGTAATAGCGCACATACCGTATCAAGTAATGCCTGAACACCCTTATTTTTGAATGCAGAACCACACATCATAGGAGTGATTTTTCTGTCTAACGTCGCTTTACGTAACGCTGCTAAAATCTCATCTCTGGTAATGGAATCAGAATCTTCAAAATATTTTTCCATCAACTCATCATCGTATTCCGCTACCGCCTCAATCATATGCGTTCTCCACTCCTCTACGGTATCCAGTAATTCTTCAGGAACTGGAATTTCTTCATAAGTCATCCCAAAATCACTCTCATTCCAAATAATTCCCTTATTGGTTAAAAGATCTACTACCCCTTTAAAATCAACTTCCGCCCCAATAGGTACTTGAATAGGTACAGGATTTCCATCCAACATATCACCAACCTGCTTCACGACTTCAAAGAAATCCGCTCCTGAGCGATCCATTTTGTTTACAAACCCCACTCTTGGTACCTTATATTTTTCCATTTGACGCCACACAGTCTCACTCTGAGGCTCAACTCCCCCTACTGAACAAAACAAGGCTACAGCACCATCCAATACACGTAAAGATCTTTCGACTTCTACAGTAAAGTCAACGTGTCCGGGAGTATCAATAATATTAATTCTGTGATCCGTCCCTTCATATGGCCAATAGGTAGTCGTTGCTGCAGACGTAATGGTAATTCCACGCTCCTGTTCCTGTTCCATCCAGTCCATTGTAGCAGCACCATCATGTACCTCTCCAATCTTATGCGAGATACCTGTGTAAAATAGAATTCGCTCAGTTGTAGTGGTTTTACCAGCATCGATATGAGCACTAATTCCAATATTCCGTGTATGCTTTAAGGGAACTTTTTTCATTGTTATTCTCTACCTAATGATTGAAAATGTATACAGGGTTAAAATTTAAAATGTGAAAATGCTTTATTAGCTTCAGCCATCCTGTGCGTATCCTCTTTCTTCTTCACAGCCGCACCTTCTCCTTTAGAAGCAGCCATTAATTCAGCCGCTAATTTCTCTTTCATGGATCTTCCATTTCTTGTCCTGGCATATTTGATAATCCACTTTATACCAAGACTTAACTTTCTACTAGGCTTTACCTCCGTAGGAACTTGAAATGTAGCTCCACCTACCCTCCTACTTTTTACCTCAACAGCTGGCATCACATTATTTAAAGCCGTTTTAAAAACTTCAATACCGCTTTGATCTGACCGCTGTTCAATAATATCCATAGCGCCATAAAAAATGTCATAGGAAACATTTTTCTTCCCACTTACCATCAGATTGTTTACAAATTTTGTTACAAGATCTTCCCTATATCTTGGATCAGGAAGGTTATATCGTTCTTTTGCTCTTGTTTTTCTCATGACAATGTTTAACTCTTAGGTCTTTTAGTTCCGTATTTAGATCTACCTTGCTTACGATCTTCCACTCCAGCTGTATCCAGAGCTCCACGAACCACGTGATACCTTACACCAGGAAGATCTTTCACCCTTCCTCCACGCACCAACACAATAGAGTGCTCCTGTAGATTGTGACCTTCTCCTCCTATATATGCATTAACCTCTTTACCATTAGTTAATCTAACACGAGCTACTTTTCTAAGTGCCGAATTTGGCTTCTTAGGAGTCGTAGTATACACACGTAGACATACCCCCCTTCTTTGCGGACAGTTATCCAGTGCTGGAGATTTACTCTTTTCTAACTTGGCACTTCTGCCTTTTCTTACTAATTGAGAAATAGTAGGCATAAATATTTCATTCACTAAAAAAATTCACCTCTGCCAGATTTAATTGGCTGATATATAAGTACACATCGTCTATGTTTCGACTTAGTGTAATGATAATGCTTTAAAACAGTATACGAGGAACAATCGCGAAGAATTGATTGGAGTGTTGAACGTTCTTAAAGGCATAAGCCTCCAGTCAACATTCGACGAAAAACCTATATCAAGGGTGCGTGATTTTGCAATCTAGACATTGCCTTAATAAGGTAGCCCCTCTACTTGGCTCACAGCAAATATGTAATCAACAGCGGTTCATGTTCATAAACATGCCTGACCTGTTTTTAAAATCGAGCCGCAAGTTAGATAATGCTTAGCAAAATAGCAAAGTAATAGGGCAAAAATAATGGAATATCTTTCTAAATCTGAGCATACTTCCTTTTTCTCCAGATGAAACGCATCCATCCAAAAAACATAATTAACACAATAGGTAAAACCACATTGATCCCTCTTAATAAAGAAGCATATGAAAGTGCTTTATCCCTGTCTAGTTTTCTAACGATTATCTCTTTAGACCTTATTTGAGTAAGCGCTTCATCTCCCGCCAAATAATCAATCGCATTCATTAAGATCGTCGTATTATCATAAGGTAAGTATTGAGAAGGCTTTCCTCTGAATTCTTTTGCTCTCACAAAGTCCCCATCAGAAATAACCACCATTTTCCCGGCTGCTTTAGAACTGTTCGAAGGAAGGAATTGAGCAGAAGGTAATGAAGTAGCCAAAGAATCTAGGAGTATATTGGATCGATCTCTTCCAATAAACAACGATTCAAAGATTCCCTCTATTGATAAACCAGTAATATAAGGCCCTTTGTTTCTAAATACAGCAGGAGGGGGAGGTTGGGACATCACTTCAGCTAAATCGATCGCCAACGTACCTTCTAATACTCTACTTTGATCGGAAGTCTGCATGAACACCTTTTTATGTATGCCCGGTTGGAAAAAGGTATCCAAAGAGCTGCTGTATCTTAATAGTGCCAATTCTGCATTTCGACTAATTGGATGGACAGGAAATCGATATATCAAAGGGAAATAAATCCAGGATTTTGTATCAAAACTACCTCCAGAAGCCCCAGGTATAAAAACCTCCGTTTTTTCACTTTCCAAGTCTTGAATAAGATCATAATTAATCTTAAACCCATACTTCATAAACATATCGTCCAGATTTAAATCCCGAAGTCGAGTAAGCGTAGCTCTTTTTTCATATAAGTCCAGATCCACTTCTTGCAAATCCAATACCCACAAAATACTTCCTCCTCTCATGAGGTATTGATCCAACTCATATTTATCTCTTTCTGAAAACTGTTCCTGGGGTTGTAATACCATCAATACATTTACGGAGGGACTAATTGCTAGTCCCGAAGAAGCTTTCATGTCAAATAATGCAAGATTGTAACTATTCTGTATTTCCCGACCAAAATCTGAAGGAATCTCCTCTCTTTGTAGCTCCCCATGTCCTTGTAGCATAACCACAAGTCCTCTATCTTCCCTTATCACATTCCGAATAGTTGAAACTATTTTGTATTCCAATTCCGCCTCAGCTTTTTCAAAATTTACGCTTCGATCAGGATAAATAGCACCTTCGAATAAGTCTACAAATTGTTCTCTTTCTCTATATCTAATGTGTATAATGGGCCAAATCAATTTCCTGGATTCCTCCGTAGCTGAATTGCGTATTCGCACAGGAACTGGAACAAACCCCCTTTTCTGTAATTCGGCTTGCATCTCGCTGTTATTAGAAATATCAACGAAATTATAGTTTATATAGGCTCTACTGTACTGCTTTAATTCAATCAGGGTAGTTTGAACTGCATCCTGATAATTTCTGATCACTGGCGGAAGTTCGCCTTCCAGAAAAACATTTACCATTAAAGGCGATTCAATCGCTCTGGCAGTTTTCAAACTAACATCTGTTAGAGAATAACGCTTTTCTGATGTCAAGTCCCATCTCCATACAAATCCAGTTAATATAACGTTAAGAAAGAAGAGGATGGCGATGATGATTCCCAATCGGAGGTTTTCTGGAGCTCCTCGATTCATATGATTATCTCTTTTTATGGTTCAACATCATTTTGGTAGCTATCAGGGAAATAATAACCACACTAATAAAATAGAATACATCTCTCATATCTATGACCCCTCTACTTATGCTTTTGTAGTGTTCTGAGATACTCATTTTAAGGAGCACACTATTCCAACTGCCCGACCCTTCGATTCCAGCTATAAAAGCTAAGCCTACATAAAAAAAGAAGCACAGGAATAATGCAAGGATAAATGCAACTATCTGATTTTGTGTGGCCGAGGAGCAAAATAACCCAATAGCAGTAAATATACCTCCAAAAGCAAATAGTCCGATGTATGCTCCGATGGTAGCCCCTGTATCCAGGTTCCCTACCGGATCACCTAACCATAAAACAGAACATAAATATATTAATGTTGGAATCAGTGAAAAAGCTACTAATACTATTCCTGCCAAATATTTCCCTAAAATTATTTGCCAGTCAGTCAACGGTTTTGTAGCGAGGAACTCCATTGTGCCACTCTTCATTTCTTCTGCAAATGCCTTCATAGTAATCGCTGGCACTAGAAACAAAAACATGTAAGGCCCATACTCGAATAAAGGATCCATGGTAGCATACCCATATTCAAGTACATTATATTCAAATATCCAAAAGAAACATCCGGTCCCAATGAGAAATACTGATATGACCATATAGGCAGTAAGTGAATTAAAAAAGGAGGCCATTTCCTTTCGAGCAATGGTCAATACATTATACATACCTGAGCCTTTATATTAGGATAGCTGTTAAATTGAAGAAAATTACCCAGTTTAAATTATATTAACTGTAATTGTAGGTAGTAGATAAAGTCAATGAATCTACGAAATAGACTGATAGTAGGTTTGTTTACAATCCTTTTATCTCATAAGCTTGAATTTTGTCCTTCATGCTAAGCAAAAAGTCAATGTTATCGAATCCATTCAATAAACAGTCTTTTTTAAAGGAGTTAATCTCAAAATCGATCTTTATCCTCGCATCGGAAATAGATAAGGTCTGAAGAGCAAGCTCTATCTCAGCCTGAATTTCAGGTTGTCCATCTACTACATTGAAAAGCTTCTCTAATTCTTCATGGGAAACTTCGATAGGTAAAAGTCCATTATTCAAGGCATTATTCTTGAATATGTCTGCAAACATACTGGAGACAACAGCTCTAAATCCATAATCGTAAATAGCCCAGGCAGCATGTTCGCGACTTGAACCACAACCAAAATTATTCCCACACAATAGTATTTTGCCTTTGTATATAGGATTGTTTAAGGGAAATTCCTTATTAGATTCTCCTGTATTTCTATCGTATCTCCAATCTCTGAATAGATTTTCTCCAAAACCCTCTCTGGTGGTGGACTTCAAAAACCTTGCAGGAATAATTTGATCGGTGTCGATATTATCCATTCGTAGGGGAACCATCTCTGAAGTGAGCCTTGTAAATTTTTCCATACTATTTGCTGAATTAGTTAGATAATTTGAATATTACGCACTTACAAGTGCTCTCGCATCAGCTACTTGCCCCTCAATGGCTGAAGCGGCAGCGGTTAAAGGACTGGCTAAAAAGGTGCGAGCTCCAGGTCCCTGACGACCTTCGAAATTTCGATTTGAGGTGGAAATACAATATTTTCCTTCGGGAATTTTGTCCTCGTTCATACCAAGACAGGCAGAACATCCTGGCCCCCTAAATTCAAAGCCTGCATCTATCAATATCTGATGAATCCCTTCTTCTATTGCCTGTTTTTCTACTTGCTTTGAACCAGGAATTACCCAGGCAGCGACATGCTTAGCCTTTTTCTTTCCCTTCACAAATTTTGCTACCATTCTTAGATCTTCTATCCTAGAATTGGTGCAGCTTCCTATAAAAACATAGTCAATTTTTTGACCAAGTATAGGTTCTCCCGGCTTTAGGTTCATATAATTGAGCGCTTTTTCCAATCCAGGAAAATGTTTATCAGAGTCGGGAATGTTTTCATTTAAATGTATTCCCATCCCTGGATTCGTTCCAAAAGTAATCATAGGAGAAATATCCTTAGCATTAAATGAGATCACCTTATCATAGAAGGCATCTGGATCAGAAGGAAGAGACTTCCAGTATTCCAGGTATTTTTCAAATATCTCCCCTTTTGGAGCGAATGGTCTGGCCTTTACATAAGCATAAGTTATGTCATCAGGTTCAATAAGCCCCCCTCTAGCCCCCATTTCAATACTCATGTTACAAATCGTCATCCTTCCTTCCATACTTAGCCCCTTAATCGCACTCCCAGAATATTCTACAAAATACCCTGTCCCTCCACTTGTACTTAATGTTGAAATGATGTGTAGAATTAAATCCTTCGCAGTAACTCCTGCCTGAAGGTGCCCGTTTACTTCAATTTTCATGGTTTTTGGACGATATTGAAGTATGCATTGGCTAGCAAATACCTGTGCCACTTCACTTGTACCTATTCCAAAAGCGATACATCCGAAAGCTCCATGAGTAGATGTATGACTATCTCCACATACCATGGTCATCCCTGGTTGTGTGATTCCTAATTCTGGCCCTATCACATGAACAATTCCTTGATAAGGATGATTTAAACCATACAATTCTATCCCAAATTCTTCACAGTTGTTAATTAACGTATCAACCTGATGCCTGGAAAGAGCTTCCTTGATGGGTAAATGTTGATTTAAGGTTGGCACATTATGATCCGCAGTAGCCAGCGTTTTATCAGGTCGAGCCACCCGAATTCCCCTCTTTCTTAATTCATTAAAAGCTTGTGGACTAGTAACTTCGTGAATAAGATGTTGGTCTATATACAATATATCCGGGCCATCTTCTGTTTGCGCTACCACATGGGCATCCCAAATCTTATCAAATAAAGTAGTTCTCATATCTGCTTCTTAAAAAGGAACCAAAATAAGAGAAAATTGTAAGAAATAAGAAAAAAGGATTTGAGATGAGTAGTATTTTCCCTTAAAGCCTTGAAAAAAGTTCTAAATCATAGGACCAACCAAGCAGCTTAATACGAATTGTATTTCCGATCAAATGTTTCTTCGTCCATTAAGAGATATCTTATAAAATCTATTAAGGCTCCAATACCGAAAATACCTCCTGTCAGTAGATACACAATAAACCATCCAATCTGACCGAGATATAATCTATGTATACCGAATACTCCAAGAAATATAGCAAATAGAGCTGCTGCGACTTTATCTTTTCTTCTAGCCATAATAATTGTGAAATAGTTAGTTTGCCTCTAAATAATATAGCGTGTCAAAATGTAACCACTGAATAATAAAAAACTGTTCTTCTGGACCATAAAATAGCACTAAAGAATTTAATCCTGTATGCTTGAAATTCTCCCTTAATTGAATATCTTAATCCTTATGAAAATTATGTACTTTTGCTTTCTCATATATGCCTGTTTAGTATCATTTTCTTGTGATTCAATGCCCCAGGAAATGGTAGATTCATCTCAAGAAGAAGTGGACCCTAAAGAATCTCCAGATGAAGCTTCCATAGAATCGGTAACTACTCAGGGAAATGCTGGGGCCTACACTTTTTCAGTAAGTATCTCGAGTCCTGATACAGGCTGTGAACAGTATGCGGACTGGTGGGAAGTGATTAGCGATTCTGGAGAACTGATTTATCGCCGCATTCTCGCACATAGCCATGTAGATGAACAGCCTTTTATTCGTTCTGGTTCTCCTGTTCCTGTTTCAGCTGATCAGCAAGTGTGGATTAGGGTACACATGAACAACACTGGCTACAGTAATCTGGGCATGAAAGGTTCGGTTGATGTAGGATTTGAACAAATTACTATAGATTCCGAATTCGCAGCTGATTTAGACCAGAAAGAACCTCTCCCTAGTGGATGTGCTTTTTGAATACTGGGCTAAATTCCTTGTTTTCAAGCTGCTGATCCATGTCTATTAGATGTATACTGAGAGCCTAAGATAGGTCATAGAAGCTTTGATGTTCCTTTCATCCTTAGAAAATCTTTACCATCAATTATTATCAGTAAATTTTCTAAAGGTTTGTTCCAATGTAGCTGACGCTAATTCCATGTTAATGATAGGATTATCTTGCTCCGCACATTGATAAAATATTTCCTTTCTAATCTCAGGGGATGAATCTGCCTCAATTTCAAAAGTAACGGCTGTTTCCTGATGGATCTTATGAATCCCATCCACACTCATTAAAGGTTCCATCGAAAAGTTTTCCTTAAAAAGAGTTAATTGGATGAATACATGTTCCTTTTCTTTCCCAGCCAAGGTATCCATCTGCTGATCTGTCTTTAACCGTCCTTTATGGATAATAATAACCCTATCGGCAATGGCTTCGACTTCAGATAGGATATGGGATGAAAAAATCACCGTTTTATGCTTACCAACTTCTTTTATCAGACGCCTGATCTCAATGATTTGATTGGGGTCCAGTCCTGAAGTAGGCTCATCCAATATCAATATTTCTGGATCGTGAATCAGGGCTTGGGCTAATCCTACTCTTTGACGATACCCTTTTGACAACTCTCCTATCTTCTTGTGCTTTTCAGGGAGCAGACCGACCATTTCTATTACCTGTTGGATTCGCTCTTTTTGCAGTCTGGACGGTAATTGATAAATTCTATAGACAAATTCCAGTAATTCATATACATACATATCAAGGTATAAAGGATTATGCTCGGGTAAATAGCCTATCTGTTTGCGTATTTCCAGTACATCTCGCCTGATATCTTTAGCATTTACCAGGACTGTTCCCGAAGTTGGAGCAATATATCCTGTGATAATTTTCATGGTAGTACTCTTACCAGCACCATTCGGACCTAAAAACCCAACTATTTCACCATTTCCTATTTCAAAGGATACATCATCTACAGCTCTTTGATCGCCAAATGTCTTTATAAGATGTTTTACCTTAATTGCCATATGTATAAGTTATCATTTTCCGGAAGTTTTGGCCATATTCCCTTCAAAAAACAGCAGTAAATATGGAACATATCACACGTATCCCTTTTATCCTATTTATTCTTCTATTAACGCATTGCCAAACCGTTACCACTGTTGATTCTCCTTATGTTGAAAAAGGGAATATCATTTATTACGATGGTGAAAAAACAAATGATGTCATCGTTCATATGAATGATGAACCCGAACATCTACATCCTACCTTTGGTACTTCTGGAAGTAGTTTCCAAATCAATTATTATTTACATCATCCCCTTTTACGTATAGATATAAGTAGTGGTAACCTTATCCCTATACTTGTAGAGGATCTTCCTGATATTTCAGATAATAATTTATCATATCATTACCTCATTCATGAGAAAGCAGCCTGGTCTGACGGAACTCCTATTACCACAAAAGATGTTCTTTTTTCTTTCAAAATGAAATTATGTGGTCTTAGTCCTGTGGGTGCGTCTACTGCATACTTCGATTTTTTTGAAAGTATAATACCAGATCCTGAAGATCCAAGGAAGTTTGAAATTAAGATGTCTGATCCATATATCCTTAATGCCTACCTGGTCACTGAGGTTCCCATTTTGGATCAACGCTTTTACGATCCTGAAGCTTTATTAGATGATTACTCGCTTGAGGAATTGCGAGAATTAGCTCCTGAAAATGTAGGCAATCCAACCTTAACACAGTGGGCAGATAAAGTATACGGAACTAATTATGGCAGGGAAGTGGAATTTCTCAAAGGTGGGGCGGGACCTTATGAAGTAGAATCATGGGAAAGCAGCCAACAACTTGTTCTCAAAAGAAAAGAGAATTATTGGGCTCAAGCGTTATCAAATCCTATTTTTAATCAATATCCCGAATATATCACTTTTAAATTTGTACAGGATCCACAAGCATTAGAACTGGAGATAAAACAGCAAGAAATAGATGTGTCTACTCAACTCACAGCTGACGTATTTGAGAGATTACAGAATAGTCCCGTTGCGAAAGCACATTACACTTTTGCTAATGTTCCCAGAATGAGTCCAGCTATGATTCTCCTAAATACTCAGCCGGATGGAACTATTCATAAATTAATTTTCAACGAAAATGAAATAAGAAAAGCCCTCGCGAAAGCGATGCCTGTACAAGAGGTAATCGATCAATTTTTCAGTGGATCAGCTGTAAGAACAGCTTCTATGATAGCACCAACTCACTCAGATTATAATCGATCACTTAGTCCCATTACATTTGACCCTCAGAATGCTCGAAAAATACTAGAAGAAGAAGGCTGGGCTGATGATGATGGGGATGGGATCCTTGATAAAATAGTTAATGGAACTATCCAGCCATTAGAATTTTCGCTGACCTATCCTGCTACAGCTCGAAACAAAGACATTGTCGAGAAATTGAGAATTGAAGTTGGTAACGTAGGATTCAAATTAATTCCTAATCCTGTTAACATGGGACAACTCGTCCAAGCCTTGACAGATAAGAATTTTGATGCCGTACTATTATCTCTTACTCATGGGGCTACTCCATACGATTTCAATCAGATTTGGCATTCATCCCAATGGCCCAAAGGGCAAAATTTTACCGGATACACAAATACCACTGTAGATTCACTTATTGATCTTTCTCGGGTGACAATGGGCATAGAATCAAGAAAAGCTATTACTGCAGAAATTCAACGAATATTTTCCGAAGACTTACCCGCTATTCCGTTGTTTAGCCCATCTAATAGTGTCATAATTCACAAGAGGTTTAACAATGCAACTATTCATCCGTATAGGTACTATATATTGCTCAATAACCTGAAGATAAACCCTTTAAACCAGGAAATTTAATCTAAATTTTCTTTGTTTTTCCAATTTGATTGAATGTTGTAATGATTATCAGTATTTCATCCTTAATATCACTGTAATTTCTCTCATATTTGCTAAACAATCATTGTAATATCCAAAAATGATAAAATATGAATACTGGAATTAAATACTACGCCAGTTCTAATGGTTACAAAAATTCTTTCCTAGCTAGAACTATGGTTGGTAGACATTGCCTATTCATGTTTTCATGTATTTTATATTTATGTCTGTTTGCATTTCCTGATTGCTCCCTCGCTCAATCAGTAGGGAGAGGCTCAGGATTAAAACCTAAAATTCTTAAAGAGGAAGCTGTTGTTATTTTAAATTCTCAGGAAGATGCACCTCTTCAAAATTTCACCAACTTTCAGGATATCGATAAAAGTGGAAGTTACTTTAATAACAATAAACTGAACGCAATCCACCAATTAGAAGAAAAACTAGAATCATCAGGAGATATAAATGAGCAGAAGGATCTTCTCATCAAATTAGACCAACACTTAGGGGACTATTTAAAAAATTTTACTGTCGAAAATTTTAAAAGAGATTCTGTTCTTCTCTTCAAAGCTGGTCAAATAAAACACTTATTGGGAGATACTGCAAGAGCATTATTTTTTTATGAACTAGCAAGTAAGCATTACAGGCATGGTAATGAATCAAAAAAAACCTATAACGAACTTAAGGCGCCAACGAACAATAACTGGATACCTATAGAGGAATATTATAAACTGCTGGAATTGAGGAAAAGAATAGACACTCTGGTAAAGCCCCATAAAGTGTTTGTCTCTCTTGGTCCTATGATTAATTCTTCTTTCCCGGACTATGCTCCTTATATGCATAAAACTGACAGCCTTCTTATTTTTACCTCAAGGAGAGAGAAGGAAGATTTAATTGATCCATTTGCGAATAATAACGAGGATTTATACTACTCTTATAAAGACTTAATATCCGAAACCTGGACCCTCGCAGAAAAACTACCTTCTATTATCAACTCTAGATTCAATGAAGGCTCTGCTTGCCTGGCACCTGATGGTGTGACATTGTTTTTTACCAGATGTAATGATCTTGAAACAGGATTTGGGGATTGCGATATATATGAAGCAATATATGATCCTTCTGCGAACGACTGGAAGAAAATTAATAATCTTGGTCCTAATATTAATTCAAGTTATTGGGATTCTCAGCCCCATATTTCTTCTGATGGTGAATATATCTTTTTCTCTTCCAATAGATCAGGAGGATTTGGTTTAACTGATATTTATTATTCCAGGAAACAAGCAAATGGGGAGTGGGCGCCAGCTGTAAATGCTGGACCCATGATCAACACTAGTAGGGAGGAAGTAACTCCATTTTTACATTCCATAAACCAGACATTATATTTTAGTTCGACAGGACAACTTAACTCTTTAGGGGGGTTCGATATTTTTAAATCGCGTAAGTTTGAACATTTATGGGAACCTCCCAAAAACCTGGGACCCCTGGTAAATACCGAAGGGAATGAATATTACTTTTCTATAGATAGGGAAGGGAAGACTATTTTTTACTCGAAGTCAGAAAATGTAGATGAACATGTAAAACAAAATTTTGATCTGTATTCTTTTCCGATGCCTATGGAAGCAAGACCTAATGCAACTTCTACCATTGAAGGAGTCTTAATCGATTCAATTTCAGGTTATCCATTGGTAGGAACTGTGATGGTAATTGATCTGGAAGAAGGAATAGAGGTTGCCCCAAAGGAAATCAATGACAAAGGATATTTTTCTTTTGATCTTATAAACAACCGTAGATATCGCATATATGTCATGGGCGATAACTTTTTGACGATAAAAAATGATATTATTCTGGAAAACGATACCAGTTTCCAAATCTTTACTCAAAGTTTTGAACAAAACAAGCCTATAGTATTCGAATCTCTGGAATTCGGTTCTAACAGATATAAATTAAAAGCTAAGACAAAACCAAAATTGGATTACATCGTCAAATTTCTAGAACTATATCCAATGTTTAATGTAGAGGTTGAAGGCCATACAGATTCCGATGGACCTGCCGAATATAACCTAAAGCTTTCAGAGCAAAGAGCAAAAATGATTGCGACATATATTCTCATTCAAGGTAGTTTTCCAAGAAGTAGAGTTAGTTTTAAAGGATATGGCGAAATGAGACCTGTAGTTCCCAATACTTCCAGTGAAAATAAAAGAAAAAATAGAAGAGTTGAATTTAAATTAACCTTAAGGCCAGAGTTTGATGGAGACATGCTCCTACCCACTAAAGAAGAATTATTTTATCAGAAAGATGATGATTTTGATGAATGGAAAGATGAGGGAGAAGAAGAATTTTGGGATATTGATAAAGAGAACAATATGCTAGAAGGTGAATTTGACTTGGAAAAAGAGCTGGAAAAAGATATATATAGAAATAAATTGTTAAAGGGTGATAACAATTAGCACTCAGTAGTCGATTATTAATTAATATGTTACCTTAATTAAATGTTCATAAATTCAATTTCTAAATTATTCCATAATTTTAACTTTAGATAAAAATTAAATCTTAAGTTCGCTCTTAGTAATAATTTGTGAAAGGTGAATCGGACAAGTGATATACAAAAGTACAACTATTTAATTTTCGAGATTTGACCGTGATTTACTCAAAAAGACTTAATTCGCCAGAATCGATTGAAATAGTAGATGAAAAATTACCTCTACCTGTTGAACACATCGAATCAATGAGGTTGACCCAACAAAACCCTCGATTCCATAATGAAGGTAGCGTTTTATTACACACTAAACTCGTACTATCTGAATTTCGTAAATACGAAGCTAAATACCCTTTAAGGCAAGAAGAAAAAGAACTATTTTACTGGGGAACTATCCTTCATGATATAGGAAAACCATTAGTTACCAAATGGTATAAAGGACGATGGATCTCAAAAGGGCATGAAAAAGCAGGAGTACCTATAGCCAGAGATATTCTATTACAAAAGCCACATATTTCTTCTATCCAACGTCGCCGTATGTTGGATCTAGTTCGCTGGCATCATATTCCTTTAAGATATGGGCTAGCAGCAAGAGCCTTTGAAGATTATTTGCTGATGAGTTGCCATGTAGATCTCCGAACGATAGGTATTTTTTCCCAATTTGATATAGAAGGAAGAATATGTGTCAATAAAGAAGGTGTCCGCAAAATTATAGATCAGTTTAATCAAGAAATAGTACCAAAAGTTGAGGAAACTATAGGAAGTTATCGCCAAGTACAGGACTTATTCCGTACTGCAACAGTAACGGAGAAAAGTACCCTTTGGAATGCAATCAAAGAAAGAAACGCTCAGAAGCTTATTGATACTATTAATGATCTTTCATCCAATCATTCTGAAAATCCTCCTACTCATGAAGGTCCTACCTGCCATATTTTATTGCATCCACCAGGATTCATATCGCATTCCATGTTTAAGCTTCAAAATGAGATCCTACCTGTGTTGAAGTTACCTTCAGGTAAAAGAAAAATAACAGAACTTGTTGATATTACTTCCATTGTTAATCAATTTCTGTCATCAGATATGTGCTCCACCCAAGAGCTCGCCATTGATTTGGGATTTCTTTCAAGTGAGAAGAGACTATTAGTTAGCGATTATTTAAAAGACCTGGGCTATAGGATTAGTTACCAATTTGTAGAGGCAACACTAGCTGATTGCTTATGGCAAAATGCAAGTTCAGGATATAATTTCTCCTCTGCTGAAGTAAAGGAAGCCTATAGTCATTTTCTACCTCCACATCCTTGGGAGGCTCATGAATTGAATTGGCAGACACATATCTCCTCTATGAGTTCTATGTAGTTACTTGTAAAGTCAGGAGTTTAGAGTGGTTCGCAAGTATCTTTTCATCCAAGTATCCTTAAGTAGCATTTCCCACTTATCCAAATCATCAGATTGCCCCAGAGAATGGTCAAACACAATTGTATCAGCTGCTAATATTCCGCTGGAAATCAGTTGCTGTATCGACCTGAAATGAGTGTATTGGATATCCTTATTCACATCTCTGTAAAATACATGTGCCGCATCAAGAACTGAAATGTCATTTTTTTCCAGTATTTCTGCTACAGCCCTCTTAAGACTGTCAATCGAACATCCAGATGGTCTATGTTCACCTTGATCTGCATTTATAAGCACAAATCGATCATATGCTATACGAATCATTCCATTTACAGGAATCCCATGAGAGGACCACTTGGACAAAAAAAGCTGGAAATCGTGATTTAATTGCTTCTTTTGAAAGTCTGTTAAGGGAGATTCAAATGAATATATCCAAGTATAAGCTTGCATATTTATATATATTAATTTTTCGAATGTATTTATTTACCTAATTAAGGTCAATAATCGTTTCCATCAAGCGGGATAATATTTGCTGAAGGAACTTGTTCTAATAATTTTTTTTGAATATTAAACCACCGCTCAGCATGATCTATAACCCATCCATCAGATGAAACAACTATCCAATCTTCTCTTTGAACCAATACTCGATCAGGATTATTTGCCAGGGTAATCTTCCATATAAAATCTTGTTGTTGAGCTACTTCTTCCATATATCCTTTTAACCTCCCACTGTTTGAGACAGGCGCATCCAGAAACCAATGGACATATTCCGGTTTTAGAGATTCCATGACTTCTCCCATAAGTAATAGCGCTGCGAGCGTTTCTTCCATTTTCCGGTAATTTCCATGAATACTGGCAATGTCTCTAAAACACCCATCTCTACATCTAATTACTATTCCTCCAGCCAATACACTTTCTACGAATATGAGAAGATTATAGGCATCTACAGCCATTATTTTTCCATGTATCTGATCGGGAGCAAAATTTTTTAAGGGCCGTGAATGTTTTGCCATATCTCCACAACTTGCACGGAGGAGTGCTTGACGCTGCCTGCGGTGTAATTTGTATCTATCTCCAACCAATTTTAAGCTGGAACGATCTGAGTACCCCTTCGATAATAGATAAGATAAATCTGTGACCGCTTCATTAAGGGTGCTAATCCATTCTTCCCCAAACCAAATAGGGTCATTTCCTTGTTGTCCCCGGTGTTTTTGTTTATGAGGCATAACATTAAAAAATAGGAAACATTTTTTAAGTATACTATTTGATTCGGTTTAATCGCCAAGCATTAGGATAATTAATTTTAGGTGTTAAAATAACTTTATTTTTTTCTGAAACTTCTTTAAGAACCTTATGAGCAACTATCCCTGATATCAGTGCTTCTTGCTCCTCCATCTCGCTATATAGATCATTGGGATCAAAATAATTTTTGATAAACTGAGTATCAAAATTACCTTCTTTAAAAGCAGGATGATTCATTACATATTCGCAAAAAGGCAAGGTGGTTTGTATCCCAATTATAATATAATTTCTGATAGCTTCTTTCAATTTTTCTATAGCTCCCTCCCGCGTATCAGCATAACTTATCAATTTGGCTATCATTGGATCGTAATGAATAGGAACATCCATACCCTCTCTATATCCATCATCCAACCGAATACCATCTCCTTGTGGCCGTCGATAAATATGAAGTTTACCAATATCTGGCAAAAAATTATTAGCTGGATCTTCTGCGTATACCCTTGCCTCTATGGCATGCCCTGAAATTTGTAAATCATTTTGTTCAAAAGCCAGTTTTCCTCCTTCGGCTATATTAATTTGTTCCTTAACCAGGTCTATCCCAGTGATCAATTCCGTTACAGGATGTTCAACTTGTAGCCTTGTGTTCATTTCCAAGAAATAAAATCCATGTGATTCATCTAATAGAAACTCAACTGTACCAGCGTTAATGTAATTGCAAGCTTTGCATACATTTACTGCTGCTTCCCCCATCTTAGCACGTAATTGAGGTGTTAAAACGCTAGAAGGAGCCTCTTCTATTACTTTTTGATGCCTTCTCTGAATAGAACACTCTCGTTCGAACAGGTGCACAGTATTTCCATGTGAATCAGCAAGAATTTGAATTTCTATATGCCGAGGGGAAGTGATAAATTTCTCGATGAAAACACTCCCATTTCCAAAAGCATTTTCAGCCTCACTTACAGCTCGCTCCATTTGTTCTTCAAATTCATTACTCTCATTAACAATTCTCATTCCTTTCCCCCCTCCTCCTGCGGCAGCTTTTATTAATACTGGGAATCCAATCTCATTCGCCTTATTTTTCGCTTCCTCAATATCAGTAATAGCTTTATCCAATCCTGGAAGTAGAGGAACACCAAATTTACTTACTGCTTGTTTCGCTTTTAATTTATCCCCCATTAGCTCAATAGCTGCTGATGAAGGGCCGATAAAAATAATTCCTGCTTCTCTTACGGCTTTAGCAAATTCAGCATTTTCAGATAAAAATCCGTAACCCGGGTGAATGGCATCTATATGATGCTCGAGGCAAATGTCAATAATCTTATCACCTTTTAAATAAGACTCTGAGGATGGAGGCGGTCCGATAAGGTATGCTTGATCAGCAAAATGAACATGTGGAGCATCAGCATCTGCTTCTGAATATATAGCTGCTGTCCATATTCCCATTTCTTTAGCCGATCGAATAATTCTTAAGGCAATTTCTCCACGATTTGAAACCAGTAATTTTTTAATTTTAGACATAAGGAGTACAATGAATGGTCAAAATAGCAAAAAGCCTTTGATGTCTAAAATGGTAATAGAAATATATAAGCGAGAAAAGAAACTACATAGAAAATTACTATTAGTATTCTATGTGCTAAAAGTATGAGGGCGGAAAATCAAGATCAATTTGAAAAGAAATTCCTAATCTTGGAGAACAATCCTTTTTCTTCCTGAGTGGGTTTAGGGTGAAAATTTGGAGATTTTTTTAATCTAGTAAGGATGCGTTTTTCCTCAGCACTCAATTCTCGTAGGGGTCCACACATTGATATAAATCAATAAATCACCTGTTCCATATCCGTTTAAGCTAGGAAGCCCTTGTCCTCTTAAACGAACTGTCTTTCCCGCCTGAGTTCCAGGAGCTATTTTTATGGATCTTTCCTTTCCAGCAATAGTAGGTACATTAACAGAACTTCCGATAGCAGCATCAGGAAAACTGATAAATAATTGATGTACTAAGTCATCTCCATTTCTTTCAAATAATTCATGAGGTTTTTCTTCTACCAGAATAACGAGATCTCCTGAAGTTCCTCCTCTTAAGCCTGCATTTCCTTTCCCTCTAACTGAAAGACTCATTCCTTCCTGCACTCCAGCTGGAATTTGAACTGAAACTACGTCTTCTTTTTTATTTCTGCCAGAACCACCACATACATTACAATTGACTGAAATAACTCTCCCTTCCCCTTGGCAGGTAGGACAAGTCGTAACCACAATTTGCTGAAAAAAGCCACCACCAGCTTGCTGACGAATTTCTCCAGCACCATTACACGATGGACATGTTCTGTAAGAAGAACCATTTTCCGCTCCTGTAGAGGAACAGGTATCACATCCTACAAACCGATTGAGCTTGAATTTCTTCTCAACTCCAGAAGCAATATCCTCTAGATCCAGCTTTAAATTTATCCTAAGATCTGCACCTCTCTGCCCCCTCCTCCTTCTACTACGTCTACCACCTGCACCTCCGAAAATGTCTCCAAAAGGAGTTCCTTCTCCAAAGATATCACCAAACTGACTGAGAATATCTTCCATGCTAGTACCCTGGAATCCACCACCCGCAGCTCCACTTACCCCAGCATGACCAAATCTATCGTAAGCGGCTCTTTTTTTCTCATCACTTAATATTTCGTAAGCAGTAGCTGCCTCCTTAAACTTTTCTTCTGCTTCCTGATTTCCAGGATTTTTATCAGGATGGTAAGCCAGTGCTAATTTTCGATATGCTTTTTTTAGTTCATCTTTTGAAGCATTTCGAGAAACACCTAATACTTCATAATAGTCTCTCTGTGCAGCCATAGAATTATTCCCCAACGATTACCTTTGAAAATCGAATAATTTTATCTTTTAATAAATAGCCTTTTTCCACTTCGTCTATCACAATCCCTTTCTTCTCTTCTTCTTCTACTGGGACCGTAGAAATCGCCTCATGAATTGACGCATCAAATTCCTTTCCCACTGACTCAATAGCCGTTATCCCCAATTTTTTAAAATGCTTATCTGTGAAGCTTTCGATAATTTTTAATCCTTCTTCAACCCCTTCCATATCCTCAGCTTTTCTTACTGCCTTTATTGAACGATTCATATTATCGAAAATGGGAAGAAGTGACTTTAAGAATGCGGTATTGGCATATTTAATACTTTCATCCGCTTCTCGTTCCTTTCTCATCCGAAAGTTCCTAAATTCTGCCTGAAGCCTAAGCAGTTGATCTTGATACTCAGCAGCTTGTTTTTTGGCAGCTTCTAACTCGTCTTTCTTAGATTTTTTTGATTTTCTTAACACATCTTCATCTTCAACGGTTGCTTCTGATTCACTACCCTTTAATTCAACTTCTACTTTTATTTCTTCACCATCCTTTTCACTCTGCTCTTCATTTAGATCTATCTCAACCTCCACCGAATGTTTATCCGATAATTCGGAAGAATCCTCCGTAGTTCCTTGGTTAGTATCATTTCTATCTTCAGCTAAATTATGTGTTTTCTCAGTAATTTGCTCTGCATTCGAATGATTATCTTCCTTTTGGGAAGACGATGAAGTCTCTTGCTCTTCTTCGTTTGCCTTCTGTTGTTTAAACTCTTCTGCCATAATATTCATTCTTTATCAAAACTGGGTTTCTAACAACCTAATTTTTCATTTAATATAAACACAATGCATGCCAATGACATTATGGCTGATGTCATTGACATAAATTATATTAATTTAAATATTTACGAAATTTTGTCAGGGATATGGAAAACACCTATTTGGAATTACTTGACTTCCTCGACTCATAAGCCTGAAAATCAGTTGTCTTGTAAGCTTCCTCGTGAGTAAAACTCAATATAGTATTCATCTTTTTAGCATCTATATATCCTGGGACATTATAGAGGGGTGAAAAATCTGCATTCAGAAAGGTAGTAGTAGGGTAAGACATTCTTCCCTTCAATAATTTTGCCGCCAATTCATGATAACCTCTCCTTCCTTGAGGTACAAAGCTATAAGTTTTATTATTGATAATAACTGGATCTTTTTGTTCTGCATCGAACTTTACAGCATGAAAATGCTGATTTATGTAAGAAATATTTTTGGCATTACTGTAGGTAGATTGATCCATCTTTTTACACCATCCACACCAATCCGTATAAACATCAATCAAGATTTTCTTTCCATCCTTCTCTGCCAGCTTAGCCGCTTCTTCAATAGAAACCCATTTTATTTCTTCAGTAGGCGCATTTAATTCTGTATTTACGATAAAGCCAAAAGACAAGCAAAGTATGATGGTAGAAAGAAAAACCGTTGATATATTTATTTTATTCATTGTACTAATTTTTTAGTTAATCTAAAATTACAGAAAAATAGTAAGTATTTTATCATCTATAAGACATTAGCTTTTACGTATGATTTTTGCTCCAAGGGGATTTAATCTCTTCTCAATTTTCTGATACCCTCTATCAATTTGTTCAATATTGTAAATTCTTGAGGTTCCCATAGCAGACATAGCAGCAATAAGTAGTGCAACTCCAGCACGAATATCGGGACTACTCATCGAAATTCCTCTTAAAGGAACCGACCTTTCTAATCCAATCACGGTTGCCCTATGGGGATCACATAAAATTATCTTAGCCCCCATATCTATCAATTTGTCGACAAAGAATAATCTACTCTCGAACATTTTTTGATGGATTAAAACAGAACCCTTACACTGAGTGGCTACAACGAGAATCACACTTAATAAATCAGGTGTTAAACCTGGCCATGGATGATCCGAAACCGTCAAAATACTTCCATCAATAAAGGTTTCTATTTCACAATATTCCTTCGGACACACTCGTATGTTATTATTCTCTATTTCTAGTTCAATTCCCAACCTTCTAAATGTTTCCGGGATTATTCCTAATTGATTCACATCTGCATTAACAATGGTTAGGTCACTTTGTGTCATTGCTGCCATCCCAATAAAACTTCCAACCTCTATCATATCTGCCAATAGCCGATGTTCAGTACCGCCAAGTTCACTAACTCCTTGAATAGTTAATAAGTTACTTCCTATTCCCTCAATTTTTGCCCCCATACGGGTTAACATTAGACATAACTGCTGAATGTAAGGTTCACATGCTGCATGATATATCTTAGTCTGCCCCATAGCTAATACAGAGGCCATGATAAGGTTAGCAGTACCCGTAACTGACGCTTCATCCAACAACATGTAGGTACCTTTAAGTCTTCCCTCTGCATTCACTTCAAAAATTTGCGCTTTCTCATCAAATTTAAATCGCCCGCCTAACTGCTGAAATCCCCAAAAGTGCGTATCCAATCTACGCCGTCCGATTTTGTCTCCTCCTGGGCGTGATATGTACGCGCGCCCAAATCGTGCTAGTAAGGGACCGATTAACATGATAGACCCTCGAAGTGATCTCGCTTGTTGTAGATATGAATCCGTTGTTAGCCCATCTAAATCCACCTTTTCGGCCTGAATACGATATTCTCCTTCGTCTAGTTTATCTACCTTTACTCCTAAGTAGGTTAAAATATTTAATAATCGATTAACGTCTACAATATCCGGGACATTCTTTATAACAACAGGCTCAGAGGTAAGGAGGGTAGCACAAATGATTTGAAGTGCTTCATTTTTTGCCCCTTGTGGTTGGATGGAACCATTTAACTTATGGCCCCCTTCTACCTCAAAATATTCCATAGAGGATTTCTTAATTATGTAGGTTTGTGATGTCTACAAAAGAAGGGATTTTTCTAAGGAAAAAACAGGATTGAAGAAAATACTTGCGAATAGTTTTGTTTAATAATTAGGCTATTCCAGAATGTGTTTAGCCCTTTCTTTTGCGGCCGCGTCCATTATTTCTGCCACCACGCTTATGATTATTATTGTTATTTCGATGGTTAGATTTTGGAGCCGGAGCTTTAGTAAACGTCAAATCTTCTCCCCTAACTTTTAATTTTCCTCCAGATATTTCAATGATATGTTCTGCTATAACGCTTTCAGGTGTCGTTTCACGATCCATATTTCTGAGGAATAATTTCATCGTATTAGCAATCAAATTTATATACTCATCTTTAGCCTTTCCTTCCTCCATTTCCTGAGCTTTCTGTATCATGAGTTCCACATTCCATCCATACTGTTTATACCTAGGCTTAGAATGATGATATTCCATTCTTTCCTCCTGTTTCATATTTGGCTTACCAACATTTTTTAAAGCAACAGGTACATCTATATCAAATTCATCTCCTCCTATGTGCATCAAGTCACTCCATAATTTTTGCTTATAATCAGGAATTTCAGTTAAGTGCGGATTCAAATTAGACATGATAGTTATGATCTCTTTAGCTATTCTCGATCTCTTTTCCCTATCTTCAACTCCTATCGCATATTCAATCATCGTCTGAATATTTCTCCCATATTCCCTTAATTTCAAAGGAGTATCAGAGATCTTATATGACATACTCTCCATAATAATATAGCAATAAATTTAATTTACGTTTTTAAATGAGATATCAGTTTCAGTAAAAAATAATCCAATACAGCAGCCAATAAAGTATTCGCTAGATCTGCTCACAAATAATGGCAGGTAATTATAACGGTGTTTAATAAAACGAAACCAAGTTTGAAATTAATCAAGTCCTGAATAAGTAATCTCAATTACAATAGGTATACTTAAGTATCGAATTACGGTTGGGCAAACTTATTTCAATAATAAAAAAAAATCATCCCCAAAAAAAGAATTATTTTATCTGTAGTTTTGCAAATTTTAACAGTAATACTCTCTTTCCTTTCTCCTCAAACGTAATAGTTGCTTTTCTGTTCGCACCTTCTCCCTCTACTTTAGCAACTATTCCGTCTCCAAACCTGGGATGATATACTGTTAATCCTTCGACAATTTCTTCAGGTAATGCAGGCTCGAAAGCAATAGATGCAGATGTTTGTGGTTTCTTACTCATCTTCTTTCTTTCTGAGAAAACAGGTTTTCGCCTTGAATACGCAGAATTACTTCCACCAAACTTCCCTGATAGCTGATTGGTTCTCTTAATAAAATCAGCATCTAATTCATCTAGAAATCTACTTGGCTCATTATACTGCAAGTTGCCAAATCTATATCTGGATCTTGCATGTATAAGGATTAAATATTTTTTAGCTCGGGTTATAGCTACATAAAACAACCTTCGTTCTTCTTCAAGATCCCATCGGGTTTCCAGAGACATAGAACTGGGAAATAGATTCTCTTCCATTCCTACAATAAACACTGAGGAAAACTCAAGTCCTTTAGCAGAATGTATGGTCATCAAGGTGATTACATCATTATCTTCAACATCCTTATCCTGATCAGTAAAAAGAGAAATATCTGCAAGAAAACTTTCCAAGTTGTTACTATCCAAATCGGGATTCTCGGAAAACTCCTGAGCAGCATTTAGTAATTCCTGCACGTTTTCCCATCTGCCAAGGTTTTCAGTTTCTCGATCTGAATGAAGCAATTTGAGAATTCCACTATGCTTAGCTATATAATTTGCTGCCTGATATGCATTTTGATTTTGAGCGATGACTATAAAACTCTCAATCATGGTAGTAAAATCTCTTACTACTTTTACTACTCTGCTTGATAAACCACTTTGATCCACTCTTTTCAAGGCTTCCCAAAGGGAAGTATTCATTTGGTCGGCATAAACGATAAGCCTCTCCTGTGAAGTCTTTCCTATACCTCTTGTAGGATAGTTTAAAACTCGTGTGAGTGCCTGGTCATCCCTAGGATTAATTGCCAGCCTTAAGTAAGCAACTACATCTTTTATCTCTTTTCGCTGATAGAATGACAATCCACCATATACCCTATATTTCAGTCCCGATCTTCTTAAAGCATCCTCAATAGCTCTTGATTGAGAATTTGTCCGGTATAGAATTGCAAATTCGCGATTGAAAAAGTTGTAAAGTTGTTTTTGTTCTCTAATGGCAGAACTTACTTGTTTTGCTTCATCCTGTTCGCTTAAAGCTTCAATAATGTGAATTCGCTCTCCTTCTTCGTTCTGAGTAAAAACTTTTTTGGGTATCTGGCTTTTATTTTTGGCAATTAACGAATTAGCTGCTCCTACTATATTTTTTGTAGATCTGTAATTCTGCTCCAGCTTAAATATCTTGGCAGAAGGATAATCTTTCCTAAAATTCAGGATATTTTGAATGTCGGCTCCTCGAAAGGCATAAATACTCTGTGCATCATCTCCTACTACACAAATATTCTCATTTACTGCTGCCAGCATTTTAGTGAGGGTATACTGCGCATGATTAGTATCCTGATATTCATCTACAAGAATATATTTGAACCTATGCTGGTATTTATGAAGAACCTCTGGATGAGATCTAAATAACTGGATGGGTTTCATTAAAAGATCATCGAAATCCATCGCATTACTCCTGAGACAACGATCTTGATAAACGTTATATATTTCTGCAATTTTTAAGCTAAAATCATCAACTGCAACTTCCTTTAATTCTGCAGGTGTTTGAAGTTTATTTTTGGCAGCGCTAATGGCATTAGCTACTATTTTGGGCTTAAAAACTTTATCGTCTAATCGTTTTTCTTTTAGCAATGTTTTGATCAACCTAACAGTATCATCAGAATCATAAATCGTATAAGCACTGGTAAATCCTATTTTTTCAGCTTCTATCCGGAGAACTCTGGAAAAAATAGAATGGAATGTTCCCATTTGTAAACTCTTCGCATCTGAACCTATTAGCTTGAAAATACGCTCCTTCATTTCGCGAGCAGCCTTATTAGTAAATGTTAAAGCAAGGCATTCCTGTGGATATGCCAATCCCTGATAGAGAATAACGGCTAATCTATAGGTTAGTACTCTTGTCTTTCCACTCCCAGCGCCGGCTATAACCATAATTGGACCATCTACTTCCAATACCGCTTCACGCTGTGATTCATTTAAATTATCTAAAAATTCCACGTATTAAAGGTAGACATTTCCTATCATTTTTAGAACCTGAGAACATATTTTAGTTTAATGAGGCATAATAAAAATAAGATTATTTTTGCATAATCATATGTATGCTAATTAATTATCTTAATTTTTTGTTTATTGCTCAAAATAATCTGATGAAGTGGTTTCTAGGAATAATTTTGGCTTTATTCTCCTCTGGAATAGAAAATCTATCTCCCACGAATGTTGAGAATCAGGTAGATATTTGCCAACTTAAAGGAGCTGTATATATTGAACAAGTAGCTAATTTCGCCGATTATGTAGTCTTTGTTGAGGAAGTTGAAGCTTTTGCTGACTTTCTAGTGTATTTAGAAGATTCTCAAAGCTTCGCCAATGATCCAGGTCATTGGTATATAACAGATGTAAGAGGATTTGCCGACTTTTCTATTTATATTGAAGATATTAGGGGACTAGAAGATTTCAGCATCTATTATACAGATTATCAATCATTTGCAGGATGTAATCGTCAGAAGTAACGGACTATTTTATCTCGAATCAAGCTTTTATTTTACTATCTAATCATTATTTATAGAATATACCTGTACTAAACCATTTGTACCATATTACTTTATCGCTCCGATAATGTGGTTAGCTCTAAGTGATGGTTGTATTTTTTTGGCCACTGGTTAAGGAATAATTATACAATGGAATAGGTAAAAGGTATGCATACATCCTATGTAACAATAGAAATAAATATTGATGATATTCAACAGGAAATAGCGGCTGCACTGCTAGAGATATCAGGTTTTGACACTTTTGCCTTTCAAGATGGAGTCTTGCGTTCAAGTATTCTGGCCAAAGATTTTGATGAAGATTCTGTAAAAGCTACCTTATTTCCCCTCAACCTTTCCTCTGAACAAATCCAATTTAAATATGTGGAAGATGAAAATTGGAATAAAACATGGGAAAGTAACTATTCCCCCATTTTAATAGAGAACTTTTGCCAGATTCTTGCCACTTTCCATTCACCTCAACCCGGATTTAAGCATACCATCATCATAGAACCTCAAATGTCATTTGGTACAGGCCATCATGAAACTACCAGATTGATGATTAATCAGATGTGTAGTATGGTATTTAAAGATAAAATTGTTTTAGATATGGGATGTGGGACAGGTATTCTAGGCATTATTGCTGTAAAGGAAAAAGCGAAATACGTTACGGCCATGGATATTGATCCTTGGAGTTCAGAAAATACTAAGTCAAATTTAAAATTAAATGAAGTGAATTCCGTTGACGTCTTCAGAGGAGATGCTACTTCTATCCCGGGAAAACCATACGACATAATTTTAGCCAATATCAATAAAAACGTATTACTTGAAGATATCCCTAAATATGCTGAGAAACTAACGCCAAATGGCGAACTATTAGTAAGTGGATTTTATACAAGTGATGAAAAAGCCATTGAAATAATTTGTAATAATCAGAGATTAACTGTTTTAAATATTTTAAGAGATAATTCATGGTCTTCCATGAGGTTATCTTTTAATTAAAAAATTTAACATCAACTCATTAAAATAGAATTAGAGCATTCATTGACTATTTGAATAAGCTAAAGATTGTTATGTGCATGTTACCATCTTACGGATATATAATTCCCTTTCCGCATTTATACATCGTATGTTTGCTCAGTGTGATGATGACGTTTATTAATGTCAACGCTCAGACTAACAAGCCATTTCCTACAGATCAGGCTGAATTTGTCGCTGCCTACACAAATGTAATAAGCAATGCCAGAGGAGAACTTGCAAGTCAGGTAGAACCTAGTTTTACCACCTTATGGAATTCGGGGAAACTGACAGGAGAAGAAAAAACCGCTTTTATCAGCCTGGCTAATCAGATGAAACTCAAAAATTATTCTCCCTCCCCTTCCTTTGCAAATCACGCACTTACGATGTTAAGCCTTGTAGACGAAACTAATTATGTCAAAATTCCACTGAAGGATTATTTTGAAGTGGTTAAACAATGTATTCAGGAATTAGATCAACAAAGGCTAAATGTGTTTTTTAATCACTTAAGAGATTATGTAAAAGATGGAATAACTGCAAAACATCGAAAATTCCAGTGGAATGCATCACAAGAAAATCCACAAATTTCTTTTATCAATCTCAAAGATGAAACGGAATATGCTGCTCCCGTTATCAGATTCATGGAAACAGATTTATTATACACTTCTATTCGAGACACAACCTTTATCGAAAAAACATCTGGAGATTTCAATTTACTATCGAGGAATTTTATTGGAGACAAGGGGAAAGTAAGCTGGGCAAAAGTAGGCTTAGATCCTGAAGATGTCTATTGTGAATTCCACAGATACAAACTTAACTTCAATTACGGAGCTGTAGAAGCTGATAGTGTGGATTTTTACTACCATAGCTTGATCAATGAGCCGAAGCCGCTGGTTGGTAGATTTGTTGATGAAAATATTGGGCATGAAAGCGATAAAAATGCTGTTTTTCCCTTTTTTAAAAGTTATTCAGGCGGAGTTGTTATTGAGGAACTAATTCCCAACGTTAGGTATGAAGGAGGATTTTCTCTGAAAGGAATTCGTAAAATTGGTTCTTCATTTGATATTCTTACTGAAGTTACTCCCAGATTATCCCGTTACAGTGGAGATCCGGAACGAGAAGATTTCTATTCTGGTTATAGTTCTAATGAATTCTATCAGGACGAAGATACAGACACAAATTTCGACGAAGATACAAGTGATGAATGGGGAACAAGTACTTCTTCATATGAAGACCCTTTTGAATCGGAGGATTCCTGGGCCTTACCGGATAAAGTAATGAAGCATATAAAGGCGAAATTATCAATTAAGCGTAATGATGCCTATGTAATGAAACTTCAAAGTGATGAGTTCTTGATAGATGAAAAAGAACTAGTAGCAAATAATGTAGAGTCAACCGTCTATGTCACCGAGGAAGATTCTCTATATCATCCATCCATGTTTCTGAAATACACCGCTGAAGATCAAACAGCAGTTCTATCAAGACCCAAGAAAGGAACTGCCAAGAGTATCCCTTTTACAAGTTCGTACCACGAATATTACATGTATTTTGAAGCTATCACATGGAAGTTAGATACTGATGGAATCATTTTCAGTGCATTAGTAGATAAGGAAAATAAACTATCAGCCATTGAATCTTTCGATTATTTTACCAAAGCACGTTTTGATCAATTCAAAAATATTCTCAAAGTCAACCCCATCGGAGCTATTTACAGATTTAGCCTAACGCAAAAAGATCAACCCATTTTCCCAGAAAAAATTTTGGAAGAGTTTGATTTGATCTCTCAGTTGGAGGCATTCAAAGCTGCTCTACCAGGCCTTGAAGGTTCTGGATTTATCACCTACAACAAGCAGACCTATGAAATTTATCCTCAACCCAAATTATACAAATGGGCTAAAGCTGCCCGAGGGAAAAAGGATTATGATGCCATCCAAGTAATTACTAAAGTTGATACGGGTGCTTATGCTACCTTGAATATTCAAACTCAAGATATTAGACTCAGAGGAGTACCATATTTTTCCCTTAGCGATTCTCAATATGTACAGGTAGTTCCGATGGAAGGTGAAGTATTAGTCCAGGAAAACCGCAATTTGCTTTTTGCTGGAGCAGTGGCTAGTGGTAAGCTGAATATTTATGCTAATGATGAAGATAACAGACCTCGATTCACTTTTGATTATGAAAATTTTCAAATCAATTGTGATTCTCTGGACTCCATACGTTTTGTCTTGGTTAGGAACCCAGGGTCAGGATATGAGCCCTCTCCATTGGAACGAGCTCTAAGTACCACAGTCTTTGAAAATGTAACTGGAAAACTTCATATTGATGACCCCGGAAATAAAAGTGGAAAAGAACCCCATCCAGAATATCCAGTATTTGATAGCTACTCTTCTTCCTATTTATATTGGGACAAACCTCATATTCAAAACGGGGTCTATGACAAGGATAAGTTATATTTTTCTGTAGATCCATTTGTTCTGGACAGCCTGGAAAATTTCGATAATCAGGGAATCACCTTTGATGGTAATTTTTTCTCCTCAAATATATTTCCTGAATTCCGTCAAACGCTTACTGTGATGCCGGATTTTACACTAGGCTTCGTCCAGGAAACTCCAGAGGAGGGATATAATGTTTTTGACTATAAAGGCAAATATTACAATGAAATATATCTCGATGGAAGTGGCTTACACGGAAGGGGTAAATTAGAGCACCTGGATGCTACTATTTCCAGTGATACTTTTACTTTTCATTTTGATTCAGTAATGGCGGTCGTTGATACTTTTTTTCTGCCAGCTAGCTATAGAAATCCTCAGGTAGATGCCACCATTAGTAATTATGTTTGGTACACAAAAGAGGATCGCATTTTACTAGCTTCATCTCCAGAAAATCCTATTTCTATTTTTGATGGAGAAGCTGAATTCGATGGGAAATTGTTTTTATCGAGAGACGGCCTGGTAGGTGACGGAAGTATAACTGTAGGACAAGTCAGAATTTCAAGCGATAGTATCGTATTCAGGGATAGAGATTTTGAAGCTGATGCAAGTGAATTTGCCATAGTCGACAGTATAGATCGTGAAAGCATACATTTTCAAGCACAAAACGTAGATATTGACTTCGATCTGTCCAGAAGGGAAACCCGCTTTAAGAGTAGAGAAATTGGTAAACCTAACGGTGCATTCCCATTACACAATTATCTCACTACGCTTACTACAGGAGAGTATGATATGACCTCCCAGGAATTAGTCATAGAAAAAACCAGTGATTCGCTGGCGAACAATTATTTTATTTCTACTAATGAGCCTGGAGATAGCATTAAATTCGCAGCTAATGAAGCCCACTACAATGTACAGACCCGGGAAATTCAAATTGACAATGTACCTGCTATTTTCATCGCTGATGCGTTAATCACTCCTCCAAATTCCGAACTTACAGTAGAAGAAACTGGAACAATCCGATCTTTTGAAAGTGCTACTATAGAGGCTGACGCAGAATCCAGACTCCACAAAATTTACGATGCTACAGTAGAAATTTACTCCGGAAGTGATTATTCGGGTTCAGGTAAATACGATTATATAGAGGTAAATGGAAAACCTCAATATATTCTTTTCGAGGATATACTGGTAAATTCAGATACGATTACAACAGCTACGGGAGAAATTACTGAAGAACAAGCCTTTTATCTAACAGATAGAATATTGTTTAGGGGTACAGCACAGCTTGATGCGTCTGAAAAGTTTCTCACTTTTGAAGGGGATGTACGGGTAGAATCTGAAAATCCTGTGTTTCGCGATAATTGGTTACCTTTTAAGAGAACAGTAGTTAATCCTGACTCTGTTTTCGTACCTATCCCCGATAATCTGGAAAATGATTTTGGAGAAGAACTTACTGTAGGACTTTATCTTATTCCTCAGGATAATATTTTCTATTCTAACTTCTTACAGGCAAAAACGGATCTTGAGGATAAAGAAATACTTAGTGCATATGGCGGGTTGACCTTAGATAGAAAAAGTCAAGAATTTATTATCAGTACAGAGGAAAAAATTAAAGGAGCAACCTATAAAGGTTCTTCTGTCGCTTTCAATGATGAAACGAATATCGTCTCTTCTTCAGGATTTATCGACTTCCCCTATAAATTGAATGATAAAACAGTCACCATTGATTTAGCAGGTACCTGGACAGATAATGTTAATGAAGAAGCTGTTTCTACCGACCTACTAATGTCCCTCAACTTCGATTTAATCCCGGAGGAGCCTATAGAGAAAGTCGTTGAGAATTTCAGATTCTTAACGACATCTAATAATGACATTGATTTCCTTCAAAAGTCATTCTTATCTAATGTGTCAGAAATTCTTGATAAAAATAATAACTCTGATAAAGAGACTCAAAAATTTGAGGAAATTGCAAAGAGAGCTATGGTATATACCGATATAGACCTGGCAGAAAGATTGGGCAGTACACTGCTTCTGTCAGGTGTTGATTTTTCTTATGATGAAGAAGAAGGCGTATTATATCACAATGGAGAACTCGATTTAATAGGAATTCAGGCCAAAAACATTAACAAAAAAGTTAATGGGTTAATTTTATATGAATTAGGTAGCGCTTCTGAATTAGAGGGAACTATACCTGATATTTTAACAATTTATTTAGAAGTCGATGAATTTAATTGGATTTATTTCCACATAGAAGGTGAAATCATAAAGACTTTTTCTACTTTTTATGACGACTATAATTATCCATTACAGGCTGAAGTTGATAAACGTAAAAAGAATGAAGGTCCAAGATTTGAAATGGCTACAGAAGATGAAGTGGATATATTCAAACAAAACCTTAAATCAAAGTACGGAAATAAAGAGTAGGTTCAATTTACCTATACATCTCAATGAATTATTTTTCTTAATTCTTGTGATGGGCTCGTTAATCCAGTTTTCTCTCAAAGCAAAAACAGAGGGGGTGCGCGATGCCAAAAAATATGAGTTAATCATTGAGGAGATTCTGGAGCCTGAAGCGAACACCAGATTAGAAACAGACCAATCTTTAACATATAATGGATATAGTTTAACTGAGTTCATCGCTATCCTGAAGGGAGTGGTTAGTGAGAGGGTAGTAATGGAAGGCTCAGAATACGATCCAGTGTTGTATATATACTTCAGCTCGGAAAAACTTAGCCTGGAGGATGGTAAGGCCATTATAATGAAAAAACTGGCTCGAAAATACCATTTTGACTTAATCGAACAGGTGTACGCTGATGAAGTGTGGGTATTGCACTTAGATGATCCCCAAATATTAGAGCAGTCTAGATATATTGGAACAATGGATCAATTAGAATCATCTGTAGGGATTTCGAGAGGGTCATTAAAAGCCCAGAAGATACAATTATCGGACTTAGCATATCATATTGAGGAAGCATTATCGGAAATTGTAATTGACGAAACCCAGGTGAAAGATCGGTTTAGCTTTAGAATAGATTGGGGACCTGGAGATATGATTCATCAATCCCTGAAAAAAACCTTAGGACTTCTGTTAGTTAAGGAGGAAAAATCTGTCCTAAAACAGGTGATTCTCGTAAAATGATAGAAGAGAAATTATTGCCAATTCAAAATCAATTTGTAACTTTGTGATCCAATTGAAAAAAGCATTGAATTATTATTAATACATGGCAAATCATAAATCAGCAAAGAAAAGAATCAGGCAGAATGCAAAGCGCAAGCTGAGAAATCGTCATAGAAAGGTAGAAATGCGTTCTAAAGTGAAAGAACTTAGAGCGATGACTGATAAGACGGAAGCTGAAAAGCTGTTACCTGAGGTTATTAAAACTATAGATAAATCTGCACAAAAGAATATTATCCATAAAAATACAGCGGCAAACATGGTTAGTAAACTTACCAAATTTGTAAACGCTATGTCTTAACGTGGTTTCACGGCTATATTGTCCCTCCTAGTCATCTGACTTTTATTCTTTTATACCATTCCTATTTGTATATAATGCCTACTATAGGGTTTTTCCCTATTTATTATTTCCTCTATAACTACATAGCTTCTTTTGAAATTACTTTTCAATAAGAATCTATGAAACCATATAAAAGCCAATCCATAAAACACTGGGCTGTAGAAGATAGGCCCAGAGAAAAATTAGTCCAAAGAGGAATATCCTCTTTAACTGATGCAGAAGTGCTTGCCATCATCTTAGGAAACGGTACGAAAAATAAATCTGCTTTGGGTTTGGCAAGAGATATATTGACAGAAGTAGGGGGATTACATTTATTAGCAAGATCGGGGCTCAAAGAGCTAACAAGTATTAAAGGTATAGGCCAAGCTAAAGCCTTAACGATCATATCTGCATTCGAGCTTGGGAGAAGAAAACACTTGTCGGAAAAAAAGGAACTCAAATTTACCGAATCCAAGATAGTAGCACAATATCTTATTCCCATCATGAGTGATCTTGAGGTAGAAATATTTTACGTATTATTTCTCAACAGAAACAATGTTATCAAAAGTGAAAAAATGATATTTAAAGGCGGCGTAAATTCGACCGTAGTGGATACCAAAGTCATTTTTCGAGAAGCTATCCTTCAATTAGCCAGCGGAATTATTTTAGCTCATAATCATCCTTCTGGAAACCCCAAACCAAGTAAAATGGACATAAATACTACTAAAATACTCCAAAAAGGATCAGAATTTTTTGATATAGTTGTTTTAGATCATATCATTATTGCCCATAATCATTATTACTCCTTTGCAGATGAGGGTATCCTTTAATTAATAATGCCATCGGAAAGAATGGACTTATTTTAGTAGCAGCACTGGATTGGGGATTGGGACACGCCACGAGATGTGTTCCCATCATTCAAGACTTGTTAGACTTACACCAGTCAGTAATATTAGCTGGTAGCGGCGCTTCACTGCATTGGCTCACTCAGCAATACCCAGCCCTTCCTTTCATTAGTTTACCGGCTTATAATATTTCCTACAGCCATAGCCGAACGCAAGTATTTGCTATGTGTTTTCAGATGCCCAGAATATTAAACGTCATTGAAAAAGAACATCGACTTCTTACAAATCAGATAGCCCAAAAAGACATTATAGCGATCATTTCCGACCATCGTTATGGCTTGTATCATCCCCAGGTTCCGAGCATATTTGTAGCTCATCAACTTAATATCCAACTCCCTTTTCCACTCAATAAGTTACAACGCCAATTCTATCACTTCCACCTTCGCCAACTTAAGTATTTTCACCAAATCTGGATCCCCGACTCTCCTAAGGAGCCTAATTTATCTGGGGATTTATCACATGTTCCTTCTTTACCAAAAAAAGCTAAGTTTATAGGTCCATTGTCCAGATTTGAACAAAAGATCCAAGTTCCCAGTAATTCCAGATGGGCAGATACTTTTCTGGCTATTATCCTTTCAGGGCCAGAACCTCAGCGTAGCATACTTGAATCGATGTTGGTAAAACAACTTGCCTCACTTTCTATCCAAACCGTTATTGTCCAGGGAAAACCCGAATCTTCTTATGTTTTAAAAAATGGCCACTTAAGTATGTATTCTTCTTTACCTTCAGAGGAATTATACCATCTGTTGACTTCCGCATCGGTTGTCCTATCCAGACCTGGCTATAGCAGTATTATGGATTATGCCGCCTTAGGATTACCCCAGGTAATCCTGGTCCCAACTCCCGGGCAAACAGAACAATTATATCTCGCCCGATATTTTCAGTCTTTCCGTGTGGCGCTTTATCAGCCTCAACACAAGTTGCGGTTAAAGGATGCTCTGAATAATATACAGTGGTATTCCGGATTTAAACATTGGCATAAAAACACTTCCTATCAGCAGCTTAGAAAAAAAGCTATATCTGAACTATTGGACCAAATTAAAACTTAATCAAACTTTTTTTGCCTCTCTTAACATCTGATAGATTTCCGTCAGCCTTGGATGAAATGATTTAAGTCACTGGATCGTTTGATGATCCTCATGTTAAAAACACACCAGTGTACATATGTTTGACATATTAATTCATCCGTATATGTATGCCATTTTTGTTTTAATCGGAATAAGTCTCATTGTCGCTTTAGGTTTCCTATTTGCCTTTTTGTGGGCGGTAAATAGCGGACAATATGAAGACACTTACACCCCGTCTGTTCGAATGTTGTTCGAAGAATCAGAAACACAAAAACGAGAAAGCGGCACAACACCTTTAAACGCATCGAAAAGTAATTAAATCCTCTATCTATGTCTATGAATGATCTCGTAGTTAGCTCTCCTGATTCCCCGGTGAAAGGGAGAGAACAATTAGAAAAGTTCGCGTACGACAATCGAATTGTCAGAGATTTCGCTTTCGCTACTACTTTCTGGGGATTAGCTGGAATGACGGTTGGTCTCATTGTAGCTATTCAAATGATTATGCCTGAATTGATAAATGGAATTTCCTTTTTATCATTTGGCCGTATTCGTCCACTACACACTAATGCAGTTATTTTCGCCTTTGTAGGTAATGGCATTTTCATGGGAGTTTATTACTCCCTACAAAGGCTCTGTAAAACGAGGATGTGGAACGATAATCTGGGGAAAGTACATTTTTGGGGTTGGCAGTTAATCATATTGTCTGCATTAATAACCTTACCAATGGGGATTTCCTCTTCAAAGGAGTATGCGGAATTAGAATGGCCTATTGACATAGCAATTACGCTCGTTTGGGTGATTTTTGGCCTTAATATGATGATGACAATTGTCAACAGGAGAGAAAGACACATCTATGTGGCGATTTGGTTTTATATTGCCACCTGGATCACTGTTGCGGTCCTTCATATAGTGAACAACCTTGAGTTACCTGTTACGCTTTTTAAAAGTTATCCTATTTATGCAGGAGTTCAAGATGCCCTTGTTCAGTGGTGGTATGGGCATAACGCTGTGGCATTCTTTTTAACTACTCCTTATTTAGGTTTGATGTACTACTTCATTCCCAAAGCAGCGAACAGACCCGTATACTCATACCGACTTTCCATTATTCACTTCTGGGCATTGATTTTTATTTATATATGGGCTGGGCCCCACCATTTACTTTACACTTCTCTTCCAGACTGGGCCCAGTCATTAGGTACTGTCTTCTCCGTCATGCTGATTGCACCTTCATGGGGAGGAATGTTGAACGGGCTATTGACCTTAAGAGGAGCTTGGGATAGGGTAAGAACTGATCCAATCTTAAAATTCTTTGTGGTAGCAGTTACTGCTTACGGTATGGCTACCTTTGAAGGGCCGATGCTTTCTATTAAAAATGTAAATGCGATCAGCCATTTCACAGATTGGACCATCGCACATGTACACGTAGGAGCGTTAGGATGGAACGGATTTCTTACCTTCGGTGCTTTATACTGGTTAATTCCAAGACTGTATAAAACTAAACTCTACTCAGTAAAACTAGCTAACTCCCATTTTTGGATTGGAACCTTGGCTATAATCCTTTACTGTGTCCCACTATACTGGGCAGGATTTACTCAAAGTTTAATGTGGAAGGAATTTACAGAAGAAGGGTTTTTAGCTTATCCTAACTTCCTAGAGACAGTTGTTCAAATTCTTCCTATGTATATGATGAGAGCGTTGGGTGGGGCATTATATCTTGTGGGAGCAATACTTATGGTATACAACTTGATTAAAACCATCCGTCAGGGAAGTTTAGAGGCCAATGAAGCTTCTGAAGCTGCTCCATTGACAAAAACTTATACCCCTCATAAAGGTGAATATTGGCACAGATGGATTGAGAGACGTCCTGTTCAAATGCTAGTATTTAGTTTGGTCCTTATTCTCATAGGCGGTTTAGTAGAGATGATTCCAACATTCATGGTAGAATCTAATGTACCTAAAATTGCCTCTGTTCAGCCTTACACTCCTTTAGAACTTCAAGGCCGGGATCTATATGTAAAAGAAGGATGCTACACCTGCCACTCTCAAATGATCAGGCCTTTCAGATCTGAGACAGAACGATATGGAGAGTACTCAAAATCTGGAGAATTTATCTACGATTATCCATTTCAGTGGGGCTCCAAACGAACAGGACCAGACCTTCATAGACTTGGAGGAAAATATCCTGATTCCTGGCACTATCACCATATGTATGATCCCAGAAGTATGTCTCCTGGTTCCATTATGCCTTCTTATCCCTGGCTAGTAGAAAATGATCTCGATCTATCTACTACACCTAAGAAAATAAGAGCTATGCAGACCTTAGGAGTCCCTTATCCAGAAGGATTCGACGAAATCGCAAATGAAAAGCTTCTTGAACAAGCAGATGAGATCGTTGCCAGGTTAAAAGAGGCTGATATTGAGGTGAGCAACACTAAGGAAATAGTAGCTCTCATTGCTTACATGCAAAGACTTGGAACAGACATTTATAATACTTCAAATCAATAAAAATCAATTATGTATAAAGATGTATTAAGATCCATGGATGACGTTAGTTTGTTCCCAGTGATCGCCATCGCCATATTTTTCTTTTTCTTCCTGATTATTGCTATTCGTGCAATTCGTCTGGATAAAAAACATGTGAATCATCTTGCATCTCTTCCTATCGAGGATGAGATGCATCATGAATCCTTTAAGGTTAACCCCTCTAAGCTTTCATCTCAATAAAAAACCCATGAAACGTCTCATATATATATCAGCTATCACTATCTCTGCAATTACTTCCCCTTTTCAGTTGGTAGCTCAATCATCCGCCGAACATATTTCGGCCAGCCAGATGCTATGGTTCCTGGTATTTACCCTGGTATTCGTAGCCTTGATCTGTTTGATGCTCAGCATTACGATTTACTTTTTGATCATCAAAAAAAGAGTAGCCGCAACTTCTGCAGCGGTACAAGAAACCAGCAAGCCTTTATTTAACTGGTCTCGTCTGACCAAAAAACTAACGGATGCTGTACCTGTAGAACAGGAACACACCATCGACATGGGCCACGATTATGATGGAATTAGAGAATTAGATAACAATCTTCCTCCTTGGTGGAAATATGGATTTTACATTAGTATCGCCTATGCTATTGGATATATATATTATTTCCACTTCTCCGGGTCTAATTGGTCCTCTAACATGGAGTATGAACAACAAGTGGCAAAAGCCGAAGCTCAGAGAGAAGAATATCTCCAAAAAGTAGCTAATCTGGTAGACGAAAATACAGTAGTAATAGTAGAAGATGCTGCCAATCTGGATAATGGTCAACAAATATACATGGAATTATGCGTGGCATGCCATGGGCCAGAAGGACAAGGGGGTGTCGGTCCTAATTTAACTGATGCCTATTGGTTACATGGAGGAAGTGTACAGGATGTGTTTAAAACGATCAAATACGGCGTTCCTCAAAAGGGGATGATTGCCTGGCAAGCTCAAATCAAACCCAAGGATATGCAGGATCTGACCAGCTTCATTCTTACCCTTCAAGGAACAAATCCACCTAATCCCAAAGAGGCACAAGGGGAATTATACGAACCTTCAGAGGAGGATAGTACACCTTCAGATTCAGTAATAAACGATATCGCTATGATTCGCAACTAACAAAGCCATTATTGTTTAAAAACTTCAGGCTTTATGTTTGACTCATGAATCTTTTTTCAATGCAAAAATCGCAAGATCATATAAACACTTCTGAACTTAGTCCTGAAATGGAAATCATCCAGGATACAGAAGCTTTTAGGGATGCCATAGGTACTGTAGACGCTTCAGGTAAAAGGAATTGGATTTATCCCAGAAAACAATCAGGGAGATACTATAATGCCAGAACAATTGTTAGCATCGCCTTACTATTTCTTATGTTTTTAGGACCGTTTCTTAAATGGAACGGTCATCCATTATTTCTTTTCAATATACTTGAAAGGAAATTTATCATTTGGGGAATTCCCTTTTGGCCACAGGATTTTCACCTATTCGTCCTTGCAATGATTTCCTTCTTTGTATTCATCGTTCTATTTACCGTATTATTTGGACGTTTATGGTGTGGCTGGGCTTGCCCTCAGACTGTTTTCATGGAAATGGTGTTTCGAAAAATTGAATATTGGATTGAAGGAGATGCCCGCCAACAACAAAAATTAAATCAAGCCCCTTGGAATGCAGAGAAGATTGCCAAAAAAGCTGCTAAACTCGGGATATTTTTTCTTCTCTCCTTTCTCATCGCTAATCTTGTGATGGCCTATATGGTTGGAATAGATCGGCTAAAAGATATCGTTGTACGACCTCCTTCAGAAAACTGGTCTCTATTCATGGGAGTAGCCATATTTTCCGGCATTTTCTTTTTTGTCTTCTCCTACTTCCGGGAACAAGCATGTTTAGTAGTATGTCCGTATGGGCGACTTCAAAGTGTCCTACTGGGAAAGGACTCTATCGTTGTGGCTTATGATTGGCTCAGAGGCGAACCCAGAGGGAAGATCCGTAAGAATGAAGTAAACAGCCAAAAAGGAGATTGTATCGATTGTAAGTTATGTGTACAAGTATGTCCTACAGGAATTGATATCCGACATGGAACCCAAATGGAATGTGTGAACTGTACGGCCTGTATAGACGCTTGCGACCATGTAATGGACAAAATTAACAAACCACGAGGTCTTATTCGATATGCTTCACATAACCAAATAGAACATAAACAGCCATTTAAGATAACTACTCGCGTTGTTGCCTATAGTATAGTGCTGACTTTATTATTAAGCATTTTGGGGGTTGCTCTGGTAAGTAGACAAGAAGTAGAGGCAACTGTCCTCAGAACACCGGGAATGTTATATCAAGAAACTGAAGATGGTATGATTTCCAATTTATACAGTATTCAAGTAGTCAATAAAACACATGAGGAAATTCCTATTGAACTAAAATTAATGGATCAAAAAAGTGAAGTAGGGAAGCTAAAATTGGTAGGAAAACCTTTAACACTTCAAGATCAGTCTATCGCTAAGGGAGCCTTTTTTATTGAGCTACCTAAAGAGGAAGTAAAAAGATCAAAAAATAAAATTTATATAGGGATCTTTTCTGGAGAAGAATTACTGGATAGAGTGGGAACCAATTTTTTAGGACCAAATAACTAAATATAATTCACTAACATCAAAGGAATACATTATGAATTGGGGTTGGAAAATCTTTATTGGATACACGGGATTTATGGCAATGATACTGGCATTAGTCTTTTTATCCAGTGCCCAAACGTTTCATCTGGTAACGCCAAATTATTATGAAAAGGAACAAAGCTGGGATGATCGGATGGAAAGAGTAAAAAATACGCAACAACTGGAAGATGGAGTAAGTATCCAATATCAACCGACTAAATCTGCTATCGTTATTCAATTTCCCAAAAGCCTTCCAGAACCTAGTGGGAAAATAGAATTATATCGACCTGTAGACGCCAGGCAGGATCTCACATTTGATATTGTGGTAGACGAAGTTCATTCACAACTTATTCATGCCGAGAAGTTATCCAAAGGTGTTTGGCGAATTCACATTAGCTGGGAAGCAGAGGAAGTTCCATACTATTCTGAACAAGTATTAGTTATTCCCTAGGACAACATAGTGGGATAAAAGGTCATTTCTAATTCTATCTTTATGCTTTGGACCGCTTTTATATTAGGACTTGCCGGAAGTCTCCACTGTGTAGGAATGTGTGGTCCCATAGCCATGGCATTACCGGGAAACACCACTATCATCCTTCGTTTTATTAGTGGAAGACTTCTATATCAGTTTGGTAGGATCACCACCTATATAGGGTTAGGAGCAATAGCAGGGATATTGGGCAAAGGAATATCTTTATTCGGTGTTCAGCAAAGTGTTTCGGTCGGTCTGGGCTTAATTCTCATATTGGTAGCTGTCTATCCTACCCATAAACCCCTTCTCAATTGGACTTTCCTTCAAGGATCATTGGCACAACTCAAAATTAACCTCGGAAAGTTACTCAAACATCATCAATTTGCATCTTTATTCGGTGTAGGGCTGTTAAACGGGCTACTTCCCTGTGGACTGGTCTATGCAGCACTCACTGCGGCATTAAGTACTACAGGTCCTTTAGAAGCCTCTATTTACATGGGTGTTTTTGGTTTAGGAACCTTACCTCTTATGTTGGCTACATCCTTTTTAGGTAAATTAGTCCGTCCACAACTAAGAAATCACTTTTCTCTTGCTATGAAGGTATGTATGATTTGCCTTGGAATCTTTTTGGTAGGTAGAGGAGTAACTAACGGTAATTTACATTTTTTCCACCAGAATCATCCTAATTCTCTCATTGAGGTATGTGTAGAACCTTAAGATTTTTTTCCGAACTATTATCTACTTTTCGAGAAGTTATTTTTGGAAGTATTTCTTCCTCCTGGAAATTTTTATATGGCCCTACCAACATAAAATAATGTTGCGAATACTAAATTCGCAACATCACCTGACATGAGTATTATTGATCAACGTAATTTATTTCAGTCTTTCCAGGGTTTATTAGTCATGAGATATAAACAATGATTTAATAATTCCGTCTGAGTCAATTCATTTTCTTCCAATATATGCTGTATTCGGGCTATATCTGTTAAATCTGGCAAAATCATAGCCACTCCTCCTTCTATTTGCTTAACTCCTGTATTTAAATCTTCACCAAGGGGAAATACTTTCCACCTAGCCGGAAAAGCAACACTTCTTCCTCCTCTTCCAGGCATAGACGTCCAGGGTCCTACAGGCCCTATCATACTAACTAAATTCGGTAGAATATTTTCTTCGTAAGGATATCCTATCTTTCTTCCATCTGTCCCTTCCAGTGTGATCCAACTTGCTGGATACGCCAGTTTCCTTCCATCTGTTCCTATAGCACATTTCCAAGTGTCGGGATAAACCACTATCCTTCCATCAGTTCCAATTCCCTGAATCCACTCTTTGGGGAAGCTTACTACTCTTCCATCAGTCCCCTCTTTGACCTCCCATACTTTTGGATAAGCAACCATTCTTCCATCTGCTCCAACGACTGTATCCCAATTTGCCAAAGCAGGGAAGGCTACCAATCTTCCATCCGGGCCTGCAGCCACTTCCCATTCAGGAGGATAAGCTACTAACCGTCCGTCATCGCCTATTGCTGTATTCCATCCAGACGGAAAAATAACACTAGATCCGTCCTGTCCACTTAATGCCCCCCAATTTTGAGGAAAGCCAAAAATAAAATTTCCTGGATGTATTTCTGCAGACAAAAATAAATCTCCATCCCAAAGGCAAAGTACATTATCTATAATATCTAATTTGTTACTCTCCTGAGAATATGCCTCAGAAGTACACAGCATACAAAAGCAATAAGAAGCCATTAAATAGGGGAAAAATTTTCCTGAATTGAGCTTAGTCATAAAAATGCTTATTCTGTTATTTTTTTACGAATGTAATAATATTCAATTTTTGAATTTTTTGCTATATTTTCTTTCGTGGATTGATCGAAATTAGCGCTGGGTGGTTAAATATCGAACGTGAGTTTTAGGATAAAATTCTGTATGACCTTACAGCAAGCCTAAAAAAAAAGCCGTTCTTTCGAACGACTTTTCTGACACATTACTACTCAGTAAAAAATTCTTATTCGTCAGAGGGTTATTTTAGTCTTTTTTTCCGGATCGAACATCTGCCACACCTTTCTTTGATGTGAGTTTATCACCAATACGGGCATTTCCGAATGATTGACCAGTTTTTCGGTGATAGTTCCTTTAAATAATCTTTTGAATATATCCTCTTCTCCATAGTGAGTAACAGAAATCAGATCTACGCGGGTGTCTTGAGCAAAATGCGTAATCCCTAACTCCACATTTATATCACTATGCTCGTGAATTGTGCATGGAAGTTTCCAGCACATTTTCTCAAATTCCTCCACTCTCCCTTTCATTTTCGCATCTGGTTCCTTAAGTTTTTCATCTGGTTCGACATATAATAAATGGATGTGTGAACCGAAATGCCAACCAAAGTCAATCACCTTTTCAAAGGCAGCTTTAGCTGATGGTCGAAAATCAGAAGCAAACACGATGTGATTAAATTGCCATTCCTCTACTGGATGCTTTATGACTAATACCGGACAATGCGCATTTCTTACAATTTTTTGTGCATTTGATCCGAAAAGTAATTCCTTCCACCCATCAGCCCCACTTGATCCCATGATAATCATGTAGATTTTCTCTTCATCTATATAATTCGCCACAACATCTATAAAATCCCCTGAAGAATAACTCATGACCATCTTGACCTTATGATCAGCGTATTTTTTCCTCAATGCCATAAACTGAGTCTTCGCTAAATCCAGGTTTTGCTGAGATTCAGGATACTCAGTTTTCTCTGTTTCCGTTAGTTCATCCCAATCAGGATGTAAGTGAACCCTCGTATAGAAGTGTATTTCTGCATTAAGCTTTGGAGCTAACTTTATGGCAGCTTCTATAGCAAATTCAGAAACTTCTGAAAAATCGGTTGGAACTAATATCTTTTTCATGCGAGTGGTTTTTAAAGCGTTTAAGATTGATAAATGAAGGACATATATTAATATGAATCTGGACGCACAATAAGTAAAGGAACAGTTTGATTCAAGCTGTTAAAGCGCTCAGTTACACTTCCCAGTAGAAAGGCAGAAAAGGCTGAATGTCCTAATGCTCCCATAACTATCAAGTCCGGCTTCTCTTCTTGAATTTGTTCCCATATATGTGTTGCAGTATTGAAACTGGAATTTTGAATGATGCTAGTAGTTAATTCGACCTTGCTATCCTCCTGTTTATATTTTTTTACATATTCTTCTATGTACTTATGCACATTTTCTTCAATGATGGCTGCATATTGTGTATAGGTATTGGTTAGCCGATATTGAAAATCCGTAGGTACATCAAAAATGTGTAATAATTCTACTTTAACGTTGGTATTACACTTCTCCGCTATGGCTATAGCTTTTTCTAAGGCTAAATCCGAGTGGGAGGAAAAATCTGTGGGTACTACTATTCTTTTAATATTTGTTGAAGCATTTTCCGGAACAAACCAGATAGAGCTTGTGGTATTTCTCAAAAATCTCTTTACGGATACTCCGTTAATATGAGGATCAGATTTTACTCCTAATATGGCTAGGTCTATATTTTTTACTTCTGCCCAATGAAGCATTTGCTGAGTTACTTTTCCTTCCAATACATCACACGTACAAGCTGAACTTAATTCTCCCAGTTCTTCTTGCGCAAGACTTTCCATCTCATTTTTTATTTTTTCATCCATGGGGATATTTTGTGAAGGAAAATTATTCATCCCAACAGTAAATGTAGGAAGTTCTATTCTGGTCAACACTTGAAGAAGATGAACTCTGGCTGATGGATTCATCGAAAGATGCCATGCCAAGTAACGAAGTAACGGTTTGTCTAGGCGGGAAGAATCCAAGCCTACCAATATCCGACGAAACAATTTATCTCCCATAACGATTATGATTGATGATACATTGCATATATATCTAATCTAATCGCTTCTGAAAATGATTTATATTGACATATACAATGACAAATCTCACAACTAAAAGAATATTCACGAATTATGGAATTCATGAAAACAAATTGTATTTTATATAATACTATTTATATGATTAACTTAGTTTAATGAACTATTTCTTCAGCTAGCTTTTTCAAATAGGTAACAGATGTATAAAACATCCAACTTGAATGAGAAGAATAACTGGAATTGTATTTTGTATTTTATTGGCTCTCATATTTCCGAACACATCTAAGGCGGATTTTGTCATATCAGGTGGATATAAATCTGTCAAGATTCCTATTGAGATTCAAAATAATATCATTCTGGTCCCAATTAGGATTAATGGTTCCTTTGAAATGAATTTTATACTGGATACAGGAGTTCGAACAACCATTCTTACGGAGCCTATGGTATCCAACTTTCTTTCCCTGGATTCATTTAAGTCCATTAGAGTAAGAGGCTTAGGAGAAGGGGATGCAATTAAAGCTGCTCTGGCGGAAAATGTAAATATAGATCTACCAGGTATTACTGGTAAAGGCCTTCGATTAATCGTTCTCCCGGAAGGTCTCGTCTCTTATTCAAATATGTTTGGCAAACCAGTATATGGTATTATAGGGTATGCTGTTTTCAGGCAGTTTGTTGTCGAGATAAATTACAGAAAAAAGTACATTCGTCTTCATGATCCTTTTAGATATAAAACACCTAAAAAAGGATCATTTGTCCCAATAGAGGTAAAGAAGGGGAAGCCTTATGTAAAAGCGACATTAACTGATTATGGAGGGTTTACCGTAACGACTGATTGGTTAATCGATACTGGAGCAAGCCAGGCATTATCCCTCTTTGATGAAAATTTAACTCCACCTGAGCCAAACCTAGAAACTTTCCTGGGTAAAGGTTTAAGTGGAGATGTATTTGGTAAGTTAGGCAGGATAAGTAGTTTTGAAATCGGGAAATTCCAATTTGGCGAAGTGATTGCAGGTTATCCAGACGCCAGTTCTTTGGGGATGATCAGTAATTTTAGTTGGTATGGAAATTTAGGTTCTGAAATTCTATCTCGGTTCCATGTGATATTTGATTATCACAGAAAACATATTATCCTAAAGAAGAATAACCGCTTCGACGAAGAATTCACCTATAATATTAGTGGCATAGAGTTAATAGCAAAAGGACAAAATTTTGATACCTTTATTGTGAGTTATGTAAGACCGCAGTCTCCTGCAGCGATGGCAGGAATAAAGGTAAATGACATCATTGTTTCCATAGACGGCTATTCCCTTGATGGTCATGATTTGGGAGAAATATATCTCAATTTAAATCGGAAACCAGGGAAAAAATTAGCTTTGAAAATTGTGAGAGGAGATTCCACGTTTAAAAAGAAATTTAATTTATACTCAGAATTATAAATGCTCATAACACTTCAAAACGAGTTTCTTGCTATAAATATTCAATCTTTGGGGGCTGAACTTACCTCTGTTAAAGAGCGTAGTTCTCAGTTAGAATATATGTGGCAAGCTGATCCTGCTTATTGGAAAAGACACGCACCTATTTTGTTTCCCATTGTAGGTCAGTTAAAAGATAATCAATACAGTTTTATGGGACAATCCTATACACTGTCCCGACATGGTTTTGCGCGAGATAAGGAATTTGACATTCTTGAGCAGAGTTCTACAGTTATTAGATTTGTCTTAAAGGACGATGAAAGTACTCGCGCTCATTACCCTTTCCCCTTTGAGTTAATCGTTCGATACGAATTAAATGAAAGAAGTCTGGTGGTATCTTATGAAGTAGAGAATGAATTCAATGAGATACTGCCTTTTTCTATCGGAGCTCATCCCGCCTTTAGATGTCCTTTGAGTGTGGAGGATCAGTTTTCCGATTATTATATAGAATTCGAAAGAAAAGAAACCTTAGACCGACATCTTTTAATAAATGGAATTTTTGACGGAAGCACAGAAAGAATGTTAACTGATGCTAATATTCTCCCATTGAATTACAACTATTTCGAGAAGGATGCCATTGTTTTTCATTATCCAGAGTCTCAATTTATTATCTTAAAATCTAGTAAAAGTGGTAGATCTATCAGAATGGATTATCCGGGATTTCCCTATTTAGGAATTTGGACTAAAGCTCATGCACCATTTATTTGCCTCGAGCCTTGGTATGGGATAGCGGACTCGAATGATGTATCAGGTGAAATCACAGAGAAACCTGGCATACAATTATTACCTAACAGTACTCGATTCCTTGCCACTTATATCGTTACATTTGAATAATGACGAAGAATCTTTATTCCCTTGCTGTTTTTTGTGGTTCTAATGTGGGGAAACACCCAATTTATCAAAAAGCTGCGGAAGAATTAGGGAAGGCCATGGCTACTAAACAAATAAGGCTCATTTATGGTGGAGGAAAAGTAGGATTGATGGGCGTCATTGCAGACGCGGTCCTTTCCGGAGGTGGAAAGGTAACAGGTGTGATAACAGATTTCCTTTGGCAGAAAGAAGTTGGCCATTCAGACTTGACTGAATTGATCGTTGTTAAAACCATGCACGAAAGGAAAGCCAAAATGGAAGAATTGGCTAGCGGATTCATCAGCCTCCCAGGAGGATTCGGCACTCTCGATGAATTTGCAGAAATTTTTACCTGGAGTCAACTAGGACTACATCATAAACCTATAGGCATCTTGAATACAAATAATTATTTCGATTTATTCTTAGCCTATATAGATCATATGGTAATTGAAGGATTCTTACCTCCTTCAAATAAGAACATTATTCTTCATCATCATCATCCGCAATCATTAATAGAGCAAATGGAGAGATATGAGCCTAAACATACTTCTAAATGGATGGATTCTTCTAATGTATAACGACGAGGTAGGGGGTATAGAATAAGAGATAGATTCATCTTTATTCAGATATTGTCCACTATTCCTGAAAGTATTAAAAAAGACGTAACTAAGAGACATCACGATTTACCCACCTTTTTCTCCATGATTTCACTCCCCCATTTAATGATGACTTTTTCCAAATCCTCCAACTTAAATGGCTTGCTAATGTAATCATCCATCCCCGCTCCAAGATATTGCTCTTTCACCCCTGTCATAGCATTTGCTGTCATAGCAATGATTACAGGTCTATTTTCTGAACCAAATTTTTCTATGATTTTTCTGGTCGCTGTCAATCCATCCATTTCCGGCATCTGAATATCCATAAAAATTAAGTCGAAGAAGTTATCCTCCAAATGATCTAATACTTCCTGACCATTATCAGCCAACTCAATCCCAAATCCCATTTTCTCCAAAATTCCCTCTACCACCGTCTGATTAATCATATTATCTTCAGCAACCAGTATTTTCAATGGAAAAGCGATTCCAAGGTTTTTGTCAAAATTGAATGATGTATTGTTTGTCTTACCATTCCCATCTCCTATAGCATCTTTATCTTCTTGTGTTGTAATAAAGAAGGTAAATACTGATCCTTTACCTTCTTCACTAGTCACCCAAATTTGCCCCTTCATAAGTTCCACCAGTTTTTGGCAGATAGCAAGACCAAGCCCTACACCACCATACTTCCTGGAAATAGAGGAGTCTACTTGCTGAAATGAATCGAAAATACTTTGCAACTTACTTTTAGGTATACCAATACCCGTATCCGTTACTTCAAATTCCACTTCAAATATGTCAGAATGATTAGATTCCGAATAAATCTGTTCCCTCCTCCTTACATCTACATGAATAAATCCCAGATTGGTGAATTTTAGAGCATTACTGATAAGATTCACTAATACTTGTCTCAGTCTGGTAGAATCTCCCAAAATAAATGCTGGAACGTCGTCTGCAATGCGATAATTAAGCTTTAATCCTTTTTCATTAGCTTTCTGAGAAAATAACGCGATAACCTCCTCAATTAACTGTTTTAAATGAAGAGACCGGATTTCCAAATCCAACTTGCCTGCTTCAACACGAGAATAATCTAAAATATCGTTCAGAATTGATAGCAGATTGATACTACTGGTAGAAATAGTTTGAGCATAGTCCAACTGTTGTTTATCCAGAGCAGTATCCAACAATAAATTTGTCATTCCTATAATCCCATTCATTGGGGTTCGAATCTCGTGACTCATTGTAGCAAGAAAATCAGATTTTGCTATAGAAGCTGCTTCTGCTTGGATTCTTGCATCTTCTAAGTGAGTGTTAACCTTGTGTAACTGCCGATTTTGACTATTAATAACCTTATTCTGCTTTTCGAGCTTCTCGTTCTGACGTTTTTGTATTTTATTTTGCCTGTATATCAGCGCCATCATTACAAGAGAAAATAATAAGGCTACCAAAACAAGAATTAGGACTAGTTGGGTACGCTGCTTCTCTAATTTGAGGTTCTCCTGCTCTTTCCTATTAATCTCCAATTGCTTATTTCTTTCATCTTCTTCATACTTCATTTGAAGCTGAACCATACTTTTTGCCAGATCTTCCTTTGATAGTGTGTCATTTAATCCGATATAACGTTGGTAGTAGTCCAACGCAGACTTGTAATCCTTTCGCTCTTCATAAATTTTAGACAACAACATATAGCTCCCCTCTCTGTAAGGAGCATCTTCAGGGAGATTTTCCAGTTCCAAGCCTGAATTTAAGTATTCTAGTGCATCATCTCTTTCTCCAAGATAATAACTGACCTGTGCTAAATCATAGAGGGTTTTAGCAGAAGTATCTCCCAACACCGTTTGATTATTTAGGGAATAAATGTAGTGTTTTCTCGCTTCAAGAAAACGGCTCTCCTTCCTGTAAGTATCTCCAATGACGTTATCTGTTTCAGCCAGACCGAAGCGATCATTTAGTGCTTCACGGATAGAAAAGGCTTGATTTAAATACTTTCTGGCGGTTTCAGTACTATCCATAGCCAGATACACTGTCCCAATTTTATGGAGTGCGGCTGCTTCTTCTCCTGCATTAATTAACTCCCGGTGTATACTCAATGCATTCTTATACATATCTATAGCTCCAAGAAATTGGTTTTGGATTAATAATACATTTCCAATTTTTTGATATGCTTTAGCTATTCCTGCTGAGTCAGCCTTTATTTTATATATTTCCAGGGCATTAAAAAAGGATCTTTGAGCAGGTTCATGCTTTTCTTCAGCTTCATATGAAAATCCCATTCTCTCATAACCCTCAGCAACAAGTAAACTATCATTAAGAGAATCTGCTACCTGTATAAAAACCTGATAGGAAGCAATAGACTTCTCATAATTCCTCATTTTAATGCTTAATTCTCCTATCTTTTTATAAGAATTAAGCACGTCTCTTAAAGACCCGTTTCGCTCCCTTAGTGATAATGCTGCCTCGAATTTTTCCATCGCCTTCTCAAAGCCCTCGTGCAACTCATAAATTCGCCCCATCATATGAAGCGTATTAGCTTGCAAGATTCTATCTCCCAACCTTCTACTAATAAGAGATGCTTTTTCCCCACATGCTATGGCAAATTCGTAATCACTCAGATTGAAAATCATTAATGAGTTAAGTGTATCCCATTGCTTTCTGAGATTCATGGAGGAAAGACGACTGGTAAGACTATCTGGAAGATTCTGGGCATGAAGCCTCTGTAGACCTGAGAAGCCTAAGGCAACAAAAAATAAGATAGGGAGGAAATATTTCCTCCAAAGTATACCCTTCACCTTCATCTATTCCACAAAAATTTCACTTGTTATCACTATAATAAATTTGAAAAGTTGATTGAACGATCAAATTCATTATTTAATAGGTGAAATTTACAAAATTATGGGGAAGAAAACATCCAAACTATTTATTTATACTATTTGGGTCTTTAATCAGATCATCTGAAGATAATCCTTCCAATACTTCAATATTTATTCCATCCGATAATCCCGTTTTTACATAATGCTTCTCGTATGTCTGCTCGGCTGTTTGTAAATCCACAAAAGTAGAATCTCCTTCAAACATCATTAAGCTCTCCTGGATAGCTAATACACTATCACGACGCTCCAGAACAATGTCCGCATTTGCACTATAATTCGCCCTGATAAACTGTTCAGGATTTTGTGTAATGGCAGCTCTAACCTCAAATTGGATAGCTCCATTTTCTTCAATACCTTTTGGAGCAATGTGTTCCAAGGTAGCTTTAAACGTTTGCTCCTCAATAGCTCCGATGGTCAATATAAGCTCCATCCCTTCACGCAACTTACCGACTTCCGATTCGTCTACCTTTCCTTCAAAAATTATATCATCCATATCCGCAACGGTAGCTATCGTAGTACCATCATTAAAAGTATTTGCTTCAATTACAGAATTCCCCTCTTCTATAGGTACGTCCAGTATCATTCCTGAAATAGTTGCTCTTACATTCGTATTTCCACTTTCCGCATACTTTGCCGTTGACCCCTTCCTTATCAATTCTAAATTATCCTTTGCTGCTGCCAATTCCTCCTTGGCATTTTTCAATGCTATATCGAATGCCTGAAAGGCGGATTCAGCTATAACACCGTCTTCTAATAACGGTTTGTTCCTATCAAAATCTTGCTGCGCATTATCAAGGCTAATTTTCGCGCGATTAACCCGGTTTTCGGCATTATTCATATTCACCATATCCGGAATGATCTTGACCGTAGCAATTAATGCCCCTTTTTTGACAACGTCTCCAGCTTCCACATACAGTTTCTCTATTAATCCAGACACCTGAGGTTTGATTTCAATTTCTTTTCTGGGAATGACAGAACCAGTAGCTACCGCTTTTTGAATGATGTCAGTATAAAATGGAGTCTTGGTTTCATAGACAACGGGCTGACGCTGCCCCTTACTGTACAAATAATATAATACCCCACCGCACGCACCTAAAATCAACAGAAAAATTAATCCTATAATAAAGCTTCTCATAATAGTGGCTAATAAATTACGTGATAGTCAGACAAGATTTATAATATTTTATTTATCAATTACTTATACAATATGCATCATTTTCTGGGCGACCGCTAATCCGCTCTTAATGCTTCTACTGGACTGATACTCACGGCTCTACTAGCAGGCATGATTCCAGCCATAGCCCCTGCAATCGTCATAATAATGAGTGCATAAATAGCTGTAGTAAATCTAATAGCTGGATTCATAAACATCATTCCATCGGAATCACCTACATAAGTAGTTAATGCATAATTGATCCCTTCCAATACAAGAATTCCAACAATCAAGCCTGCCAGCCCTGCCAGAAAAGTGAGAAATATAGATTCACTCATTATTTGAGAAATAATGGTTAAAGGCTTGGCACCTACAGCTCTTCTGACCCCGATTTCTTTCGTTCGTTCTTTCACTACAATCAGCATAATATTGCTGACTCCTACTACTCCAGAAAGCAGGGTTAAAATGCCGACTATCCAGCTTACTCCTTTTATCCCAAAAAATAAGTTTTGGATTTTCAAGTATTCTTCTTCTAAATTGAAATGGCCAAAAGCCCTATCATCCTCTGGATGAACTTTATGCCTGGCTTTCAAGATGGTTAGGGCTCTATCCAGTACTTCTTTAGATCTCTTCCCTTCTTTTGCAGTCATCGTGAACCAACTTACCACATTTCCATAGTTAAATGCCTGTTGAAAAGTAGTGAACGGAATATAAATCCTTTCTGTTTGACTTATACCTCTTTCTCCTGTGGCACGACTATTAAATAATCCTACCACTTGAAAGTATACCCCATTTACCTTCAAGTAAGTCCCCAGTGGATCTTCGTCTTCTTCATATAACACTTCTCTAACGCGTTCTCCGATGACAGCTATTTTTCGCCTTTCAGCTAAATCTAAAGGATTGATAAATCTTCCTTTGTCAATTACGATAGGCTCTACCAAATTTACTTCTGGATAATCACCATAGACATTAAAGGTACTGGATTGATTTTTATAGATAACCAAATTCCCAGACCTAAATCCTCCTAATTGATTTCTAGGAGTAATCACTTCTGCCACTGTTACATTTTCCTTTAAGGCGAAGAAATCGTCATTATTCATATTAAAATAGCGACCAGCGGGAAATCCCATATAATCTTTGGAAGTACGTTGAGACCACAAAAAGAGACTATTCTTTGCAATATCGTTGAACCCCTTGGTAACACCATTTTCGAGCCCTTTAGCTGCTCCCAGAATTATCACAAGGAGAAATATTCCCCAAAATACTCCTAATGCAGTAAGGGTAGTCCTCAATGGATTCTTGGAAAGAGAGTGGAAGATTTCTACCCATTTATCAGTATCAAACATAATTTTTCTATTCTATTTAGCTGTTTAATTACTTCTAAGAGCTTCAATAGGACGTATATTGGCTGCTTTTCTTGCTGGGAAATATCCTGCTAATGCGCCAGTTATGATCAATAGCAAAGTTGCCTGGAGCGCTACACTGAGATTCACTTCGGGATTAGCGAAATAACTCATGCCCTCTGGAGTAACTTGTTTAATAAGTTCCAATATGCCGATTCCGGCTATGAGTCCCAGATATCCTGCCACCGTTGTAATAAAAATTGATTCCTGTAGAATTAAAGATATAATAGAACGCGGAGTAGCACCTATTGCTTTTCTAATCCCTATTTCAACCGTTCGCTCTTTGACTACAATTAGCATAATATTACTGATCCCTACCACTCCAGCTAGTAAGGTCCCTATCCCTATAACCCATACAAACATTCGAATCCCACGCATCACTCCTACAAAATTCTGGTACTCTTCTACCGCATTTCCTATGTAAATGGCTCGTTTATCTTCAGGGTCAAATTTATGTCTGGCAGATAATCTCTGCCTTAAGAGTTCTACCTTCTTTTTGCTTTCCTCTACTGATGCATCTCCAACAGTAAACATAAGTTGGCTGATATTATTGGCACCATTAAATATTTTTTGTGCGGTAGTTATAGGGAGATAAATAATTTCAGATTCCCCCTCTTCCCCTTCATCTTTAAAAACCCCTACTACCTTAAAGGGAATGTTATTGATCTTTATATATTTCCCTAGAACATCTTCTTCATCCAGGAATAAACCACTTTTTACTTTTTCACCTATGACAACGATTTTTCTAACTTCCTTTAAGTCTTTTTCATTGACATATCTTCCCTTCATCATGAGTGTATTCTCTAAATACTGATGTCCAGGATGAACTGCACGAATAGAATAAGAGCCATACTCCTGTCCATAGGATATAGTCAGAACTCCTCTGGGATAAAATCTGGCTGAAATATGTTCTACTCCAGGAATGTTGATCTTAGTATCTTCATAATCCTGGTTTTTTAACCTAATAGACCTTCCTGGTTGCATTCCTTTGTACGGAAGGCTTGTAGTCCCAGGTCGAATCCAAATGCTATTCATCGCATCATCCTGCATTTCTATCTCTATTCCATTTTGCAATCCATACCCCATTCCTAACAGCCAAACCAGCATTGTGATTCCCCAGGCAACACTAAAACCCGTTAATAGGGTTCTCAATTTGTTATTAGCAATGGTAGAAAAGATTTCCTGCCATTTATCTATATCAAACATGTGTTATGTATTTATTTTCGATTCTTCCGTCTTTGAGGTAAATAATGCGATCGGTCATCCTGGAAATATCCTGCTCGTGAGTAACAATGACGATCGTTTTCCCAACTATCATTAATATCCTTTAGCAGATCCATCACTTCGTAAGAGGTTTTAGAGTCCAAGGCTCCGGTGGGTTCGTCCGCTAGAATGACTTTAGGATCTGCTATAAGGGCTCTCGCTATAGCAACACGCTGCTTCTGTCCACCAGACAATTCATTTGGCATATGGTTCGCCCATTCTTTCAGCCCTACCTTATCCAGATATTCCAATGCCAGATTATTTCTTTTTCGTCTGGATACCTTCTGATAATAAAGTGGTAAAGCGACATTTTCGAGGGCATTTTTAAAGGATATCAAATTAAAAGATTGGAACACGAATCCTAAATACTGATTCCTTAACACTGCTGCTTTTGCCTCATTAATATGTTGTATTAACTTGCCATCCAGAAAATACTCACCTTCGTCGTAGTTATCCAATATCCCTAAAATATTGAGGAGAGTAGATTTACCTGAACCAGAAGATCCCATAATAGATACGAGTTCCCCACTTCTAATGGTTAAATCAATTCCTTTTAGAACGTGGAGCGAGGAAGCTCCCATCCGATATGACTTGTGAATATTCGTCAGCGTTAGCATAATCGATTTTTACAGGTATTTACAATATTTACAGACTTCTCTTGTAGACATAAGTTGCCTAACTCTTCTTTTTCTTACAAAAAATTCTATTTATGGCTGTACTGGTGTAAGCCTTCTCTCTCATAGTTAGACATAAACGTCGAAGTTAAGTAGTTTTACTCCCAGTGTAATTTAACCATAACATCATCTATTTATGGAACTATCTGATATTTTATCTAATGCATGGGAATTTGCCATAGTTAATATTCCCAATTTTCTATTAACCATTTTAGTGGTTATTGTAGGTTTGTACGTTATTAATAAATTTGTACAAGTCTGCAGGAAACAACTGACATCCAGGGGCATAGAACAAACTCTTGCTCAGTTTTTAGTGGACTTGCTGAATGTAGCGCTTAAGGTACTTTTACTTTTCAGTGCGGCTTCTATGCTAGGGATAGAAACCACTTCTTTTCTTGCTGTTCTTAGTGCAGTAGGCTTAGCTATTGGGCTTTCTTTACAAGGTAGCCTCTCTAATTTTGCCGGAGGGGTATTATTGTTACTGTTCCAACCTCTAAAAGTAGGAGATTTGGTAGAAGCTCAAGGATTTATTGGGCATATAAAGTCCATCGACGTGTTGGTCACAAAACTACTTACACCAGATCATAAAACAGTGATCGTTCCAAATGGACCATTAGCCAGTGGTTCCATTAAAAATTTTACAAGGCTCAATTATTTGCGTGTTGACCTGGTGATAGGGATAAGTTATGATGCATCCATTCAGCAAGCAAGAGAGGTCATTCTCAAAGCTGTCACCTCTCACCCAAAAGTAAAGGAAGTTCCCTCACCATCAGTATCAGTTCTCGAACTAGCTGATAGCTCAGTAAATCTAGCAGTAAGGCCCTACACCGATGTAGCAGACTATTGGGATGTATATTTTGATGTTACAGAGGAAATAAAATATGCATTAGATGAAGCCGGAATAGAAATTCCATATCCTCAAAAGGTAGAAATATCATGTATCGGTTTAATTAAAGGCATTTATCTAATTTATCTAAATCAAAAATCATTTCCCTTCACTAATTACCAATTACTCTTATGGATACTAATCAAATTAACGAACTATTATCATATGGCCTCGAGTTGGCATTCGATTATATACCAAATGTATTGCTAGCTATTCTAACGCTAATTATTGGCTTATGGCTAATTAAGAGGGTTCAGAAAATAGCTGTGTTTGCTATGAAACGGCAAAAAATAGATACTTCCCTTCAGTCTTTTTTAGGTGATCTTATTGGGATTTTATTAAAAATTGTTCTGTTTATCAGTGCTGCAAGTATGGTCGGTATACAAACTACTTCTTTTATAGCCATTCTCGGTGCTGCAGGTCTGGCGGTTGGTTTAGCATTGCAGGGAAGTTTATCGAATTTTGCAGGTGGAGTTATGATTTTATTGTTCCGACCTTTTAAAGTAGGGGATCTCATTGAAACTGAAGGATACTTCGGTAAAGTTCAAGCCATCAATATTTTTGTTACTTCTCTGATTACCCCTGAAAATCAATTAGTATTCGTTCCTAATGGAGCTGTCTCTGGCAATAGTATAGTCAATTACACTGCAGAAGGAAATATCAGGGTAGATTTGGTCGTAGGAATTAGCTACAATGCAGATATTAGACAGGCTAAACAAATTATTATACATCTGATGAAGGAAGATCCTGACGTATTAGAAACTCCGGCTCCCTCAGTGAATGTGTTAGAATTAGGAGAAAGTTCTGTCAATCTTGCTATTCGTCCGTTTACCACAGCAGAAAAATACTGGGACGTCTATTTCGGAATTACGGAGAAAGTTAAAATTGCCCTGGATGAAGCTGGAATTGAAATCCCATTCCCACAGGAAGTTGTCCATGAAGGAGTAACAGCTTAGTAAAAGTAGAAATACCCATATAATGTGGGAAAGTTAGTGACCTTAGAGTCTTACATTGATCTAAAGCATAAAATTAATACGTTAATCATTTAATCTCACTGTTTCTACTTAAGCTTAATCTCATGGAAAACTTCGATTTTACTGTTTTAGTCAATAAGGCTACTGAATTAATTGTCACATTCGCTCCAAAATTACTTCTCGCCATAGTTACCCTTGTTATAGGTTTATGGATCATTGGACGCATAAAGAAATTAGTCTCATACGCTTTAAAAGCTCGGAAATCAGAACCAGCCCTTCAAACATTTTTAACTGATCTTGTCAATATTGCGCTAAAGGCACTACTATTCATTAGTGTTGCAAGCATGGTCGGTATTGAGACAACTTCCTTTGTAGCTATCCTGGGTGCAGCTGGTTTAGCAGTAGGTCTCGCTCTTCAAGGAAGTTTGTCCAACTTTGCTGGTGGGGTGCTAATCTTGTTATTTAAGCCTTTCCGAATAGGTGATCTAATAGAAGCGGAAGGATATTTCGGTCAGGTGACTGCCATCAACATTTTTGTAACGACTATCCTAACTCCAGAAATATAAAACTGTAATCATCCCTAATGGGCCATTAGCTAATGGAGCGATTACTAACTTTTCTAAAGAAGGGAATCTGAGGGTAGATTTGGAAATTGGTATTAGTTACAGTGCAGATATAGATAAAGCTAAAGAAGTAATTCTGAATGTAATGAAAGAGGATCCTAAAGTATTATCCACCCCCGCTCCTTCAGTAAATGTGATTACCTTAGCAGATAGCTCCGTTAATCTCGCGGTGCGTCCTTATGCAACTCCCGCTGATTATTGGGATGTATATTTCGGAATTACAGAAAAATCGAAGAAGGCTCTTGATGCTGCAGGAATAGAAATCCCTTTCCCTCAACAAGTGGTTCATCACGTAGGATCTCCAGCTATGTAAATTGTTTTTATAATCAATATTGCTGTTCTAACGTAAAACCTGCTTCATGCAGGTTTTTTTGTTGTACCTTGAACTTTTAATTCACACATGTGTAGAATAAGCTGTTTAGGTCTGTGTTTCAGGCTTTGGAGTAAAAAGCTAGACTGTTCAAGAATATTAATTCTTTATTAAATTTCCCTATCCTATATTTGTCCTGGAAATGAAAGTATGGACCAACATATATGAAGGTTTTACCTATCTCCAAAAGAGGGCTAGAAGTACTTACTGGACATCTTTGATCAGTATAGGATTAGTTCTGTATTTTCTTGGCATCTTCGCTGCCATCTCTCTTTTTGGAAATGCCTTTGCCAGATATGCCGAAGAATCCATCGTTATGAAGATATTTTTGTACGATGGATTAAATGAAGAAGAACGAAAGCGATTTATCAGCGAATTAATGCTTCAATCTTATGTGCAAAGTCTCAGGTATGTTTCCAAAGAGGAAGCGGGAGAATTATTGCTCCAACAAACAGGAGAGGATATTATCCAGTTAATGGATGGTGTTAATCCATTATTAGCTTCAGTAAATGTAAAATTGAAATCCGAATATATAGATATAGATAGTCTTTCAAATATTCAGGCTAAGTTAAAAGAGCGCTTAGTAGTATCCGAAGTAGCGTATCCTGTAGAGATGATTTCCGCAGTAAAACAAAATGTGAATGTCCTATCCTTCATTTTTGTCCCTATTGGGAATTATTCTCATAGCCATTGTCTTTTACATAATATTCGCAACCATCAGACTAGCGATTTATGCAAAAAGATTAGCTATTAGAAGCATGCAATTAATAGGGGCTACTCAGCGTTTTATACGACGTCCTTTCTTGTGGAATGGGCTATTACAAGGAAGCCTGGCCGGACTATTTGCAAGTTTGGGATTGTATGTTACTTTCGAGATCATACAGTTCAAATTAGCCGAATCAGGATTAGAACAAGAAGTATCTATTTATGGTGGCTTTATTGGATTGCTAATTGGAATTATATTATTTGGTTCCTTTTTAGGATTAGTAGGAACATTTATCGCAGTAAATAATTATCTGGATAAAGATCTGGATGCACTTGTATAAATTAATCAATGCATAAGCATTGTTCTGACTTAGAATAGAAGTACGATATTACAGATATAAATAGCATGGCAAGTAAAAAGTCTCAAAGAAAAAATACGACAAAAGGAAAACGGAAGGTTCAAGCTACTCCTCCCAGACAGCAAAGAGCCGAGGCTTCTGTTCAAAGTAATAGTCCTAAAAGTTCCACCACTTCTACTCAATCTTCTCCGATCATGCCGGAGAAAAAAGAAGACTTACCTTTCAGCAGAATGAATTACATCCTTCTACTGATAGGAGTTCTTATCATCGGATTTGGCTTTTTTCTGATGTCTTTAGATGACTTCGTAGATGCTACCGAATTCTCTATCTCACTATACATTGCTCCTGTGGTAGTGGTCGGTGGTTTTTTAGAGGTTATCTATGCCATCATGTATAAGCCAAAACAGATTTCTACATCAGATAACTCGTTATCCTCTTCATGAGTATTATTGAATCTATTATCCTGGGAATAGTCCAGGGTCTTACAGAATTCTTGCCAGTAAGTAGCAGCGGTCACATTGAATTAGGGAAAGCCTTGTTAGGCGCTGAGGAAGTGGGAATAGATTTTACCGTTCTAGTACATGTGGCAACTGCCCTTAGCTCTATTATTGTATTTCACAAGGACATCTTCGGTATTTTCAAGGGTTTGCTTGAATTTAGGAACAATAGCGCATGGCGCTACACGATTAATCTCATTGTTTCATCAATCCCCGTTGCTGTGGTAGGCCTTTTATTTAAAGACCAAGTAGAAAGTCTTTTTGTAGGGAATCTTTTATTAGTAGGTAGTATGTTAATAGTTACAGCTATACTACTGTTCCTTACAACAAGAGTTGATGCAGAAGCTGGAAAGGAAATTAAGCTTGGAAATGCCTTTGTTATCGGCATTGCGCAGATGTTCGCCGTGCTTCCAGGTATTTCCAGGTCAGGCTCTACCATCGCAACCGCTTTGTTAATGAAAATTGATAAAGAACAGGCTGCCAAATTTTCCTTTATTATGGTTCTCATTCCCATTCTAGGCCAGGGATTGTTAGATACCATAGACATCGTTAAAGATCCATCTTTGTATTCTCTTTCTTCAGAAGTTGCGTTAACAGGCTTTTTCGCTTCTTTTCTCTCCGGGCTTTTCGCATGTACAGCGATGCTTAAAATCGTTAAGAGAGGAAAGCTTCATTATTTTAGCCTGTATTGCCTTTTGGTAGGGTTAATTGCTATTGTAGTATCATTCTTTTAACAATAAAACAGAGCATTGATACTGAAGATATTAATGCTCTGTTTTCAATTCCTTCTTCGTATTTACCAACACCCTTAATATTTGTCCCTCAGTCAATTCTTCATTCTCCAGCCTATTGATCATTTTTAATACATCGACTGAGATATTGTATTGATCAGCTATTTGAGTTAGATTTTCACCTTCCTCTACCTCATGCTGAACCCACTTAGCACCAGAAGAAGATGCGGTGGATGTACGATCAGAGGTAGGAGGCGCAGTTTTTGTTGCTGAAGACATTGTGTGTTCCATTTCTTCATTTCGCTGCGACCTGGATAACTCCTCATCTTCCTGAGCTAAATTCTCTAGGACCGATGATTCCCCATTTCTAGCCTGAATCATTGTTTCGTCTTGATCCACCCCACTATTGATCATATTTACGGCATCCGTCTGAGCACTCATATCAATTTGTGCTTCGTTAACAGGAATTTTCAGTACAATTACTTTCTCTTGTTTCGGCTTTTTCTTTACGAGATACAATTTTTGACCCATATAAATTTTGTAATCATCATTATCCATTCTATTCCTTTTTTGTAGTAATCTCGTAGAACTTTGGTGTAAAGCTGCTATTTGTACTAAATTCTCCCCTTCCATAACAACATGATAACTACTCAATTTAGGTTCCTTCAAGTATAATAATACAGGATGGGTTAATGGAAATTGACTTGCCTGCAATCTATTCCATACCAATAAATCATTGATTCGAATTTTATAGATACTGGAAATCTTCTCTAAAGTGAGTGTCCCATCAAAATACACATACTCCCTTCCATACTGAAGATCATCCTCTAATTCAAACTCCACATAATTATTGGGACTCATAAAAGAAACAGGTTTGGCATCTATTTTTTGGAGTTTTCGACCATAAGAAGCATAAGAATTTGCTCCATCTGAAGGAGTTGGTTCTGATACCTGTTCCTCCAAAGCTAAAGAAGTTTCCTGACTCGAATCCGAGGAAGCATATCCTTCAGCGATATCAGGCCGAGTAGCTGGCACCTCAAACTCTTTATCATTTACAGAATTTCTCAAGTTATCGAGATTCGTCATGACAACAGGCTCAGGACGAATGTTGGGATCTTTACAGGGATCTTCTTTGTGTCCGGGATAAAATGACCCTGACCTGAAAATATAATACGTATAATGTCTGTCTGAAGGTAGTTTTTCAGGATTCAACATCCACTGATTAAATTCGAAAAAACGATCCCTGTTAATTCCATGCCCATTGTATAATCTATTGACTTCTAACATGCCTCCAGAAGAAAACGGCACCAACCACTGCTCAGGTTTAACACTTAATTCCAACGCTTCTTCGTAGGCTAATTTATGGGCTATGAATTTTAAAATGTACCAATGAAATTCTTTGTTGATCGGCATTCTGCGCTTTCCATAATATTTTTCTTCCACATAATCTAAAGCTCCCGTTAGCCCTTCTTTAAATCCCAAAACTGCGTAGATCCAATTGTTAAAGTTTTCATATGCCAGTTTGAAATATTGAGCGGCCGCTTTAGAGGATCGATAAATGTGTTTTCTCTCATCTATATTACCATTAATCATCAGCCCCATATCCTGCCCTGACCCTTCCTTAAATTGCCAGAAGCCGACAGCGTTAGACTTCGAAACTGCATCGGCCATTAACCCACTCTCCTGAATAGCTAGAAAACGAAGATCCAGAGGGACTTCTTCATCTCTAAAAGCTTCTTCTATAAAGGGCATATACATATCTGCCCTTTTAACCATTCGATTAAAGTGAGGAGGGCTCTGAAATATTTGTTTCATGTATTCCTGGATCTCTGATCTAGCCTCAGCATCAATCATTAGCTCCATGCCACAAAAACTCAATTGCTCAGGCACTGTCTGCGCATATACATACGGCCACTCAAACATCAGCAGGAAAACAAACAGTAACGAATATCTCATAAATAGTATGATTCAAAAAGATCAATTAAAAAAGACTTGTCTCTACTATTAATACAATGATAGCATTTTCAAAAAGAATTCACCATACAAGCGTAATAAGTTGACATATATTGTGCAATATCTTACCTTTTTCTTACTACCATCATTCCATCTCTTAAAGGCATAAGCATACTTTCCACCTTACTATCATTGATAACGTAATCATTAAACTCCTTGATTGCCACGGTTTCTTTATCTCTCGCTTCCCCATCCCAAACCTTTCCACTCCATAATACATTATCGGCCAGTATCACCCCACCACTGTTTACCATCGGAAATATCTTGTGGTAATATGAAAGATAATTCTGTTTATCTGCATCAATAAACACCATGTCAAAATTATCCGACATTTGTTCTAGTACTTCTAATGCTCTTCCAAACCGAAGGTCCACCTTATGCCTGATCCCTGCCGCTTCCAGGTAAGGTTCTATCATAAATTTTAATTCCTCATCCATCTCTATCGTAGTAATTATTCCCTTTTCTGCCAATCCCTCTGCCAAACAAATACAACTATAGCCTGTGAATGTCCCAATCTCCAAAATGCGAACAGGGCAAATCAGTTTGGAAAGAAATGCCAAAAATCGACCCTGCACATGTCCAGACAACATGCGCGGATATAGTGTTTTCAAATGAGTTTCTCTCTCTAGCTGGCCCAGCAAAGGAGAAGGCGCTGAAGTATGAGAGGAGATATAATCCAACAGTGACGGAGCGAATAATTTCGTATGCATTTATCTCTGATAATAAAACGCTTTGCGTTATCTAACCATTTTTGTAAGCTATTCTGGACAGTTGATCCATATCGAGTATTTCATTAGCTGCTTCCTGAATGTGCTTTGCTTCAATAGCCTCAATTTCTTCCATATATTCCGAAAAGGTAGGAATCTTATTGAAATCTAATAAATCCTTTGCCATGCTGAGCATCTGATGAAGCAAATTTTCATAGGCCAAGGTCATTTGCCCCATCAGCTGTTTTTTAGCTTGACTTAGTCGAACCGTTCCCAGTGGCTTTTCCCTCAAAGACTTTATTTCTTTCCCAACTAATTTCCTGACCCTTTCCAAGTTTGCTGTCTCACATCCATAATAAATTCCCCATAATCCTGCATCTGTATATGGAACGTAAAAAGAATTGATATTATAGGTGAGTCCGTGTTTCTCTCTGACATTCAGATTCAATCTGCTATTCATCCCAGGTCCGCCTAATAAGTTCATTAATAAAATAAATGCTTTATAATGCCCTTCCCTCATGGCATAAGCTCTCCCACCTAGTATTTCATGCGCCTGATTAGTACTGATCGACACATCTTTCTCTATTTTCTCTAAGCCCAGAGGCCGTTCTCTGTTAAGATGCCGCTCGGGCATAGATTTATCAGCCAGATACTTGTCAATCACTTTTAGCACTTCTTTCTCTGTAACATTCCCTACAATAGCATACACAACTTTTTGTTGGGCCACTGCTTGTTGCATGTGGATCCACAATTTCTCCCGAGTAAAAGTATCTATGCTTTCTTTATATCCTAATATAGGATGCCCCAGACCATGTTCCGGAAAGATCAGCAAATCAAAATCTTCAAAAATAGCTTCGTCAGGTGTATTTCTATACATTTCTATTTCCTCTGCTATGACCTGTCTTTCCTTCCCAATTTCTTTGTTCGGAAATGTTGAATTAAATAAAATATCTGCCAACAATTCCGTAGCTCTGCCAAAAAACTCCGACATAATGGAAGCATAAATGCATGTTTTCTCTTTTGTAGTATATGCATTCAAATCTCCCCCTACCGATTCTAAATAATTTAGTACATGAAACGTTTTTCTTCTGGTGGTACCTTTGAAGATCATGTGTTCAATAAAGTGGGCCATTCCCGCTTCGGTTGGCAGATCATCTCGACTTCCATTATCCAGCACAAAACCGCAATGGACCGCACGGGTATATGGAACGAATTTATGTACCACTCTAATACCATTCGCCAGACAAAATTCATTAGAGGTTAAGGGAATATAGCTTTCTGTAAGTGAATGTGAAGAAATGCGTCCTTTTTTTTGATTGGAATCAGTTAGATTCATGCTTGTTTAATTCCTAGGATTTACAAATGAAACGTATAATTATCCTCCTTGTTATCCTTGCTCCAATGACGCTCATTTTTTGGGGATGTGAAGAAGAATGTGATCCCGAACTGTCAGATACCGTAGGTGATGAATTTTTCTCTATTACCTATCAGAGTTCGTCGGGACAAAATTACTTAGAAACTACTTATGATCCATCTAATATCAGGGTATATTTAGATCCTACTGGTGGAGAAGTAGAAGAACCTCCGTTAGAATTATTCCGACCAGGATATGAAAATGGATCTTTTGGCCCGTTTTTTTTCACTGAAAGATTCATCAACATTACCAATGGCGAAGTGAATCCAGCCTCACTCTACGGCCAAAGATACAAATACGATTACTACATTAAGAAAGATATTGCCAATGAAGATACCATTTCGGTAGATTTTTTCTTTACAGTAGATGAATGTAACGCTTATTGGGCTTCCATTACCTACACGCTAAATGGAACTGTGTTAACGGAATATCAGAATCAGCAACAAGCAGAAATTGTGATCGTGGAGTAATTAGATTACTAAAGTGCGTTTTTTTCTCCATATTAGATGTAAAATCATAACATCTGAAACCATCAACGCACTTGCTGTGAATACTCAACAATCCTATTTCGAAGCCAACAAACAACTCTGGAACCAGAAGACACCTGTCCATATAGGTTCCGAGTTTTATGACATGGCCTCCTTTGAGAAAGGTCAACATAGCCTGAATTCTATTGAGCTAGAACTGCTAGGTGATATCTCGGGCAAGCAGCTTCTTCATTTACAATGCCATTTCGGTCAAGATTCAATTTCTATGGCAAGAATGGGAGCGAAAGTGACGGGCCTGGACTTTTCGGAAGAGGCGATTAAGGCGGCAAAGGAAATTGCGGAAAAACTTGATATCTCAGTTGATTTTATTTGTTGTAATGTCCTAGAGATGGATCAATGGGTCAACACCAAGTTTGATATCGTTTTTGCCTCTTACGGAATTTGTGGTTGGTTTCCAGACTTGGCACCTTGGGCTCAATTAATAGCTGATAAAATAGTAAGTGGAGGCAGATTCATTTTAGTCGATTTTCATCCTGTCATCTGGATGTTCGACAATGACTTCAACAAAGTTATATATTCCTATTTTAACAGGGAAACCATCAAAGAGGAGGTGAACCAAACATATACAGATGGAAAATTATCCCAAACTATGACCTCCTACAGTTGGAACCATAGTTTATCTGACATTATGACTGCTTTGAGAGCAGCAGGGCTGAGTTTACATCAATTCCAGGAAGTTGATTATTCTCCTTATCCTTGTTTTAATAAAGTAGTACCCTCGGAAAAAGGTTATCATATAAGAGGTTATGAGGAAAAACTTCCGATGGTGTACGCTATGGAATGGATGAATGTCAGCATATAAGCTGTTGACTACTCCCCTCTACTTCGTAACCATTGCTCCAATCGGATTTCGGCCTCATCTTTGGCTTTTGGATTTCGAATAATGCTAATCTTTTCCTCAGTAGCTGGTTTATGATAGGTTACTTTGATGTTTTTTACCTGAAAATCGCTAAAGACTTTTAACCTAAAGCTATCCCCTACTTTCAAGCTTCGGCAAAAAGCAGGAATATTTATTTCTGAGGCAGGTTTTTCATTCCACTCCAATATAACATCATTGGCTATAATTCCTTTTTTTGATAGTAGAGATTTTGGGACAATGGCTCTTACGAGAATTCCTTGCCCGGTGGCTTGATAACTTTCTAATCCTATTTTGTTACTTCCTGATATTTCTCTTTTTTCCGAAGTATATGTTAATCCCATATAAGAAGACAATTTCTCATAGGGAAGAGGTTCCGTCCCATATACATATGCATCGAAAAAGGGCTCCCAATCACTCCCGGAAATAGCATTCAGCGCTTTCTCTATACCATCTTCAGCAATCCCTTTTGCTAAATCTCCATATTCTTTATATAGATAAAGGAACAAATCGTCCATACATTTTTTCCCTTTAGTCCGCTCTTGAAGCGCCATATCCAGAGCAAAGCCCAACTGATGCCCCAAAGTATAATAAGACAATTCTCCTTCTGGAAGGGTAAGAAAAGCATTTGCTGCCCAACTATTTATACTGCTTTCATAGGGAGAGTGTAAACTAACTGCCGGATGATTTTCTGCCTCAGCAATCATATTTGCCTGTTTCTCTAGAAAAGATTTGATGCTGATATTGCCTGATCGTACTAATAAAATATCTGCATAGTAATTAGTAACTCCTTCTGTAAACCAATGCAGGCCTGAATATGGAGGTTCTGTGTAATTATAAGGTAGGAGGGCAGCAGGTCGTAAACGCTTTACATTCCACACATGCCAAAATTCATGGGCAGATATGCTTCCAATCCCACCTGATATAGTTTCTGGTGATTCTGTGATGCGAGCAGGTAATGCAAAAGCGGCAGAATTTGCATGTTCCACAGCATGCCGTAAATCATACGGTAATAATCGATATAGAAAATGATAAGAATCAAATGGAAATGACCCAAATATCTGATAAGCCTCATCACAAATCTGTCTTATGATCCGAATGGCCTCTTCATCGGTTCTTACCCCTCCACGATAATCTCCATGAAAGTGCATATGAAAATTGGCTCCATGTAATTCAAAATTTAGAGATTTCATCCTTCTGCCCATCATAATTGGACTATCTACCAATTCGTGATAAGTATCTGCAAAGAAGTTAGCGTCCCCTTCCTTTTGGTCTATAGAAGAGGCCATTTCCCATTGAGTAGGGGCATCGGGAAAGAAAATACGTACGGGCTCATCTATTCCATTTAGCACATACATACACACATTCACAGGATTAAGGAATAACTGATCCGCTCCCAGATACGTAGACCCGGCATCTATCCCTACAGCATAAAATTTATACTCCATTTCAATTCTTGAAATTTCTCCATGATATACTCGCCAGGTATGGGTATTGATTTTCCGGCAGTTTAAAGGAGAACCATTGACATTGTGTGCTTCCACATCGAAAATCAGGGAAGAATAATGTTCCTCGATGTATCTTCCAGGCCGCCAGGAAGGGATAGAAAAATCCGTATAGTCATCTTGTTGAGCATCTGCCAAGAGCGTGATCTCCAGAATATGAGATTCTGGATTTCTCCAGCCAATTTCATACTCATGATAGATTGCGGCAGAAGAGACATATGGAAACAGTAAAAAGAGCAACAGAAAAAATGGGATGGGTTTGATCATCTAAATTAATCCTCAATGACTAGTCGAAATCCTTTTCCGTGAACATTTTCGATTAACACCTTATCATCAGGTTTGAAGCGCTTTCTAAGTTTACTGATAAAAACATCCATACTTCTGGCATTAAAATAATTGTCATCTCCCCAAAGTTTATTTAATGCTTCTTCACGAGAAAGCAAATCATTCCTTCGAAGTAACAGCATTCTAAGTAAAGAGGCTTCTTTAGGTGAAAGCTTGAAGCTATCTACCCCATTATATACTGTATGTAGCCGATAATTGAACCGATATGGCCCAAAAGTAAATTCATCTTTTTCGACGACTTCAGCGATAGGGGATTGGACTCTTTTTAGTACTGCATGAATTCTTAGCAATAGTACTTCAGAGTCAAATGGCTTAATAATATAATCATCTGCCCCTATCCTAAACCCTTTGATCATGTCCTCCTTCATCCCTCTGGCGGTAAGAAATATGATGGGGATATGCGCATTTGATTGACGTATTTCCTCAGCTAAGGTAAAACCATCCTTTCGTGGCATCATAATGTCCAATACACACAAATCGAAATTATTTTCCTTAAATACTTCCCATCCTGCCATTCCGTCCGCACATAAGGTAACCTCGAAGTCGTTCATCTGTAAAAAGTCTCTCAAGACAGAACCAAAATTTGTCTCATCCTCTACCAATAAAATCTTAGGAAACATATCTGCACAAATAATCAGTTCGACAAATAAAAAAGTGTGTCCTAAGATATAAAAATTATGATTTAAGCGTTAGTCATTCGCTCATTTACAGTAGCTATTGGTAAATATACTCTGAAAGTACTACCCTTTTGTTCTTTACTTTGTACCTGGATGGAACCATTTAATGCTTCTACCATTTCCTTCACGTAACTGAGACCCAAACCGAAACCTTTTACATCGTGAAGATCACCTTGAGAAACGCGATAAAATCGATCAAAAATATAGGGTTGGTGAGATTTAGAGATGCCAATTCCATGATCCACGACTTCTATCACACAATGACTCTCTAAATTGTATGTTCTAAGGATGATATGAGGAGCTTCAGGACTATATTTATTGGCATTATCCAGCAAATTACTAAATATGTTGACCAAATGAACAGGATCAGCCATTACCTCTGTTTGTGCTGCGTGTAGATCCCATTCCAATTTACCATGTCGCTGATCCACTTGCATTCTTATGTGTTCAGAAGATTTATGGAGGATTTCATGTACTTCTAACATTTCCAGTGAAAAGTCTAACTCACCGCGATCAAATCTTGCTGCTTGAAGCACCCGTTCTACCTGTCTGTTCATTCGCTGATTCTCCTCCTTTATCACATTCATGTAGTGATCTGTACGCTGGCCGTTCGATCTTACTGATGGATTCTTCATAGAATCTACCACTAATGATATTGTAGCAATGGGAGTTTTCAATTCATGAGTCATATTATTAATGAAATCATTCTTCATCTTTGAAAGCTTTTTCTGACGAAAGATGGTCTTTATCGTTAAGCCAAAACAAACCAGAATAATAGCAGTAAAAAGAATGGAACCCAATACGATGAGCCAAATGGATCTCATCGCAAAGAAGCTCTGATCGGGAAAAAATACAGTGATGTATGTTTTAAATCCTGAATGATAATTAGGAAAAAGTAAGGTCCTGTGAAAATCGAACGCTTTCCACCCGTCTACTAAATGTTCCTTGGCAAAGATACTGGGCATCCGAGATGTTTGTACATAAATTTTATTTCCCGTATGCACCATAAATTCACACGTTCCATCTATGCCTTGGGTAGTTAATGCGTGTCGTAATAAAGTATCAATTCGAATGGAATCTATACGCTTTTCGATATCTGCCTGCTTCATGGTCAGATTGGACAAGGTATGCTGTAATACGTCCAATATTTCGGGATTGGGATTTTGCTGAACCCCTTTATTGACCAATGAGCGTTCATCATTGCCCTGAATCCATACAAAAGACTCATCAGAATTAGTAATCAGAATAGTATCTCTCCCCTCTAGTTTCAAATATTCTTGCAAACTATCCTTCACCTCAATAGATCTGGTAGAATTTCCCTTTGATTCTTCTTCCTCCAATCTAATCGTCAATTTTTCTTTTCTCCTTAGGTATTGCTCATCTTCAAACGCTACATCATTCCTCAAATCTATGTTCAACTCTCTGGAGGCCCGAAAAACTGCCGCTTCCAATTCTTCCTCCTGCATACGCTCTACTACATGCTGAAGAGATTGTTGAACTCCGGTGTTGAAATTATCTTCATTAATGTCGATAGCTTTCCCTATGAGATATACCTGTAATGAAATAATTCCCACAAGGGCTATCACCATCAATCCTATGATCCAGTATATATGCTTTATGCTCATTGACTGAATATACGAATCCGCTCCTGAAAGTATATATGGTTAACGTATTCTTAACACATTTAATAGTTGCGTGAAAAGAAAATTCACCTCTTATGTGTTGATTTCCGAATAGTTTTCTATCTTTAAGTCATAAAAGTAGTAGATTTACAAAGCATTTTTTACTTAAATGTATCTTTATCAATTAACTCATATCACTTCTTTCTTTTTCCGGGCATCACAGCCCTATTAATCTATTATATTTCCTCTTTAATACCCTTATTCCATTTTTTATATTAATCTCCCATAATCATATGGGCCAAATTTACTTCAAGCTATGAAAGAATTTGAAGTGGTAGTTGCTGGTAAACAACACTTACCTTATGCGCCTGAAGTGTGCAAAATTATTGAAGAAGCAGCAAAAGCACGCGGAACGGGAATAGCCAAACGCGATGCTTCTTATATAGAAGCTAAAATTCTACAAGGTAAAGCCGTCATTGCCTTACACGAAGGCGTTCTTGCAGGATTTTGTTATATAGAAACCTGGAGCCATCATAAGTATGTAGCTAATTCAGGCTTAATCGTTTCTCCCCTATTTCGCAAATCCGGACTCGCCAGAAAAATCAAGCAAAAGGCTTTCGAGTTAAGCCGCAAAAAATTTCCTGAAGCTAAATTATTTGGAATCACTACTAGCTTAGCTGTTATGAAAATTAATTCTGATTTGGGCTATAAACCTGTCACTTTTTCAGAATTAACGGAAGATGACACCTTCTGGAGTGGATGCACAAGCTGTCCCAATTATGATATTCTCAGCCGAAATGATCGGAAGCTTTGTCTATGTACGGGAATGCTTTATGATCCTATCAAAGAAGAACGCAAAAAAGACACTAACAAAGAGGAATTGATGTCGAAAAAAGCATCATTAGAGGAAAGGTGGCAAAGATATAAACAACATCTAAGAAAGCGACGGACAAACAAAATTCTCATCAAAATATGGGAAAGTATCTTCGGAAGAGAGGCTGAAAAAGTTTCATAATTTTAAAATCCCTACTCATTGTCTTATAACATACAAATGAAAGAAAAAGTTGTATTGGCCTTTAGCGGAGGCCTGGATACTACCTATTGCGTCAAATATTTATCTCTGGAAAAAGACTTGGAAGTTCATGCTGTACTAGTGGATACAGGAGGATTTTCCTCGGAGGAAAAGCATCATATTCGCAATCATGCTGCTGATTTAGGGGTGAAGAGCTTTACCATTCTGGATGAAGTTCCCAATTACTATCATCAATGTATTCGCTATCTGGTGTATGGGAATATTCTCAAGAACCACACCTATCCTCTATCCGTTAGCGCTGAACGCGTATTTCAAGCTATGGCAGTAGCGAAATTCGCACAGGAAATGAATGCCGATTATGTAGCTCATGGAAGTACGGGAGCAGGGAATGACCAGGTTCGCTTTGATCTGATATTTCAAATCCTGATTCCACAAGTAAAGATATTGACCCCTATTCGGGATCAACAACTTTCTCGAGAAGCAGAAGTCACCTACCTTAAGTCTCAGGGCGTAGATATGAACTGGGAAAAGGCTCAATATTCTATTAATAAAGGGCTTTGGGGAACTAGTGTAGGTGGAAAAGAGACGCTTAATTCCTGGGAATATTTGCCTGAGGAAGCTTATCCTTCGCCTTTGTTGGAGCAAGAATCTCAAATTCTTCAACTTCATTTCACACAAGGAGAACTTACAGGCATAAATGATCAGGCACTCAGCCCAGTGGAAGCTATTCTTCAGTTAGCAGATATAGGGGCGACTTATGCTATAGGAAGAGATACCCATGTAGGAGATACAATCATCGGTATCAAAGGAAGAGTAGGATTTGAAGCAGCAGCTCCCCTGATGATTATTGCGGCACATCGCTTACTGGAAAAACATATACTAACCAAATGGCAAATGTACTGGAAGGATCAACTAGCTGAGTGGTACGGAATGCTGCTACATGAAGGCCAATTCCTCGATCCTGTCATGCGCAATATCGAAGCATTTATGGAAGATACACAACAACATGTATCTGGAAAGGTACAGCTAAGGTTAACCCCCTACAGATATGAAGTATTGGGCTCCGAATCAGAAAGCGATCTCATGTCAGCAAAATTTGGTACATATGGAGAAATGAATCGGGCGTGGACAGGTGAAGATGTTAAAGGATTCACCAAAATTCTTTCCAATAGTACCAAGATTTATCATCAAATTCATTCAACCCTCGATTAGTAACACTTCTTATCATGACTTTTTCTGCTTCCCCTATCAAGGTTGGAATTATCGGTGCAGCTGGATATACTGCAGGTGAATTGATCCGAATTCTCTTACAACATCCACATGCTTCCATTTCATTCGTTCATAGTAACAGTCAGGCAGGTAAACCTGTATATAGCATTCATACGGATTTAATCGGAGAAACAGACCTTTACTTTACAGATAGAATTCGGGAGGATATTGACGTATTATTTTTTTGTAGTGGACATGGAAAAACTATACCTTTTTTAGAACAACATCAAGTAGCTGAACATGTAAACATAATTGATCTGAGTAGAGACTTTCGCATAACAACTGATCATCATTCCTTTATTTATGGGCTTCCAGAATTAAATCGAACCGTTATTTCTACAGCTCATCAGATAGCTAATCCAGGATGTTTTGCTACCTGTATTCAATTAGCATTATTACCGCTAGCCAAAGCTCAATTACTTCATCACGACATTCACATTCACGCTATTACCGGATCTACCGGAGCAGGGCAACAACCTGTGAGCACTACTCATTTTAGTTGGAGAAATAACAATCTATCTATTTACAAGCCATTTTCTCATCAGCATTTGGGAGAAATTTTGCAAAGTATCCACCAATTGCAGCCAGGATTCCATCATAAATGTAACTTTCTTCCATTAAGAGGGGATTTTACCCGGGGAATTTTTGCCAGCCTGTATACCCAGGTTCCCATTAGTGATGAAGAGGCGAAGTTTTTGTACGCCAACTATTACGGAGAACATCCTTTTGTGAGAATCAGTGAAGTAAACCCCAATTTAAAGATGGTCGTCAACACGAATAAATGTATACTTTATGTGGAAAAACATGAAGATAACCTACTCATCATTAGCATGATCGATAATTTAATCAAAGGAGCCTCGGGTCAGGCAGTGCAGAATATGAATCTTATGTTTGGTTTTCAGGAAACCTCCGGCCTCACTCTAAAAGCCATAGCCTTTTAGCTCATTATATATGTCCTTTATCTCAACAAGAAAATCATGAAGTTATTCGAAGTATATCCATTGTTCAATGTAACCCCAATTAATGCCAAAGGGAGTTATGTGTGGGACGAAACAGGGCAATCCTATTTGGACCTATATGGCGGTCATGCGGTGATTTCCATAGGCCATCAGCATCCTCACTACCTTCAAAAAATCACAGAGCAGCTCCATCATATCGGCTTTTATTCTAATTCCGTTCAAAATCCTTTGCAGCAGGAATTGGCGGATAAATTAGGTCAATGGTCAGGATACGACGACTATCAACTGTTCCTTTGTAACTCTGGAGCGGAAGCTATCGAAAATGCCTTGAAATTAGCCTCATTCCAACATCAACGAAAGAAAATTATTTGTTTTGAGCGCGCCTTTCATGGCAGAACTTCCGGGGCAGTAGCAGCAACTCACAATAGAAAAATACAAGCCCCCATAAATCACGCAGATCATATTACCTATATTCCATTTAACGACGTTTCTACGATGCAGGCTCTTGTTAGAACCGGGGAATACTGTGCGGTCTTGGTGGAAAGTATTCAAGGTGTAGGAGGTATTCATGTTACCTCTTCGGAGTTTTGGGAAGCAGCCCGTTCTATTTGTTCCCAATATGGCACTCTCTTAATAGCAGATGAAATTCAGGCGGGATATGGAAGAACTGGTAAGTTTTTTGGACACCAGTATGCTTCGGTAAAACCGGACCTTATTACCATCGCTAAAGGCATGGGAAATGGCTTTCCTATTGGGGGAGTGTTGATTCATCCCGATATCAAGCCCTGGAAAGGCATGCTGGGAACTACGTTTGGAGGAAATCATCTGGCATGTGCTGCGGGAATAGCTGTCTTAGACGTATTGGAACAGGAACAACTTATCTCCCATGCAGCCCAATTAGGTACTTACTTAATGGAGGCCCTAAAAAATATCCCTGGAGTGCAGAAAGTCAGAGGACAGGGATTAATGATCGGAATGCATATGGCCTCGGAAGCGAAAGAAATCCGCCAGCGCCTGTTATATCAGCATCATATTTTTACGGGTTCTTCTTCTGATCCAAGGGTATTGAGATTATTACCTCCCCTAAACTTATCAAAAGAACAGGCAGATATTTTCTTGGAAGCTATGCATCAGGTGATGGTTCATCCTATTGCATAATTAGGCGAAAAGAGTGAGAAGAAGCCATGACTTATCAGACAATTTAGGTCAAAAAGTCCTCTTGTTTTCAGAAAAACGATTAATAAACTTCCTAAGAAATAGCATAAGGGTTTTTACTAACATATTCTACTAATATTATCTCTCATCCAATACAATAACTATGGAACTATCTGTATGGCTATCCTTTGTAGCTACCGTATCTATTTTAGCCCTTACTCCAGGACCAAGTGTTTTATTGGTGACAGCCAATAGCATGAAATTTGGTAAAAATAAAACGATTGGAACAATTCTTGGTGATTTGTCGGCCAATTTGTGTCAAATTATTTTAGCAGGGGCAGGTTTAGCTACTTTTGTCATTTCTTCAGGCGAATTATTCCAAATTATCAAATGGTGTGGTGTGGCCTATCTCATTTACATGGGCTTAACTAAGATATTTACAAAGCCTGAAATCAAGATTGATCAGGAAAACGGAAATCAGAGAAGTTTCAATGCATTATATTTAGAGGGATTCCTAATGTCAGCAGCAAATCCTAAGGCAATTGTGTTTTTCGCAGCTTTGTTCCCTTTATTTATTCAATTACATGGACCATTTCTACCGCAAATTACTATTTTAGCTGCCACTTTTTTATGTATTGACGGAGCATCTCTTCTTATTTATGCTCAGTTTGCGGAAAAACTAAAAGGATATCTTGAAAATCAGCGAAAAGTTTATCTTCAAAACCGAATTATTGGAGTCTTATTGATTCTCAGTGGATTAATGTTGGCCATGGTAAAACGGATAAATACTTAGATGAAATATCATTTCATCTTCCTTTCATGAGCTAATTTTGTTAACTCCCGAAAAGTTTTAGCTGATCAATATAACAGAGACTTATATCAAAAATTATCTTATAATATTTATTTACCCTTTACATGCATCATTTTACTAGCGTTGACGACGTCGACAATCTTCAAGACTGGGTAGAAGAAGCCCAATTATTTTCCGTGCACCCATCTCCATTTAGGGGCTTATTTAAAGGCAAAACGTTGGGACTGATTTTTTTCAATCCCAGTTTACGGACCAGACTTAGCTCACAAAAAGCAGGAATGATATTGGGAATGGACGTAATTGTAATGAACATTGGAAGCGAAGGATGGAAGTTGGAATTTAGTGATGGTGCTATCATGAATGAACATAAAGCAGAGCATATTAAAGATGCGGCTGCGGTGATGGGCGCATATTGCGATGTCATTGGAATTCGCGCCTTTGCCTCTTTAACGGATAAAGAAGCAGATTATGAGGAAAGAATATTGGCTGCGTTTAAGAAATATGCCAATGTCCCTATTGTAAGCCTGGAATCCGCTACTCGCCATCCGCTACAATCCTTTGCTGACTTAATTACCATCAAGAAACATTTCCCTCAATCCAGACCTAAAGTGGTGTTGAGTTGGGCACCTCATCCTAAAGCACTACCTCAGGCTGTAGGCAATTCCTTTGTAGAATGGATGCAAGCTGCTGATATGGAGGTAGTCGTTACCCATCCAGAGGGCTATGAATTAGCAGAATCTTTTATGAAGAATACGCCTGTAGTATATGATCAGCAACAAGCTTTTGAAGGAGCGGATATTATATATGCCAAAAATTGGTCAGCTTATCGAGATTATGGAAAAGTACTGAGGCAAGATTTAGATTGGACCATCAATGAGGAAAAAATGGCATTGACGAATGGAGCAAAATTTATGCATTGTTTACCTGTCAGAAGAAATGTGGTGGTATCGGATGGGGTGATAGACAGTAACCAATCTGTCGTTATAGAGCAAGCAACGAATAGAGTAGTTTCCGCCGTAATTGCTCTAAAAAGATGCCTTCAGTGAGATGCGGGAATTAATCTTCAATCCCTTCATCTCTCAATGTAGCTTTGAGCCTTTTAATCTCTTCTTCCAATTGAATTGAACGTTTTCTTTCTTCCTCGGCGCTGAGTTTTTCGGCCTCAGCTCTTTCTCTTTCTGCTATTAATTCCTTATCGATCTCTTCGGCTGTTTTGAAAGGACTACCATTAGGATGATAAACATTGATTCTATCATCCGTTTTTCTGATCTCAATCTCTAACAGGGAACTTCTCCAGTAGTATCCTGGGATAAAAACCAGGCGATCTCCTCTTCTTTCCCACACGAGGAAGGACTCTTTACCCTTTTCGGGATCTATTACTAAGTACTCTTTCACTCCATAAGTTTCATAAAATTGTAGCTTTCGACGCATTTCTTCCTGTTTATTTGAAGGAGAAAGCACTTCAATGACTACCTGGGGAGGAGTATCTTCTTCCAACTATTGCTGATAGGATGGACGATGACCTTTAGGTCTTCCCAGAGCTACCATTACATCAGGAGCTGTTACTATGTTATTATTTCCCTCAACTGGATACCAAAACAAATCCATAGCTACAAAAGTCACCCTATCTCTGAAAAGTATCCTGAGATTATTGACCAATAATATAATCCATTCTGCCTGTGTTGTATTCTCTGCCAATGGTTTTCCATCCGATTATGGGTAGAACGTATCTTCCCAATTATACCCAAATTCCATCCCAGATTTCTTCATATCTGCTCCAATTTATTCATGCTAATAATAACAAAATATGAGCCAAGCAGCTAACAAATGCTAAAAAAAAGAGCAACTTATGGTTCATTGGCACAAACAAAAAAAATCTGCTACAATCACACTGGTCGTAGCAGACTTAAAAGACAGAACACAAACAATTTGTATTACAGGATACACTCACTACATTGATTATCAACCTATATTAAACCACTATTATATTTTTATTTATTTATTCTTTTTCGATTTTTATACTCACTTAATATTTATAGTGCTAACTTTCGCTTACTTACATCCTTGTGTTAAATGATTTACTAGTTTATGTTAGTCTAATACAAGATGTCATCACAACAGATAAATTTTTTCTCATGAATGCACTATTTTTTTTTCGGTATCTATTGACCTGTGCGATGATCACCAGCTTTGTAGTTCAAGTAACAGGGCAAAGCAGAGGTTTTGATGCTGAGGTATCCACGCTCAATGACATTAACGATTTTACTTTATTTGCTCCTCCTACTTACGATGAACACAGGTTCCTCATTTGGCAAGAAGGAGAAAGTTTTGAAGAATTGATCTCACAGTTCAAAGGTTCCGTCATTTATGTGGATATGTGGGCCAGTTGGTGCAGACCTTGCCTGGAAGAAGCTCCTTATGCAATGGAATTGAAAAAGGAACTTGATGGAGAACATGTTGTATTTCTTAACGTTTCCGTAGATGAACATGAAGATGATTGGCTGAAAGCAATAGATCAATATCACATTACAGGATATCACATCCGATTAAGTGAATCAAGAAGGAATCCTTTTCAGGATCGCTATCGCATAAAAGGTTATCCCACCTACCTCATCTTCAATAAAGAAGGAAAATTAGTCAAACAGGACGCAAGTTGGCCCTCAGAGCGCGGTACTGCCAGGGCAATTAGGAAATACCTGTAATATCATAATATTGGATTCTGTGCTCACGAAGGATTGTAGGATATGCTCAAATGTACCATTGTTAAAATAGGGGGAAAGGTTGTGGACCACTCGTCCCAACTAAACACATTTCTCCAACATTTTTCTTGCTTACCTTCACCCAAAATATTGGTACACGGAGGAGGAACATCCGCTACTGCCTTAGCTGACAAACTAGGGGTAACAGCTACCATGATCAATGGTCGAAGGATTACGGATGCTGCTATGCTGGAGATAGCGACGATGGTATATGGAGGATTAGTGAATAAAAAGATCGTGGCTCAGTTGCAAGCGTTGGGACAAAACTCATTAGGGCTGACAGGCGCTGATTTAAATATGATTCTCGCTCACAAAAGACCTGTAGGAGACATAGATTACGGTTTTGCAGGTGATATAGATGAGGTCAATGTAGCTATGCTTCAATTATTGTTGGAGCAGCATATTGTCCCGGTATTTGCCCCATTGACCCATAATCAACAAGGCCAATTACTCAATACGAATGCGGATACGATCGCTTCTACTGTAGCTGGTTCTTTAGCGAAAAGGTATGATGTAACGCTAATGTATTGTTTCGAGCGTCCAGGTGTATTAACAGATTCGGACAATGATGAAACTGTCATTCCCTTACTTACTCCCTTATCATATCGCACGCTCAAAACTTCTGGTGCTATCCACAATGGTATGATCCCTAAATTAGATAATGCTTTTGATGCACTCTCTCAAGGGGTAACGCAAATACTAATCGGAAATATAGAAGGAGTAAAGATGATGCATGAAGAGGGATTTGGAGGGACGAGGTTGTTATCTTCTTTTTTGTAACACCAACTCCACCAATTCATCTGCTTCTTCCCAAAGAACATCATATGCACGAAGTCCTACTTCCTTATAAATCTTTTCCTTGTAAGTAGGTAAATCCGATCTTTCCATTTCTTCATGATTAATGGTAACTGCCACTACAGGTTTGTCTGAAATAAACTCTATCGCCTGAATTTGCTTCGATAAGGGATGCATGGGAAAATCAGGAAACCCATCATAAGTCGTTCTTGTAGGCGCATGTTGTAATACCACCATATCGGGTCTACCTGCTGCCAAAATTTCGAACCCACCCGGATAAGCCGGATTCAACAAACTTCCCTGTCCCTCAATAATGATTACTTCTGCCCCATCTTTCCAGGCCGAATGGACAGCATGTTCGATCTCCCCAGATATAAAATCATTGATCAATGAATCCAAGACAAAACTATACACAGCTCCTTGAAGCCAGGCCGTTTGCCCTGTACCTATCAACTCAGCCTTTATTCCTTTTTTTCTTAAGGCATGTACCAACACCCAGGCAGTCGTCCTCTTTCCCACCGCAGAATCCGTCCCCAGCAAGGCAATGACTAAAGCATTTACCTCATCAATTTTCCCGCTAAAAAAATGCAATTGATCTCTGGAAGGGGTTTTCCGAATATCTTTAATGGTTATTCCTTTTTTTTGTGCCAATGTGGAAAGCTCCTCCTTATCACTTAAAAAATCATGTAATCCTGAAACAATGTGCAAGCTAGAATGGATCGCACATTCCACAACTTCCAACGCTTCTTTAGGAAGCCTTCCTCCATCTGGCGCCAATCCTATGACAAAATGAGTCGGAGAAAACTGTTGGGCTACCGGGTTGTCCAATACTTCTTGAAAACTCCCCACAATGGGAATGTGATTAGGTCTGTCATCCAGCACTTTTCCTGCATCTTGTCCGGCATATCTGCTATCAATGACCGCAACAACGCGATATCTTTCTGTAAAACGCACTAATCCATGAGCCGTTTTACCTTCTGGCGTATTAAAGGCTCCCTCACAATAAACAATAGCATTTCCTTTTTCTCGCATTGATAAATGAATTAATAATTAATTAAACGAGCTTCTTCCTAATTACTACGGCTGGTTAATACTGCTACATATCTATCTGGAGCCAATGGCTTTTTCCGATGCCACTTAATCAATGCAGCTAATCCAGCAGTAGCTGCTGGCAACACATTCATGCCCTCTTTCTCCCGTATCAGTTTGGAAAGCAACATCATTTGTCGATCCGAAATATCCGCTGCCCAGCCTTCGGATTGCTTGATCGCATCAAAGGCCCATTCTCCATCGAAACTGTGCCAATTTATCAATGGCTCGTTGATGAGCGTTTCTTTTATTTTATCCTGAGGGAGATCTTCATATTCAGCTTTTTTATTACGAAAGGAAGCGATGATAGGATTTTTCCCCTTAGCAGATCCTGCTAACATGATAGGGATTTTGGATGTCTTTCCCCTTTTGTTCAATTTAACAAAGCCTTTATGGACTCCTGCCAACACAGTTCCATTAGAAACGGGAATTGCTACCATTCTAGGGGCATCTCTTAGCTCATCATATATTTCGTAAGCAATTTCCGCATAGGCCTGTAATTGCATCATCGTATTTTCTCCTCCCGGATTAGCATCGTACCAACCTTCCTGCCCGGCTTTCTCCTGAGCTGTCTGTACCGCATATTCATAATCTCCAGAAACTCTAAAAATCTGAGCGCCGTGGGCTTCCATATCCTGAATACGTTTCGTATGGTAGGATTCAGGGATATGGATTACACATCTTAATCCTGCCAATTGAGAAGCCGAAGCCACAGCCACGCCGTAATTTCCACAAGTGGCAACAATAATGGTATCAAATCCCCTTCTCAGGGCATCCATGCACTGAGCATAAGCAATTCTGTCCTTCTGTGTGCCCGTAGGATTCCCACCTTCAAATTTTAGATATAGTTGCTTTAACCCAAACTCTCGCTCCAGATTTCGGGCTCTGACTAAAGCTGTATCTCCCACTTCCGAATCAATAATATCTTCAAATGCTTCCAATCTGTCCTCCAGAGAAGGAATCTGATCAGGTGATAATTCTTTTTCCATATCAAAGATGTTCAGATTTGTCTGAGACGTAGAAGTTAGTCGGAAGTTTCATGTTTTGGAAGGAAATTATAGATATGACTTAAAAAAAGTCGGGCAAAAATTTTCCTATCGGTTTTTGGAATTTTTCTTAGATTAAGGTATTTACACCGTTTTTTCCTCTCACTATACCACTTTATCATTCGTACACTTCTAGTAAGTATAGAAATATTCATTGTTGATCATCAAGATGAACTTATAAGATGCCATTAATACTTAATCAGAACTTGGATACTTAACCTTCCATCAAACGCTCAAAACTTCTGGTGCTATCCACAATGGTATGATCCCTAAATTAGATAATGCTTTTGATGCACTCTCTCAAGGGGTAACGCAAATACTAATCGGAAATATAGAAGGAGTAAAGATGATGCATGAAGAGGGATTTGGAGGGACGAGGTTGTTGTCATATTAGCAAGTTTTTTCACCCTCTGTATATTTTAATTCAACACTTTTATTTTTATATAAATAATGCACATCAAACATCGCACCTCTATTCTATTTTTATCCCTTGCATTATACCATTTCTTTGCTTGTTCCTCAGGTGAACAGCTTGAACCATCTGCTTCGGCCCTCTCAAAATTTGGCATAGGAGGACCAGAAGATGAAAAAGGAATAGATATGTTGGAAACCTCAAATGGGAATCTTCTAATATTGGGAACTAAAAGCGTAAATAATAGCGATGGATATGACGCCTGGCTAGTAAAAACTAATGATAAGGAGAAAGTAGTTTGGGAGAGAACTTACGGAGGGAGTCTTAGGAATGATAAATTCGAAACCTTCATTCAAACTTCGGATGGAGGAATCGCTTTAATAGGATTTCATACAAACGATTTAAATAACAGCTCCTTATGGTTAATGAAAACAGATGGAAATGGAAACGTATTATGGGAACATACCTATGAAGAAGAAGTAGATGCAAATGGCATTGACCTTATTGAAATCCCTGATGGAGGGTTTGCCTTATTTGGAAAAAAAGACGTTAATCGTTCCAATGGAGAATGGTCGGATCTTTGGCTTGTTAGGACAGATGCTTTAGGAACAAAGCTTTGGGAAAGAACCTATGGTGACCAATATTCGAATTGGCCCTACGACTTCTCCTATACGGTAGATGAAGGATTTATATTACTTGGTAGCCGGTATATGAATGGATTTTCCTCCAATAGGGAATATTGAATCATCAAAACAGACGAACAGGGAGATAGTATTTGTTCCAGGACATATGAGTTTTCTCAATTTAATGATGAAGACTTTTTTGGTTACGAAGTTCCTTTTTTTCATAAAAGTGCTTGCTTGATACCCAATATTTCCGGATTTAATATGATGTTAACTTATATTATTACTGATATGGTTCTCCGATCAAATGGAGATTATGCGGTTGTCGGAAATCTAAAAACTAATGATGCACTAGGATATAATGTAAAGATCTATACCACAAATGGACAAGACACCTTAAGGTAAATAAGCTCGGCATCTTATGTTTACTTGCCAGCAACAATTCCAACCTATCCTTGACATCCTCTCGATCCTAAGAATAGTAGGTTAGTACTACACAAAAACAAAATTTGCATGTTAAATTGATAAATAGCTTACAAAAATATTGACAAATTTGTCGTTACGTTCTATAGCTCAGTTGATTTAGTTCATTTATTTTTGCTACTGATTTTTCTTATTTCTTTGTAACTACTCGCTTATTTAGTCAATCAAATGGGACATTTAATGACGCCATATGTAATATTTCTTCTAACTCGTGGGATAAAGAGGATACTTATACATCCAATCATGCCACTTCTCATATGTAGTATGTTAGTCAGTAGTTCTTTCGATCTACATGCCCAATATCATCCCTCCCAAAACGAACCCCATCACAGCAAAGAAAAAGGAATTTATGAGCTTATTACCTCTAGTATCTTTGCCTATTCTTTCGATAGTGAGCAAGGAGTTCTTGGAGTGGAGACTCACTTTACTTACTGGTTTGACCATACATGGGGTACTGGAGGTTCTTATACAGCACGATTTGAGGAGGAAGAAACTCTTCATGATCTTGCATTGCTGGGGAGTATTAACCCTACTCGTTGGTTGACGTTAAACGCAGGGCCCAATTTTGGCTTACCCAGCGAGCATAGAGATTTAACTTTGGGAGCTTATGCAGAAGCAGAAATTAACATACGGCCTTCAGCATGGTTTCATTTCGGCCCAATCATTGGTACAGTGATCAGCGAGCATTCTGAATTGTCTGCGGGGATACATATGGGCTTTGAATTTTAAGCTTTAAGCGTGATATCAGAATTATCCTATTCGTATATTTAAGAAAAGTATTATTCAAATAACATATGAATATTATCGCCTCCACACACATACAGGGTCCTGAAGCTAAGGGCTCTGCAAAAATCGTCCAATTAGAGAATAATCAATATCAATTAACCCTTAAAGATTTTTGGGTAGCTCCCGGTGCCCCGGATGTCTGGATTGCGGTTAGTCCACAAACCCACGGTCAGCCCGATTCAAGTACGATTGACATAGCTCCGTACGATTATCGTAAGACGAATCATGAGCTAGCTTTACCAGAGAAGCTTTCGATCAAGGAGATAACGACAATCATTATTTACTGCAAAAAATTCAATGCTCATTTTGGACATGGGATATTAACATTGGAAAACGCTACTTAATTAAACAGGTTAATTTCGCAAAATTACTTCTCCCATCTCCTTCGTCTTTTCCTCAAACGCCCTTCTTAATTTTTGGGTTATTTCCCCCATTGACCCATCTCCTATCACTCTCCCATCTAATTCCACTACAGGTGTCAACTCTCCCATCGTTCCTGTAGTAAACATCTCATCCGCTGAATGACATTCCGACAAACTGATCCGTCGTTCCACCACCTCCATTCCTAAGTCCTTCCCTAACTGCATGACCATTCCCCGCGTTATCCCCGGCAAACATGCCTCCGCCCACGGCGTCAACAAGACGCCCTCCCGTACGACGAATACATTCGTCGCATTCGTCTCCGCCACAAACCCCTCCCCATCCAGCATCAACGCATCATCCGCCCCCGCCACATTCGCCTCAATTTTCGCCAGAATATTGTTCAACAAATTGTTATGGTGAATCTTCGAATCCAGATATGAAGGCCCGTTTCTCCTGGTAGCCGCCGTAATCAACCGAATGCCCTGATCATCATATACAGGTGCCTTCCATTCTGCAACGATAATCAAACAACACCCAAACTGATTCAAGCGAGGATCCATGCCCGAAGTAATCTTCTCCCCTCGCGTTAACGTCAACCGAATATGTACGCCATCCCGCATCTCATTCGCGGCCAACGTATCCAACAATGCCTGTGTTATCTCCTCAATTGAAGGAATTCCTTGAAATGCCAATGCTTTCGCCGAATCCCGAAGTCGCTTCAAATGTCGGTCCAACAAAAAAATTCGACCGTCATATACTCGTAGTCCTTCCCATACCGCATCTCCTCCCTGGACCACACTGTCAAATACAGACACTTTCGCATCTCGACGATGGAAGAGCTGACCTCCAACATAAATCTGTAGGTGTTCGTTTTTGGGATTGTAAGTTTGTAGCATAGCTGAAAAAATTAAAGAATTCTCAGTATACTCGCATCATTTAAAGAAACCTAATTTCGCACCGATAATTTCATTCCTTAAGCCTTCCATCATGAAAAAAACTGTGGCGCTGGTCTTTGGAGGCCGCTCTCCCGAACATGAAGTATCCATCATGTCTGCCCGAAATATATATAATGCTATCGATCGAGAAGCCTTTGAAGTGCAACTGATAGGAATATCTCCCTCGGGTAGCTGGTACCACATATCTGAAGATCAATTCCAGACAAACAATCTGGACATTACTCTAGGCCAACCCCTAGCGCTACTTCCAGGGAAAGCTACTGGCGCATTGGTATATCTCAAACAATCCGAACAACCCCTGGAAGCTGACGTCATCTTTCCTATTACACATGGACCTTATGGAGAAGATGGAAGCCTTCAAGGACTCCTTCGCCATCTAAATCTTCCATTTGTTGGGCCGGATGTATTAGCTTCTGCGGTATCTATGGATAAAGATATCACCAAGCGACTGTTGAGAGAAGCAGATTTATTAGTAGCTGAATTTCTGATGTTTAGAGATGCCGAAAAAGAGGCGGTAGACTATATGGGGGTAGTGAACCACCTGGGATTACCCTTGTTTATTAAACCTGCTAATATGGGTTCTTCAGTAGGTGTATCGAAAGCCACAGATGTTCATTCCTTCCGAAAAGCAGTAGAAGAAGCATTTAAATTCGATACGAAGATCATTATTGAAGAAGCTATAGAAGGGAGAGAAGTAGAATGTGCCGTATTAGGAAATTCAGCTATAGCCACAACTACCGTTGGAGAAGTAATTATGAAAGAAGGCTTTTATGATTTCGAATCCAAATACGAAAGTGCAGAGGCAGCAGAAGTGATCATTCCTGCCCGCAATATAGACGATCAGATGATGGCAAAGTTGATTCAGGTAGCTCAACAAACCTACAGAGTATTAAATTGTGAAGGGATGGCTAGAGTAGATATGTTTGTTTGTGAAGATGGAAAGGTGTATGTCAATGAGGTGAATACCTTGCCTGGCTTTACCAATATCAGCATGTATCCCCAACTTTGGGAACACGCTGGCACTTCTTATACGGAACTCATCAGTCAGCTAATTGGACTCGCTCTGGAAAAAGCTGAAAGAGAGCATCGATTACAACGTTCAAGGAAAGGGTAATTAATCCTCATTTGCAGCCTTCACATGCTACTCTCATTTGAGGATTTTTTGTAAATTTGAAGAATGGAATACCCATCAAAGGCAATAGAAAACGTAGTTAATGAATTGTCAGGACTACCGGGAATAGGCCGAAAAACGGCATTAAGACTGGCGTTATTCGTTCTTAAGCAGACTGAAGAAGACGCAGAACGATTGGGAAACTCAATTATTGATCTCAGGAAGAATACCAGCTATTGCCAGGTGTGTCATAACATTTCTGACAGCGAAATATGTAATATTTGCAGTAATACGCGGAGAAACAAGAAGCAGATTTGTGTAGTAGAAGATATGAAAGATGTGATTGCCCTGGAAAATACCCATCAATTTAATGGGGTATATCACGTGTTAGGCGGATTGATCAATCCGCTGCAAGGTATCAGCCCATCTATGCTAAATTTAGAATCCCTGATTAACCGCATTAGAGAACAGGAAGTAGAAGAAGTCATTTTTGCTTTTAGCGCTAACATCGAAGGAGATACTACCTCTTTCTATATCTCTAAAAAGGTCAGCAACATGGGTATTCGAATCTCCAGCATTGCCCGAGGAATTCCTATCGGCTGCGACCTGGAATTTACAGATGAAATTACCCTTGCCAGATCCTTTATTAATCGAACCTTGCTCTCTATGCCTTCCCAAAATGGACATTCCTAAGCCATCGGATCTTCCTATTGACTTGTCTATCATCATTGTCAATTACAATGTCAAGCACTTTCTCGAACAGTGCTTGCTCTCAGTATTTAAAGCCTGCCATTCCATTTCTGCAGAGGTCATCGTTATAGACAATAATTCTGTAGACGGAAGCCAACAAATGCTGAAAGAAAAATTTGGCAGTAAAATCATTCTCATAGAAAACAAGGATAATCCCGGTTTTTCTAAAGCTAATAATCAAGGAATCAGCATTTCAAAAGGCCGCTATGTCCTCCTCCTGAATCCGGATACGGTCGTCGAGGAAAGCACTTTTATGAAGTGTATAGAATATATGGATGCTCACCCCAAAGCTGGTGGCCTCGGCGTAAAAATGATTAATGGAGAGGGGCACTTCCTTCCCGAATCTAAGCGATCACTTCCTACGCCCTGGGTATCCTTTTATAAGATTTTTGGACTCTCCACCTTATTCCCTAAGAATAAAAGATTCGGTCAATACCACCTTAGCTACCTGGACAAAGATCAAAATCACGAAATTGAAATTCTTTCCGGAGCATTTATGTGGATGCGGAAAAGTGTATTAGAAGAAGTGGGGTACCTGGATGAAGATTTTTTTATGTATGGAGAGGATATAGACCTTTCCTACCGAATCTTACTGGCCGACTATACCAATCACTATCTGGCAGACACGCAAATTATTCACTATAAAGGAGAAAGCACTAAAAAAGGAAGCCTTAATTATGTGAAGGTATTCTATCAGGCCATGATCATCTTTGCGGAAAAGCACTTTGGTGGAAGAAAAAAGAAGCTCTTTATCGCAGGCATCAAATTGGCAGTATATGCCAGAGCTTTGATGGCAGTGATTTATAGATTTTTCACAAGATTTGGGTTTCCTTTGATAGAAGCAGCATTAGTTTATGCAGTTATTTTTGGGATTAAATCCTATTGGGAACACTATGTGAAGTATATAGAAGGCGGCGCTTATCCCATCACCTTTGATGTAGTAGCAGCACCTATTTATACCATCGTTTTTATTTCATTTCTGTGGTTAGCAGGCGCTTATAAAAAGCCTTATCGGTTACGCCCCATCATCACGGCTACGTTCTCAGGCTTTATTGCCATAGCTACCGTCAGTTATCTCTTTCCAGACATTAACTTTTCCAGGGCCATTGTGGGTTTATCGTCCATTTTCACTATGATTATGGCTATAACTACCCGAGGAATCCACCATCTTCGTGAAAACGGAACCTTCTTTTTTGGGGAATTAACAAAAAAGCGAATAGCTATTGTGGGAAATACTGAGGAAGTTCAGCGAATAGGAGGAATGTTCTTGAGGTCTTTGAGCTATCCCGTAGAAATCGTTGGAGGCATTATCCGTCCAGCCACGACAGAAACACCTCACCTTTCTTCTTCCGGTACCCCACACATAGAAAGCCTCGGCTCATTGGCACAAATAGAAGAAATCATCCAATTTTACGATCTGGAGGAAGTGATTTTCGGTAATTTGAGTATACCCACCGAAGAGATCCTGAATTTAATGCAAGAACTTGAACAACTTCCTCAAAAACTCAGCTATAAAATCGTTCCTCCTAATGCGGATTACATCATAGGTCCGCAATCTATTTACTCCTCCAGACATCAACAAGCGATATCATTTAACCTCCAAAAACGAGAATTCCGCCTACAAAAAAATATATTCGATCTTATTGGAAGCTTATGTTTACTCATTTCTTATCCGTTCGTTTTTTGGCTGTACCAACGTCCGGGACAAGCGTTGAACCACATCCTGCACGTATTATTTCGCCAATCCCATTTAGTAGGCTATATTCACACCGCCCAGAAAGGACTGCCCGGATTAAAACCGGGTTGGCTAACGATGTTAGATCGTCTTCAACGCACTCCACAACCTGATATGGACACGAATGGATTAGATAAATACTATGCCCGAATGTATAGTTGGTATTTGGATTTGGAAATATTGTTGAAAGGCTGGAGAAAATTATAGCAGACTTACAAGTAATAAAAGAATCCCTAAACGTTACCACCAGTTCAAGTAGTAGACGGCATGAAAAAGGATAAAAAGAAAGTCAATCAAATTAAACATAAAACCCTTTTTGAGGTTGTTAACTCCGACACTTTTACTACTGATTTTCCCGCCGACCAACAAGTATTGAATTGCGCTTCCTGCAAATCTTTTATTTATACATCCAAAGAAGAAGAAGATTTTCAGTGCCCTGTTTGTGATGGAAAAAAAATTAACAAGGAAGCCACATTCAAAGAAGGTTTATATCCAAAAGGGATTATCCCGTTTAGCGTTTCCAAGGACACTGCTATAGGGAAATTAAGTGGATATGCAAAGAAAAGCATTTGGTATCCCAATGACTTTGATATCATCGCTGATCGTGAACGAGTGAGGGGCTTATATATTCCTTGTTGGCACTACAAAATTTTTACCAGGTCGATGTGGAAAGCAAATTCCTCTATTCCTGTGGAAGTAACTCATAATGAGGAAAAGATTAAGCAGTCTGAACAGCTAAGTACCACGGGTTATGTAGAATTAGAACTAGAAGATTTAGTAGTTCAGTCTGTAGGATTGAAAAAGTTGAAATATTATGAATTGACTGAGTTGACAAAATTGATTGTCCCTTATGATGGAGACTATGTCAAAAATTGGGAAGGTGAAGTGTTTGGAATGCGTAAAGACGATGCCCTTTTTAAGATTGATGATATGATAGATAAGGCGGTAGAAGAAGAAGTAAAGCAGGAAGTGATGGGTGAGACATTTGATAATCTGCAAGTAAACATTGAGAAATCAATAAACAAATTGGGATGGGTTTGGATACCAGTATGGTTGAGTTATTATCAAATGGGGAAAAAGAAATATTATTTCCTCATCGACGGAAGTCGAGGGAAGTGGATTTCTCAAGAGGAACCTATTTCATCCAGAAAGCTGACGCTGTTCTTTCTATTGGTAGTTATCGTAGGGATTTTAATCGTGCTATTATTTCGGTTGTTTATTTATTCATAAACATTCAAAAGGTCGGATTCTGAAGAGGTTAGCATTATATAAGTTGTTTGGGTTACTTGCTTTTATAGTTTGTGCTTTGTTCCAATGGAGCTTGGCTCAGGGTATTACTTCTCCTCCAGTCCAACGCTTTTTTATTCATTTAACACCCGCATTTTCTCCTATTTTTTCGGCTACATTTTTGGAAGGTCAGTCAGCATTGACCTATTGGCACAATGAAGAACCCATAGAACAATTATTTCAACGGCATAATGTCCTACATCTTCGTAAAGCGTTTGTAACGGCCCACCCGTTACTAGATCATGTGTATGAGATGACAATGTCTACAGATCATAACCTCCAAGATATTACCGCAGATTTTTCCGCTTTGCCAGAAGTAGTATTCATAGAACCTACGCCTACTTTTTCAACCTCTTTTATTCCGGATGATTACGAGATTTTTTCGTTGGATTACCTGGATGTAATAGGTGCTCCGGCTGCCTGGGATATTAGTCAGGGAAGTGCTGATATTACAATTGCGATCATTGATGAAGGGATTATGACAGACCATGAGGATCTGTGGGAAAATATTTGGATCAATGAGGCAGAAATCCCCGATAATGGATTAGATGATGATAATAATGGCTTTGTGGATGATGTGAGTGGATATGATGTCGCTTCAGAAGATCCTAACCCTAATCCCGATAGTCCAGATATTGCTCATGGAACCTTAGTTGCCGGGTGTGCTGCTGCCACCACTAATAATGGAATAGGTCTTTCCAGTATAGGGTTTCATTCCCGTTTAATTCCCGTGAAAGCATCTAGCAGTGTAGGGGAAATTACGCATGCGTTAAGAGGATTAGACTATGCCATCGCTGCAGGAGCTGATATCGTCAATTTTTCATTCGGTAGTACTCAATTCAGCCAAACTTTCGCTAATCTTATTCAAGTGGCTCATGAGCATGGGATCATTATGGTAGCTGCAGCAGGAAATGATGGAGCAGATATGATTCAGTTCCCTGCTCAATATGATTTTGTTATTAATGTAGGCTTTACTACCCTAAATGATAAAAAGGCTTCAGCTTCCAATTTTGGTCCCAGCATAGATCTTATGGCTCCGGGAACTAGTTTATGGGTATTGGATCCAAATGAAGGCGAAGGGACCTATAATATTACCAGTGGCTCTTCATTAGCGAGTCCTATTGTAGCAGGATTAATCGGGTTAATGAAGTCTATTCATCCATGTCTGGATGACGAAGACGCTATCACTATTCTTCAGCAAACTGCTGTCGATATTGATTCATTGAATCCGGGCTTTGAAGGATTGATTGGAAAAGGGCGGATTAATGCTGCTTCGGCTGTAGCCGCTTCTAGGTTAGTGGAACCTATAGCTGGTTTTTTGCACTCTTCTTTACAAAGTTGTGGAGGGAAGGTCGAATTTGCGCCGGATTCTTTAGCAGCTATTCATGGATGTGATTATGAATGGCGTGTATTAAATGCTTCAGGAGAACTCATCTTTTCATTCACAGGTATCGACTCCCATTTTTTATTTTCCTGAATCTGGTCGCTATATGATAGATTTTTCAATTTCTAATCCCCTGGGGCAGGATCAGCTTATGCAGGAAATAGAGATTGATATATTAGATACCACTTCCCTTGAATTAACAGATGTCGCCTTGTGTCTTGGGGATAGTATACAGCTCTCTCCTACCATTACTGGAGATACGACGATGGTTAGTTGGTACCCAGAAACAGCTATCAGTCGAACGGATATTCTACGTCCTATCATTAGTCCAGAGCAATCTACCGATTTCATTCTTGAGGTAACTACTATAGATGGATGTACCACAAAAGATACCTTAAATGCAACTGTATTTCCCAGACCTACGACTTTCGCCATTGGTACAGATAATATAAGTCCGGGAGATACTATTCAGCTATTTGCTATAGGGGCAGAGTCTTATCTTTGGACGCCGGATTCCAGTTTAAGTGATGCTCAAATTCCCAATCCTCTGGCATTCCCTTTAGAAACAACCTTGTACTTTGTGGAGGGTAGAAATGGTCAAGAGTGTAGTTCAATTGATAGTGTATTGATAGAGGTCGACCTGGCCACTTCTATCAGTTCTTCTTTGGGTGCGTCTTTGTTTGATGTCAAACTCTCTCCCAATCCTACCAGAGATGAAGTTCAATTTTCAGCTGAATTAGCGATGGGGGGAGTTCTTGTTATTGAACTAGTAAATGCTTTAGGAAAGAGGCACACTATTTTTTCTCGTCGAATCTCGAGAGGTTCTTTCAGATATAGATACGACCTATCGAGTACTTTCTTACCAGGGGTGTATTGGGTAAATTGGAAAATGAATCGTTTTAATATGGCCCAAATGTTGATTTTGTATTAATTCGCACCTCACAGTTGGTGGATTTTCTAAAATAATTGTCATGTTCAAAATTTACACACGCTTATTTTTATTAATTGTTTTCATCTGGAGCTTTCAGCTATCTGCTTTTGCTCAGGAGTTGATTAACTGTTCTACTCCAGAGGTTCATGAAGCGATGAGGAAAGAATATCCGGGACTTTCTAATCCTTATGAATTTAATAAATGGATTGAATCTTTACAGGCTCGTCAATCCCCTTCTGCCACGCGAGCGGTAGAGACACTTCCTGTAGTAGTTCATTTAATACATAATGGTGAGAGAATCGGAACAGGGGCTAATTTGTCTGAGGAAAGAGTTATCTCTCAGATTGATGTGCTGAATGAAGATTTTCGTAGAGCATCTGGAACGCCGGGTTTTAATACTGATCCTGCTGGAGCGGATTCGGAAATTGAATTTTGTTTAGCGTATGTAGGTCCTGATGGAATCCCTTTAGATGAGGCGGGGATTGATCGGGTAGATAGAGATGAGGCTGGATTTACAGCTCCTCCTTATGCAGCCTCTTACATAAATAATGTTATTAAGCCTCAAACGATATGGAATCCCAGAGAATATATAAATATTTGGGTAGTGGATGGAATATTAGATGAAAATGGCAATCCTGGCATTGGAGGATTTGCTACGCTGCCTACCCGAGTAGAAGATTTGGAGGGGTTACCTTCCTTGGTATTTACACAAACGGATGGAGTTGTTGTTCTAAGAAGCCAATTTGGGCGTCAGGGCGGGTCTGATGGTAGAACTACCACTCATGAAATAGGTCACTATCTTGGTCTGTTACATTTGGGAGGTCCTGGTAATCTGGACGATGGGAATACTTGTGAAGAAGATGATTTTTGTGAGGATACTCCTTTTAAGGATCAAATGAATAACGGATGTAATTTTGGCGCTTCTTCTTGCGGCTCAGTGGATCAACTAGCAAATTACATGATTGCGCAGGTAGGGCCATGTAGAAACTTATTCACTAACTGTCAGGTGTCCAGAATGAGAACAGTGATTGAAAATGCCCCTCAAAGAGTAGAACTTCTTTCTTCCACTGTTTGTAATCGACCTACAGAACCTCCTATTGCGGATTTTGAATTGGAAAGTGATTTTTCGTGTACAGGTGAATTCAGAATATTAGATCGGTCAGAGAACCTACCTTCCAATTGGTTTTGGATATTCAGCAATGGAGCGGTAGATTCAGTCAAAAATCCCGTCTTCCAAGTAGATAGTCCGACAACTATTACAGTAACTTTAATTGCAAATAGTCCTATCGGACCCAGCCAGCCTGTTACTAAGACATTCGATCTTAGTTTGGGAGAGCCTGGCTTTGTAGATGCTGGAGAAGACATTGAAGCATGTGTAGGCGATCAAGTTCAGATTGATGGTACTATTTCTGGTAGTGGTACCATTTCATGGACGCCTACTACGGGCCTAAGCGATCCGTCTATCATTAATCCAACACTTACCGCTCAAAATACGACAACCTACTTTCTTAGTATTACTGGTAATGACGGATGCCGGGTAGATGATACGATTAATGTTAGCGTTGTACCAAGACCTACAACTATCGCCATTGCAAATGAGTCGGTGATTGATTCAGGAGAAACTGTTCAACTTAATGCCATTGGAGCCTCTAATTACGAATGGAGTCCATCGGAAACTTTATCAGATCCTAATATTGCTAATCCTGTGGCTTCTCCTGCTCAGACTACCACCTATGTGGTAAGAGGTTTTAATAATGAAGGATGTGAAAAACTGGATAGTGTTACCATTACTGTTAATGTAGTTACGTCTTTGAAAGATCCTTTTAACACTATAGCTGACATAGCTCTCCCATATCCTAATCCAAGTGAAGGAAAGGTACAATTATCAGGGAAATTTATTCAATCAGGAGCATTAACTATTAGCTTATTTAGTTTAAGCGGGAAAAAGATGGAGACGATTTATCATCAATCTCGTCCCAAAGGATCATTTTCGTATGAGTGGGAGTATGGTCAGCAATTACCTGCGGGAGTTTATTTCCTAAATTGGGAGATGAACGGACTAAGACACATACAGAAAATACATATTAAATAAGTTTAATACCACAAAGAGGCATGTAAACATATCCCGGCTACTTTCAAAGGTAAAAGGGATGTTTCTTATAAATTAATTCAATTCAGCTAACGCTACTTTACACCTGTTTTCTAATCCTGCCTGATAAAAATACTCATCATAGGAAAGTGCCTTTTGATATCTACTTCTGGCTAATGCAATATCTCCTTCATCCTTTGCTAGTTCTGCTAAAAAGAAATAGGAGTACACTTGGAGCCATAATTCGGAATTAGCTGGTTGAGATATACATTTTTGATAATTCGAAGAAGCTAGTAAATGATTGCCAATAGAATGGTGGATCCGAGCGTAGCGATAGTATAGCTCTGTCAATTCAGCTATATTTAATTCCGTTGAGTCTTTTACCAACTCATCTAATACGCTTAACGCCCTATCATGATATCCGCCATCAAAGAGATTTCTAGCTCTGAAAAGAACCTTGATTCTGCCGGAAGGAGCCTGATTGAAAAAAGCATTTGCTAAGTGTGCCGCATATTCATCTTCTTCCAGCCCTGAGTTTTGTTGACTTTTGATTAATAGAAAAAATCTCCTGCCTTGTGGATATTGATCCATTAAGGTAAGTGCCATACCTAGGCGAAAAGCAGCATCTGTGTGGAATAGATTTCCAGTATGATTTTTGAGATATTTTGCCAGAAAAATCTGCGCTTTTGTATACTTTTCTTTATGATAATAAGCTTTACCTAATAAATAATCCCAATAGGGTATAAAAAATATTTCCTGATTATTTGCATATATTTCTCTCTTAGATAAAATCTCGATAGCACTTTCATTCTGTTTTATCACGTCAAAAGAAGAAGCCAAAAAGAGGTCTAATAAGATTTGATCTTCTCCCAATTCTCTTTTCTTTTCTTTCAGGTGCTGAATCGTTTTGTAAGGTCTGGAAAGAATATTCTTTTCTACATAGCTGGCTATAATTAAGGCTTCCATAGGAAGTAAACTACTTTGCTCGGCAGCTTTATTTAATTGGGCCAATCCTTTTTCAATATCTCCTTTATATCCTAAAGCATGGGTAAGCCATTTAAATTTCTTAGGAACTGATCCAAAAGCAACATTCATTAGCCCTTCAATTTTCAACTGCTCTGGTAGATCCTGAAAAAGTTGTTGGCTTCTGCGTATATGCTTCCTGGCTGCCTGGCCATGCCTTAAGGCAGACCAGTAATTAGATTCTAAGAATTCCAGCGCTGATCGTTTGGTATGGAGTTCTGCCAGAAGAATATCTTTCAGTGAATCTGTTTGGGGTAACCGCTCCAGCAATGTGATAGTTCCTTCCCATTCTTGTTGGATAGCAGTCAGAAACTGATCATCCTGTAACGCTAAATATTTGTACGTTATAATGTGAAGTTCATAAAATTTTTGATACGCTTCTGAAGGTAATTTTTCCGAATAAAGTGTAGCTTTTTCAAGCTTATAGGAACCCAGTGCATGTTCAACTAATGATCTTATTCCGTTATCTTCCTTTCCCTGAACTGGAACAGAGATATAGAGTACTAATAATATCTTTATTAGTACTTTGGGAATCGAATGTAATCTTTTAGAATAGTTCACAGTCTAATCATTAAATAGACGATGTAGTAAACTATAAACGAACCGGGAGTTAAAATGGAAGGAACCCGACATTCTTATGTAAATAAAAAAAGGGAAAATCCTTTCGAATTTCCCTCTTATTTTACCTTAATTCATACATACATACAGTATAGATACATAAACTTTTTGCAGTCAATGACTTTACGACCATTACTAATTTATGACAATTAGCCCTTTGCCATAGCCTTTTCATCCATCAATTGCTCGTTTACTTCATCGAAGATGGATTCATTTACCAGTATTCTACCACAATTCTCACAGTGAATCAATCTTCTCTTTTGTTTTAATTCAATATGAACCTGAGGTGGAATAATAGAAAAGCATCCTCCACAAGCGTCGCGATCAGTGGTTACTACGGCTAAGCCGTTGCGCATATTATTGCGAATTTTTCTGTATCCATTCAAAATTCTTTCCTCCACTTTCTCAGAAGCATTCTCTATCCCATCTCTTAATCTAACTTCTTCTTCCTCAGTTTCTTTTTTAATTACTTCTAATTCCTTCTTCTTTACTTCTAATTCATGACGTTTATCATCTACTGCTTTTTGTGTGGAATCTAGCAATTCATTTTTTTGTTCTATTTGATCTTTGTACTGACGAATCTTTTTCTCGGAAGTTAATATCTCTAAATTTGCATATTCAATTTCCTTTCGTAGTGCCTCATACTCTCTGTTATTTTTCACATTCATCTGCTGATCTTCGTACTTCTTAATTTGGTTACCAAAATCAGTGATGCGATTTTTTCTGGCATTAATATCGTCTTCCAGGCGTTTAATGTCATCTTCTATTCTGTTCTTTCGTGTAATCAAGCCTTCCAGGTCGTCTTCGAGATCGCTAACTTCTTCGGGAAGACTTCCTCGCAAGCGATGGATTTCATCCAATTTAATATCCAGGACCTGGAGTAGGGTAATCGCTTTTAATCTTTCCTCTACGGGATTATCCATAATTGCATTGAATTAAAATAATGATTATAACTAACTATCAAGCATATCGAACGGGATTAGTACACACTTTAGATAATTGAATTGATAAAGTAGGAAAGTGATGTACCAAGAAATCCGAAATCAATAATGATGTATATTGTTCAGATTCATAATGTCCGATATCCATTAATAACATTCTTCCTTCGTTATCGAAAAATTTATGATACGTAATATCAGAGGTAACAAAAGCATCGGCACCTTCGTTCAAAGCTGTTGATATAAGGAAGCTACCTGAACCTCCACACACAGCTACTTTTGAAATTGTATGTATAGAAGCATCTGCATATCGAATCCCTTCAGCTTTAAACATTGACTTAATATGCTGGATGAATTCTTCTTTATGAGCAGGCTGTTCTAGTTCTCCTATCATACCTGATCCAATAATTCCCTCGGTATCCTTTGATAACAAAATACGATAATTTTGTAATCCTATTTTTTCGGCAATAAGTGAGTTCACACCTGTATATATGCTATCCAGATTTGTATGAATAGCATATAGAGCAATATTTTGCCTAATCGCTTTAAGCAAAATCCGACTGACATAATCATCACCTAAGAGAGTTTTTCTTGGAGTAAACCATATGGGATGATGGGCAATAATTAAATCGGCTTCTAATTTAGACGCTTCATCTACCACCTCCTCAGTAATATCTAGATTTATTAGTATCCGAGAGACTGAATCATTTTTACTCCCTACAAGCAAACCAGGATTATCATATGATTCAGCAAGTGAAAGTGGAGCCCATTCCTCTAATTTGTGTGTGATCTCTTTTATTATCATAAGACAGCATCCGTAAAGCCCCTGTAGATTGCCTTTTAACAATCAGGAAATTCTTACAGTCTGCGTTTTATTTCATTCACTTGGTAAGATTCCAGGATATCACCTAATTTTATATCCTGATAATTTTCTACCATAATTCCACATTCATAACCGTAGTTAACTTCTTTGACATCTTCCTTGAATCGTTTCAAAGATGCAATAGTGCTATCATAAATTACTACTCCTTCCCGTATAACTCTGACAGGATTTGAACGATATATCTTTCCTGAAGTAACATAACAACCAGCGACCGTCCCAACTCTACTAATTTTAAAGACATCTCTTACTTCTGCCGTTCCATGTATTTCCTCTTTCAACTCAGGAGATAACAGACCTTCAAGTGCATCCTTGACATCATTAATAGCATCATAAATAACGCTATAAGTTCGAATATCTATTTCTTCTCGTTCCGCCAAATTCTTAGCCTGTGCATTTGGGCGAACGTTAAAAGCAATAATAACAGCATCCGAAGCGGAGGACAAGAGAACGTCACCTTCCGTAATAGCCCCAACCCCTTTTAAGAGAATGTTTACCTGAACTTCATCTGTAGAAAGTTTTAAAAGTGAACCAGCTAGTGCTTCAACTGAACCATCTACATCCCCTTTAATAATGACATTCAGTTCTTCAAAGTTTCCAATAGCTCTTCTTCTACCAATTTCTTCAAGAGTAAGTCGCTTGGTTTGTCTAAGCTGCTGCTCTCTGAACAGTTCTTGTCTACGCTGAGATATATCTTTGGCCTTACTCTCATCTTCAAATATCTTGAATTTATCTCCGGCCTGAGGCTGCCCTCCTAATCCAAGCACCTGTACAGGTACAGAAGGCTCTGCTTCTTTCACTCTTTCTCCATTTTGATTGATCAGTGCACGTACCTTACCATAATGAACTCCAGCTACCATAGCATCTCCTACTACCAATGTCCCATTTTGCACTAGTACAGTCGCAACATTTCCTCGGCCTTTATCGAGTCGCGACTCTATAATTGTACCTGAAGCGGCTTTTTGAGTATTTGCCTTCAATTCCAATAAATCCGCTTCAAGTATTACTTTTTCTAGTAAATCATCTACCCCTACACCTTTTAAGGCTGAGATTTCCTGGCACTGATAATTTCCTCCCCAGTCTTCTACTAGGAAATTCATTTCTGCTAATTGACCCTTAATTTTCTCAGGATCTGCTCCATCCTTATCAATTTTATTAATTGCAAATACAATGGGAACACTAGCAGCTTGAGCGTGATTAATTGCCTCCACTGTCTGCGGCATAACAGCATCATCAGCTGCAATCACAATAATGACTACATCTGTAGCTTTAGCACCACGCGCTCTCATCGCGGTAAATGCTTCATGACCAGGAGTATCGAGAAAGGTAACTTTCCTTTCGCTCTCTAATTTAACAACATAAGCACCTATATGCTGGGTAATACCACCTGCTTCAGAAGCAGTAACATTGGTTTTTCTCAAATGATCCAGTAAAGTAGTCTTACCGTGATCGACGTGCCCCATTACAGTAATTATCGGACTTCGTGTTTCAGTATTATCCTCCGAATCTTCTTCATCGTCAAAGTCGAACTCTCTCTCTGTTACATCTATGAAATTAACTTTGTATCCATATTCCTCAGCAATAATCGATAACAATTCCGCATCCAGCCGCTGATTTATGGAGACCATTATTCCTAGCTCAAAGGATTTTTTAATAATCTCATTTACAGGAACACTAAGCATATCTGCAAATTCATTTGCAGTAATGAATTCCGTAACATCCAGATTTTTTGCTGCTTCCTCCTGAGCAAGCGCTTCTTTTTCTCGCTTTGCTGCTACTTCATCCCTTTTCGCTCGTCTCAACTGCTGCCTTCTTCTGGAAGGAGATTTCCCCATCTGAGAAAAGGTGCTTCGGATTGACTCTTCAACCTCCTTCTGGCTAGGTTTTTCTTTCTTGGTTCGCCTATTATTAGTAGATCTTCCTCCCTGATTATTTGAAGTACTACCGGATCTTCCAGAAGACTTAGCGGCTTCATTATTTCCAGTAGGCGCAGTAGTCTCAGTGGTGGATTTTCTTTTCCTCTTTCGTCTTCTTCTACGCTTTTTCTTGTTTGCGTCTGAAGCATCATCATCTCCTGCTTTTGCGGACCCCGAAGCATTATTACCTTTTGCTTCAGTAGTATTTTTAGTAGTTGCTTTTGATGAAGCTGCTTTTGATGATGCTACTTTTGATGTTGGTTTTTCTTCTTCAGATTTGGATTTAACAGAATCAGAGGTTTTCTGTCTAGAAGATGTTTTATTATTAGATTCTTTATCTTTCCCTTTATCCTTTCGCTTCCTGGATCTTTTATTTCCTGGAAGCTCAATTTTACCTAATACTTTTAATCCTTTTAGATTTGGAGTCCTATCCCCTGCACGCATGATCACCTCATTTTGTTCCTCTTCTGAAGAACTCGATATTGATTCGTCTACTCCCTGCTTATTTATGATGGGTTCAGGTTTTCTCCTGTTTCTATCATTTTCAGGCCTGGATCTCCTATCACTACTATCTCGTTTATTTATCTCTCTTTGCGGTGATTCAGCATTTCTTCGATCTCTATTTCCTCTATGACCACCTGAATCCATTGACCTGGATCTAGATGGCCCACTTTGCCTATTTGAAGAAGAATCCCGACGAGAATACCTATTTTGTGGGCTTTCATCTTTCTTAGGCGAATCCGATTTTCTTTTCGGCGATTCATTAGTTTTTTGCGAAGGAGAAGAGTTTGAATCGTTTTCCTCCTTTAAAGGAGAGTCAAGCGTTTCAGGAGGTGTCTTTACCTCCGAGGTAGGCTTGATAGGTTCGGGTATTTTCGTTTCGGAATAATTTATGGCTTTCTTTTCTTTAGTATTCTCTGTAGATGCATCAGAATCAGAAGTACCTACTGGTTCGTTAAATTGTTTTTCAGAAGATTCTACCTCTGAATCAGACGGAGAAACTTCGGTAGTTGAAGCTGATTCTGTTTTGTTTTCTGGTACATTAACATTAGTAGAAACTGGATCAGGAGGAACAATAACTTCTTCTACTGGAGTTTCAAGACTATCTTGTTTTTTACCAGATGATTTTTTACCCGAAATAGCATCCAAATCAATCTTTCCAACAACTTTAAGCTTTATAGAACCATTTTCTTCATTTGCTTCGTTGGTAAGGTTTGATTCTGCTGGAATATTTTTGGTTATAGAATTTTGATCAACATCCGTAGTGAGTTCATCTTTATGTACAACCTTGGGGCTCTGTTTAGTCTCTTCCGAAGTTAATTTTTCGGTTACTTCAGGCTTAGTCTCTACTGACGCAGTATTATTCCCCTCTGTAGAAGTTACTTCTAGTTCACCCTCTATACTCGAATCTTCAACTTCAACATGCTTGTCGTTACCAGGGTCAGTTATCTTTTCTTCTGGATTAATAACAGTTACAGGGGGAACATTCCCACTAGCAACCCCACCTTGAGAAGAAGATTTGCGCCGCTTTTTCTTAGGTAAAATTTTATTCCGTAACTGTGATGCAGATAAATGCTCTTTTTCACCTTCAACAATACCATTCTCTTCCCCATTTGCCCTTCCACCACCACGACCATCTTCTTTCCTCTTTTCGGATAATTGTTCAGCTTTTTCCTTTACATCCTTGTCGGAAGCAAAGGTCTTTAACAGAATCGAATACTGGTCGCTCGTAAGTTTCGTATTAGGACTATCAATTACATCAATACCTTCCCCCCCCAGGTGCTCTACCAAAGTGCCTGACGCTACATTAAGTTCTTTTGCTACTTTAAATAGCCTATAAAATCGCTTCTTTCCCTCTGCCATTCTAATTGCTTAGTGAGCAAAAAAGTAATTTGATTTAAAAATCAATTTACTTTTCACATTATTTGAATTCTGTTATAAAAAAGTAGGGAAAAAGCCAGAGCTTTGCCCCATTCCGAAATATATTTTGTTATATGAAATTAAGTAATATACGATCTTATTCCTATTTAGATGGTAAATTAATTAACAAATATGTACTAATCTAAAGATTTCTATATAAAATCACTATGCAAAATTATTTTTCTCGTGTTGGAAAATCTAGTCATTACTAAAGATCTTCTTCAAATTCGGCTTGAAGAACGGCAAGTACATGTTCTACTGTTCCTCTATCTAAATCCGTCCTTCTCTCAAGTTCTTCTAATGACAGATCCAGGACACTCATCGCTGTATCACATCCTATGCGCTTTAACTCCTCAATCACCCAGTCTTCAATTTCGTCATTGAATTCTTCAAGATCAATATCTTCTTCTTCAGGATCTAATTCTCGATATACATCTAATTGATAACCTGTGAGTTTCCCTGCTAATTTTATGTTCAAACCATTCTTACCTATAGCCAGGGAAATCTGGTCAGGCTTCAAAAACACTTGGGCAGCTCCTCCCTCTTCACTAAATTTTACCGAGGAAATTTTAGCAGGACTTAGTGCCCTTTGAATATATAACGTAGGATTTGATGTGTAACTGATAACATCTATGTTTTCATTTCGCAATTCTCTAACTATTCCGTGAATACGGGAACCTTTCATTCCCACACAAGCACCTACAGGATCAATTCTATCATCATAGCTTTCCACAGCAACTTTAGCTCTCTCTCCTGGCTCTCTAACTATTCCTTTAACCGTAATTAAGCCATCAAAAATTTCAGGTACTTCCTGCTCGAATAATTTTTCCAGAAATAGAGGTGAAGAACGAGAAATAATGATTCTTGGATTATTATTCTTCATAGACACCTCCAAAACTACCGCCCTCAGAGTATCACCTTTTCTAAATCTATCTTTAGGGATTTGCTCAAATCTCGGCATTACCAGCTCGTTCCCTTCATGTAATACCAATATCTCATTTCTCCATACCTGATATACCTCACCTACAATAATTTGACTAACCAGTTCCTGGTATTGCTCTACGATAGACGCTTTTTCTAAGTCTCTGATTTTCTGTGTCAGCGTTTGTTTTGCCGTCTGAACAATTTTTCTTCCAAAATCGAAAAAGTTGATCTCTTCTGCCAATTCATCGCCCACCTCATAATCGGGATCAATAGCCAAAGCCTCGCTTAGTGGAATTTGTCGGGACTCATCTTCTAATTCAGTATCCTCAACAACTACTCTTTCTCTGAATCCTTGAATATCACCCTTATCAACATTTACGATGATTTCAAAATTCTCATCTGAACCATGTTGCTTCCTAATCATGGTTCGAAATACTTCTTCTAAGATTCCCATAAGGGTGGTTCGATCAATATTTTTAAATCGAGAGAACTCGGTAAATGCTTCGATCAAACTAACCTTGGGATCGACAACTTTTCTGCGTGCCATTTTGAAATAGAATGTTCTGATTATTTATAGTATACATCTAATGATCATTGATTCATCCTTCTTGAACTCTTATGAAGGATTAAATCCCATTAAAAATGGATAATAACCTTAGACTCTTTGATTTCTGAAAATTTTAATAATGTACCACTTTCTTCTTGTTGCAAGGATTTAATTTTTCCCTTTCTTCGATCAGCTATTGTTACTGCAAGTATGATGCCTTCATCTTCTACAGATAATAATTTACCTTCTATCTGTTTACCTTCATCTAGTGATACACGAAGATACTTATCTATATTTCTCTTGTATTGACGTTTTATTTTGATAGGATAACCAATTCCAGGAGAGGATACTTCTAAACGATACGCAAAATCCAGCTTATCTGTTTCATCTAACCAATATGCTAGCTCCCTGCTAATTGTCTCACATAAAGATAAGCTAATGCCTTCATCAGTATCGATCTTTATTATTAATGCATTTTGCCTACCCTTCTTCAACTGTATATCAACAACATACACCTCAATATACCTATCTGAAATGAATGAGCGTATTTCCTGATCTAATCGATCTAACATCTTTATAAAAAAATAAAGGGCTAATAGCCCTTTTAACTTAGATTTGCTTCAAAGATGTAAATAATTTATTGAAAAACCTAATACATCCTCCATCCTTATTTGCGTCTTAAATTATAGTGGAAAAATCATTTGAGCATTTCATTTGTATTTCCGATTTTTAACTTTATCTAAGTGCAGATACGGAGTTTCTATGCTTTTATCAATTCATTTTTCATCAATATCAGCTTATTATGAATTATTTAGTTTGGGCAATAGGTTTCTGGATGGTTCAACCTTTATTTCTCTACCAACAATCTACGAATAACGATCCTTTGAACTATGAGAAATTTGAGATGGAAGATGTAAGTTCTTTTAGGGATCACTTTGAATTCACCCGACCTATTCTCAAAACAAATAATAATGCCACTTCGGTGGTTGTTGATGTTGATGAAAATTTACTTCCCAGTTTTTCCCAGGGAAATGTGGTATATATAGACGCAGATAGAAGGCTATCCACTTTCATCTCAAAACATAAGCAAATAAACAGGACGACAAATAAAATGGATGGATGGAAAATTATCATTTCAGCAGGAAGTAGAACCGAAGCAAATAATATTAGAAATGAAATAGAAATAAGGTATCCCAACCAAAATCCAGAGTCCTATTATCAGGTCCCTAATTTTAGTGTTATTCTCGGCAACTTCCTTACTAAAGAAGATGCAAACCGCCTAGCTGAAAAAATCATTTCAGATTATCCTATGGAATCAGTTTTACCTTTTCCCGCTAAAATTATTGTTCCTAAATATGAAATAGAAGAAAATTAGTGGAGAATAACATTGAATAAAAATACTGCATAAAATAGCAAAAGAAGATATCCCTCCCATTTTGTAATTAACTTGTCCTGAAGAATAAAAAAGGACAGTAAGGTACACATCAATAATAGCGGTAAGCTGATTTCGAACAGAGATTCGGGCACAATGATTTCTCCAAAAAGGGAAGGAATAGAAACAACAGCAAAAATATTAAATATATTAGATCCTAAAATATTGCCGACTGCCATTTCGGTATTACCTGTTCTTATTGCCACAATGGAAACAACTAATTCAGGGAGGGAAGTCCCTAGGGCTACTGCAGTTTGGGCAATGAGTTCAGTATCTGTTTCTAATAAGTCCGCTAGATGGATAATAGAAGATACATTCCAACTGGCAGACAAATAGATAAATAAACCGCTTATGATTAGGGTAACTATTTCCTTAAAGTGAAGTTTCTCTTGATGAGTATTTTCTGGCTCTAAATTATTGCCTCCGACAAAATCTTCATCTCCTAGACTCATTACATAAGATAAATAAAATCCTAACGCCAGCAAGAAAATAATAGCTTCAAAAATGGAAAACTCTCTGTCTAGTATAGATAAATAAAATAGGAATGTGGCACCTATCATAATGGGGAGATCCACCTTTAACAAATTAAAATGAAGTTGTAATCGTTGGCCGATTACCCCAATCAATCCTAAAATCAGGCATATATTTGTGATGTTAGAACCAATAACATTCCCCAGAACAATTTGAGAAGATCCAGGAGTATCATCTAGAATAGCTAGAATAGAAGTCACTAACTCGGGCAGGGAAGTGCCGATAGCAATCAATGTAACACCAATAATAAAGGCAGAAATCCCCAGAGAAATTCCTATTTTTTCAGAAGATTTGATAAAAAAATCAGCAGAAATAATAAGTGTTGTCAAGGTTAATACAAAAATTCCTCCCCATAGAAGCAGATCGAACATATTACAGCTAGAATTATGATAAGTGGTTACGTAAACCTACAGGTGAGGTTTTATCTAAGGTAAAAAAATGTGAATTTGCATCTTCCATTTTTTGCCAAGTGCTAATTATGCATAAATCATTAAAAAGATAAGGAAATGAAAAATTATCACCATACAGATCGGCATATAACTACGTTTAATACCAGTACATGACCAGAAAGTTTAGATGAAGAATTTCAATTTTGTCTATTTTATCGCAAATTCTTTTGCAAATGTAATTCTTATATATGGCTTTCTGATTCTCTTTATATTACCTTACAACTTATACGGACAGAACAGACTTTTTATAGGTGCCAATTTTCCTTCTCTCATTTTTGGTACCTTAGAAATAAAATCTGAATATCAATTTAAAAGGAATTTAGCACTCCAGGTTGGGTTAGGATTGAGAGCGCAAGGAAGAGAGATAGGAGAAAAGTTGAGTTTCGCAGCTTTACAAGGATATATTGAGCCAAGGAACCGGGCAGTAAGTCTTTCTATTGGTACCAGAATTTTCAATCCACCTGATTATAGATATGAAAGGGAATTTCCTTTTATTCAGGTAGATTTCATAGGATCATATTACAATGAAACCATAGAAATAAGTGATCCAAATACCAATAACCTTTTTACAAAGGATGTATCAGGCCTTAAATGGGGAGTTGCCTTTCAAGTGGGATATCACGCCTGGCTTTTTAACCGATTTTACCTGGACATTGCACTTCAATTGGGATATTCTAAAGCGAGATCCAATAAGGCTGGAGAAGAAACCGTTCTTGCATATTACCTCCCTAACCTCGGCTTTACTACATTCGGCTTGAATAGAATTGGTTTTGAAGGAGGCCACATCCTTCCGGTCATTAATGTGAAATATTACCTTATCCAAAATAAAAGGGACAAGATCAGAGATATGGATTGAAATTATCACTAAAAGGAAAAGGAATCTCTCCCTGGATAAATCACTTTTAGTAAGCCTTTAAAAAAGAGATAGTTAATATCGGACTTGGAAATACACATTCATCCAGATCGTCAATGACATTCCCATTAACAAATATTTTGAACCGCTTATGCCTGAAAGCTAGAATAGTGTTTTTATATAATCGATCGGGATCAATTTTTTTCCAGGGTTTTATTACATATCCATTTAACACCTCTTCTGATTTTTTAGGCCCCACCAATCCTCTAAAACATCCCGTCCGGTGGGAATTATACGTTTTCACTTCTTGATATACCCGCATTTTTATAAGTTCTCTAACGGATATTGGCGCATTTCTCACTTTTAGCCTTAGCATATTAAGAATGCTGCCATTGGATGTTTCATCCGTAATCGTCAAAATTTGTATATTAGTAATCATACCAGTGAATAATCCTAGAACAAGAATAACTGTCAAAATCCTAATTAGCACATTACAAATCCTCTATTTCACAAACGAATTCTCAAAGCCTACCCGCATATGTAAGTGTTTTGATTTTTGGTATTTTCTTACATATCATATAAAATTTTATCGCTATTCATCTCTTTAGACCGTATGAAAACTTATTAGGTCATCAAATTTTTTACATTTTTTTATGATCCATACTTGGTGTAATCATATAAAGTTTTTGACCCTTTTATTTTTAGTCTATACATTCAGTTGGAATTATTCTTCTGGACAATCAACCTTATTAAGTGGGAAATTAGTTGATAGCGAGACGGGGAAAGGGATATCCTATGCCACTCTTCGTTTGGAGGATGAGAATATTGGGACTATCACAAATATTAATGGAGAATTTTCCTGGGCCATTCCCGCAAATATTATTCGCTATCAAAAGCGTATTTATATCTCCAGTATTGGCTATAAGAATAAATATATTTCCTGGAGTGAAGTAGATACGTTGAGAATGAATCAGTTCACGTTAATTCCTCAAGCTTATGCCTTGGCGAATGTATATATTTATGCCTCTGACTTTTCACCCCGACAAATGCTCAAAAAAGCGCTTAAGAGAATATCAATTAATTATTGCTCTTCTCCTTACATACTACAGACATTTTATCGACATTATTGTAAAGAAAATAATGAGTATGGAAGGCTCATTGAGGCTGGCATCGATATTTACGATTCAAAGGGACACAATCATATTTATAGCTCACCATCCAAGAAAGTAAATGCGGAAGTTAAACAGTTAAGACGTAGTTTCGATTTTACTCGTTTTTCTGCCTTGAATCATGCCCCCATCTCACTTCATCAAACCTTACATCTAGATGTCACCAGCTACAAAACACTACTAAGAAAATATGCTTCTTCCAATAAAGCTTCTCTGTCATATAAAGATACCACTGTTTATGATGGCCAAACCATATTTGTAATAGAAATAGATGCATCCCCCTTTTATCGGGCTGATGTATACATTACTGCTGAGGAATTAGCCATCCTAAAAGTAGAAGAACAACTTCGAATATCTAGAAAGTCTGAGTTTCAGACCTTCTATCAAGAGCTCACTTATAGAACAGAATACAGAAAGTATGGTGAATTCTTCTATTTAAATCATATTATTAATGAAGGTCAACAGCTTACTACCTACCTCGATTCTGCAGGTGAACGAATTCGTTCCCAAGATCATTTCCACCATGTAGAATTAATGGTGAACAATATTAAAACGGAGAATCCTAGCCCGATTAAAGGAATGTCTCTATCTAAGGAATCGCTTAATCAGATTCCCTACAGGCCAGATTTTTGGAATAACTACACTGTCTTAAAAGCGACTCCTTTGGAAGGAGAAATAGAAAGGGATCTTGCTGAACGTTTTCCATTGGATACTCAATTCCGTCAAATAAATAATCCCGGAATAGAAATAGAAGATTATCTCCTCACCCAGTCCTTCAACCGAATTTTGGAGGAAAATATAAATAATCATGTGTTGGTGTATGTCTGGCGAAGTGGGGGATTGCCCAAAATGAGAGAGGTGCTACTTGCTAGAAAATTAGTTAAATCTTATCGAGGGAGTCCTGTTGCGATTATTTTCTTGTCATTAGACGAAGATGAGGAAGCATGGAGGAAAGCTGTAGCACTCAGAAAAATGTACTTAGGATACAATTTCAGGATGACTCGTCAAGAAAAATCTAGAATAGCGCAAAAATATGGAATTACTAGTGCCCCCCACTATCTCGTCATTGGTCCAGGAGGAAAAACACTACTAAATACCAATAAACTTCCCGATAAAAATAGCTTACAAGAAGTGCTTAAGGGATTACTAATTCCTTAATAAAACAGGTAGTCTATACTCTTAGCTTATTGAACTGGAACGATTGAAGGATGCTTGTCTACTGAAGATTTCAAGAAAGCCTTAGCCCCGCGAAAGTAAATTTCTCCGTAGACCATATGATTAAATTCAGCGTTATTCTTAAAGTTGTGTTTGACTTTGCATGTTCCGTAATTATTGAATGTTCCCCAATTAATAAAATCTGTAGCTACGCTTACATTTGCACCGTGTAAATTATCAAATATAGCTTCTGAGTAAACATTGAGTTCCAGAACATCTACTTTTCCAGCAGCATAATTTTGAATCTCTCCATAACTTTCAAGCTGATTTACCATAAGTTCTCCCCGATTTATTATTATACCTGAGGGTAAAATTTTCAAATTACCTTTGAAGGAATATAGGGTGGCATCTGGTAATAAGCTCAGTTTTCCAGCGATATTAATATCATAATTCGTAACATATGCCATTCCTTGTAGAATAATATGTTTATCCTCTTCGATAAAGCTTCCTGGATAGGAAGGTGTCCAGTTTTCCGGATTTTCAAATAAATTGTCTTCTTGAGGTAGAAAGCAGTATTCCGTAAATTTTTTCTCCTGTCCTGAATAATTGAGAAGAATACTGATAGAGAATATAGCGGTGAATGTCATTCCGCTGGCAATGACAAAAATGTACTTGAATATAGGACTGGTAGAGGCTTTACTTTCTAGTCTTTTATTTCCTTTCAAATTAATGCACTTTTGTTGGACCTACGCCTGGTAAAAGTGCCATAATTCATATTAAGGTAAAATACAATTATTAAAATATTCAAACGACTAATTCTCTGAGGAAGGAAGGTTAAAGGGTGCAGGTACAAATCGAATAGAATCCAATGATTCCTGATTTAGTATGTCTTTTGCAGCTTCTCTGTTAAAAAATCCTGATTGGGAAGCAATATCTTCAAAATACCTTTTTGCAATTTCTCTTTCTCCTTGTTCCCAATATGCCAATGCAATGTACCACTTGGCAGGTTCAGTCAACTCTTTATTTACGGCTAACACCTCTTGTAATGCACTGATAGCCAATTCTGTTTTTGGGGGATCCAATCCAAGATATGATACTCCAAGATAAAAAGAATACTTATAGGTAGGACCCTCAGACTTACTTGCCAGTTCTTTCAGTAATGAAGTCGCATCTGCATAAGACTCTGCTTCATAGTAACTCATTGCTCTTGTCCAAACACTATTATCCACAGAATCTTGCTTAAAAGCTTGTAATAAATCTGCAGCACTATAGGGTTTAAAAACGTGCTTGAATAAATTTTCCTGCCAAATTCTATGATCTTCCCAAAAAAAGAATAAGAAAGTAGGAGCTAATAGTAATAGAACAACTGCCACCATCTGAAGATACCAAAGTCTTTGCACAGGGATTACTGAGGTCTTCGGCAATGAAGCATGCATCCCTTCAAATTTTTCCTTCAACCTCAGACGGCCATAATGTTTCACGAGCGAAGCAACAAGTTCATCTTCTAACTCAGGTCGTTGTGTTAACTTTTCCTGAAAGAGAAGCTGTTCCTCTTCAACCATCGTACCTTGAAGATATTCCCACATTTGATCTTCCTCCTTTCTTTCCATAATTCTCTCTAATCTAGTATATCAGCTTCTGAAACTGATTTAAATACAATTCTTTTCAAGTAGGTAAGGCATTTATGCTTTTTATTCCTCGCTATTTGTTCATTTTGATAGCCCATGATGGGAAAAATTTCCTTCATAGGCTTCTCTTCAAATATACTCAGCAGCAAAATTTTTTTACAATCCTCCTTAAGTTGATCCATCCACGCTCTCACTAATTCAGCTCTCTCCTCTTTCAATAAATATTCGGCATGGCTTTCACTGGATTGTGCCCCGCTTTGCTTTACAAATTGCTGATATTTATAGGAAGCCTTATGTCGTTTCAATTTATTGTTCCACAAATTCCTTGCAACCGCATACAGATAAGTACTTATCTTACAATGTAATTCTAAAGATCCATTTTTTACCTGCTCATAAAAAACAATCATCGCCTCCTGAAAAATATCTCCAGCATCTTCTTCTTTTCCTTGATTTTTTAAGATCATTGACAACACCATAGGCCAATTCTTTTTGTATACATAACGCAAAAACTTGTCAGTATGGGATCCGCCGAGGCGAATCCCTGAAATAATTTCTTTGTCTGTGTACACACGACCTATGCGCATTTATTTCAAATCTACTCTGCTCGTTGATCAGTTACTCTTTCAACTTTCGTGACAAAGTATTTGGTATCTCCTCTCCACTCATATTGAAAATATTTTTCTTCGTAATGAAGTCTAACCCTATAACCACCCATAACAGCATCTTCAATTGCCTTATGAATTTCATCTGCTCCTTTATAGACAGAAAAATCCCATATAGTAGGCATTAAATCTCCATCATCACTTTGTTGCATCCCTCCAACATTTAATTGACCTTCTCGTGTTTTAAACAGTACACCTTTAGTACTATATTTTACAATAATTCCAGCCCTGGAACCTTTACTATAATTCCCATATACAGAAAAAACTCCTGCTCCAAGACCTGCAAGTAATAAAATACCGACAATAATTAATATGACTCTTTTCATAATGTCACTACTTTGTGCGTTTAATCTTATATAAAAAAATACCTGTGTTATAACTTACTGTTTGACGCCCGATTTTGTATAAAGTTACTTAAAATCTAAAGCTTAGACTATTACTGAGATTATAAATCACTTTTACGGCTTCCCTGATCTCAGGAGGTGTCATAGGGTCCACCTCTTCTCCTATTATTGTTGGAGGACGCCCATCATACCACAGACTAAATTTAACACTAAAAGCCAGATTTTCATTTAATTGAAAATTAAATGAAGTTTCAGTTGCCACTCTTACATCTTTTAGAATAAATAACCTAGGTTGATAGTAGGAGATATGATCTATAGAAAATAAGTCTGTAAACTCGTATCCAAAAGATAAATACGTGCTCAGTCTATGGCTTCGTACGAAACTTTGGAGGAACCCTTCAATTTTTCTTGATTGTTCATATTCATACATATAAAGAATTCCGCCATATAATCTTGAGGTATCATTTTCCCAGAATTTAATTCTGGGACCGCTTCCAAATAATTGCCTCAACCCAATTAATTGAATTTCATTGTATTGACTTTGAACAAAAGATTCCCAGGTTATTCTAGGAGAGAGGGCAAGGTTATGTCGTATGTGTGAATAGCCGTCATTGACAAAGTTCGTCGATGCTCGACTGAGGTTAAGATTATTCAGGAATATTATCCGATGTCGCTCTTTACTATATTCAACGCGAAGGGATGGATTTGTCCTAATTACTTTAATGGTGTTACTGGTCATCCCAAAATTTAGGTCAATCTTGCCTATCCATCCCTCTTTTTTTTGGCTCTGCCTCAATTTCTCTGTATTTACTACTTGCCCCTGTACGAATAATCCATTTAATACAAGAAGAAGTATACAGCTAAATCGTAATAATCTCATACCATATTACTCATTAAGCGAGAAAAAGAATCAATTCTTCAGGGTAGAAAAGAAATTGTGCAATAAGAATCTCTTTACTATCGCATTAGGGTTAAATTTCCCTGATATTGTTTTTCGCCTATTTGTAACCTGTAATAATAAACCCCTTCGACAGCAGGAGAGCCATCTTTCATTTCACCATTCCAACCATTGTCTGGCTCTGTAATAGTTTCAGTTACCTTCATGCCCCATCTATCGAATATTTCCAAAGCAAATGCCTCAATTCCAGTATAATTGATTTTATAAGTATCATGAGAGCTATCCCCGTTTGGTGTAAATACATTAGGAATAAAAAGATTGGGAGCATTTACTACAATTGGCCCTAACGAAATAGAATCGACACAAGCTCCTTCGAAGCTAGCAATTAACTTAATCTCATACGTTCCAGGGCTAGTGTATTGATAGATAGGATTCACATCTGTCGAGACTTCTCCATCTCCAAATTTCCAAAGAATTGAAGCCCCGTCTGTTGACTGATTTACAAAATGTATTTCAGAACCTGGAGAAAATTCTTCTGTTAAAATATCTGGCTCCGATTCGAAGTCTGCAGTTACTTGCGGAAAAACATTTACTACTTGCATTGCACTTGAACTCGTACAACCAGTACTACCAAAAGCTTTTAATAGTACTTCATATCGGCCAGGCTCGGTATACGTGTGTTCTGCAGTAGGGCCAGTACTAAACTCTGAGCCATCTCCAAAATCCCATACAAAAGAGGATGCACCAGATGAAGTTTCCTCAAAGGCTACTGTCAGATCTTCACAACCACTATTGATAGATGATAAAAAATCTACCACAGGAGTTGGCCCTACTTCAATAAGAATTGAATCTTCAGCTATACACGCTCCTTCCTCAACTACCACTTTGTATATAGTACTTATCTGAGGAGAAACTACGGGGCTTCCTAAAAGAGGATTATCTATATGTTCCTTGGGAAACCATTCATATTTCTCATTCCCTCTTCCTGCATTAGCAAACAGCCTAACAGAGTCCCCCTCACATATCGCTCTTTCTTCAGTTTCCAGAGACAGTTCTAACTTATTGAAAACATCTACCTTCACAAAATCTTCGGCTCTACATTCACCTAGTTCAGCGGTCACTTTATATAAAGTGGTTTGATCGGGCTTTACCACAATTCTAGGATTATCTTCCAATAATGAACTTCCATCATACCAATTCAGTATTAAAGAATCAACTGAAGAACTGGTACCGTTAATGATATTGGTTTTGGAAACTAATTGAAGAGAATCTCCCTGGCACAGAAAAACATCTTCTCCTGCATTTAAATCAGGAGTTGGCAGAACAGAAACAGCTACTTCGAAAGGTTCATTTTGACATCCTCTATCTGTAGTAGCAGTGAACTTATAAGTTATATTTTCATCAGGACTTATAAGGGGATTAGAAATAGAAGGATCATTTAACTCCGTAGAAGGACTCCAATTGTATTCAACTATTTGGTTTAATGAATTAGTGGAAATGGACAACTGGGCGGTATCATTTGCACATAAGCTCATTTCCTGTATTCCACTGACCTCCGGCAGAGCATGAACCTGGATAGTAACAGAATCTATTGATCCTGGACATCCATCTGCAAATGACTGTAAATAATAAGTAGTTGTGATAGAAGGGCTTACATTTGGCGCCTGAGATAAGGTATCCTCAAGTCCTAACGCTGGTTCCCATTTAAAAGAGTAATTAGGGTTACCTCCTGTAGCGAATCCTTCTAACCTGATAGTGTCTCCTATACAAATTTCCCTATCTGCACCTGCCTGAGTATTAGGTCTTTCAGAGACTCCTACATACACAGTACTTAGCGTATCCAGATTAGTCACCTCACTTGTACAGCCATTAGGCGCATTGACGATAACCGTATAAATAGTGCTACTATCAGGTGTAGCTACTGGATTAGCTACAAAAGCATCGCTCAATCCACTCTTGGGAAACCACTCGAAAGTATAAGGTCCAGGAATGACATCTTCATTTGTAATTCTTGCCTGTAGTTGTACACCTCCTTCATCTGTACATCTTCCCGTATCTCCCCCAGCATCCACTATGGGAAAAGGATTTACTCCAATTCGAATGGAATCAATCTCGCTCGTGCAACCATCTTTATCAGTTACTTGCACAAATATTGTTGTACTATCCCCTGGGTTTACCGTTGGAGAGGCAGAAAATGGATCATTAATTCCACAATTCGGATTATCTATACAATCCCATTTATAGAAAAATGGTGCGTTCCCATTTTCAGAACTCACATCTAATTGCGCTCCTCCACTCCCGGCACAAAAGGTAATATCCGGTCCTAAGGAAGCTCTAAATGAAGTATTTACTTTGATAAATACTGTATCCTTCGTTTCAGGAAAAGGAGGACATATCCCCAAATCAAATCCAGTAACTATGACCCTGTAAAGCGATCCACCATTAGCACAGTCGGACTGAAAACATATCTCTCCAAGGATAGAATCATTCCTAACAACCACATCAGCTTCCCCCAGTGCAATACTGGTACCATCAAATTCCTGGAATTCAAATGTATAATCTACAGGACTAAAATCAGTTTTATCAGCCACGTAAAATGAATAGCATAAAGCTTCATCTACATCGATGAGGATCGTATCTCCAGTCACTTCATTTCCTGTTAAATCATGGTCTACATCAGGGGCAATCCCCGGCCTAGAGAAGATTTTAACAAACACCGTATCAAAAGCCGATAAGGCATTATTACAAGAACCATTATCTGAAACTTCAACGATTAATGGAGTAACACTACTATCAAAATCACATGAAGGCGTCCAACAAATCTCTCCATTCAATGGATTAATCCCTTCAAATATAATACTAGCACCAGAGTCAACGTCAAATGCAGGACTTAAGGTCTCTAACCGTAGGGAATCTCCAGTATCAGGATCAGCAGCAGAAATTGTATAACAAAAAGATTCTAAGGGAGAAACGATAATCGTATCACCCGAAACCGTCAACCCACCTAGATCATGTACAATATTGGGAGGATCATTAGGTGGAGGCATAACGGCCACATAAACAGTATCAAATACTGCTGCCATACTACTACACTTTCCATTGTCCTGTGCTTGAATTACTAGTGGAATAACTTTTCCTACTTGCTCACATGATAATTTCCATTCTACTGTTCCGAGGAGGGGATTAACTCCAGAGATAGTTAAATTAGGATTATCAGGAATATTAAAAGGATCTGAAATAGGGGCTAATCGCAAACTATCCCCTATATTAGGATCAGTGACAGTGAATGAGTAAGTCAAATTTTCATCAGCAAAGACAAACACAGTATCTCCAGAAACATTTGCATTTTCAGTTAGATCATGAAAGATCACAGGTGGGTCATTATCTGGTGTATTTATCCGAATGAAGATTGTATCCATAGCCTCTCCAACCTTTTCGCAAACTCCCATATCTCTTGCCTTTACTACCATACTTACCAACTGATCTTCTAAATCACAAGAGGGAGTCCAGCAAATAGAACCAGTTAACGGATTTAAACCTGAAGTTTTTACCTCTGGCATATTGTTCCCTGCACTAAATAATTCACCTTCTACCAATACTTGAAGGAAATCATCTACATCGGGATCAGTTGCAGTAAAGGAAAAACACAATTCATCCTCTGCATTTATCTGTATCGTATCTTCCTCCAAGATATTATTTTCATAATCTATTTCTATCTCCGGTGGAGCATTATCAGGCACTTCTATTTTAACATAAATACTATTGTTCACTAAAGGCCTAACAGAACATATTCCTCGATCTAATGCACCAAAAGAAAGTTCAATTACTTCTCCTTCTCGCTCACAAGTAGGCGTCCAACAAATCTCTCCCTGGACTGGATTCATTCCCTTTAAAGAAAAGGAAGGAGGAAAAGAATCTGAAAAAATAGGACTTAAGGTAAATGCATCCAGCGAGTCTCCTTCCGGATCAATGATATCAAAAGGAAAGCAAAATTCATTCTCCGCAGAAACTAATAACGTATCGTCTATTCTTGTAAATCCTGTGTAGTCAGGAATTATTTGGGGTGGATCATTAGGTGGAACCGAAATATTTACCCAAACAGTATCAAAAACGTCTGATATGAAAGGGCAATCATTAATATCTCTCGCCCCTATAATGAGCGGTACAACCTGATCCTGATAAAAACATGATGGTTTCCATCTAACAGTTCCTTCTAGTGGATTGATACCACCAAACTCAAAGAATGCAGGGGGTCGAAAGAAGGGGCCATTTCCAAAGGCTGCACTTACTGTGTAGGCAGTTAGTTGATCCATTGGATTAGGATCAGAAATTTTCACATCAAAAGAAAAATCCTGTAATGCACGAACATATATCGTATCATCTATCACTGTTAGATCTCCAAAATCCTTTTCAATTTTTGGAGGATCCCCTTGTGGTAAACAATCCAATACATGAATTTGGAAGTCTCTTCTATTTTCCCCTAGCAAAGTTCCGTTCCTCCATTCAAACACGGAAATTGAATAAACGTAAATGCCCACTTCATCTGGAGTGACAGTAATAAAACCTGTTGCGGGGTCAATATTAAAATTACCTGACCCAAAAGGATCGTTAAATCTATAACCTGGAGCAAATCGCACTGACCTGTAAGGCGGAGGTCCCATAGGATTCTCAAATCTATCTACTACGGGAGGGTTTCCACCCAAATTAGGGTTTCCAGTCCCCATTCCATTAGAATTTAATCCTGTATATGGGTTTGTAATAGCATAAGAGAGGGAATCTCCATCAGGGTCAGAAGCAGAATGGTCAAATGCAAATTGTTGATCCTTACATAAAAAGATGGGAGGTACATTATCAAAAGAAGGCATGGTATTACACGGAGCATCATTAGGATCAGGAACATGTGCCAAAAAAGTAATTCCTTCTGCTAACGGGCGAATTAGGTTAGTAATTGCCTGATTACGACAGCACCTTGTCCAGGCTAAATCATATCCTCCAGGTTTAGGTGGCAGAACAATGGTAGCGGTATAGATTCCTTCTTGTACACAAATATTTGGTGTCCTGGCTACACAAGCATCCAAATTTTCCGGTTGTATTTGGGGAGTGGAAGGGGGACGAGTTACTTGAATGAATTGAACTGCATTTCTGGAATTAGTTTCAAACACAAATAAAGTGATTACATCATCAAAAGGGGCCTGACCTGCCAGACAGTCCCTATACATAATCAAGGTAACTTTATACGTATGGTTTGCGGGATTCAGGCATTCATAAAAAAGCTCTGATCCTACAATATGGGTAGCTATTGAAAATTTGCACAAAAAAATACTTAGACACAGCAAGAAGCTGGAAATCGTAATTCTGATATTCATACATTTGGATTGAAAAGTGGCGTTAGCTACCTCCTCATGTTATTGTAAATATACAATTTGATGTTCGAACAATGCAATGAGAATTGGAATATTAACAATGCTACTTAATTTACTCAGAATAATGTACTACATTCACGCCTAGCTATGAGCAACAAACTTACGGCTATTCAAGCCCCTATTGCAGAAGAGTTAGTTTATTTTGAGCGATACTTTCGGTCAGCAATGAGAAGTGAAGTGGCACTTCTAAATAGAATAACTGGTTATCTGCTCAAAAGGAAAGGGAAACAAGTACGACCTATGCTTGTTCTCTTGAGTGCTCAACTTACCGGTGGCATTAATCCTGCCACCTATAGAGCAGCCGCCCTTGTAGAATTGCTTCATACTGCTTCTTTAATTCATGATGATGTGGTGGATGAATCTGAGAAAAGAAGAGGATTTTTCTCTATTAATGCACTTTGGAAAAACAAGATTGCAGTACTGGCAGGGGATTTCTTACTTTCCAGGGGAATGTTGATGGCCCTAGAACACGATGATGTACTCTCCTTGAAAATTATGTCTAAAGCTGTAAAGCTAATGAGTGAAGGCGAGCTTTTACAAATGGAGAAAGCGCGCCTACTAAATATAGACGAAGCTATTTATGTAGATATTATCCGCCAAAAAACAGCTTCCTTATTCGCTGCATGTTGTGAAGTAGGTGCTTCAAGTGCATCTGAAGATCCCCAGATAGCAGAAAGAATGAGGATTTTTGGAGAAAAGATGGGAATCGCCTTTCAAATCAAAGATGACTTATTTGATTATGGTACTGATGATGTAGGTAAACCAAGGGCAATTGATATAAAGGAAAAAAAGCTGACGCTACCTCTAATACATGTATTGAACAAAGCCTCCTGGAGCGAAAGAAGGAAACTCATTAATATAGTCAAGAGACATAACAAAGACCCCAAACGAGTGCAATATCTCATAGACTATGTGTATGATAATGGAGGGATAGATTATTCCACACAAATTATGCATGAATATGTAAAAGAAGCAGAATCTATTTTGATGGAATTTGAATGGAATCCTGCCAGAGACTCCCTACACCAATTAATGGATTACTCCATCAAAAGAAAGAAATAAAAAAACCTATGTTCAATGATTGAACATAGGTTGCATATCATTCTACTTAATTTAAAAATGCTATTAGTCTGGGCTACCTACCTTTATCATTGCACAACGAAATCCAATCGTTACACTAGAGGAGTCAGCATCAAAATATCTACGAACTCCAGGTGATAAATAATAAGCTACATCATTCCAAGATCCACCTCTTACCACTTTTACATTATCAAAGCCATCATTTCCTTCAGGTGCATATGGATCTGGATTAAATAATAGAGAGTTATTCGGTTTGTAAGATACATCATCTAACCATTGATCAGGACGAATTTCTGTTTTCCCCTTTCTACGATAGGGGTTAAAATCTTCTACATCCTCAAAAGCCAGAACACGATAGTTATCCTGAGTCCACTCAGCAACATTTCCCGACATATTATACAAACCAAAATCATTCGGATAAAATTCTTTAACAGGTGCTGGCATCATATATCCATCAGACATAGATCTTCCGTCTGCCCCACGCCATCCAGCATAATCACCTCTTCCTCTTTTAAAGTTAGCTCTAAACTGTCCTTTTCTGTTTCTTAATGCTTTCCCTTCCCACGCATAAATTTCACTTTCCTGTAATCCTCTTGCTGCATACTCCCATTCAGCTTCTGTAGGCAGACGATATGAAGGATATAGAATAGCATCTTCATCATCTTCACTCAAAAAGTCATTTATGGCTTTTGTTCTCCACTTGCAATATTCATTAGCCTGGTGCCAGGTAATACCTACCACAGGATACATATTAAATGCAGGATGGCTGAAATAGGATTCAGCAATGGGATCATTAAATGCTAAGTCTCTCAACCATACAGAAGTATCTGGAAGTAATTCCAGCCTTCTGGATTCTCCGCCTTCCTGACCTGCCATGAATTCTTTCCAATCTACGTTGGCAACCTCTACTTCATCCAAATAAAAGCTCTGCACAGTAACCTGACGAATGCGATTATCCATACTGAACTCTACATCTTTCTCTCCTCCCCCCATCATGAATGTGCCACCTGGAATTAATACCAAACCAGGTCCAGGCTCAGCTTCCTTGAATTTTTTTGGCATATAAGTTTCTTCACTATACTTAATGCCCGTTTTTCCACTTCTCTTGCCGACCTTGTTAATCTTCTTTTTATGATTACAACTTAATAGCAATCCACATACTAAAAACCCTGTCAGCAGAACGATAAAGCTTCGCTTTTCCATAAATTTAAATTTGAGGTAATTTTCGTCAATTTAAGCGATAATTTGAATGTAAAAATATATCAAATAATTGGTCGACGTGTATTCAAATATACTTCAAAATAATTATTCAATTAATTTATTGTCAACCTTACCTGCTTAAAAGCGTGGGCAAGGCATTTTTCTATGTTTCGTTTTAGATCTTTTATTATACTGCTCAAACTCCATCACAACTGAGAATTCGTGGGAACCTCCTGAGACAGTCTGAGTCAATTCAGAAATCGTATAATCGTAAGAATAACCAAAACTAAAAGGTCCCGTTTTCACTCCGATCAACCCTATAAGTGCATCCTGATGCCTGTACCAAAATCCGAATACCATCGGTTCAGCATTAATGTAAAGACCTCCATCCACTTGCGAAAACTCTCCTTGGATTTTCACCAAGAAAGCAGGAGTAATACTCACATCCCTTGAACTTCGTCTTCTTTGAGAAAGAGGTATTTTTAATCCCCCTGTCAACGTATATTTTCTAGGCAGCTTAGCATCTACATTCGCGCCAAGGCTAAGGCCTGTATAAAACTGCTCAACAGGCTCAGTAATATGATGGATAGAAGCTCCTAGCCATAGGAACTCATTAAAATATGCTACTCCGGCATTTACATCAGGCCTGATAACGGACTCTGATAATCCCCCTGCCAACCCTGGTTCTTGAGTTGGGTTGATAAAGCCTTGCCTAGGATCAATCTGATCTGGAAACCGCAGCCTAAAAAAATCTATACTGGCTTGAGTAATTCCCGCTGACAACCCCATTCTTAGGGTATTTTTATCATCAATATCAATCTGATAGGCATAATTAAACGTTGCATTAAGTTTGGTAAGATTTCCCTCTCCCGCTACATCAGAATTGAAAGCTATACCTAATCCCTGACTTGATCCTAAAAATTGAACTGGTTGATCATAGGCAAAAGCAAACTGTTTAAAAGAACCAGGAATCTGCACCCACTGAGCACGATAATTAAGTGCTACTCTTGGACCTATTCCAGAACCAGTGAACGCAGGATTCAGCAATACCAGATTTGAATAGAATTGTGAATATTGAGGGTCTTGTGCGAAACATTTAGGCTTTACATACACAATTAACGTGCACAGAAGCGAGAGATAAATACATATCTTTCTCATGGGTGGTTACTTTTGAAATTCAGTCGATAACCAAAAATGAATTTAATTCTTTTTTGATAAGTGAGATAATACGTTAACCCATATTTATTACATATCCTGAAATATGTAAATAATAGTTAAAATAAGCTCTTCGTCTCTGAAAAGATATTTTAACATGAGGGTATGCTACAAAATGAATAGAGCCTGTTTTATCGCAAAAATATAACAACCTTATTATCGGTTTACCCTATTCTTGATATTATTAAATTCTATTCTTACTAATGAATCGTTATGAAACTAAAATTAGTTATCAGGAACAAGCTACAAATGTGCATCTTTTAAATAAAATTTATGTCCCTAAATTAATTTAGATCAAGAATTCCTTAGTGAACAATTGTTCAGCAGAAAATTTACAATTATTGTGCCTGAAATGAACTTTTCAGTTTATTACATGTCAAACCTTTTGAAAAATTACGGTGAAATCTAACATTACTATGATTCGATTATTAACGCTAGCTATACTAATTTTTTTAGGTCATTTAACAGTTAATGCGCAGTCCGACAATGTTGCCAGTACCTGGGACCTTAACCGATGTGTGACTCACGCACTGGAAACCAACCTTAACTTACAAACTTTCATATTTGACCAAAGAACAAATGAAATCGACCTTCAGCAATCCAGGGAAAGATTACTCCCTTCACTTAGTATAGAAAGTAACCTTAATAGGAATATTGGTCGAAGTGAAAACCCTGTTACCTTTGATTTGGTAGAAACAGCCAGTAACTCTCTTAATATGAATGCTTCTGGTAATTTCACATTATTTCAAGGATTACAGAATCGCTACACTATAGAAAGAAATAGAATTAATCTCAGTAGAGGTGATTATAATATTGAAGATGCGAAAAACGACTTGATGCTAAATATTGCCAATGCCTATCTGACTATCTTGATGAATGATGAACTACTTCAGAGTGCAGAACTACAACTCGAGAATACACAAGAACAGAGAAACAGGACTAAAAAGTTAGTAGACGCAGGGAGTTTAGCTCTAAGTGAATTAGCAGATCTAAATGCTCAGATTGCTACAGAGGAATTAAATGTTACAAATTCGAGAAACCAATTAGAACTAGCCTATCTCAATCTTCAAATTATTCTCAATCTAAATACCAGTGACCCGTTTAGAATAGTTAAACCAGATCTATCTAATCCTGAAGCTCCTCTACATCCAGCCAACCCAGATGAGATTTATGTATATGCAGAGGGTAATCAACCAGATATTAAAAGTGCAGAACTGGGAATTTTGAGCGCTGAGAAGGATATACAAATTGCAAAAGGAGGATGGATGCCTTCACTTACTTTATTTGGATTTACTGGCACCCGATTTGTCAGCCTTGATGATATACCAAATGACAACCTTGCAAAACAACTTAATGATAATTTTAACTATGGATATGGCCTAAATTTATCTATACCTGTTTACAGTCGCGGTTTGACCAGAGCTAATATTGATCGAGCAGAAGTATCTAAATTAAGAGCTCAGAATTTACTGGAAATTACCAGACAAAATCTAAGACAAGCTATTGAACAAGCCCATTTAGATGCAGTCACTTCGTTTAGCCAATATCAGCAAGCTATCAAACAATTAGATGCACTGGAGTTGGCTCTGGATAACACTCAAAAGCAATTTGAAGTTGGATTAGCTAACTCCTTAGATTTCTTAATTTCGAAGAACAATCTTGCCAGGGCACAATTTGACTTAATCAGATTCAAATACGATTATATTTTTAAAAGTAAAGTTCTTGAGTTTTATTCGGGGAATCCTATCTCTTTTTAATAGATAGACCTTATTTTACAGGAAAAATTTTCATGGCTGTTAATCAACGTGCAAAATCCAGAAAAAGAAGAAGAATCTTTATTTATTCAACTATTTTACTGGTCATTATCATAGGGATAGCCGGGTGGAGTGCAGGCTGGTTCTCTGGCAATAATCAGATTGTCGTTACAACTTCTCAATCAGAAGTTCGCAATTTATTTGCAAGAGTAACAGAGTCGGGATCGATTCAACCTACCATAGATGTACCCGTGGCACCAGATGTTTCGGGTGAAGTGGTAAATATTGCTATTAAGGAAGGAATGAAAGTAAGAAAGGGCGATCTGTTGGTAACTATTCGTTCCGATGACTATATAGCTCGACTAGATCAAAGCATGGCCAGTCTCAATCAGGTAGAAGCTTCCCAAATGCAAGCAGAAGCAAATGTAAATCAATTGAAGGCTACTCTTATTCAAGACTCTTTAAATTACGCTCGAAATCAAGAGCTATTTAATGATAGTATCATCTCTAAACTCGAATACGAAAGGATTGAAACTCAATATAAAGTGTCCCAATCCCAATTAGAGTCAGCCAAACAAAACCTGTTAGCCTCCTACTATCAGGTAAAAAATGCTGAAGCCAGCCTAAAACAAGCAAGACAAAATCTGGATAGAACCAATATATATGCGTCAATGGACGGAACTATTACCCAACTCAACATTGAACTTGGTCAAAGGGTAGTGGGTACCAGTCAGATGGCAGGAACCGAAATACTGAAGATTGCTGACTTATCCAGTATGGAAGTGGTAGTCGAAATAAATGAAAATGATATCGTAAATGTAAATTTAGGAGACTCAGCTATTGTAGAAGTTGATGCCTTCCCTAATAGGGATTTCTTTGGGAAAGTATCTGAAATCGCTTACTCAGCGGTTCAAAATCAAGCAGGTACTAGTGACCAAGTCACCAATTTCGAAGTAAAGGTGATTATTTCCCCAAACTCCTACCAGGAAATAGCTCAAAACAAGGATATACCCTATCAAGAGGAAAGCCCCTTCAGGCCGGGGATGACAGCATTAGTAGAAATTTTCACACAAAAAGCAGATAGTGTCATCTCAGTCCCTATACAGGCGGTTACTTTAAGCAAAAGCACATTCTCCGCAAATGAAGGGGGAAAAGATAAAGAAACACCTCCAAATCAGGAACCCACTGAGGTTGTATATATAGTAGAATCGGATACTGTTAGAGAAGTAAAAGTAGAAATTGGAATTAGTGATGATAATTTTATAGAGATTACTAGTGGACTAGATAGAGGGAAAGAGGTAGTTACAGGTCCTTATAAAGTTCTGACTCAAACTCTAAGAGATGGAATGGATGTTAAAGTAGAAAACCAAACCTTAGAAAAGGGAGAGTTCTCCCAACGTAAGAGCGAATAATTCCTAAAAATTGGAATTTGCTTTTATCATTATCTGTAATATTGATTAGATATTTCTAAAAATCAATCCTACTTTTTTCATTTTTAAATCATATTATATAAATTTGCATTCCATTTACAAAGGTGTTGCATTGACCCGTAGTATAATTGGCAGTACAGCGGATTTTGGTTCCGTTAGCGGGGGTTCGAGTCCTCCCGGGTCAACATAACTTATGTCTCCACAGGTTAAAATATTTCTCAGGAACATCCTCGCAATACCTTGCAGAAAAAATTTGCGATATTTTTGGTTCCCCTCTTGGACTGTGCGAAGTAACACGGTTCAGTGATGGAGAAATACAAATACAGTATTGCGAATCTATCAGGGGATCAGATGTATTTCTTATACAGAGTACTTTTGCTCCAGCTGAAAATTTGATTGAGTTATTTCTCATGATAGATGCTGCCGCCAGAGCCTCCGCTAATCAAGTGGTAGTAGTAATTCCTTACTATGGATATGCACGACAGGATAGAAAACATAAGTCCAGAGTATCTATGGGAGCAAAGGTTATGGCGAATTTATTAACTGCTGCTAAAGCTGACAGAATCGTAACGATGGATTTACATGCTGGTCAAATACAAGGATTTTTTGATATCCCTTTAGACCATCTGGATGCTTCTGCCATTTTTATTCCCTATCTCCAGGATTTGGATCTTGAAAATCTCTGTATCGCTTCTCCAGACATGGGAGGTTCTGAACGCGCAAGGGATTATGCAAGAAGATTGGGAAATGCAGATTTAGCAGTAATTAATAAACAGCGGATCAAGCCAAATGAAGTAGCTTCCATGGAAGTGATCGGAAACGTTGAAGGGAAAAATGTAGTGTTGGTTGATGATTTGGTAGATACTGCAGGAACTTTGTGTAAGGCAGCCGAACTCCTTGTTGACAGAGGAGCTCTTTCCGTTAGAGCGGTTGTAACTCATCCAGTATTATCAGGATTAGCTTACGATCGAATAGCAGATTCTAGATTAGAAGAAATTGTAGTGACAGATACTATTCCTCTTAAAAGAAAGCTAGATAAAATAAGAGTCATAAGTATCGCTCCCATTTTTGCCAAGGCATTTAGAAAAATACATAACTTTGAGTCCATTAGTTCACTTTTTATATAATCTTAATAGAGATGAAAACTACTTCGCTAAAAGCGAAAAAAAGAGAAGAGTTGGGTAAAAGATATACCAAAGTAATGCGTAGACAAGGTATTGTTCCAGCTGTAGTGTATGGAGAAGGAAGTGCTGATCACATTGCTGTGAACACAAGAGATTTAAAAACTTCCGTTTTTACTTCTGATACATACATAGTTAATCTTGATATTGAAGGAGAAAAAGTTGATACAATTATCCGGGAAATTCAGTTTCATCCGGTAAAAGACTCTATTGAGCATATTGACTTTATGAAGGTTAGCAATGATAAACCAGTGATTCTTACGCTACCTGTAAATATGGTAGGTACTCCCAAAGGGGTTACCGTAGGTGGAAGATTAATCACCAAGTTACGTAAAATCAAGGTGAGAGGTGTTCCTTCACAGTTACCATCCACGATTAATATTGACGTTTCTGACCTTGAGCTGGGAGGAACAATTAAGATAAAAGATGCAAATATCACGGGTATTGATATTGTTACTCCAGAATCTACCGCAGTAGCAAGTGTCGAAATACCAAGAAGTTTGAGAAGTGCAAGTGCCGCAGCTCAAAAAGAAGCATAAATAAGATTGATTTTCACTTAGTATATCATATTCTCGACCAACTCATGGCTATGAGTTGGTCGATTACTTTCCATTTGCTTAGTTCATCATGAAATATCTCTTAGTAGGCCTGGGGAATCCGGGACCAACATATAAGAATACCAGACACAATATAGGATTCATGATATTAGATGCTCTGGCAGAAAAGAATAACACTCAATTTGAACAAGATCGTCATGCCAACATCGCCTACACAAAATTTAAAGGGCGACAACTTATCCTTGTCAAACCTACTACCTTTATGAATCTTAGTGGAAAAGCAGTTCAATATCATCTGCAAAAACATAAGACTCCCTTAAATCAACTCCTAGTGGTCTTAGATGATATTGCTATCCCTTTCGGACAATTTAGATTAAAACCCAAAGGCTCGGCTGGAGGGCACAATGGACTCAAAGATATTCAAGCAACGATTAATTCTCAGCTTTATCCCCGATTAAGAGTAGGAATTGGAGATAACTTTTCAAAAGGAAAGCAGTCGGATTATGTCCTTGGCAATTTTTCAGAAGAAGAAATGTTCCATATACCTGACATCCTAACTAAGAGTATAGAAGCTATTCAGAGCTTCGTTAGTATCGGCATAGAACGGTCAATGGGAGAAATCAATAGAAAAAATATCCTTGAGTAGGTATCTAGTCGTCTTCTATTAAATAAGGAATAAAAATAAATTTTGCCTCTTCAGGAGTAATCATAAAAATACAAGCCTTCTCTCTAGGATTTTCGTACACCTTTTGAAATTGGCCCAACTTATCCTTCTTTACAATATTTTTACGAACGAAATCCTCTAATATAGAAGCATTAAAGAACCAATTCAATTGGATACTATCCCTGTCAAAAATAGGTTTCCCTATATCCACCAACTCGAAAGAGGCAACAAATACAGGAAACTCCGTTATTCCTTCTTCTATCACCCGATCAGCAATTTCCCTCAAATGAGGTCCTATCTGAGCCATATCATTTCTCAATGACTCTAAGGACGGATCCAATTCTTCCCTCTGCTTACTCATGCTTATGATGATTTCTAATTTTTTCTACCAAATTCGTGGTTGCATATCCTTCCACCAGTGGAATAGTCTCTACTTTTCCATTAGGGATAACTAAGTCCGACCCGACTATTTCCTTATTTTCATAATCTCCACCTTTGACCAGAATTTTGGGCTGTACCAATTTGATTAGTTCATATGGAGTATCCTCTTCAAAAACAACTACGGCCGTAACGAATTCTAGCGCACCCAGAATGCGTGCCCTAGCATATTCGTCTAAAATAGGTCTATTGGGGCCTTTTAATCTGCGAACAGACTGGTCAGAATTTAATCCTACCACTAATACATCACCTAGATTCCTCGCCTTTTCCAGATAATCCACATGACCTAAATGAAGCAGATCAAAACATCCATTTGTAAACACTATACTTAATTCCTTAAACCGCCAAATCTCTAGTTTCGCTGAAAGTTGATCTCTATTTAAAATTTTACCTAAAGTACTATACATGAATTTGAAATTGGAATCTGCCGCAAGTTAGCAATTCAAGCGTGGTTTATCATAATTAAAACGCTATTGTACATCGATAAATAAATTCATATAATTAAACTAAATTGCACAGTTTTATTTATCTCAGTGATTCTACCATTACAATACATTACCGCTCCCTGATTCATTTATTAATTCACAACTAAAACAAAACCTTATGAATTTAACGTACCTGTTAAACCATCTTCCAAATCGTTTCCAACGATGTCTTGCATTATTGTTATTACTTGGGAGCACTCTTTGTAATTTTTCATTAGCACAAACTTCATTTGAGGCAGTTCTATCCGGTTCTCAGGAAGCTTTACCTGTATTAACCACAGCTTCCGGCCTGATTTCAGGCACATTAAATGGAGATACCCTTGTGATAGAAGGAGAATTTTCTGGTTTGTCCAGTAATTTTAACGCGGAAATCGCAGGTGGAGCCCATATTCATATTGGCTATGCAGGAAGTAATGGTGGGGTTACGATCTCATTAGTTACAGCACTAGATGAAGATCTAAGAGGAGGGCAATTCCTGGCAGATAGTAACACGTTCATATTGGATGAAACGCAATTAAATGCCTTGCAAACTCGCCAGTTGTATGTTAATATACATACAGAAACCTTTCCTTCCGGGGAACTCAGAGGTCAAATATTACCCAGTTCAAGTACCCCCTATTCCACTAATCTATTTGGTTCCAATGAAGTGCCCTCAGTCATTTCTTCTGGCTCCGGAGCGGTTATTGCAGAGTTGGATGGCGACCAATTGATCGTTAGTGGTTCTTTTAGTGGCTTAGAAAGCGGATTTAATGAAGGGATTGCAGGTGGGGCTCATATACATCTTGCCCCTGCTGGTAGAAATGGAGGAGTAATCTTTCCTTTAACAACAATCATCGATTCTACAGATACTGGAGGTATATTCCCTGCTGATAGCAATACATTCACCCTTTCTGCGGGTCAAGTTGACTCCCTGGAATTGCGATATTTCTATGTGAATATCCATTCTGATAGTATTGCTTCCGGAGAAATCCGCGGACAATTAACACCTATTCCTGTGGCAGCTTTCCGTGTACACCTTTCCGGGACCAACGAAGTACCTTCTGTAACCACTAGTGCAAACGGACAACTTATCGTAGAGTGGAAGGATTCCACTTTTGTCGTCAGTGGATCTTTTAATGGATTAGAAAGCGCGCTCAATACAGATATCCTCGGAGGAGTTCATATTCATACAGGATTAGCTGGAACAAATGGTCCAGTGGAAGTAGTTTTAAATCCCACAACAGATTCAAGTGGAGTAAGCGGCGTATTTCTTCCTGAAGACAATACATTCCCTCTAAATGATACCCTGACAACAAATAATATTAGCAGAAGCTTGTACGTAAACATTCACTCCCTCGAAAATGCGTCGGGTGAGATAAGAGGCCAAGTTCTTCCCCAGAGTCAGTATTTTTTCCAGGCTGCATTGACTGGTACGCAAGAAGTGCGTCCAGTATTGACCAGTGCATATGGAGCTATAGCTGCTGAAATTCTTGGAGATCAAGTTACGGTGAGTGGTTCTTTCACTGGATTAGAGAGCGACTTCAATACAGCTATTGCAGGTGGTGCACACATTCACTCTGCTGCTGCAGGATCTAATGGACCTGTGGAATTCATTCTAACTTCTGTCATTGATCCCTCGTCAAGAGCTGCCTCTTTCTTCCCAGACAGTAACTCTTTCAGCCTAACAGCAACACAATTAGATACCCTGAGAGATCGACTGAACTACGTGAATATTCATTCTGTAGATATAGCCAGTGGAGAGATCAGAGGTCAATTAGTACATGAAGCCACCAATTATTACGTAGCCCCTCTATCGGGAACCAGCGAAGTAGATATTGTCAACAGCGAGGCCTCTGGGACCGTCATCCTTGAACAAACAGGAGACCAAATTACGGCTTCAGGCTCTTTTAACAACTTGAGTTCTGACCTTAATACAGATATCGCAGGGGGAGCACATATACACTTCAATTTTGCAGGTAGTAATGGTCCGGTAATATTTATTCTGAATTCAAATCCGGGTGCTGACTTGACCAGTGGTGTTTTCCCAGTAGACTCAAATATATTCTCTTTAGCAGAAGGCCAACTAGATACCATCAGGAACCGTCAATCATATGTTAACATCCATAGTCTGAATTTTGCTCCAGGTGAGATTAGAGGCCAATTACTTCCTCAGGCAGTTTCTTTCTTTACTTCTACCTTAAGATCTAAAAATGAAGTAGATCCTCAAGTTAGTACTGCAGGTGGAGACGTTAAATTTGAACTAAGCGGAAGCAAATTAATTGTCAGTGGTAGCTTTGCAGGGCTTGAGAGCCAATTTAATGAACAAATAGCTGGTGGAGCTCATCTTCATACGGGTTTTGTAGGTGAAAATGGTGGAGTAACAATTCCTTTGGTTACTTCTGTTTCTGCAGACTCATTAGCGGGAATATTTTTACCTGACAGTAATACATTCGAGCTCGATTCTATACAGGTAGATGCAATCAGGGCTGAAGGATTATACGTAAATATTCATTCCGACAGTATCGCTTCTGGAGAAATCAGAGGACAGGTACTAAAAGAATCCAATTTTTTCCCCGGAGATAGTGCTACTATTACTGCCCCTGAAGATGGAGCTGTAATTACGCTGACAGGACTAAACACAGATGAATTTACTCCCCAATGGACTGGCGTTGCTGATCCAGATAATAATCTTGTAGGATATATCTGGCAATTAGCTGCAGATGACTCCTTTCAAACTATCGTAGTGAATACTGCTGTAGGTCCTAATACTTCCTTTACAACTACTTTCGGATTTGTAGATACTTTATTAGCATCAGTGGGAATTGGGATCGGTGATAGTATCACTTTATTTCATCGTGCGATAGCTACAGATGGAAGTGTCTGTGCTGAAGGTCCTGCTGCAAGTGTTACTTTAATTAGAGATTCGGTCATTACTTCCATTCAGGAAGCTTTACCTCAAGGATTCAATTTCCAATACTATCCATCGCCTGCCAGAGATGTATTGGCAGTAGAGATGGAAGCTCCTCAACAGACTGAGATTTCTCTGCAAGTATTTAATTTATTAGGTAAAGTATTGATAGAAAAAAATGTAACCTTAAGAACAGGAGTAAATCAGGAACAACTCCATATCCAACAACTCAGTGGTGGAGTATATTTCCTTAGGCTGATTATCGATAAGGAAATTATAGGAACTGAGAAGTTCATTAAAGAATAGACATTTGTTCAGAATAGACTGACACATATTATTATCTTATACTAAAATTTTTACGCGGAGAAGTGTTTATGACATTTCTCCGTTTTTATTATGTAATTTCCTTTTCTAACTTCTAGGCAATCCAATTTATACGCTGAATTATGTTTTCTACAGGCATACCTAAAGTCAAAATTTGTTGTATTAGTAACTTAGAAGAGGCACTATTAGCGATAAGATTAGGAGCAGATGCTTTGGGCCTTGTTTCATCCATGCCTAGCGGACCAGGTGTTATTCAGGATACGTTAATCCATGAAATTTCCAAAAAAATTCCTCCTCCAATCGCTACATTTCTCTTAAGCAGTAGAACAGATACGAAAGAAATTATTCATCATCAAAAAGAAACCGGAACAAATACCCTACAGTTAGTAGATAGATTAACCAGTGGTTCATACCAGGAAATCAGAAGAACACTTCCAGGGGTCAAAATTGTTCAGGTTATACATGTAGTGGATGAATCTGCCATTACTGAAGCAGATGAAGTCGCCCCATTAGTAGATGCCATTCTTCTAGATTCGGGAAATCCCAACTTACCTGTTAAAGAATTAGGAGGAACGGGCAGAATACACAATTGGGAAATTAGTAGTAGAATAAGAGCTCATGTTCCAGTACCTATTTATTTAGCAGGAGGATTAAACATGGATAATGTACGGGAAGCTATAGAAAGAGTAAAACCATTTGGAGTAGATATCTGTAGTGGTGTCAGAAGTAATGGACAATTAGACGCTCTAAAACTTGAGAAATTTATTCTTCAGGTAAAGAAAGCATCCTATTCACCACATTAATCATTATCTGTCTGATAGATCTATCGTAAGGAATAGCTCCCGTGAATGAAAGTGAGTTTACGTTAAAGACGATTCCTCCTTCCGGGTGGATATAATATCCCATATCTGCCCCTCCTTCTCCATCCCATTCATAGAGAGATTCATAAATGGGTTCAGGATAAACTTCTCCTCTCCCATTTCCTTTATAATTCAACCCCTGGGCTATTGGTACCCAATTTAGCTTACTACCATCCAACACTTTATCTATCTCTAATCCAGAGGCAGCTCCCCAATGTCCCTTCCTCCTAATCATTCGAATATTTTCCCATACACTCCCAAACATTAAGGTGTAATCATAGGTATCGCTTTTCGTACCAAATAAATCCCCTTTTTCTAAGCCAGTTCCTTTAATTACCCAAGAAGTATCTGTGATCACTTTGTAAGGCGCATATTGTTGAAATATGGTTACATAATTAATGCTTCCGAAGGGCCTCAATCCTGTACTATCAGCATGTAGCCATAAGTTATCTTCACTTTTATGTACTTCTAAGCTTCTTTGTTGAAGATCTAAATGAGAAACGTAAGCAGCCGTGTTTCCCGACAAACACAGTAGAGATCCTCCTTGCTCAAGAAATTCGTTTAAATGGATCAACATGTTTTTCGTCCAGTACTCTGCATGAGTAGAAATAATCAAGACATCATATGGATAAAAGGAAGTCCCACTTTCTTCAAGATCACTCATCGCATAAACATCTGTCTCCAAACCTACCTCATTGAGACATGCCACTACATATCTATCTTTTGAGGCTGATTGATATGTTAATTGGTGATATTCCCATTTATCAGGTAATTCGGGATCTGCGAGTAATTGAGGTCTGTTGAAAGAGACTTGAAAGGTATAATTCTTAGTGTATAATGACTGTCCTCCCCAATGATTATAGGCATTCCAGGTATTAGTAGACAGTAAAAGAGCAATCTTTCGGTGAACATGCTCCGGTTTAGGTTCGATGAAAATGCTACATCGCCAGCTTTGACCATTTGAAGAAGCTTCCAGAATATACCAGCCTGATTCGATATCTATGGGTATCTCTACCCCAGCAGTCACTTTCCAATCCATTCCATAAATAACTCCTTCATCAGGAACAGATTGGTACTCTACCTCTACGGTATCTTTCCGCAAAACTTGTCTATTATTTAAGATGGGATATAAACTCATTTGCATTAATCCCGGCTGATGAGTACTTGCATATACCTGAATAGTGTCTCCAGCTTGATAGGTCCATCGGTCTGTATACATGGCCAAATGAGCAGTCCAACGATGGTGTAGTTGAAACAGAAAAACGCTATTGGGCCACAGATAATAGTGTTTCCAACACAAGAAGCAGAATCCGGTAAGCAGGAATAGAAATACGCCTAAAACAATATAAAAAAGTCGCTTCATTTGCCTGAATGCTCTAGGAAAGATAAGTTAGCAGCATATTTATTGTTTTCAATAACTAAATAGCATTCGGTACGTTTTTAACCTTCTATTTAATATTTTCACTTATCATGTCCGATATTAATATTACCATCATCGACAGGGAAAAAAATGTTCATGAATGTATAGCCCCTACTGATATGGCGATGAATTTAATGGAATTGTGCAAAGCATATGAACTGCCTGTTGAGGGAACCTGTGGAGGCATGGCACTATGTTCTTCCTGTCATGTATACATTAAGAGTCGTCATGCACTTAATGAAAGAAGCGAGGCCGAGGAAGATGCATTAGATGAAGCAATAGAAGTAGACGATGAATCCAGTAGATTAGCTTGTCAAATAAAGATTATTCAAGAATTAGACGGATTAGTAATAGAGCTTGCGCCTGAAAGTTAATTTACCCTCAAAGAAATATGACAAACTCCCAGGAAGTACTTATCGCTCAAGGTTATGATTTTCTCGCTGCCGAAGAATATCAAGATGCCCAGAAAGTGGGGCAATCACTCATCCAACAAGGGACAGAAGCAGGATACCGTATTTCAGCTCAGGCATATGCAGGTCTGGAGGAATGGGATCAGGCGTTAACGACGCTTCAGGAAGGTATAGAGAAAATGCCTGATGAATGGCATCTTTGGCTACAATTAGGAAATTTCCTATCTGACAGAGAAGACTTTGCTGCCGCTGATGAAGCTTACCATAAAGCCTTAAGCTGTCCAGAAGTTCAGGCTGATTGGATCCATATTAACCAAGCTGTATTACAATTCCGACAGGGAAACATAGATAACAGCCTCAATATTTTACAGCAAGTTACCGATCGGGAAGTAATCACTGATGCTTTTGCCCTTCAGTTAAGTTTACTGGATCAACTTGGCCAGCACGAACTAATTATTACGCTCGCAAAAGAAGAGTTACCCCGCATTCCCAGTCCGGAAGATGAAGAATCGGCCTCTACCTTATCCCGAATTTGTGCATATATAGCTACGGCTTGTTGGTATGAAGATAAATCGGAAGCTGAAATTTTACACTATCTCCGACAATCTGTCGTCTATGACCGAAGTAACCAGGATGCTGCCTATCTGTTCAGAGAGATGGACCCACAATTTTCCGAATCCCCAAAATATTACGAATTAGTTATTCAGGGAAATTTATTACCAGAGGAAGTAAATGAAGATATTCCTTCTCAAACTTTTCTTACCACTTACGGAGTAATCGCTGATTCTGAAGAGGAAGCACTGGAGTATATCAAAATATTCGAGATAGATGCCATAGATAAAGATAGCCTGACCGTCGTAAATGCTGAAGTAGAGAACGCTGATTCAGAGGATGCAAAGGGAGTTTATATGGTAGGAGGATTTGGTTTCTTCGAAGAGAAAGAGGAAGATCTTTAATCGGTGTTCTATCTTCACCACTATTAACAGAACTTAACGATATCTATGAAATTCGACGCTATTATCATTGGAACGGGTCAGGCAGGCGTTCCTTTAGCCCATGCATTAGCAGGTCAAGGATTATCGACTGCTGTCATCGAGAAAAAGTACTTCGGAGGTACCTGTGTAAATACCGGCTGTACTCCTACTAAAACCTATGTGGGAAGCGCCAGAAGAGCCTTCGCAGTGAATCGAAGTAAAGAGTTAGGGATTTCGATTGACGGGCAGTTGAAGGTCGATATGAAAACCATCAAAGCGAGAAAAGATGGCATCATCCTCACATCCAGAAAAGGGATAGAAACTTCCTTAGAAGAAAACGAACATATAACCCTCTTTAAAGGCAAAGGTCACTTCATTGGCCCCCAAAAAATACAGGTAAACGGGAATACCTTAGAAGGAGATCGTATTTTTATCAATGTAGGAACTCGGCCCCATATTCCCGCTAACTTCTTACACCAACCCTATCTTACCAATGAGGAGATGTTAGAACTTACCGAAATCCCCCAAAAGCTCTTGATTGTAGGAGGGAGCTATATCGGATTAGAATTTGCGCAAATCTTTCGACGTTTTGGAAGTGAAGTGTCGATTATAGAGAAAAATGATAGGCTTATTTCTCGGGAAGATCCAGATGTGTCAGCCGCTGTAAAGGAAATCCTGGAAAACGAAGATATAGAAATCCGCCTTAAAGCGAATTGTCTTAATAGTGAGTTGAAAGGAGATCATATTAGCATTAATGTGGATTGTAAAGAAGGAGCTCCTACGATGAACGGAACTCATCTATTATTAGCTACCGGGCGAGTTCCGAATACGGATGATCTGGGATTGGAAGCTGCTGGAATTGAAGTGAATGAAAAAGGTTATATTTGGGTCAATGATCAATTAGAAACGAATGTGGAAGGAGTGTGGGCGTTGGGTGATTGTAATGGTAAAGGTGCATTTACTCACACTTCCTATAATGATTACGAAATAGTTGCTGCTAATTTATTTCATCATGGCCAACGAAAAGTATCTGACAGAATTCTCTCTTACGGATTATATATAGATCCTCCGCTGGGAAGAATCGGACTGACGGAAAAACAAATTCTGGAAAGTGGAATTAACGCTGGAATAGCAAAACGGCCAATGAATAGGATAGCCAGAGCTAAAGAAAAGGGAGAAATATTCGGCTTTATGAAGGTGCTGGTAGAACTAGAGACAGAGAAAATTTTGGGAGCCGCAGTATTAGGAGTAGGCGGTGATGAAGTAGTCCATAGCCTCCTTAATCTGATGTATACCGAATCCCCTTATTCATTAATCAACCGAACTGTTCCTATCCATCCTACAGTAAGTGAATTAATTCCTACAACGCTAGAAAACATTGAGCCACTGGAAGAGCTTTCTCAGTAAGATATCAGCCTATTATAGAGAGGTGTACCAATGATCCAGGTATTGAATTAACGCTTGCTTCTCCGGCGTATATCCCAGAGAAATGTAAGCAGCCGAATTAGCCATACCTAACACCAAAGAAGCTTCCGCCCCAAATTCTGCTAACATCCCAAAGCAAAATCCAGCATTTAAGTGGTCTCCAGCTCCTGTAAGTACTTTAGGTGATGCAACTAATTTTCCTTCTTGTCTGAAGCATCCCCGCTTGTCCACTAATAAGGCGCAATCAATAGGATGCACTAATAGCTGGTCTATTCTTAAGAAATTAAATAGCTCCTCAGAAATGCTCTCCAAGGATTTTCCTTCCTCAGATTGATCAAATAGAATTCTATACAATTGCTGCGCTTCGTTTTGATTAACGCCCAGGGTAGTGATTCCCACATCAGAAAACTGGCTAATAAAAGTGAGCAATTCACGCACACTCGAACCCGATTTTCGGGAAGGATCAGCTAAATCAAAAAAATAGTGCGTCTTTTTGTCACGGAGTTGTGGAAGTACTTTTATGAGCATTCCACGGATCAATGCATTTATGTGATGTAGATTACTTAGCCCTACGAAAGCAACTAAATGCTGCTTATCGAGCAGAGAAACCCATTCTTCTTCTCCTATGGTAGACCGAAGATGTTCCCAGCTTAGCAACTCAAAGGGGCTTAGATCTGACATGATGAGTTTCCCATCATCAAATTCTAATGCTGTAGTATCTGCAGGTCGACCAAGAGAGTAAAGATGTGTAGCAATATGTTGAAAAAGAGGATGGATATCGGGAACTCCTAACATTCCCACACAAGTAGTTTGAAAGGCCAAAGCATGGAGGGAATTAGCCATAAGGGGAGCGTTTCCTCCTAATTTGACCGTTTGACTGACCACTTCTAGTTGCGCACTTTTCCCTGAAGCTAACGCAATTTTTTGAGCGAAATCCGAAATAGTGGGAAAGTATTTTTTATTCTTCCCTTCTCGCTCTCTCACTACTTTCTTAATGGTGTCTATGTATCCATCTAGTCCCACCAAGGCGGCAAAATCATAAGGTGTATGACTAAGCTTATCTATAAGGAATGGGATGATCTCTTTTTGGGTCAATATCTCTATGTTAATAGCCTTCTGTTTCTTCTACTTTCATATCTGTCAATTCACCACCATAGCGCTCTATGGCTGCTTTCATCATCGCTGCTGTAGCCGAAGCACCTATTCGACTTACTCCTAAGGCTCGGACTTTTAGCATGTCATCCAGTGTCCTCACCCCTCCGGCAGCCTTCACTTGAACATTTGGATCCGTATGAGCCCGCATTAATTTTAAATCGTGCTCTGTAGCCCCTTGATAGCCATACTTTCCATCACTTCCCTTAACCATTCCATATCCTGTAGAAGTTTTTACAAAATCGACGTTTAGCTCACTACAGATTTTACAAAGACCTATTTTGAATTTGTCTTCAGGCAAAAAATCGTTTTCAAAAATCACTTTTAGGATAGCTTTATGTCGACGACATTCCTCCAATACAGCTGAAATTTCTTCTTTGATATAACCCCAATCTTCGCCAAGTACTCGACCAATATTAACAACCATATCAATTTCTACCGCACCATCTTTACAAGCCTGTTCAGTTTCGGCTACTTTGATAGCAATGGTACTGTTCCCTTGAGGGAAACCAATAACAGTACCTACTAATACATCGGAATCTTTTAGCCACTCGACAGCCTGTTTGACAGCATAAGGTTTAATACACACAGATGCCACCCCATAATGCTTGGCTAACTCACATCCGGCTTTAAGATCTTGATCTGTCATTGTAGGATGTAACAATGAATGATCGATCATTTTTGCTAGTTCTTTGACCATATTTCAGTTGTTTGACGGTGCTTTTTTTAGAATAAAGGATTGAATAACTATATACATGAGAAGCATTAACGTTTGGGAACAAATTGCCTTAGATAAGTATGGCTTTGAACTAGTGCCAACTTCCTTTTTTCCAGCGTTCCCTCATAGGCTCTATCTTCTACTTCCACACATACCGGCCCATCATATCCTACACTGGTGAGCGTAGAAAAAAACGACCCCCAATTTACATTGCCTAAGCCGGGAAGTTTTGGAGTGTGCCATTGGTTTGGTGGAGCAGTAATTCCTACCTGATTAAGCTTATGAACATCAATCCTTACATCTTTAGCATGCACATGAACCAGACGATCGGAAAAATCTCTTATGGGTGCTAAATAATCCATATGCTGCCAGATCATATGCGATGGATCATAATTGAGCCCGAAATTTGTATTGGGGATTGCATCAAACATCTTGTTCCAAACAGATGGACTAATCGCCAGATTTTTTCCCCCAGGCCATTCATCATAGGTAAATAACATCGGGCAATTTTCTATCCCAACTTTTACCTGCTTACCTTCTGCATATTGGATGATGTCGGGCCATACTTCTAAAAATCTTGGCCAGTTATCTTCGATAGATATTTGATGATTCCTCCCAATAAAAGAGTTCATGCGCCGGATTCCCAACTCACTAGCAGCGTCTATCACCTTTTTTATGTGTTGGTGATAAACAGCTCCTTCTTCTTTATCCGCGACCAAAGGATTCGGATAATATCCTAAAGCACTGATTTCTACTCCATATTTATCTGTCAATCCCAAGATCTCTTTGGCATTTTCTTCAGAGAAATCAGTAACATCAATATGAGTGACACCTGCATACCTTCTTTCAGCCTTCCCTTTTGGCCAACACATAACTTCTACACAATCGAAACCTACTTCGGAAGCGAATGATAATACTTCTTCGAACGATAATTCAGGTAAAATAGCAGATACGAAGCCTAGTTGCATGATCGATATGGATTAATTTATGTCTATGTTGTTATAGATATACCCATCTTTCCTCTAAATGGCTTTTTAAAATAGCTTCACATAACAACACTTCTTTATGTCCGTCTTCAAAAGTAGGGTATAGATCCTTTCTTGGTCGATGTTGTCCAGAAATTGCATTATAAAAGGCTCTGAAACATTGTTTAAAAGTATCCGGAAAACCTTCATTATGCCCCCCTGGATAGTTAATAAAAGTAGTAGCCAATGTTCCTTGTAGAGATGCATCCTTCAACATGATCTCATTAGCCTTATCCCTGTAACCTATCCAAAGTTCATTAGGTCTCTCACTATTCCAACTTAATGCTTCCTTTTCTGCTGAAATTTCATAACGTAGGCAATTTTTTCGTCCTGCGGTTACCTGCGAAACCCATAATTGTCCCCGTCCCCCTTCACGAAAGCGAAATAGAATACTTCCTGCATCTTCTGTATTTATTAGCGTTTCCTCCACTTCTTGCTTCTCCGGTTCTTGGCCTGAAAATGTCTTGATTTCACCTTTGGGCCGTTTTCTCTTCCTATGAACAATATGTAGATCAGCAAAAACAGCTTCCACAGTCAATCCCGTAATAAACTGAATTACATCCATCCAGTGCGTACCTATATCTGCTACTGCCCTTAAAGCACCTCCTTTATCAGACAAAACCCGCCAGTTATAATCCGTATCGTATAACAGCCAATCCTGTACATAACTTCCTACGATAGAATAAATCTTTCCTATTTCTCCCTGGCTTATTCGCTGTTTTACTTCTAGATTTAATGGATAAAATCGGATATTATACGTAACTCCTGCTACTAGCCCACTGGAAAGTGCTAATTCTACCAACTCTCCTGACTCCCGGGAATTCATGGCCAAGGGTTTTTCTACCATCACATGTTTTCCAGCCTCCAGAACCTTTTTTGCCATTTCATAATGGTGCACATTAGGAACAGTGATGTGCACTACATCTATTCGCTGGTCATTGAGAATCTCTCCTAAGGAGGCATAAGCCCTTTCCAAGCCTAATGAAGACTGTGCTTCTTCTGATTTTTCCATCGAACTACCCAAAATCCCTCTTACACGCACTCCCAATCTCCTGAGCGCCTCTACATGAACAGGCCCTATAAATCCCGTTCCGACCACAGCAGCATAAAACTGATCATAATTATACATCGACATTTAATTGTAGCATGACTATCAAGAAATGGGCAAACCAAATTAGCACCTTAACGAAAATAGCAAAAAAAATCAGGTGCTAACACAAAGCACCTAAAAATTTCGTTTAGCTGAAATATGTTAAGCTTTACTGATTTTTTTTCTTTGGTAGAACCAAATGTGAAGTGGCCCATTGATTCCAGGACTCATTTACCAGTTCGGGATAATTGCTAGCTATATTGTGTTGTTCAGTCCTGTCCGTTTCAAGGTGATATAATTCCCACTCCTCCTGGCCCAATTGTTTCAAAGCCTTCCATTTACCTTTACGTATAGCATAAGGCTTATTCACTTCCGAACCGGCTCCACCATAATGACATCTTCCTTAGCCACTACTACTAATCCAGGTGGATCTCCTTTTCTTTTCCGAATGTATTTTCTAGGAGTATAAAGTACGGGGACTAAGGTATCAGTCTTTCTTTTGGAGTAATATGCTGCCAGTTGAGCGGCATATTCAAGCACAGGAGTAGGAATGGACTGACCAGACTTACTCCTGATAATTACATGAGAACCTGGAACATCCTTAACGTGTAACCATAAATCATTTTTATGGGCAAACTTAAAACTCAACTCATCATTATTCCTGGCATTTTTACCTACAAAAATATCAAACCCCTGTTTCTTGTAATGGTGATAAGGATATTTTTTTATTTCCGCTTGTTCTTTCTCAGTTTGTTTGAATAATTTTTTGATGGTTTGGATAGCTTCAGCATCAAATCCAGCTGGAGTTAGGGGGAGCTTTTCAGGTGGAATCAGTGTTTGAAACCGCTCCAGTTCCAATTCCGCTTCTACTAACCTTTGCTCAATATCTTCTAACTGATCCTGTAAATACGCTAATTGAATTTTATGCCTCTTGTGTTTATCGTAGTAAATTTTGGCATTCTCCTGAGGATTTAGATTGGGTTTCAGTTTTATTTTCAACGTTCCTTCGCAAAAAAAATCTTCCACCTTAACTGATTTAGTCCCTGGCTCTATATTGTGAAGATTCGCCATAATCAAATGTCCTATTTCTTCAGGATTTCGTTCTACTTCCAACTGCTTCTTATTTGCCCCATAACTGCTATATAATTTTTGAAGCTTTTGGACCGGTTGGGCAATTTCCTTTTCTAATGCTCTGTACCTCTCTCTGTAGGATTGATAAGTAAAATGTAACCTCAAGTGATCCCAAAGTGCCTTTCGAATACCTTTCACCCGAATATATGAATAGCCATCTGTAGGTTTAAATAGAAGGAACCTTATCTTTTTAGGTTCATGAACAATGTAAAAATTATCCTCCTCCACCTCCTTCATTGTTAGCTCATAAGCCTCCTGAAAACTATTTCCTTCCAGCATGATGGAGGAAATTTTAGCAGCAAACTGCTTTTCGTAAATGGAGGAAATATTCCTTAAAGTATCCAGTACTTTCAGTTGATTAGCTTCAGGATGTTGTAAGTCTATGAGTTGAGCCTGAAACTTGCCTTCTTCTTCTGTATATTGGTAATCTCCTTCTTGCTCTTGATTAAACAGGTCAATGATCCGGTCGGATTTCCTTAGTAATACATTTGCTGCTATTCCATGTAATTTAAAAATCAATTGATAATTCTCTTCTAACTCCAGAATCATCACGCGTTCGAATGGAACTACTCTGGCTTTCAAAAATGCTAAGCCTTCAATCTCCTCAAATAGCGCTGCTACATTTTTTCTCGCTTTAGCAAATTGATCGACAGGGACAAAATAGGTGAGGGGAGTTCTACAGCCTACTCTCAAAATAATCGTTTCCAGATTAATGACCAATTCATTTTTATTTTGTGAAATACACTCCTCTATCCGAGCCCCCTGATGGTTCCGATTAAGCCATTTAGCTATATGTAACAGGGCATAATAGTGGAAATGCATAAAATTCCTTATTTATTTTTTAGTTTGAGCGCTAATCATAATTAATCAACCAGAAACATGGCCCAATGATATTACAAGTAAGATATTTTCACATTGGCACAATACCTATAATTAACGTTCTATCCACAAATACCATAACAATATTCATTTCTTCACTATTCAAAAAGCCTGATTTCACCTTATACCTACTAATCAGCAACATCCAAAGCATTATCTTGTTGGCTTCTGACCTAAAAGAACCATTAGATCGATGTAGTAAAAAAAATTAATCACATTCTGGATCCATTTTTATTTAACACATGGCTAATTCTGATAAACATACAAATTCGAGCACTATCCTGGCGATAGAGACTGCTACTATGGTGGGATCTATAGCCATCTATAAAGATGATAAAATCCTAGGAATGCTAGAGATTCACCAGGAAAAAACCCATGCTCAATTGTTAATGCCTATGATCAGAGCTTTATTAGATATGTTAGAATTAACCTCTGATACCCTTTCAGCTATAGCTGTCAGTAAAGGTCCCGGATCTTATACTGGTTTGCGTGTAGGGGTAAGTACGGCGAAAGGACTTTGTATGGCATTGGGAAAACCACTGATGGCATTTGGAAGCCTTGAAGCGCTGGCATTTCAGGTGAAGACGATCGCTTCTGGATTAAATGCTTGGATTTGTCCCATGATAGATGCGAGGAGAATGGAAGTATATTGTGATATCTTTGATGCAGAAATCAATTCTCAAAGAGGTATCCAGGCCAATATTATTGATGAACAGTCATTCAACGTTTTTCTTGCCCAACGACCATTGATATTTATAGGAAATGGAGCCTTAAAAAGTGAAACTGTGCTGGGGTCTCATCCTAATTCTATATTCCTATCAGAGGTTCATTCTTCTGCTAAGCATATCGGTAAATTTTTATGTGCTCTTTATCAAGAGAGTACATTCGAAGATCTCGTCACATTTGAGCCTTATTATTTGAAAGACTTTGTTGCGACCAAGCCCAAAAATAAATTCAACTTGTAACTTACATTGATCCACTAGGCTTTGGATAGCTTAGCCAAATATTCATAGTGTTGTCCTTCCATAAGGATTTCTACCTGAAAATCCATAGGTTGAATGATATCATTGAGCGTTTCCTGATCGATGTACAACCAGCCAAATGGATCTGAAACGGCATTTTTATATCTCATACGATACACAACTTCCCCATAATACCTCTCTTTTTCCATCCTGGCAATTTCTTCTTCCGAAGGATATAAATAAACGAGATCAGAAGAATCGAAAAGGATTTGTCCACCGGGTTTCAGTAATTTCTTAGCATGTTCCAAAAACTGCAGAAAGCCCTCCAGTGTCTCCACCAGTCCGATTCCATTCATGAGCAACAATAACGTATCGTACTGTTCATGATCTAATAGAAAAATATCTGCCTGCCTGACGTTTTGAATATGTTGCGCCTTCATTACTTCTACTGAACCCGGAGATATATCGATAGGAAATACTTCCTTTCCCATCAGCTGCAGAATTTTGGAATGTGTTCCTGATCCTGCCCCTATATCCAAAATGGTTCCTCTGCTTTTCTCTAATGCTATCTTTTCCCATAGTGGCATTTGATCCCAATGTCTGAATAAATAGGCTACATTGATTATGTCCTCTTCTGTAAGATCAGAGGTCACGATAATATGTTTAGCACTACCAGATTGTAAATAATCCAGCATTGCATTGCCCATAGGATCTTTCAATGGATCAATGATGCATTTGTTATTGTGTGGAATCCTTAACTTCAATGAGATAGTATATTGTGACCTTTACCATGTTACTTTACCATCCTGGCCCCAGCCTCTAATAATAAATAAGGTACGAACAATGTTTCCTTAGCATGGCCAAAGTTCCCTCCTCCTATGCTGGCTAACCTCTTTAAACGATGTTCCATCTCATCATGTTCTGAACCGACATATAAGACAGATAAGGGGACTTGAGCATATGATTGACCTTCAATTAACCTCAAAAGCTTATTGTTAATATCAAATCCTCCATCTGTAACCATTACGAGCCGAAGATTGGAATCTACATTCTCTGTATTTTTCCCCTGTTTATAGGCTAATATGATCCCCTCTTCCACTTTGCTTTCTCCTTCACATTTTAGTTGAGATATTTCACTGATCAAATCGTTAGTTTCACTTACTGCTCTGTCAGCAGTAATGATTTCGGCCTTCCCGGCAAATGTGACAATGCTTAGCCTATCTTCCTTTCTTAGATAATTTAGTAATTGTTTACAGGATTGCTGCATTAAAGGAAGCTTATCCTTTCTATTCATTGAACCTGAGATATCTACGAGCAGTACTAAATGAACCGGAGCTACCTCTTCTTCGAAAACATAATTTTCAGGATCTGGTACAGGTGCTATAGGTTCGTAATCTCTGGGGACAAACCATTTCATTTCATTCATCATCGGTAATCTCCCCGAATTTGAATTTTTTACCAATTCATTATATAAATCAACCATCCCACTTTCGGAATTACTGAAAACAGGATATAAATAATGATTGATATAATAGTAATCCTTTTCATTCATCCTTTCTATTTCGCCGCTAAAAGGTACCTGCTGATAATTTTGAATATAGGCTAGCATGGTATCAGATTTGGCCACTAGTTCCATAAATATGCGCTCTGTCTTATCATTCGGGAACAATTCCGAGGTGCTAGCCAGTTGCCTGGCTCTTAATAAGCGCTCTGTGAACTTCGCCACATGTTCGATCAATTCTTGATTGTTATGCTTTTTAATGGCGGAAATAAGATGATTCCCTTCAACTACTAAGGAATTTCCTGCGTGGATTAATGGAAGATAGCCGTTTCCTCTTCCCCTCAATCCATGTTTTGAGTGAATAGCTGAGATGTCAAAATACAATTTTTCCTTTGTTGCATTAAAGTCTTCCAACAAGAATTGGCATTTTGATAAATATCCTCTAGCTACACTTAAGTCTGGATCAGTCAAATAAGCTTTGGAAGTAATATGATGAGAAAGTTCTTTACAGTATTGGTCTAACTCCTCTACTAGTTTATTCATTACCGAGAAGTGATCGGTTAATGACTTTTTTTCCATTGAACTTAACTGACCAATCCTGGCATATATTTTCCCTAGCAGCTCTTCTTTGGACATATACATACTCATACTCTCCAATAAGATAGACTGATAATTGAATATCAATCCTTTGCCTTTCATTTTCTCTTGATAAAGGCGAGCGTGATGGTAAGTAGAAAATTCCTCGTAATAAGTATTTAATTCTAGGTCAAAGGCGTCGAGCTGGACTTGTAAATTGGATAATTGATAAACCTGATTGTTAGTATATGAAATACACCATTGAAATAATTGTTCTGTCTTGGGAGGGGCATTATAACCAGATATGCTTATGGGTAACATCAGGAGCACGCTAAGGAAATAGCTGCCCCATTTAATAATATCCATATAGCCAATAATTAAACATTATGGTCTATAAGTTGCTGAAATAGTTCGAATTACCCATACCTGGAATCTCGAAAAAATTACACATGAAATTAATTCAAAAAATGTGAATATTTTATGCGGACAATATTCAAGCTTATTTTCCTATGGCTCCTGCAAACTCAAGTACAGCGTTTACATAAGCTTCAGCTACACTTTCAAGTCTGGATGAATATGGAATTCCCTGAATCATTTTATCTTTTCTGTTCAGAATTACTGCTTCTTCCACATTATCCTGACAAAGACTTTCACCATAGCAAATAGGACTTTTTACCTTTCTGGTAAGTCGCAGGTTCCTTGCATAAACTCCTGGTATATTAGTTTTTATTGAGTTCAGCTCTAGATAGGACAAATTCTGGGAAGGATTTACAGGAGATAAATGAGTTTGGTATTGAGAGGCAACGATAAAGGATTCTGCTAGTTGAATAGATTGATCCACCTGGTCAGTCAATAGTAGTCGCAGAAAGTGAATTCTATCTTCTATTTCTACTAATTCCTCTTTTAGAAAGGCACCAGGCACAAATGCCATCACATAATTTTCGTCCGTAGGAACCAAATAGCCCTCAGCATCTCTATTTGCCCAATTTGGCTCATGGACGTTAAAGTGAACCACTAACGTAAGATGAGGATTGAATTGATTAATAATCGCTACCCTCTTTTCAAGATCTTCTTCATTGTACCATTTAAATAATTCCTTCTCAGTAGCGCGTCTTTTCCAATTTTTAGCTTCAGCTGCGGTAAAATTCCCCTCAGCTACTTCTTCATCTAGCAGTTTATCTAACTCGCGCAATTTCCACTCTTCGAAAGTGAGACCATCTACAGATCTTCCGGGTCGTATACGGGTGATAAATACACTTGCCCCCAGGCTTTCAAGGCTTCTTTTGATGAGATAAGCAGTAGGAAGGGTGAGCTCAGCTTCAAAAAAGTTAATTTCTGTTTCAGGCTCTATCGCTCCAGATCTCATTTTTACATATTTCCCTTCAATCTCTGCCAATTCCATATAATTAGCGATATGTCCAGGATCTACTGCCACCCTAAGCCCTGAAAGTGGTAATCTCGGATTTGCCCCGAATCTAAATTCATTCCGCCCAGGATTAATATCGAATGCCTTATCAGATCCCCAACGTTGAGTGCCTTTAAGTTGATATTCACGGATGATTTTATCCATGGAATAATTCGTTAGCAGATCGACGAACCGTTCATACTCATCAGGATAAATTCTACATTCTGGTCTTCCTAATAATTTTGCTTCTATACTTGAATACACCGAAATACCACGAGGACTTATATCCATAAAATCATTAATACTCGGATCTTTGATCAGATATGGAGAAAAAGAAACATTAGCCCCAGCTCTGGCATTTCTGGATATTAAAGATCTTTCGTCTGTATGTTGACCATTAACTCTTGTCTGTTGGCCTAATCCAACATATGAGAACATAATACTAAAAATAAGTAGGATGCCCCCATTATAAATTTGTCTCCACAGAGATCCTTTATAAATAAATAAGTTATCAATGTTACCCTCAAACATAATACCTGCACTATCTAATGATGAATGGTTAATTTGCTATCATCGAGTATGTATTTTACTCTACAGCTGCCAACTTCAAATATTGCTCATCCCTTCAATAGGATTAGAACGAAAAGTAATTATCAATTAATATCTGTATTAAGTAGTTTATGCACAATAGTTACAGATCGATATTATTATAATTATCCTAAAATTGTGTCAAAAATGGCACATTGAGGATGTTCATCTCTCAATCTAACTACTTTTCTAAGCTCTTTTTGCCGATGTACATTTATGTTGATTGTAATAGTCCTTGAAACCATTTCACTGCGTTCTCCACCGCTATATCAAAGGAAAACTGACGTATCACTCTTTCTTTTCCAGACTTCCCGAACTGCTGTCTGAGCTCAGAATGTTCCAACATATACTGAATCTTGTCAGCCATCATATGTACTTTACCATCTGGAACCACAAACCCGGTTTCTCCATCTATAACCACTTCATCCATGGAAGGAGTATCCATCACTATACAAGGCAATTCTATTGCCATAGCTTCTAATAGTACTCTGCTACTTCCTTCTCCAAACCTTGGCGTAAAAATAAATAGTTCACTCCTGCCTAATTCATTAGGAAGACTATCTGTAAATCCTTTCAGGAAGACCTTACCTTGAAGGTGCTTGCGTTGAATAAGGTCTGCCAATTCATCTTTCTGTGGCCCCTCTCCCCATATATCCAATGTGACAGAAATACCTCTTTCTCTAAGGATTTCTACTGCTGCAATACATCTGTCTATTCCTTTCTCTGGAGATAATCTACCTACAAAGCTTAACAAGTTTTTTTCCTTTTTAATCTTCGGATCAACGCGCCAAACTGACAAGTCTATTCCATTAAATAATAACAAATGCGACTTCTCCTCAAGTAATGGAAATGAAGTAAGCATGTTCTTGTAGACGGATTCGGAGATCGTTATCCATTCTGTCAATACATTCTTGATATACCATCGATTTACGCTATTAGATTTAATTGGGTAAGAAACTCCCCTTCTTAAGATAATATGTGGAACCTTTAATTTTTTAGCTAATAATCCTATTACTTTTAATTCATGGGAACCATTGACCACCAAAAAATCCGGTGAGCATTTCTTAATGATATGAGATAATTTTCTCTGCAGAATGGGGTCGAGCAAATGGATGGATCTCACGCCTATTTCATACACGACAACTCCCTTTTTTCTCGCCCTTAGGGCTAACTCAGTACCGGGATAAGCAATAATTGATACTTTATGCCCAAGTCTGGATAGTGCTCCTGCCATTTGATAGTACCACATCTCACCTCCACCCCACACTTTTGAGACATTAGCAAATAGAAATGTGAGTGGCGTTTCTCCCTTCATGTGCTCATTTTCTTACTGGTTTCGGAATCAATATGATGTTGTTGAAGTTCTCTCAGTTTGGCATAACGAAGAAATATAGAATAAGCGGAATTACGACAGATAATATATCCCCAATAACCATCACGCCAACCACTTTTAAGTACATACATCTTAAAAAAGCGCCCCAGCGGACGAATCCACAGGGAATATCCATGTACCTTTTTCCCTTTTTCAAGCATGTCAGCAGCTGCCAGTGAGGAGTATCTATTAATGCGGTTAATGTGATCTTCAATACTTTCAATAGTATAGTGCAGCAGGTTTCCACTCAAGGTGTTAGTAGGAATTCCTTGACCGAGTACTAGCTTTTCATGAACAAATTCTCCTTCCCATCGTGATGTTTCTTTTGGGAACAACCTTACCTTCAGGTCCGGATACCAACCACTATGATATATCCATTTTCCGCAATAATTGGATAATCTTTTGACTGTATAGGCTCCCTGGAGTTTGTCCTTTTCCTGAAGAATACTTTTTCTTAAGTCATCTGAGAGTTCTTCGTCTGCATCCAGAGAAAGGATGTAGGAATGAGTTGCCAGGCTATTCCCATAGTTTTTCGCTGCCGAAAATCCTTTCCAGCTTTTGCTAACAAATGTTGCTGCATACTGATTGACTATTTTTTCGGTTTTATCTTCACTCTCAGCATCTACAACAATTATTTCATCAGCTATTCCCTTTAGAGAAGCTAAACATCTTCCTATATTTTTTTCTTCATTACGAGTAATGATAACTGCTGAAATACCCATGAAACATGGTGGAATGAAACAAGCATAAGAGTTCTAAGGAATCCCTTTTATAAGTTTTTTCCTCTTACTCTACTAATTTTAATCATATTTGTCAACCCTCTTTCATGCAGAGGCATACTTCCGGTATTAATCATTACATCCCCGGTTTTCACTAGATCTTTGTCTTTCAGAATCTCATGGACATCCTGAATAGTATCATCAGTACTGACAAATTTATCATAAAAGAAAGCACGAACACCCCAAACGAGATTTAAGGTATTAAGTACGGGTCGATTACTGGTAAAGGCGTATATGTGGGCTTTCGGTCTACACTTGGAAATGTGAATAGCAGTATAACCTGAATTCGTCATGCCTATAATTGCCTTCGCCTGGGTTTCTTTTGCCAGTTTACAAGCAGTTTTCGTAACAGCGATACTCAAATCATCTTTTCCTACCTCGATAAAATCCTCCAAATATCGGTTGTATATATTTTCTTCTTCTTTCTCTACGCTGCCCAGAATTCGATTCATGCTGGAAACTACCTTTACTGGAAATTTTCCTACTGAAGTCTCTCCACTTAGCATTACAGCGTCGGCCCCGTCCACCAAGGCATTTGCTACATCGCTGGCTTCAGCTCTTGTAGGCCTTGGATTGGTAATCATGGATTCCATCATTTGGGTGGCCACGATGACTGGCTTCGCAGATTCGTTACATTTACGAACAATTCTTTTTTGCCATGCAGGTACTTCTTCCATAGGGATTTCTACCCCTAAATCCCCTCTGGCCACCATTACTCCATCTGCTGCTTTGATGATTGCATCTATATTCTCCAGTGCTTCCGGTTTCTCAATTTTTGCAACAACACGACTTATTCCATTTTTAAGGCGGATTAACTCCTTTAATACCCGAATATCATCTGCCGAACGGACAAATGAAAGGGCAATCCACTCAGCTTGATGCTTTATGGCAAACTCTATATCCTTAAAATCTTTTTCTGTAATGGTAGGTAAAGAAATAATGGTATTAGGGAAGTTAACTCCTTTTCTATCCTTAATGACCTCTCCATAAAGGACTTCCAATTGAACCAGGTTATTTTTATTAGAGCCTACTACCACACATTCTACTTTTCCATCATCAATCAATACTGTATCTCCTTCTTTTACATCTTGGGCAAATGTGTCATAAATGATCGGTAATGGAGCGTCTTTTTTCTCTTGCTTAGTAATATCACTTTGAAGAGTGATGGTATCCCCAGGTTTTACTTTTACTGGCTCAATTAACTGACCTATACGTATCTTTGGACCTTGTAAATCTTGAAGGATAGCAATATTTGTATTTAACTCAGTATTAATCTCTCGGATAGATTTTAAAGATTTTTCGTGAGTCTCGTGGTCAGCATGCGAAAAGTTTAATCTCGCTACGTCCATTCCTGCCTTTACCATTTCAATAAGTGTTTCCTTATCTGAACAGGCAGGCCCAAGGGTGGCTACAATTTTAGTTCTTCGGGGATTGAAAATATTCAATGGATTATTTCATTTAAATTGGTGGCATCAGAAATATCTACCGCTGTTCGAATAGATGGAGATGTGTGTAACATCTTTAATATTTCCTCTATTCGGATATCCGCATTCCCCTCATCGCGAATTAAAAAAAAATATCTAAAAGCCCGAACTTTTTTTGGGGAAATAGTGTGTTTATTCGTGAACAAAGAATAAGTGAATCCTGCTTCAGAATCTATATCTTCATAATAGGGGTGTTCATCTGGCATTTCTTCGGAAGCATCCTGAAATAAATTAGGTTCTACTGAGATTGGTTTTTCTACTGGGAGGGAAGTATCTACCCTTTTCATTTCTATCCCTAAACTCATATTAATTTCATGGCATAGTTTCCATATTCGCTCGTCCGAAGCGATCCCTATCAACCTGTAATTATCCGATGAATCCGAATTAATTTGAATAAGTTTTGCCAAAGGTAGTAATTTTAGTTGAGTGAAAATAAAAAATATCAGGGGCACAAAGGATAGATGATGATAAAAAGTATTATATTTGCCCAAATTTTTAAAGACCTCAAAAGTCAGAACACTAAATCAGAAGTCAAATGACAAAAGTCGAAATCGAAGAGAAAGTAAAAGAAATCATAGTAGACAAATTAGGTGTAGAACCATCTGAAGTAACACCAGAAGCAAGTTTTGCTAATGACCTTGGTGCAGATTCGTTAGATACAGTGGAATTGATCATGGAATTTGAAAAAGAATTCAACATTAGTATACCAGACGAAGCTGCTGAGAAAATAGTTACTGTAGGAGATTCTACTAAATATCTTGTGGAAAATATTACGGCATAAAACGATTGTTAATATTGTCGAATTATTAGTAAAAAATTACCTTTTTTTACTTTCCACTTTTCACGTTTTCTAAAAAAAATTACGGTACTCTACCTCTAATTTCATAGGAGAGTACCGACATGGTATATATATACATTAAAAAGTTTGAGATGTGATCAAAAAATACATATATTGTATTATTATTGTTGCGGGTATTGATTTTTATAAATGAATGACCTTGTTATCCATTAGACAATTTTACAATCTATGCCTCTCAAATAACCGGGCTTTCGTCAAAGATATCAAGCGTATTTCAGGTTTTACGCCTAAGGAGATTTTTTTATACAAGCTCGCTCTTACCCATAGCTCTTCTGTACGAAAATCCAGAAAAAATGAGGAAAATGCCAGAAGTTGTAATGAAAGATTAGAATTTCTAGGCGACTCTATCCTTGATTCCATTATTTCTGAATACTTATTCAAAATATATCCTACTAAGGATGAGGGTTTTTTGACTGAAATGCGGTCTAAAATAGTGAATAGGAAGTCCTTAAATGGCATATGTCGTAAATTGTATATTGATAGGCTTATCAGGCATAAGCAATCAGGAATCGTCAATGAATCAATGTATGGAGACGCACTAGAAGCATTTATTGGAGCTATATATATGGATCTTGGATACAAGAAAACGCAACTTTTTATTTACCAACGTATTATCGAACCTCATGTAAACCTTCCAGCAGTAGAGCGGCAAATCATAAGCTATAAGAACAAGTTAATAGAGTACGTCCAGAAGACTAAAATGGGACTTCTACAATTTGAAGTGATAGAGGAAAATGGAGATGGCAGAAATAAGACATTTCGCATCCAGGCTAAAGTTGGAGAACAAGTTTTAGGAGTAGGAGAAGGAAAAAACAAAAAATCTGCTGAACAACGTGCCTCCGAAGATGCATTATTCAAACTGGAAATCATATAGCAAAAGGAACTATTTCTTAACCTTTTTTTATCCCTAAGATCAACCTTAATTATTAGTCCTCATATCATTAATCGCTATCCAGGCCATTAACCCCGTTGACAGCTGTAATGCTTCTTCATCAATATCAAACAGAGGCGTATGTAAGCCGTGAATAATTCCTTTATCCTTATTCATTGTCCCAATACGATAAAAACATCCGGGAATTTCATGAGTGTAATAGGCAAAATCTTCTGCAGCCATCCACAAATCCAGATTAATTACTCTATTTTTTCCCACATAATCCATGATATAACTTTTCACTTGCTCAGTCAAAGCATCATCATTATACAGCACAGGATATCCTGTACGAATTTCTACCTCCGCTTCTCCTCTGAGTCCGAAGGCTATTTGCATAGCAGTTTGTTTAATTCGCTCATGTGCTTCATATCGCCATTCCTCATTCATAGTTCTGAATGTTCCCTCCATATAGACTTCGTTGGGAATAATATTCGTCGCTCCATCGGCTATTATTTTACCGAAGGATAAAACGCTGGGAATTCGTGGATCAGAGCGACTCACGATATGCTGAAGAGCTACCAATATCTGGGCACTTATGACTACTGGATCTACAAATGATCCTGGATGGGCTGCATGTCCTCCCTTACCTTTAATACGTAAATAAATTTCATCTGCGGAAGCCATATACTTACCACTTCGAATCCCTACCTTTCCTACAGGAATGTAAGGTTGTACATGTTGTCCAATAATATGATTCACCACAGGTTGCTTAAGTACTCCTTCTTTGATCAATAAAGAAGCTCCACCTGGCGCTTTTTCTTCTGCAGGTTGAAAAATCAGTTGAATTTTTCCGGAAAATGTAGATGTAAGTTGATTTAATATACGTGCAGTACCCAACAAGGATGCTGAGTGAACATCATGACCACACGCATGCATAATTCCATGGTTTTTTGACCGATAAGGTACATCATTCGCTTCAGCAATAGGTAGTGCATCCATATCAGCTCGAAGTGCCAGGACATGATCTGAAGCCCCTGCTGTCCCTTCAATCGTGCCAATGACCCCGTGCCCAGCTACATTTCTCTGATGTGGTATTCCCATGGCCTCCAATTGTTGACTTACGAAACTGGCTGTATCTGCTTCCTTGTACGATAGCTCTGGATACATATGAAGATGCCTTCGGATTTCGATGACTTCAGTAAAAAAAGAATTAGCTAACTCCTTAATCTGAGATTTTATGTCTTTCATCATATTAGTGCTACTTACTTTATAAGCTTATCCATCCCAAATACTATTTGCTGATAAAAATCAGACAACAAAATCAAAAAGCTGAAGTATATGTTAAATTGGGACATTAATAAAGAATTTTTATCCTATGAATATATATGAGATCCCAATAGTAAAAATAACAGATGAAACGCCTGATACATATACTATACAATTAAAAAATATATACCCAGATATCTTTACTTATTCTCCAGGTCAATATTTAACTGTAATAGCAAATATAGACGGTAAAGAAGAAAGGCGCGCATATTCTCTCTCTAGTTCTCCCTATATTCAAGATCATTTAGCCATTACGATAAAACGGATTTCAGGTGGTAAAGTATCAAACTACTTAAGGGATACTTTTAAAGAGGGAATGAAGCTGAAGGTCCTTCCTCCACAAGGGAATTTTTGTCTTACCTTAGAACCTATCCAATGTAAGCACTATATTTTCATTGGAGCAGGTAGTGGTATTACTCCCCTTATGTCAATGCTGTCATCAGTATTAGCCATAGAACCTTTGAGTAAAGTCAGTTTATTTTATGGTTGTAGAAATGAAGATGCTATCATTTTTCAGCATCAACTTTCCGAATTAGGTAAACGACACTCTGGACGTTTCAATGTGTATATAAGTCTTTCCCAACCTTCACCCATGTGGAATGGAAACAAAGGAAGAATCGATCGAGAGAAGATATACGATCTGATGTTAGATCTTTTTTTAGTAGATGAAAATCAGAAACTATACTTTATCTGCGGACCTGAAGAAATGATGATAGCAGTAGAAGAAGGCCTTCAAAAACATGCTATTCATTCAGGTTTTATTTATAAAGAATATTTTAATACTACTTTGGTCCCTAAAAACCCAAATACTCATCTTAGTGCTGCCCTATTAAACGAAATATCTTCTAGCCAGCAAGCTCCAGATATCCTTGAGAGAGAAATTATCTTTCTCCACAAAGATAAAGCTCATCTCATAAATGTCAGTCCTGACGAATCTATATTGGCCGCTATTTTAACCTATGGATTAGATATCTCCTATTCATGCATGAATGGTATTTGTAGTAGTTGTAAACTAATGTTGGAAGATGGTGAGGTATTTCAAAAGGTTTCCTTAGGGCTAAGTGAAAAGGAAAATGTAGCAGGATATATTCTTTCCTGTCAGGCTCATCCTCTGGATAATAATGTTATTGTTAAGTCAGAAGAATGACTTTTAAAACAAAACTATAAACTAACCGACTCAAGAGATATTAATTTGGATTGGGAGGGAAAAAAATAATAACAAAAGAGTAAAGGGTAAATTTACATTCTACATTGTTTAGTAATTAGTCATAGAGGTGTATGTAGATGTATTAAGAAGATCGCATGTAAACAACCGAGATAAATAAAGAGGATGACTTATAATAAGCCATCCCCTGTTTTTGTATTAATCTACCAGCGATTTAATTCTGTGCTTGTGGTTCTGAACCTGCCTCAGGGAATTTAACGCCTAATTTAGTAGCTAACTTTTCTGTTAAATTGTGTTCTTCAGGCGCATATAAAACGATAGAAGTTCCAGATCCATCAGTACTATTTAATACCAAGGTATAGCCTTCCTCATTAGCTAAAGTTTCCAAGGCAGTAGCTACTTTTTCTGTGATTGGAGACATCTTCTCATTTCTCTTAGCAAGCGCTTTTTGCTGAGCATCAGCTGTAGCTGCTTGAATTTCCTGATCCAATTTCTTCAATTCATCTTCCAAAGGTTTTAATGTAGCTTCATCGGTATTTCCGCTTTCAACTTTACTTTGGTATTCCCCATATTTTGTTCTTGCATATTCCTGCTTGATTCGAATATTTTCAGCTAGTTTATCTTCGAAAGTTTTGATCTCCTGCTGCATAGCCTTTGTCTCCTCCATGTAGGCCACCACCAGATCAACATTTGCATAACCAATCTTAATCTCCTGAGCATATGTTGCCACCTGCCAGAGAGTAAGTATGGATAAAAGAGTTATAGTGATTTTTAACTTCATAATTAAAGGAACTTTGTGAATTATTAATTATCTCCTTGTGGTATTTTAATTTGTAAACGATCCATCAATGCTTTGGTGACATCATTTGAGTCTATACTATGAAGGACTATGGATGTACCAGCGCCATCAAATGCGTTAAGAATATAGGTGTAACCATCAGCAATGGCTAACTCCTTAATGGCTTTATTCATTTTTGTCAAAATAGGTTCAAGCAAAGTTTGTCTTCGCTGAAGTAATTTATTTTCTGCATTTGCAGCATATTGCTGCACTTCCTGATTAAGCCCCTGCAATTCCTGTCTTTGAGCATCTGTAAGGGATTCTAAGGTTCCTGAATCTCCTACATAATCTTGTAAAATAACAGCAAAACTATCTTCTTTTGCTTTTAAGCTTGCCGCTAATTCTTTTTGGTAAGCAGTTAAATTCTCCTCCATTGTCTTGGCCTCGGGCATGTAAGCCAGAATAAGACTGATATTAGCGAAGCCAATTTTTTGGGCAGTAAGCTTTCCAGGAGCATACAATAACAAAATTCCAATTAGTAATATCTGTGCGATTCTCATTACCTCACGTTAAGTTTACAATTTGATATGACAAATTTAGCGAAAAGATTCCGTTAAATACGGAATCTTTTCTACAAGTTTATTTTACTAAGTCAAGTTTCCTATTACAATTAATTACGAGGATTACCTTCCTCCTTCTGGCTTTTCTTCAACTTCAAGTCCTAGCTCCGCTAAAACCTCATTCGTCAAATCATAGGTAGAATTAGTATAAAGCCAAGTAACCTCTCCAGCTTTATCAAACACAAAATCGTATTTTTTCTGCCTCGATACAGATTCTACTGCCTTAAAAACTTCATCTTGTATAGGTTTTACTTTGCTTTCTTGAAGGGAAAATAATTCGCCATTGTAACCAAATTTCTTTTCGCGATATTCTTTCGCTTCACGTTCCAATGCAAAAATTTCTTCTTGTGATTTTTGACGTGCATCTTCCGGCATTAATACCTGAGAAGCTTGATACTCCTTGTATTTTTCTTCAATATCCTCGTACATGCCCTCAAGCTCTTGTTGCCACTTTTCAGAAATGCGGTCAATCTCATCCTGGGCCGCTGTATATTCAGGAATCTTCTCCATGATAGACTGGGTATCAACATAACCCGTACGCTGAGCGAATAATGTGGTTGAAATACTTGCTAGTAATAAAAATACTGTTATTATCTTTTTCATAATGTTTAAATAATTTACACCTGTAACATAGCATCATTAGGACGTCTAAAATACCTATTGAGTTACTTTACAGATACAAAATAAGTATACGAACGCTCAATTATAGCACACGAATATCCTACCCTCCGATATTAAACGCTTTAATTTTACTCTTTATCCCTTTTTTACGCAAAAATTTATTCATACCGGACTTAACAAATCTAGAATTGCTGTCCTATTATGAAATGAAACTGACCTCCTGAAATATCATTTCCAGTGGAAGGATCATTATCAAATCCATACCCCCAATCCAGGCCTAACAATCCAACCATAGGCAACATCACTCTCACTCCAAATCCGGCAGATCTTCTAATGTCAAAAGGATTGTAATCTCTAAATCCGGTATATCCATTTCCACCTTCTAAAAATCCTAGTAACCAGACCGGTGCTGACTGATTCAGCGTTAATGGTTGTCGAATTTCCAGCAACATCCTATTATATATAGGGAAATTATCTCTGTTATTATTGAGGGCCTGATCAGGATACCCTCTCAAAGGAACGACATCTAACCCTATGAGACCCCCAAATCCTCCCTGAATTAAACCAGATCCCCCCAACGTAAATCTTTCAAATGGTGATATGGGTAACTCATCGGTGTATCTACCCAGAAATCCAGCTTCAATTTTAGCATTAATAACCATATCACCCAGGATATTCCAGAACCAACTACTCGAAAATTTCCATTTGTGATATTCCAGAAATTTAAATTTCTCTCCTGCGGTTTGACCTTCAAAAGAATTGTCTCTTCTAAATAAAGAGTAAGGAGGCGTAAATTCAGCAGAAAAGTTAATGATTGAACCACTTCTAGGATATATAGGAGCATCAATACTTGTACGGTCGAAGGTCTGGCGTAAAGTAATTATATTAATCACAGCCTGCCCCTCATCCGGAGAGAAAAAAGCGAAGAAATTTGAAGGGCTTTCCAGGTCAAAATTCTTATAACCTAAAGAAGTTTGGGAACGGAAGAAATCGTCAGGCCATTTTAGCCTACTCCCATAATCCACAGAAAAGGATAAAATACTATTCCTAAAGGCAGTTCCGGATGTACCAGTTCCAAATCTACTTCTATTTTGGAACAATACAGAAGAGGCACTAACTCCTAATGAATTGGGTCTTTTTCCTCCTAGCCAAGGTTCTACAAAAGATAAGGTAAGGTTTCTGAAACCTACTCCATTCATTTGGAGGGCCAAACTGAGTCGCTGACCATCTCCAGAGGGTACTGGTCTCCATTCTTTTAGCTTGAATAGCTTCCTGGTTGAGAAATTATTAAATGCCAATTGAACCGTACCCACAAACCCTCCTGCCAGTACTTCATTTGTCAATGGATCTCTGATTCTACCTCCCCATCCACCTTGAAGCTGAAGTTGGTCTGATGGTTGTTCCTCTACTGTATATTGAATATCTACCGTTCCTGTTCTCTGATCCGGAATAGGTTGAATTCCTATTGTTTCCTGATTAAAATAATTTAGCGCCAAAATCTCACGCTGACTTCTTATAATTTGTTGGCGACTGAATTTCTGTCCAGGAACAGTCCTTATCTCCCTGAGAACTACATAATCACTCGTTTTATCATTCCCCTCCACAATCACCTTTCTGATGGTGGCTTGAGGACCTTCCTGAATGCGAATTTCAAGATCGATGGAATCTTCTTCTACTAAAGTCTCAACGGGCTGTACATTGAAAAACAAATAACCATCATCCAGATACAAAGAGCTAATATCCCCACTATTAGGATCTCCGGTTAATCTCTCGTTCAGCTTACTTGAACTATAAACATCGCCTTGATTTATCCTCAATACACTCCCTAAAGTTTCCGAATCGTACTTAACATTTCCAACCCAGGTAATGCCTCGATGATAGTATTTCTGCCCCTCATAGATATCAAGCTTTATTACTAATCCATTCTTCCCGACATTGTTATATACCGTATCAGCCTCTATTAATACATCTCTATATCCCAAGTCTCTGTATGTTTCAAGTAACATATCTTTAGCAGCACGATATTCTTTGGGAATATATTTGGAAGGCAACCAAAATCTCCACCACTTCTTTTCATTAATTTTCTTCATCTTCGCCTCAATCTTCTTCTCTGATAGCGCTTCATTTCCAACTACATCGATCTCCCGTATTTTGATTTTCTTCCCTTTATCTACATCAATGTTAACATTAACTCCATTCTTCAAGACGCGATCAACCTCCTCCGAAATGGTAACTTCGGTATTATAGAAGCCTTTCTCAACATAGTAATTTCGAATAATTCGCTTTGCGGATTGTCTTTTAGAATCAGTAAGAATAGTGCCTCGAATAAAATTGATTTTCTCGCTTAAATCTTCTGCCTGAGATTTGGAAATACCGTCAAAAGTGAATTGGGAAATTCTGGGACGTTCTGTTACCACTATCTCTAATGAGATCGTGTTATCATTAAAGTTGGTATAGTTTACTTTTATATCTGAAAAGATTCCTTCTGCCCAAAGTCTTCGAATAACATCTGAAATATCTTTGCCAGGGACCTCAACTGTCCTCCCAATAGCAAGACCACTTAATGCTTTAACAGCATTTTCATCACTGTATTGGGCACCTTTTACTTCTAGTTCAGCTATAATGTAAGTTTTAGGGTTTTTAGAATCGAATTGCGCACATAATGGCGATACAATTAAAAAGACCAAACCAAGAAGCGAGAGAATTTTTTTCATTGAACTGTTTCTATTCTACTTGTGTACTTGCTCACTAATCATTCCGAATCTCCTTTCCCGACGCTGAAAATCCTTTACGGCTTCAAAAAGATCTTCCCGCCGAAAGTCCGGCCAAAATTTATGTGTGACAAAAATTTCAGAATACGCTATTTCCCAAAGCAAAAAATTACTTACTCTTAACTCTCCAGAAGTCCGAATTAGCAAATCGGGATCTGGCATATCTGCTGTACTCAACGCATTACTAATGACTTTTTCATCGATCTCCTCTGCCGAATAAGTTCCATCCTTTACAAGGCACGCTATTTTCTTAATGGCCGCAATCATATCAGCTCTGGCCCCATAACTCAATGCCAATGTTAAGGTCATTTGAGTATTATTCTTGGTAATTTCTATAGCCTCCTCTAATTCGTGATAACAACTCGATGGCAGGGCGCCAAGATTACCTATAGCGTTTAGTTTAATTCCATTTTCATGTAAATACTTGGTTTCCTTTCTTATACTGTCAACAAGCAATTGCATTAATGCCTCAACTTCAATTCTAGGGCGACGCCAGTTTTCTGTAGAAAAAGCAAATAAAGTAAGGTAATCAATGCCTAATTCACCTGCTCCCTCAATTACTTCTCTAACGGCTTTTAATCCGGAACGATGGCCAAATAGACGTGAGCTTCCCTTTTTGATAGCCCATCTTCCATTTCCATCCATGATGACCGCAACATGCCTGGGAAGAGCCTTTTTTTTGATGTTATTTCTTGAGATCATTAGCGGTATCTGAAAGAAATGTAATCTGATAACGAAACAACAATTAATCCGTTGCCAGAGACATTTTGTTTTTGAGTCGCAAAATTAATAAAATACATAGAGCGTAACAATACCTTTTGGCTATACCTCTGCACAACAAAAAAGCACTATCCTAATCGTTAGGGATAATGCTCAAATTTACGAAAGAAATATTCTGTATTGTCTTAATTTTTTGTTAACGAAAGGAAGGACATTTTACCCAATCTATGATGTATGAAATTGTAGCACCAGTAAAAATGTACCAATCTGCCTGGGTTCTGTCTCCTCTGATTCCATTAACTTCCGCAGCAGTCTGTCCTGGAAATCTGGTTTGATCTAAGCGGTCTGAAAGAATAGCAGCAGTAGGATTCTGAGCTCTCAATTCCTCTAGATCAGGATAAAGAGAACTTACATCATCCAAATAATCTGTAAATGTTTTTCTGAATCCGGTTTCAACCTCCAGATCCCAATTCCTGGCTAGTTTGAATCTTACACCGACACCCAATGGTATAGAGATTTGAGTAAGTCTATAAGGATCAGGAAACTCGTCATTTGGATCGGGAAGAAATTGCCCCTCTGTTCCTAGTGGTTGTAGTTCTATATCCTCTCCATTTAATTCTGCTTGAGGATTAAATGAAAAAACAGCTACCCCTCCAAATACATAAGGCGTAAAATTTGGCCTGTAATAAAAACTCCTATCTGTGGGAATAAAATCAAATTTCAATACAGCACTTACCTCTGTGATAGGCGTTTTAAAGCTAAGATTTCTTTGATTTCTGGCAACATCATTAGACCTCTCATCTGTAGCTTCAGCCCATCCCTGAAAGAATCCCAATCTTGCAGTCATAAAAGGATTAAATCTGTAAGCTCCATGAAATCCTAATCCGGGTCTGGTAAATTTAAATGTGAAGTCATCATCCAGATCACCCAGATAATTTGTGGCGCCAACCGAAGCCCCAACACTAAAATAACCATTTCTAAACTGACTTAATACTTCTCTCGAATTGACAAGTAAAATCGAAATCACTAAAAAAAATTTCAGGACCTTCATTATGTATGCCTTATTTGGTTTAATTCCCGATTACCTTAAAAAGACGCCAAGTGTGTTTCTGATCCAAAGGAAAAAACTTACACTTTTCGCTACAATAGTTACACTTCCTAAATCAATTTCCCTACTTAATACAGCCTATTATTAAATTTTAAATCCATTTCTAAATAAACGTACAATATAGCTCTGATCAAAGGGAGTTATCCATGAAAAAATATGAATAATCCGAAAACTACACTGGGAGATTAAATTCATATATCTAAAACAAATGAATTTAATTCGACTTACCAATTATTTTTTTATCAAAAAATAACATAAAAAAATAATTATAAATTTTCAGATAATTTTATTTTTCTGAAAATTTTTCTCCCAATTTCTATTGTCGCTTCCCCACATTAAGCTTCTTCTCAAATTATCTATATGCTTGCTGGTAGACATTCTCAGTAGTTGAACCTGAAAGGATGCTCTTTTTACTGCAATCATAGTTTTTTCCTTTACTAATTCAGTCCTAGTGTCCAAAGCTACCATTGCCTCTCCTGAACGCGATTCTATCTGAAAGGAAACTATCCAATCATCAGGTATCACAACAGGTCTAACAGTTAATGAATGAGAAGCGACAGGAGTAATCACTAAAGTGGAAGAATTTGGAAACATTATTGGTCCTCCACATGAAAGACTATACGCAGTAGAACCTGTAGGAGTAGCTACAATTAATCCATCCCCCCAATAAGAATTCAAAAACTCTCCATTAATAAACGTATGAACTGTGATCATTTCATTCGTATTACTTTTGTGGATCGTCAGATCATTCAACCCAAAGTTACTTTCTCCAAAAATCCCTGGCGGATCAAATTGTACAGATAACAACGAACGCGAATCGATTCTATAGATGCCCTTTAGCAACTCTTCTGTAGCTTTAATTAATTCGTGTTGGTTAATACTGGTTAAATAACCAAGCCTGCCAAAATTGACCCCCAAAATAGGCTTCCCTAAACGACCATTGAATTTCACTGCTTCCAAAATCGTACCATCCCCTCCAAAACAATATAAATATTTGCATTTACTCAGTTCTTTGGGATCTGTAAAGGTGTTCACTGGAACGGGCATCTGATCTGGAGGTAATACTTTTGCCAACTGTTGCGCATAAGAGTGATATAGTAAGTAGGAAACTTTTCGCTCCTGAAGATAATTGAAAAAAGCATTTATTACATTTAGATCGGTATTATCAGTCAATCTTCCGAAAATGGCAATCTTCATTAGCTGCAAACTCTAGATATGTAAAAAATAAATACAGCTGTGAAACTACACTTTCGTAGGCTAATTGTGAATATTTTGTTAAAATAAACAAGTCCTGGTCAGCGGATTCAATAATTAAAGGCTATTTAATGGCCAGGGTAGTATGAAAATAAAGTCCTCCCTGCCCAAGGTGATTTCTGGAATACTCAATTCTAAGCATATAATCGTAAATAGTAAGAATGTTTAACCCTAATCCATATCCTGTGAGCAGTCTATCTTTTAAAAAAGTATCTGAATTGTTGAAAGACTCATCTCTCACATAGCCAAAATCACTAAAGGCAGTCAGGTACAATCCAAATGGCATTTGCCTAAATCTTTTCAAAGGTAGTTGCTTAATATTGACCATTCTTCTAGGAAAAATCGCATACTTAACCTCAGCTTTAGACATATTTATCATAGACCCATCAATGGCAAAAGGCTCATATCCCCTTAAGTTAGTGCTGATTCCTGGCCAGTCACTCCTTCTGATTCCAATAAAACTCTTATCAAAAAACGGTACCCTTTTACCGATAGTCAGCACATGATGGCTCCCATATGAAAAATTCCATTTTTTAGTAATAGGAAGGTGATGAGCCCAGGTGAATCCAACTTTCCCAAAACTTGTGGTCCCTACATCGGGAACACCAGAAATCTTAAGGAGTAATTGGTACTTGTAGCCTGATAAGGGATAACTTCTAACATCACGAGTATCATGACTATATGCTCCTAATAAAGAAAAATAGTATTCCCGCCCATCTGGCTCAGTTAAAAATACTGGATTAATTTCATAGATAGTATCGTTAAACTGATAATGCTTAAAATTCACATAAAGGAGAAATCCTTTATATATGGACAATCGTTTTCTGATCCCAAGAAATCCTGAATATCTTTCCTGAATAAAATCTGAGTCAAGCTCTACATAATCTACTTCCCCTTCTACAGTCCTAATAATATCTTCTCTTTGATTGGCATAAGTGAACCCTCCTAAAAAATCAAGATATTGATCCGAAAAAATACCCGGCCGGGTAAAATTCAATGTCAACCTCCTTCTAAAACCCCATAAGCCATAAAAATCAACTAAATCATTATTCCCTGTTAAATTATACCATCTGAGTTGGAGTCCGTATGATAATCTAGGAATTTCACCACTAAATATAGCTTGAATTAAATCGTAAGAATTACGCTCTTCTGAAATGATTTGAGGAATAGGCCAGATGTACCACCTTTCATTTACTGTAATAAAAACGTATACCTCCCTTGAAATGATCTCATTCTGGATGTCTACATTCGTAAACAGGCCTAAATTATACACATTATTCTGGCTTCGCTCAATACTAGAAGGTAGATCTTTTTGTGCGATTTTTTGACCTTCTTTAAGAGTTAGCTCCCTTTCAATGACATTGGGCTTAGTCTTGACATTACCAGCTATAGAAACGAGCTTGACTGTAAGACTATCCGCACACAATAATTCATTGGATTGGAATCCTATAAATAAATAGGTAAACAGGAAGATGAGAATACGAAGATTAACTTGACTTAGGTCAATCAAAGATAACTGCATGAAAAAAACTCAGGTTATATGTCGAGATAATTCAATAATGCATCTAGGTTCCGACGGTAATTTTTCATGCGATCAAATAGGGAAAATGTTTGAATAACCTGATAATCAAACCGATTAAATGCCGCCATTAATTTGGAGAGATCTTCCACATTAACTTTAATAGTAGCGAGATATTTACCTTCGCCTCCATTAGACAAATATAGACTTAATACCTTAGCGTCTGTAGATTCTACAATTCTTCCAATCTCTGAAAGAACATATCCTCTTTTCGGTATTTCTATCACAATCACTCCACCAGCATCATTCACAGAAAACAAGGTACTGAAATAATCCCTTAAATCCTTTAGCGTTATCAACCCCAAATACCTTTCTGCCTCATCAAGAACAGGTAGAATTTCCACTTTATGATCGCTCATTATTCTTATCGCATCATATACATGCTTGCTTTCAAAAATAACAGCACCTTCCCATCCTCCTCTTCTTACCTGGCTTACTAGTAGCAAAGGATTCGCTAATTCTAAAATTTCATCCTCAGTAATCAAACCCTTATATATGCCTTCATCTACTACCGGAAGTTGAGCAAGTTTAAATTCATTCATCCAATCAAGCGCTTTCCCAACTGTATCTGTTGATTTAATAGGTGGAACTATCTCAGAAATAAGTTCGCTCGCTATCATGTTGCCATTAATTTTGAATACTTATGTAAAAACGAAGCCAAAATCTTATTAAAGTACTCTGGGTGTTCCATCATCGGAGCATGTCCACATTTATCGATAAAATGAAGTTCCGTATGCGGAATAAGTTTATCAAACTCGTAGGCTACTCGAGGAGGAGTTATATTATCATTTAATCCCCAAATTAATAAGGTAGGGGATTTAATATACTGCAAATCATTTCTCAGATTATGACGCTGGGCAGAACGAGCAACTTTCAGAACTCTTAGCGTCTTAAAATTATCATTAACTACCTCATAAATATCATCTACTAATTCTGGGGTAGCTACATCGGGAGAATAAAACGTATATCCTACCCTTTCCTTTACATATTCATAAGAACTCCTGCGAGGAAATCCACTTCCCATTCCTGACTCAAACAGTCCTGAACTTCCCGTTAATGCTAATGTATTTACTGTATTAGGATTTCTTAAGGTATAAACCAGTCCAATATGTCCCCCTAAAGAATTCCCTAAAATATGCATGCGTTCGAATTTCTTGAATTGCACAAAATCTTCCACAAACCCAGTAAACCCTTCCACAGAATTCTTTATTTGATTCTTCTCGTAAAGAGGAATTAACGGAATAACTACGTTAAAATTTTTTGAAAAATGAGAAAATATCCCCTCAAAATTGCTTAGGGCCCCAAATAAACCATGCAGTAACAATAAAGTTTCTCCTTTTCCTCCCTCAATATATTTAAACCCATTTTCCTGCTGTAATAGTTTCTTCATATTCATTATCTCGTTCGAAGACTTTTCTTTTAACCTGCATTATTCTATACAACGATATTGTAATGCTTAATGGTTGTTAGTTTCTGACAACTTCAATACTTAAAAACTCCCCCTTCCAAACGTTATCTAATGGCTCTTGGCTTTTGAACATTATTATCCATCTGCCCATCTTCCTCATCTTGAGGAGAGATAGGAAGTGTTTCCTGATCAGGTGGCAAAACTTCTCCTCCATACTTTTGAACAGTACGATTGGCAGCTCTAAGTGCTTTTGGAATTAAACCGAGCGTATAGCGAGCAAAAGACTTAACGAAGGGATATGTGAGAGATCCTCTTGCATTAGCTTCTGAAGGGAAACCAGCAAAACTCAAGGCATATAAGATGACGCTTAATGACAAGGTTGCTAAACTTCCACCAAAAATAGCCCCCAACGCACTGTCTATACCAATATTTATTCTCTTCAAAGTTGAGGTGAGGCTTCTCAAAAAGGTAGAGACAATAATGAATGTCAACACAAAGCCGATGGCGAAACTCCAAAATATTAAGCCTTCATTGGATAAATTCAATGAAAAATAGTCTAAAAGTACATTTTCAAAGATAAGTCTGAAACGCATTCCAACAATAATGGAAACTAAAATTGAAACTATCCTCGTCGATACTTTGAAAAGACCATTTTTTGATCCAACATACATCCCAAAGATAATTACCGCAATTATCAGTATATCCAATGGATTTAATACATATGGTTGTTCCACAATTCTTTATTTTAATTCAATAAACTTTTTGCAACTTTGGAAATCAACTTGCCATCTGCCATTCCGGCCAGTTGCTTTGTTGCCGTACCCATAACCTTTCCCAGATCTTTTACAGATGAAGCTCCAAGTTGATCAATAATTGCCTTAACTTTCTCCTCTACTTCTGATTCGCTTAGTTGCTTAGGTAGATACTCCTCTATAACTGCTAATTCCTCAGCTTCTACCTTAGCCAAATCTTCTCTATTATTAGTAATGTATTGGTTATATGAATCCTTTCGCTGTTTAGCTTGCTTTATTAGCAGCTTTAATTCTTCTTCCGCCGTCAATGATTCTTCTTTTCTGCCCTCTGACGTTTCAAGTAATAATATAGCAGATTTAATAGAGCGTAGAGCGCGTAATCTCCCCTGATCCTTAGCACGCATCGCTTTCTTTATATCCTCGTTAATGTTTTCTTTTAATCCCATTTTTATTCTGGCATTTTATAGTAATAAACAAAATTATAAAAATTTTAGCAATATGGAGGGGGGAACCTCTTTATTAAATGCCTTAACTCTCTGTCCTGTTTTATTAAATACATAAATGCTCGGAACCTCACTGTATCCAAAATATGCATCAAACATATATTCAGTATCTCTCAATACATGCACATTAGGCATATTTTCATTTTTAAAATGCTTTACATAAAAATTTTTGGTCGGGTCCAATTCTTCCGTAGTTACCCATATCATTTGAACATCCTTAAGCGTATCCTTTGCTTCTACTATCCATTTAGCCTGTTGTTCACAATGATCACAAAAGGGATCGAAGAATACAGCAAGAGTGGCCATATCTGCTTTTAGGTTCGACCTGTTAAATGAGTTGCCTTCCAGGTCTTTAAACTGAAACTCTGGCAGGGCTTTTTGACCAAATGAATGAATGAGGATGAAAGAAAATATTAATAATGTAATTCCAGGCTTAACCTTATGCATATTAATTTTTATTTAACTATCTATTTAATAATAATTTTTTTTGTATAAAGAGTGAATCAGCTTTCATAATACGGTTTTCAAAGGAATCTTGGTACATCTTGCCAAAAAGATTAACGTAATTATTTAAATAATTTTTCGTATTAGAAAAGAAAAATTCCCATTAGATTACCACTTATCAGTAAATAGCTATATTCATGTTCATAGAGGTAAATTACGCAAATCGTAAGACGGGGTGGATCGAAGTTGTCTGTGGAAGTATGTTTTCAGGAAAGACAGAGGAATTAATCAGACGATTAAGGCGGGCACAGATCGCTCATCAGGAAGTAAGAATTTTCAAGCCGGAAATAGATTCCAGATATAGTTCTGAAGAAATAGTTTCTCATGATGCTAATACTATTCCTTCTATCCCTATCTCAAACTCTAGTGAGATACTAAACCAGGCTTCCAAGGTAGATGTTGTAGGAATAGATGAAGCCCAGTTTTTTGATTCAAATTTAGTAGAGGTTTGTAACATTCTCGCAAATAAAGGTGTAAGAGTCATCATTGCAGGATTAGATATGGATTACCGGGGAGAACCTTTTGGTATTATGCCTGAATTGTTAGCTGCAGCGGAGTTCATCACTAAGGTTCATGCCATCTGCCAGGTGTGTGGTAGTTTAGCCAATTATTCTTACCGTTTATTGCAAGATGAAAAGGATCAAATTCTTCTTGGAGAAAAAGAAACCTACGAACCCAGATGTAGAAGATGTTTTAACCTCGGTCCCGAAGCGAGAAACCAGAAAGATGTATTGCAAAAATCATTGGAACAATAAAAAACTAATATATTACCACCTGATATTTTCTTTATCCATCATTCACCATTATATCTCTCCCAATGTCCTTTCTATAGTTCATCCCTTCAAAATAAATTTGCTCAATTTGTGAAAGTGCCTGCTCAACAGCAGCCTCTATATCTTTTCCTTTGGTACTAATAGCCAATACTCTTCCTCCATTAGTTACTACCCGATTATCGTATTTTTTAGTTCCTGCATGGAATACCAAGGCATCTTTTACCCTATCCAGCCCTTCAATAGGCTTACCTTTTTCGTACTTCTCCGGATATCCTCCACTTACAAGCATAATGGTACAACAACTATCCGAACTAACATTCAAAGATTTCCCTGAGAGTTTTCCTTCTACTGCGGCTATGATGATAGAAAGTAAGTCTGTAGTTAATAAGGGAAGAATTACTTCTGTTTCTGGATCTCCAAGTCTGACATTATATTCTAGCACGAAAGGAGTTTGTTCTTTTACCATAAGTCCTATAAATAGAAATCCTCTATAGTGTATTCCTTCCTGTTTCAATCCGGCTAAGGTGGGTTCAAGAATTGTGGCGACAGCATTTTGTATAAATGGTTCGTCCACAAAAGGAACCGGAGTTACAGCTCCCATACCTCCTGTATTCAAACCTGTATCACCTTCTCCTATACGTTTATAATCTTTTGCCCACGGCAATAACACATAGTTTAATCCGTCCACTATCGCAAACATGGAGACTTCAATCCCATCCAAAAACTCTTCAATCACTACGGTTCTCCCAGAATGTCCGAAAGATGTTCCACTGAGCATTTTATCTACCACCTGTCTTGCTTCTTCCCGAGTTTCACAAATCAACACTCCTTTACCAGCCGCAAGACCACTTGCTTTAATCACAATGGGCAGGTTGCAGCTATCCAAATAGGCAAAAGCACTATTTTTTTCGCTTGTATCAAAAGATGCATAAGCTGCCGTTGGAATTTGGTAACGCGCCATAAAAGCCTTAGAAAAAGCTTTACTCCCCTCCAACAATGCCGCTGCTTTAGAGGGGCCAAATACCCATACGCTTTCTGAGCCTAACTGATCTACCATTCCGTTCACCAACGGCTGCTCAGGTCCTATGATGACCCCATGAATATGATACTCTTTTACTATTTCTTTGACTCTCTCGACATCCGTCACTTCGCCTTCTATATTTATTCCCACTTGATCCGTACCTGCATTTCCAGGAAGGATATACACTTGGTCACATAGATCAGATGCAGCTATAGTATATGCTAAAGCATGCTCCCTTCCTCCCGAACCTAAAATTAAGATATTCATATGAGCATAGATTTATCTCACTAAGCTAATTATGATAGGCTCGCGCTGCAAATATCCACGATAAAATTAGTGATATGGCGTTTTCATGGAAGCTGAGGTCTGTGTTCCATGATTAAAAGCAGTTAATTGATTTGTCTGTAACATAGGTTGTTCTCCTCCCCATCCAGAAATTTCAACTTCTATCCGATTACCTGACGCATCCAACACCTGTAAAATGAAATGATAGGTAGGCAACATCCCCTCCTTACCTGTAATATGAAAAGCTATGGTATCGCTACCTTGTAACGCTTTTGTTTTGCTATTTCCATTTTGGTGGATAGCTACGACAGATTCATTATACTTTCCAGAGATCAAATCCACTATTCTACCAGCTCCTCCATGATTCTGTAGGTGAAGTAAAATGATATGCTCCGCTTTAGGATGCATCTGAATTTGACGATATGTAAAAGCAGGAGAATGTGCACTGGTAGATGTTTTGTGCGGTTTCTGAGGTCGGCCAAATCCACTTACTGCTTTTAGAAAGGGTTCAGGTGCTTCTTCGGACTTTTTAGCGAAACGATCAAATACCGTTCCACCTAAATGATTATTAATGGCCGATAAATGAGCGTTTTTTCTAGGTGGTTGAGTGGTCAGTTCCCTTTCCAATATATCTACCTGCGTTTTTAGCTTTTGAATAATTTTCCTCTGACGTATTAGGATAAAGATTCCCACAACGAATACAATTATCGTTGCTACTAACATCAACAGGAGTGGCAAAGAAAGATCATTAAGTGTTTGTATATCCCAGGAAATCATGATACCAACTTTTTTATGAATAATTTGAGTACGATAATAAGCGCCAGGAGGTTGGACAAATTCCTGTAGTGAATAACAAAATAGCTAAAACGGTTATCCTACCTTACACATTAAGAAATGGGAGAAGTCTTGCCTAGTTCATTATTATAAGGTATAGGCGCCTCAATTTGTGGACTTTTATACCCTACTCCCAAGACTTTTTGGACATAATCATTCTGGTAAGGATCCTGGATATGTATTTCGAAAAGGTATTTTTTATCTGCAAGTCCCACCCCTTTAATAGCAAATATAAGGGGCTCACCTTTTCCATATGGAACCTCTAACAAATTTTGAGAATCTTTCGGTCTACAATAAAACACAGCTGCTTCATTTTTAGTATACTGCTTAACTCCCTTATATATAAATCCCGATTCCTTACAAACAAGTTTTAAATGAAATTCGTCTTCAGAACTATTTGATTTTTTGTTCTTAACCAATTTTTCAAAGGAAAGCCCTTCAAACATTCGACTTGAAACATCTTGGAACAAATCAGAAGAGTCTATATCCTCATACGCCTCTCGTTGATCGAAATTATCGAAATATACTTTCGCATAAAAAACACCAACAATTACGGCAACTAATGCTATGAAAAGAATAGCAAAATCGATATACAGTTCTATCATATTAGCATAAAATTGCGAACAACTCTTCTAAGAATAAGGAACACTCAATCAAAAAACTTACTGAGGTAAAATATCCCGTTCAAATTTCCATTATTCTAGAGAAGAATTTCCTTTTCCCATAAATCGTAACTTATAGTCGCTACTCTATCACAATCTCCGTTCCCAAAATCTAATACCATTTCCCCTTCCATATCGCTCAATTTTACCTGAAGAATTCCAGAAGCAAAAGAAAAACCGTTATATTCCATGCATTCACTAGATAGCCTTACGGCTCCTAATGATTGGATACTAAAGTTTTCACGTTTTTCATACACGCCAAAACTATGCCCTTCTATTTCCAAAAAGTCAGATTTGTACGTTTTATTTATATTTTTCTTCTCCCAGGTATATTTTTTTTCAGCACTCAACAAAATTTGACTATTTTTTTCATCCGTTACTGACACATCTTCCATTAACAAAGTATATCCAATAAGCTCTTCTTGCTCCCACAACAAATCTTGAAACTTTATTTCTCCAAAGAATGTTACATTATCGACCATGTAATCTAGCATCCTTATGTTTAATTCCCTCTTTTTTTCTCCAGACTCTCCTTGAAAACGCACTTCCAGCTGACCGGACCTTATTTTCCCATCTAATCTTATACACTTACTATCAAATGACCATATAAATGAACCCTCAGAACCATACGTTACACTAGTGCATTCAAATGCGTGGGTAGAATCTTGCCCAATCAATACTTTTTCTGCCATTAAAAACAGGTGGTGAAATTCTGCGTCGGACTGAGTAATTTGTTTAACCACTTTAGTCTCCCCTGTAAATGCTCCGGGAGCTTCTCCTATCTGACTACATGACATCATTCCAAATAACCCTTGGACTATTATTGCAAGAGAAATCCATCTAGTCAACCCTCTTTTTTTAACTATCAATCTTGGAAAAAACCCATTAACGGATCTTTCAGAATCGTTGTAGCACCCAAACATGAGATTAAATTAGCAGTGTGAATATTTTATTGAAGATCAGCCACTTATTTAACTGATTTATATGTTTATCCCTTGAGAATTCAAAAAGTCATCCTGTAATAGGAAATAAAGATTTACCAATAATTAGTTATACTACTTGAAGTCAAAAAAACGACCAGGGATATACACTTTGGCAAAACATTATTAATTTGCGTTTTACTAATAGAATAATAAATCTCTAGCCTACATAGATCTATTCATTTGCATGACCCTTCAAAAAATTCTCCATACCTACAAACTGCGTCTGACAAATCTGAATCAAAAAAACAGATCCCTTAAACTGGGTAGACTTAGCACGCATAGAGATATAGATCTAAAAGAATTAGGGTATTTAGAAGAATTTAGTCCCGAGACTATTCTTCAAAAAATTATTGCAGGCAAGGATATAGTTTTTGTTAAGAAAAATTGAATCCCAGATATGAGCGTAGTAACTTAATAGATAGGCGACTTAACAGAATTTACAGATCCCTCAATCTCCTTTTCGAAGAATCAGGTGTATATGATTTGCATGTAGGTTATCCTTTTGTGGAAGGGAAGTTTGTAGATGGCACCATTGTAAGATGTCCTGTCATACTTTTTCCCGTCAAACTGATCCGGGATCTTAAAGGAAATCCCAGGTGGAAATTAGCCATCCAGCAAGATGAGCCACCTACGATAAATCGAACTTTTTTTCTGGGATATGAGCGCTTTCAGGAAGTCCGGCTTCCTGAAGATTTTTGGGAGGCAGAATTATCCTATCGAAATAACTGGCAGGACTGGGTGAATGATTTATACCAATGGGTAAAAAAACATGATATTAATGTAAATGTAAATCCCCGTTTTATTTGAGTTAAAGATTGCACCTTTTGAAGATTATTTAACTTCGACGATGAAGGAATTTGGCCTGGGAAAACTGACATTTACCTCTCAGGCTGTCCTTGGGATTTTTCCCCAATCCGATTCTGCCTTACTACAGGATTATGAAGAGCTTGAAAAGGCTCCAAATCATTCTAAATTGTCTGCATACTTTGAAGGAGCAATTTCTAATGAACTCCCAAAGGAAAGATCCAAGGCCTACATCAGAGAAGAAGAAAGATATTTTGTAACTCCTTTAGACGAATCCCAGGAAGAAGTTCTATTATCCGTAAAAATATGGCGCATCTCTTGTTCTTCACGGCCCTCCTGGCACGGGAAAATCTCAGGTGATTGTCAACCTGATCGCAGATGCCATGGCACATGGAAAGCGAGTTCTTTTGGTTTCTCAAAAAAGAGCCGCACTCGATGTGGTTTACCAAAGACTCTCTTCCTTAGGCCTACATTCTTTCGCAGCTTGTATCCACGATTATCGCCAGGATAAAAAGGACATTTATCGACAAATCAGAAAGCAGATTGAAGAAATTCCTTCCTTCGAACAGGAATTGAAAAGATCTGAATGTCACGAAATGGGAAAGAGATTATAAGCTAATTTCCAGAAAAGCGGATCAATATTATCAACAGTTTAATCAACTTGTAGAGACCCTTACCCAACCACTAGCAAGTGGCAAATCTCCTCATGAACTCTATTTGGAATCAGATCCGAGCCTTCCCTATCTTCCACTTGATGACATATGCCACCTTTGGGAATTATCAAAGGTAGAACAGTTTTTGGACAAATTTGAACGCTTAGCTGTATACCGTGATTTATTTGATCATTCACATCCATGGAACCATCGACTCCCACTTCATATATTATCGTTTACTGAGAGAGAACAAATGGAAGAGCTTCTAGAACACCTTCCAGACGATATTTCTACTCTTAGAAAACTGTATGCTGAGCTGGATCGGAGCTTCCCTCAACCTGATCTTATTCCCGAGAAAAATGCTGCACTCGTCCAATTATATATCGACATTAATACTGCGATTTCCCAGCCAGCAACCCTTGCTGATATAGAGGCATTAAGATTTTCCAGGGCTTCAACGGAGCGATTGTGGGAAACTTTGGAAAAAATGAGGGAAAACGCTTCTGGAATTAGATCAATGCATTTGGCTAGAGGATGGTCCATTGGAACAAACTCGAACAAACTCATCAAACATCAGGCAGCGTATCAATCCTTATCAGATAGTCCCATTCGATATTTTTCTTATTCTTATCAAAGTGCCAGATGGTATTTGAACAAATTGCTAGCCCCTAAACACCAGAAAATAAATGCTGATATTAATCGGGTAATTGGTAAGGAACTCAAACATTTTAAGCGAATCCGAAAGCTGTACTCTGTGTATTATGCCAATCCATTTATGGAAGACTTCCCTTTGTTGGATTCCCAAAAGGAAAAATGGGATTGGATCAAGCGTAAGGAATATCATTTTAAAGCATTTAGAAGAATTACTTCCAAGGCCCTTCCTTCTGCTCTCCAACCAAGCTTCCTACATAAAAAGCTGGATATGGCCCATTGGTACAGCGTAATGAAAACCATATCTCAGTTATCCACATTTACCCAATTATTAGCTCACATATTAACAAGGATGGCAGGTGTATTTCCATCCTCTCCAAATCGAACAATTGCTCCTCCACGTAAAGGAGTTTGATCAACCGCTTACTTTTGCCACTTTACTTAAGAAAAAATTTTATGAAGATGGACAAGAGCTTATGAGTTTGGATCGCTTGTTGTCACAATTAGATTCTCAGGAAAAGGCCGCATTTCAAATATTATATCCCTATTTTCAGCCCGACTCCAAGATTCAGCTGAGTTCTGCTATTATTAGAAACAGCATTTATCTGGCCTGGATAGAAAAAGCCGAACGAGCGAATCCACATCTAATGGAGGTGAGTGAAAGAGCCTGGTCCATGATTAGAGATGACTATGCCGCTAAGTTAAAGGCTCGAAGGAAGAAAGTTACAGAGTTAATCAATCGAAGGCTGCAGGAATCCTTAATTGATATCATTACTTACAACAGATTAAAGAATCCGGTAACTTTTAGAGGAATCCTTCATCAGGTTACTAAAAAGAAGCAAATATGGCCATTAAGAAAACTTATTAGCACTTATTGGTATGAAGGGCTGTCGAAACTTCTTCCCTGTTGGATGGCTTCTCCTGAAACTGTAGCTGCGGTATTTCCTATGGATGAATCCTTTTTCGATCTGGTGATTTTCGATGAAGCTTCTCAGTGTTACGTGGAAAGGGGGCTACCGGCCATGCTAAGAGCAAAGCAATGTGTTATTGCAGGAGATCCCCAGCAATTGCAACCGCTTAATCTGTATAGTGTTCGATATGAAGAGCATGTAGAGGATGAAGTCGATTCTCCTCCAGCATTGGAAGTGGAAAGCATACTGGATTTTGGTAGAACTGTTTTCCCTTCGAATAAGCTACGCTGGCATTATAGATCCGAATCAGATATTCTCATCCATTTTTCTAATAGCCATTTCTATGAAGGTGATCTCCAAATGATTCCTACTGCTCAGATAAACTTAGCTTATCATCCTCCTTTAACATATATCAAAGTGGATGGGCAATGGGACCACAACAGAAATAAAGAGGAAGCAAATAATATTATAGAAATCCTCATTCACTATTTGCAAGCTCCTGATCAGCCTTCTATCGGCATTGTTACCTTTAATTACCAACAACAGGAGTTTATTAAGGATTTGCTGGAAGAATATTCTCTTCAACTTTCTGAAACCAATGATCCGCTTTATCCATTACTGTGGGATGCATTAAATAAACATGAAAGAGACCTATCCAAGGGATTATTTGTTAAGAATATAGAAAATGTGCAAGGGGATGAAAGGGATATTATTATATTCTCCATAGGCTACGCTCCAGATAAAAAGGGAATGTTAGCTGCAAGATTCGGGTTGTTAAATTTGAAGGGAGGGGAAAATAGATTAAATGTAGCGGTAACCAGGGCGAAGAAAAAGATCATCGTAGTCTCCAGCTTTGATCCTTCGGAATTAAATGTGAATCAAACTACTCATGATGGCCCTAAATTGCTTAAAAAGTACTTGAATTTTGTCAAAGCGATCCACCATCACTCTATCGACGATTCTTTACCAATTAGTTCAGCCCTTACTTCATCAAAAAATGAATATGATGCTCTCAGGGATATCTCCTATGTGAATATGCTTAATCATCTAACAAATGCGATTACTCAGAAAGGATATTATGTGGATAGACACATCGGTCATACTTCTTACCGCCTGGACCTTGCGATTAAGCGACATGAACATGATACTCAATATTTATTAGGGATAGAATGTGAGGGCCCTTATTATTTTTCAGGTCTGGGGCCGAAAGGGAGAGAAGTGTATAGAAGAGATTTATTTCAACAAAAGGGATGGACCATATATCGCATTTGGGCCAGAAATTACTGGCAAAATAAATCTGGTGAAATTCAAAAGATTATCGGCCTTCTGAAAGAATTAAGTGCAGGATGATAAAAGCGTAAGCTGTCCCAACAAAGGGGACAACTTACGCACGAAACTAGGAGTTAGGATAAAATGGCTAATACTTTATCCATTGTGTTGAAAATAGCGATAATCCATCCGGTGATAATAATTCTACTACATACATACCTCCCGGAAAATAATTCAAGATCAACGGGATGTCACGATGTTCTTTTCCTACCATCATATACTTCTCCAGGAGAGGAAATCCCAGAAGATTATTTACTCTCAATAGGTAAGCTGAAGTATTAGATTTGGGAAAAGATAACATCATATGCCCATTGTTAGGGTTGGGGTACAGCTCAAAGGCGTTACTGTGATATATAGTTTCACCAACCTCCGATAGTGGAAGTTGATAAAGCGGTTGTTCTTTGACCAGTGAAACATAATCTAGATTGAAATAGACCACATTTGAGGCATAATCACTACAATTTGGAGTGTTAGTTCGGGAATTACAGAATGGTCCAATAATTACATGAGTAAATATTTCTTCTGGAGAAAAGGATAAGCTAAATAATTTATATACTCCTTTTTCCATATGGCTAGCGGGAATATAAAGTTGGGGCGTTAGCTCATCACAACATATAGAAGTGCGTGTAGAACTTGGAGGCAGATGCTAAATTGAAAAAATAAAAGCCAAAGTCCATGCAAGAATTGGGCGCTGAGGATAAAATTCCTGTATCATCTATCATGGCATTCACATCGAGGGTGTACAAAGCTCCTCTCTGTAGTGGTTCAACCAGCTTCGCTGAAATCCATTCAACAAAGCCAGATTGAGGGCACCCAGGGTGGGAGGGCCCTCCCACCATTCCTATTACCCCAGATGTGGATGGAGAATATCCGTTAAAAAGCCCTGTTCCGATAAAATGGCAATGAAAGAAATCTGGAGAAGATTTTGATGTATTCCAATCTTGCAATAATGTTACTTGCCCGTAATCAGTGGGACAAAAGGAGAATTGATTAAAGTGAGGATTAGGGAAAATATTTTGAGATTGAGTTTCGCTGATAGAGATCGTTATTACGAAAACACCTATTACTTTTAAGGTGATTGCCTTACAAATTGAGTGGAAATATATGTGAATAGCAACGTTCAATTTATCTACTTAAATTAATTTGATCTTACATATTACAAATGTAATAAATTTCAATATTTCATACAAATATTTCCTTTTTATTACATTGAGATTATGCCCTATTCTGCTTCTTTTCTTGTTTAACCTGTCAATATTATTGGCTTTAATCTTTCAAGATTATTATTAATGTGAAAGTATTTGTAATATTTTGCCATAATGACACACAAATAATAAAATTAATAACCAGACGCTGTGATTGAAGTCATCAAACTCACCAAAGAATTTCCGTTAAACAAAAAGCAACGCAAAGAGATGAATATCTCCGGAAATTATGTTAAAGCAGTAGAAGAAATAAGCTTTCAGTGTGTCCCTGGCAGGATATTTTCCTTGTTAGGCCCTAACGGAGCAGGAAAAACTACCACCCTCCGAATGATAGCCACTATTTTGAATCCAAGTTCCGGCCAAATCCTGGTCAACGGTTATGATACCATAAAAGATCCCCAACGAGTCAGAAGAGAAATTGGCTTTTTAACAGGTAGCACAGGTCTATATGAGCGGTTGAATCCGCGGGAAATTCTCCAGTATTTTGGGAAACTCTATGGGGTAAAAGGAACAGATTATAAAAGAAGAGAAGAAGAACTATTTGAATTATTGGGAATTCACGAATTTGCCAGCAAGAAAATTGGCCAACTATCCACAGGTATGAAACAGAAGGTCTCTATTGCCAGAACGATGATCCACGATCCTCAGGTAATGATTTTTGATGAACCAACTTCTGGCTTAGATGTAATTACTTCTGAAAATATTATTTTACTAATCCGCCAAGCTAAGGAGACGGGTAAAACTGTCATCTTTTCTTCTCATATAATGAGTGAAGTTGATTTGTTATCGGATGATTTAGCGATCATTCACAAAGGAAGTCTTCGTTTTATAGGAACGATGGAACACTTTAGGGAAATGATGCCAAATACTTCACTTACTGAATCATTTATCAATGTGATATCCGATAATTAATCCTTTTTTAATTAACAACTCACATGTAATTTTGTCCTTTTTTAACATTTTTCCCAAGACCGGGAATAAATGCTATGCTTAACTTGTCTAATCTGAAATTAGCAGGATAGGTATTAACAGATTCTATGGCAGATTCGGATCATGAACTCATAGCGGCCAGTAAGCAGGGAGATATGAAAGCTTTCAGTGAGCTGGTAAAGCGATATGAACCCAGGATCGCGACTACTGTGATCAGTATGCTGGGAGAGGGACAAGAGGCGGAGGATGTAGGGCAAGAGGTATTTATCCGATTTTATAAATCTATGGGTAAATTTAAGGGGGAATCTCAATTGGGAACCTATTTAACTCGCATAGCTATTAATCTATCAATTAATGCGCTAAAAAGGCAGCAAAGAAGAAAGTTTTTGAGATTTCATTCTAATGAAGAGGAGGTGGTAGCGATACCTGACGAACATAATAGTTTTGAACAACAAGATACTAAGTCCTTGGTCCAGGCTGCACTTAAACTATTGCCACTCGAGTTTAGAACTGTTATTGTATTAAGGCTAATTGAAGGATATTCCACCAAGGAGACTGCAGAGATGCTGAATCTTCCCTTAGGTACGGTTTTATCACGATTAACAAGAGCACAGAAAAAATTGAAGTCGATTCTTGAACCACAAAGATTATGAAACGAGAAAAAGACATACACGAGTTAGATTTACTGTTGAAATCCCTGGATACATCTTTAAATGATAAGGAAAAGGAGCGATTAGATCGTGCACTTAAGATATCAGAGCCACTAAGAAAAGAACAACAGGCATATTTATCTGTAAGAAAGGTGTTAAAGGAACAGCACTTTTCCTTTAGCCCATTTTTTGTAGGAAAGGTCCTTCATAAGATCCAACAACGGGTAGATGAAGAGTCGCTTATGGCCTGGATGTGGATATTTAAAAGACTAGCGCTTCCTGCACTTGCTATTACCTTCATTGCTCTGGGATTTATTTACCTCACTGAAGAGCAATTTTCCCTTGATACGATTTCGGGAATTAGCAGCCTTCCTTCAAATGATTTGATGGCTCAATTTATGGCACAACTATAAATGGATAATATGATGAATATAAAGTGGCAGCCTATTTTAATATCAATTACGTTATTGCTCATAGGTTTTACCTTAGGGGTGTTAGCAAATCGAACCTATGTCCGTTACAGATTGCACAGTTTCGGAAAAGAGAATATTAGAAACGAATTCCAACAAAAATTTTTTAAAGGGATAACTTTAAATGAAAATCAAAAAGAAAGCATTGATCAAGTGATGGATGAGCACTTGGAAAAGATGGATGCTTTAAGAAAAGCCTTCCATCAAAAGGTAGACTCCTTATATATAGTGCTAAAACCTATATTAACTTCAGAACAATATAAGAAATTAGAAGAACGCCGTAAGAAGATGAAAGGCAGAATGAAAAAGCGAAGAAAGGAAGGGAACCTGAGGCCCCCCGCCCCTTAGCCTAAAATCTTTTTATGTTTATCTGCTTTAGCCTGCAGAATCCATTGATTTTTTTTGATCGCCTGATAAACTACCTGATGTATCCTGGACCTGATTCTTAATTCATTAAGTTTCATATTTTTTTCATCAGGATAAATTCTGTTAGAGAGGAACACAAAAATTAATTCATGTTCAGGATCTACCCATATACACGTTCCGGTGAAACCGGTATGGCCAAAAGATAACTTAGATGCGGAATTGCCTATGACATACCTTCCTACCTGGGGTGGTTTATCAAACCCAAATCCTCTATGACCTTCCTGACGGGAAGTAAATTCCAAAATAGTGCGTTCTTCCAGATATCTCTCTCCGCCATACACTCCTCCGTTTAACAGCATCTGACAAAGAATAGCAAGGTCATTAGCATTAGAAAATAAACCTGCATTTCCTGCAACACCTCCCATCAGGGCGGCTGCAGGATCATGAACATATCCTCTTAGTACCTGTCTTCTCCATTCTCGATCTTCCAAGGTAGGAATGAGTTTATTGGAAGGTACTTTTTTCCAGGGATTGAATTGTAAATTGTATAACCCTAATGGCGCATAAAATGATTCCTGTAAAAACTCATCTAATGGTTGATGAGTAAGGGAGTCTATGACCCATTGAACCAAAATCATGTTCAAATCACTGTACTGGTAGAATTTATCAACATACAGTTTGGAGTATTTCAGTCTTTTTAAAATGGAATCCCGATAAGTGCTTTTTAAATACAAATTATCGGCCACTGTAACTGTATAATCATTATTTGCTTTTTCCCTATAGAAATCCTTGAATCTCCTTAATGGCCTTTGTCTATTATGAATAAAGGGATACAAAGGCATATCGATTGGTACTCCTGAATGATGTGTCAATAAATCTCTGATAGGAATCTCAAAAATATTGTCTTCTTTCGATAACCTCCTCATCTTCGGATGAAAAATAATCACCAGAGAATCCTGATATCTTTCGGTTTTTACATTGAGGTCTGACTCTTCCTGATCTTCTGAGGCCGAATGAGCGTACTGTGCTGCAAAATAGTCTTCGTACCTGATGGTATCTTGTTGATATTCAATCTCTACTTCAGACCTTGACCGAAGGTGTAGATCCGTATCATTGAAATAATATCCCAACTGGTGATCGACATTCAATTTGCCCTCATCGGCTAATCTCATACTTGCCAATGTAGTACCTGCCACTTTAGTAACTGAGGCAATATCATACAAATCAGATGATTGGACTTTTCTCCGTTTGTCATAAGTATGATACCCAAAAGCTTTATTGTAGATAATGTGCCCTGATTTAGCGACAATAATCTGACAGCCCGGCATAGCTTGTTCGCGTATCCCAAAATGGACAATAGAATCAATTTGGCCCAGCAAATTCCTATCAATACCTACCTCTTCTGGAGGAGAATAAGCCATTCTCATTTTGTTTGTTGTCAGTCCCTTTCCCTCTGCAAAATGGCTCCCCACACTCACTGGTAATTTTCCATTGATGGGCACACCTCCAAATAATGCCTGAGCTGAAAGAGATTGAATACGGTCTGAATGATTATATGTCTGAAAAATGGTAGAAAAGCCTTTAAGAAACGCTAAATTAGAAAGTTGTCCAAAATTTACCACCACTACATCCTTTTGTCGTTCAAACTTCCTTAAAGAGTTCCAAAATTTGCGATACTTCAGACTATCCCATGGAACCTCATTCATAACGAAAATAACTTTCTCAAATTTAGCATAGTAGGTTGAATCCCAAGAAGGAAGCCTGTTATGCCGATCTGGCTGGATATGATGATGAAAAACTTCACTATAGTAAGACAAGTATTGCTTGAAGGTGGGTACATCATTCCCCAAAACAACCATACAAAATGGTGCTTTTTCCAAATTAGTTAATGGGATTTGCTTTTTTTCATCTTCAACCAGGGTTAAAGAAGCAAGATCCAATGTCCTGTTGAGCACTATGTGATCAGGATCCTCTTTCCCAACAGCTAGCTTCCCTTGATCGTTCTTTCTTTCTTGGGAATGTTGAGTCCAATATTTTATTTGTAATACTTTTCGAACTCTTTCATCAATATCTTTTTCATCCAAGACCTTAGCCTTAACTAAGCCTACTAAAATATTAATGGCATCATGCACCCCTTGATCGAGTACGATCATATCTCCGCCTAGCTGAATCCATCTGCTTAATTTAGGGGCAAACTCATCTTTTGATCCGCTTAGCTGAGTAATCAATAATCCTCGGTACTTCAAGATATCGTGAAAGTACTGATAATACATAGAATCAGTCAGGATCTCAACCGTATTATCGGCCAAATCATCTAAAAAGGCCGGTGCAACATATAGGGCCGAAATACTCTCTTTCAATAATTGTTTGTATACTGACAGATGTTGATTACCGATTTTCTTTGAGTGCTTTCCTTCTTTTTGAGGTGGATACATAAAAGAACATGGAACCACTCGTTTCTCATGTAAATGTCTGATTACTTCTAAATAGGCATCTACTGTTTTCTCATTAGGGATTTCCTCAGGAGGAAAATAAAGATGAACTCCCAAATCTTGTGACATAGAACCAAGAGCGAATCCAAGATCTTCGAGATAATTAGTTGTTCTGATAGCTTTTAGTGTATAAGTATTGGGAAATTCTATACTTGATTTTGATGAATCCCAACCCCTCATACCCATCAGTAAGGGAATTTCTGCAGAAGCTATTAATTTATTTGAAATAGTTTTCTGAACTCCAAAAGGGAATTCATTAAAAATAACACCTCCTAGGTTATACTCAAAAGGGAACTCTTCTAGCGTATCTTTATTTTCTTCCAGCTGGTTATAGTTCAGATCGAAAAGTATGAGCTGGCCGACTTTTTCTTCCAGAGACATATTTGTCATTAAAGAATCAATCCAGACTGACTGTGCCTGCCTGAATGAAAAAGTCTTGGGTTGCCATTCTTCTTGAATAGGAACTGAATATTTGGTAGCAAAAATTAACAAAAGCACACCTATGCCAAATGATATTGGCATTATCCATTTGATAAACATGGCCAAGTTATATGTTTTAGAGCGTTAAAATATTACGACAGTATAACAGGAGGGCCATCAGGAAAATACAATCCTGAGTAATTACAATTATTAAATTAACGTATAATCAGATCTATCATTATTTATATGAACCAGATTTTCAACCTGGTTTAGCTTTAAGAATTTTCCTTAAGTTGGTTACAATCATCAATGGTGACATAACCAAATTGAATGCCAAACCAATTAACTGTTTCCAAGATGTCTCACTAACTTTTACATGAACCTGCCTACAAAGCTAACTTCTGTTGCCTCTTACATAAGACTAATTCAATAAATTTAGTCTATCCAATGCCAAATAAGAGGCTGCTACGCCATCAAAATCCTCATTATCTGATAATTTTATAAATTGACGAAAAGACGCCAAGTCCATACTAAACACTTCTAAAAACTCATTTTCATCGAGTTTTGGTTCTGCTATTTTTTTACAATCAGTAGCTATGAAACACAACTGCTCCACATGCTCATAAGGGTGACATATCTTTTTCAGGAATTGTATGTTTCCAGGTTCATAGCCGGTTTCTTCTAATAATTCCCGCTTTGCAGCATCTTCTGCTTTTTCTTCCTGATCAATGTATCCAGCAGGAAGATTAATCATTATTTTTTCAGGTCCGGGCCTGTATTGTCTAACTAATAGGACATCTTTATCTGGAGTAAATGCTACAATAGAAGCATAAGAGGACCCTTCTACGATATCAAAATCACTGACGACTCCATTTGGTAACTCAAAAGTTTTTTTAATTATGCTTCTGTAACCTTTATAAGCGAAGGTATCTGATTTCTTTTTCCAAATTTTCACAGCTGTTTAGTTTTTTAGACGTTTTTTAGTTTCAATCCATGAGTCAGTTAGGTCCAACGCTAATTCGACTAACGAAATCATCTCTTCCGGTGGCCCTTCTGATTCAGTTCCATAGGTGCATTCAACTCCTGTATCAATTTCTTTCCCCGTAAAGGAAATCTCTAAGCTCGCACGTTCACCTTTAGGATCCGGCATAGTGTATCTTCCAGCATAGGTAAACAATTCAGGTGGAACTTCCTTCAAAAACATTTCTAATAATGGTTCCTCACTGAACCCCATATGGATTTGAGGTTTTTTATCAAACTTTTCTCCATCTCCCATCCTGTTAACACTCCCATTTGCCGAAAGCATTATTTGAAGAAATGGCTCACCTTCAATTTCCCATTTGATCATAACTCTTTCAATTTCCTTGTGAGTTATACTCATTGATATTCGTAGCTGTTATTAATATTAATAATTTAAAGGAAGGTGAAATTTCCGAACAAAAAAAGCAAAATACACAAGAATGCTAAGCTATTTTTCTAAGTGTTAATACTTGCATTGATTTCTCTGCAAATTCAATAAAGATTTCATCTCCTTCTGTAATCTTTTGATAATCAAATACATTAATTTCTACTTTTTTCTCTCCATCCATTTGAAAGTACAACCAACATTTACTTGTCCCCTTAAGTGTAATTTTGTGCTTTTTTTCAACTTCTGTCGTACCTGAAAACTTAACGCCTGCTTTTATATCCTTGGAACACTTGTTAAGATCTCTACTCATATTCCACGCAGCACCTACTAATAAAAGAGAACTAATAGAAATATAAATCCAGGAAAAAGAAAGAGAAACATGTAAAATGTAATTCATCACTAATGGAATAATTACATAAAAAATCAGTGCCATGGTCAACATATTTACTAGCAAAGAAGAGCGGGATTTCTTTAATACACTTAAATCGTCATTAGTGAGTTTCTGATACATGTAATAGAATTTGAAATATAATTTAAGAATAAATTTTACTTATTAAATTTACTATTCTTAAATGTAAGATTCACCTGCGAACCATCCACTGCCAGAATCAATTTGCTAATATGTAAGAATTGAGGTTAAGTTGTTGTATAAATAAAACTACAGGCTAATCATCATCCGTGAATAGCTTCAGACGTTCCATATCTCTCTATAACTTCTCCTTCGAATACCAGAAAGGCTTCCCATTTCTCATCTATATCAATGTTAGGACAAAGTTTTTTTGCCAGTTTGATAAACATCGTATAGTGTCTGGCTTCAGAAATCATCAGTTTGTGATAGAAATTCGATAATCCCTCATCCCCAATATTTTCCGAAAGTACTTTAAATCTTTCACAACTTCTTGCTTCTATCATAGCTGCAAAAAGTAATTTATCTGCCAGTGTTTCTTCCCTTCCTTTGCCTTTCTTTCTTAAGAATTTTGATAACTCATTTACATAAGAATCTTTCCTTTCTCTCCCCAGCTGGTATCCTCTTTCCTGAATTTCTTTGAATACCATTCGGAAATGGCCCATTTCTTCCTGAGCCAGATCACTCATTTTTTCTACTAACTCGGAATATTCAGGATATTGTACAATCAAAGAAATAGCAGAAGAAGCAGCTTTTTGTTCACAATAAGCGTGGTCCGTCAGAATTTCTTCAATATTCTGTTCCACTATATGCTTAACCCATAATGGATCTGTCTTCATTTTTAATTTTAACATGGTGCATCAGTTGTATGAATGAACTATTCCACAGTCTCATTTCAGTCTATTCTCTGCTTTAATTCTATTCCTTAAATCCTACCATTCGCGAAATAGTCATTTTATTCTTGAAACTTACTCCTTATTTTTAGGTAAAGATACATGAATATGATCTTATTTATAAAAAAATGTCTGCCAGTAGAAGTAGGGCTTATCTTCATATTATTTGTCAGCTGTGAAAAAGAGGCGCTAGATCCTCCCACATTTGACGTAACAGTGAAGATATTCGATTCAAATATTAATCCTGTAGCTGGTGCTAGAGTATTTTTATTTGATGAAGGCGAGCACCATGTACAACACATAGAACTAAATCCAGACGGTCTCCCAGAACGACATGCCGATTTAGTAAAAACTATGGGCGAGACAGATGAAAATGGAGAAGTTTTTTTTGAAAGAATTCTATTGGGAACCACTGTCTTTAATCGCAAAATATACCTCCCAAATGAATTGTTTATCAGAAGTGTTGCCCCCATTTATTCCAATGGTGATACCGTTTATATCAGTAATGATGAGGATCGTTATCTAGATGGAAGTACGTATGGGATTAGCTGGGATAGAGTGGAGGGAGCTGGACAACATTTAGAAAAGACGGTTGAATTACTGATCAGATAAGCTCGCACCTTGATCAGCATAAAAAAAAGCACTGGTTCTCTTAGAACATCAGTGCCCATAAATACTAGTATATTTTAGTAATATTCTCTGACTTATCTTAAGAATTTACCTAAAATCCCTGCTACATCATCTACCATACTCCCATCACCATCCTGATCTAAAAATCCACCTAGGATATCCATGATAGAACCTCCACCAGGAGCATTCGTACTACGAACTTCATTGTTCAACATATCCGATAATCCTCCTGGATTCACCTGACCTTGCTTACCACGTTGGTTTTTCATTAGCATTCCCAATACGATAGGGGCCAAATTTTCTAATAACATTCCGGCCTTTCCGGCATCTATTCCAGAAACTTTTCCTACCCCTTGTTCTACTTTGTTTCTACTGGAACCGAAAATTTCGCTGATGATGTTAGGTCCCATACGGTTACCTGAAGAAGATAAAAAACCAGCCATGTCGTCCAGAATATCCCCATCTCTATCCAGATCAAACATAGACAACATATTCTGAGCTCCACCTGGAGTATTAGACTTTTTAGCTAGCGCTCCCATAAGCATTGGGAGGGCAGCATTTACAGCATTCGTTGCAGAATTTTGGTCAATATTCAGTTGCTGGCTAAGGTGTCTGATTTGATCTCCTGATAGCGCTGCATTTACTTGTTGTGTTACTTCAGACATAATACTAAAATTTAAAATGATGAATTAGTTCACGTTTATTTGTATGACGTAGGAATATACATAAAGTCATTTTGTCTTTCAGCCTTAGCCTTAAAATAAATGTATATTCGAGTCATAAATATGAATATGACAAGGCTACATGACATTTATATCGGCGACCATGTCCTATCACAACTGGCGAAAGATGTCGATCATACCCAAATGATGGTCATCGTCGATCCTAATACGTATCAATTTTGTTATCCTAGGCTGAAGAATAAGTTACCTCCGCACGAATTGTGCAAGATAGATGCCGGAGAAGAATACAAAACCCTGACTACCTGTGAAAAGATTTGGGATGCATTAACAAAGGCAACATTTGACCGGAAATCGCTGGTGATAAATTTAGGAGGAGGCGTAATTGGAGATATGGGAGGATTTGTGGCTTCCACTTACAAGAGAGGGGTCGACTTTATACATGTACCTACGACCCTATTGGCACAGGTAGATGCAAGTATAGGTGGGAAATTAGGAATTGATTTTCAGGGATTTAAAAATCATATTGGCTTATTTAACGATCCTTTGGCAGTCTACATAGATCCTACCTTCCTGAAAACCCTGCCTCGAAAGGAGCTAAGATCTGGCTTTGCTGAAGTTATTAAACATCATCTTATAGCCGATACAGATGCCTGGGCAAAGCTATATAAAATTAAAAAGCTCTCAGATGCCCCTTTCAACAAGCTCATAGAACACTCTGTGCGTATTAAACAATTGATTGTGGAACAGGATGTAAAGGAATCAGGCCCCAGAAAAGCGCTCAACTTCGGACATACTATAGGCCATGCAATAGAAACCTTATTTCTTCAAGGATCGATACCCCTCCTTCATGGAGAAGCCATTGCTATAGGAATGATCGCAGAATCATATCTTTCTACTCAAAAGCAGGGATTGGAGCCATCCTCATTGGCACAAATTTCTCAATATATCCTACATCACTTCTCCCATACTCCTATACCTAAAAACTACTACCAGAAAATATATGACCTGATGCTAAATGATAAAAAAAATCAAGCTGGCAAGATTTTATGTACCCTCATTCCTGATATAGGTTCCTATACCGTAAATGTCCCGCTCAGCAAGGAAGAAATTTTTAAAAGTCTGGATTATTATAACGAATGTGCATAATTTGGTCTTTTACCCACAGCAATAATTCCTTGCCCATGAAAAATCTTCTATTCCCTTTATGTTTTATCCTTGTATGCCATCCTTCTTTATTTGCCCAGGATACCTCTATCACTTCTTTCACCTCATCATTTAGTTCTTCTTCTGGATTTTTTAATTACTATTGGGACAATGACCAAGGTAAGATGTATGTAGAGATCGATAAAGTGGGAGAACCTTTTTTGTATGTAAATTCTCTGAAAGCAGGGGTGGGTTCTAATGATATAGGGTTAGATAGGGGGCAATTGGGAAATACCAGGATCGTCAGATTTGAAAAAGTGGGTAATAAGGTCTTGCTGATTCAACCCAATTACGGTTACAGGGCTGAGAGTGAGAACGAGAATGAGCGTAAATCTGTCAGAGAGGCTTTTGCAGAATCCACTATTTGGGGATTTAAAGTGGCGGTAGATGAGGGAGAGAAGATACTCATAGATATCACAGATTTTTTACTAAGAGATGCGCACGGAATTACAGGCCGACTTTCTTCCAGCGGCCAGGGAAATTATTCACTTGCTACAGATCGGTCAGCAGTATATCTCCCTGCAACCAAAAACTTCCCTAAAAATACCGAGTTTGAAGCTACCGTTACCTTTACGGGAGATCCTAAAGGGACGTATATCCGGCAGGTGGTCCCTACTCCAGCAGCAGTTACGGTGAGGATGCACCACTCCTTTATAGAACTCCCCGATGATCAGTACCAACGAAGAGCTTTTGATCCCAGAGCTGGTTATATCCACATTTCTTATCAGGATTATGCTACTCCTATCGACCAACCGCTGGTAAAAAGATATATTGTCAGGCATCGATTAGAAAAGAAAGATCCTTCAGCAGATATGAGTGAAGCAGTAGCGCCTATCGTCTATTATGTAGATGCGGGAACTCCTGAACCTATTCGATCAGCCTTAATTGAAGGAGCAAGTTGGTGGAATGAAGCCTTCGAAGCTGCCGGATTTAAGGATGCTTTTCAGGTGAAAGTTCTTCCTGTAGATGCAGATCCTATGGATGTGAGATACAATGTGATTCAATGGGTGCATAGAGCTACCAGAGGTTGGTCCTATGGAGCGTCGGTCAGAGATCCCAGGACAGGAGAGATCATTAAGGGTCATGTCTCGTTGGGATCCTTAAGAGTGAGACAAGATTTTCTGATAGCCCAAGGCTTATTAAAGCCATTTGAAACCGGGAAGCCAGCCAGTAAAGAAATGCAGGAAATGGCATTGGCACGTCTTCGCCAATTGTCTGCTCATGAAGTGGGTCATACGCTTGGACTTGTACATAATTTTGCAGCCAGTGTGAATAATCGTGCTTCGGTTATGGATTATCCCCATCCCTATATCACCTTTGAAGAAGATCAGGCTAACTTTTCTGAAGCCTATGATACGGGGATAGGAGAGTGGGATAAATATACCATACGCTATGGGTATTCAGATTTTCCGGATCAAACAAATGAAGCTGAAGCATTAACTGCCATTATTTCTGAATACATTTCAAATGGTTTTATGTTCATTTCCGATCAAGATGCTCGTCCTACCGGAGGTGCTCATCCTCAAGCCCATTTGTGGGATAATGGTACTAATGCTGTGGACGAACTGGAACGTATGTTGGATCTAAGAGAGAAGGCTCTCCATCAATTCGGTGAATACAACATTCCTGAAGGAAGACCTTTAGCTGAACTGGAAGATGTCCTGGTCCCTTTATATTTTGGCCATCGCTATCAAGTGGAAGCAGTAGCCAAATTTATTGGAGGTAATACATATACATATGCTGTTAGAGGGGATGGCCAGGTAAGCAATAAAGTGGTAGAAGGAGCTACTCAGAAAAAAGCACTTGAATCATTACTTAACAGTCTGAAGTCAGAGGCCTTAAGTATTCCTGAAAATTTACTCACCTTAATTCCTCCCAGACCCTTAGGATATTACCGCGGTAGAGAGCATTTTAAGATCCATACAGGAAAAGGAATTGACCCTGTAAGTGCTGCCAGAAGTGCCGCTCAACATACGCTTCAACTATTATTTCATTATGAACGTGCTAACAGAATCGTCATTCAACATAGTCTTGACAACAGCATTCCATCTCTGAGCGAGATCATTCGAGCATCACTTAATGTGAATAGTATACTGGAGGAAAATATGCGCTACAACCAGCTGATTGCGTTTACCGTACAGGATTTGACGATTCAGCATTTGATGCAACTAGCCAAGCACGATATGGCATCTAGTCAGGTTAAGGCAATTGTTCGTCAGGAGTTAAAGACTTTTCAGGATCAACTTGAAAGTACGGCTAATTCATTAGACAATTCCGTACCGAACATAGGTGAAGCTCATTTACGCTATGAAAAGGATATGATAGAGCAATTTTTTGACGATCCTTCGTCCATCGAAGCTCCTGAATCATTACCTATGCCAGATGGATCACCTATTGGATCTTGTAGTCATTTATCGCATTAACGCTTTATTTTATGGAGAACAAGGAGCCACAACTAAAAGGCCCACCTGAAATCGCATACGTTGAACGGATTACCAGACTCATGGATTCCAAGTTCAGAATTCCTTTTACTCGAATTACCTTTGGGATCGATCCTATCATTAGTCTGGTTCCAGTGGTAGGAGATGTCCTATCATTTAGTATTTCAGGCTTAATTGTTCTTGCTATGAGTAGACATGGAGTGAGCGCAGGTGTGTTGGTTCGAATGGTTGGAAATATCTTAATGGATTTGTTAGTCGGTGCGATTCCTGTATTAGGATCTGTATTTGATTTCTTATATAAAGCTAACAGGAGAAATTTTCATTTGCTCAGAGAACATTATCAGAGGGGAAAATACAATGAAAATAAAAGGCAAGTGAGCATATTATTTCTACTGATCTTCCTTACTTTGTTAGGAGCTGTGATCTTTGGAGCTTATTTAATCATCAAATGGCTTATAGCGCTGTCTACCTAAGCTAGAGATAATAAATGCTTATCTGACTTATCTGTAATATAGAAGCTGAGCCGACATAAAACCCTATACTTTTCCCTTCGAAGGGAGAATATGAGGCTATATCTACAAATCCATAATTCACAAAAAAGTAATATTTATCTCCCTGTTTCCGAATACTAAGTACGTTCCAATCATTCGGAGAAAGTGATGATACTTTTTTACTATCAGCTAAACTACTCGGCCAGTTACGATCTTTTTTTCCAAGTAACATCGTTTGATCATGAGTAAAACCGTAGAAAAAATAATTGTCCTTGCCGGAACCGCCCCATTGTATCAAAGCAGAACGCTCTCCAGAGGTTAATTTCATTCGTACTTCTATCTCAAAATTTCTGGATTCGTCCAGTGGAACATCTTGTGAGACCAAAAAAGCAGATGCCCCGGAGGCGAGGAAGTAATTCCCATTCTTTATTTCCAGTGTATGGCCATGCTCTTTACCAACTGTCCACCCACTTCGGTTATCTACAAATCTGTCAGTAAACCACAATTGTTTCTGAGATTCAGGAATATCCTCGTAGGCAGGCAATTGAATAGCCCAGTCAGGAAAGACCACTGATTCGTCAAATAGTTCATCCAGATAATATTTTCTTTTAAAGTAGGTCAGCTTAGCTCCAAAAAATTGAGCACCTCTGGAGTTCATGATGCTGGCTCTATCTCCATTAGGCATGAAATCATCTCTATGAGATAAGCGTCCCAAATATAAATGCCCTAGCTCGTGAAAGATTAATGCCTCGCGTGTGTAGTAGTTATTTCTCCAACTGGCCGAAGTAGTATCAATGTTTATCGTAGGAATTTTTTGGTCCTGGTAGAATTTACAGGTGGCGGCAGCCCCTTCGTGCAGGTTAGCTCCTAATGTCACTACTAAATTGTCTGTATTTATAGTCTTCCCTCTTAGATCTGCTTCTTCTACAAAGGCATCTATATGAGGCTGTACCTCTGCGGGAACTTCATAACTTGACTCAGGTAAAGGAATATCCTGACTACAAGCCCATAATAATAATACGCCAGTCATTCCCAAACTCCTAATTAATGGTATCCATCTAAACATATCCTACCTATCAACGTCAAATTATCCTTCGTGGATGCATACTGTAATAATATTCAGCTGAATTATTAGCTTATCACATTCCTTAGTTATTAAAACCACCCCATTACTCGCTGCGTTTCTCCAAATATGATTTGATATGATCCAATAACATCTGATAAATATTTATTCTTGACTCTACACTCCACCCACCAATATGTGGTGTCAGTATGACATTATTTTTTTCAAAAAGCTTATTGTACCAAATAGTTTGCTCTGGAGAAAGCTTATCCAGTTTTTCATTTTCCAGTACATCCAATGCGGCTCCTAACACTTTTCCATCATCTAATGCATCCAATAGAGAAGGAAGATGAACCACCGGACCTCTGGAAAGATTAAGTAAAAGAATTGGATGAGATAATTGATCAAAAAAATCCCTATCTATCCAATAATGAGTTTCTTTAGTGAGAGGAACATGCATACTGATAATTTCACTTTCGTCCATCACCTGATTTAAACTGACCTCTTCAACCATGTTACTGCCAAAAAATGAACGATATTTATCATAAGCAATTATACGGCACGAAAATCCACTCAATCTTCTGGCTAAAGCACTTCCTGTATGTCCATAACCAATAATTCCTACAGTCCTATCTTTCAGCTCCCACCCTCTATTCTTCTCTCTTAACCATTTAAACTGCCTCACCTCTCTATCAGCCTTTGAAATATTATGTAACAAGCCAAGAAGCATTCCCACAGCATGTTCTGCCACGGCGTTAGCATTTGCTCCAATGGTATTCTTCGCTTCTATCCCTTTAGATGCTAACATATCTACATCAATGTGGTCCATTCCTACACCTCCCCTCAATACCAATTTTAATGATGGAGCATACTCTACCAAATGGCTATCTACTTTTACTTTGCTAGCGAGTACTAAGATGGTGGTATCTGCTAATTCATTTAAGACCTCATTTCTCTGAATGTTGGGGACATAAACGATTTCAGCAGGTAGCGAATATAATGCCTTTATAAATTCTTCGGGAAAAGGATCAATGATTAATATCTTCATAGCATTATTCGATAAGACCCATTACATTAAGTAGTAAAATTCAAATTTAATGAAGTTTATCATAAGAGTTTTAGGAATTTGTCTTGCATTTATTCACTATTATTCCACAGCACAGCCTCAATTTCCGGATACTATTATCACATACGCTCAATCTATTGTAGACACTTTGTGCTCTGATTCTCTTGCTGGAAGAGGATATATATCAGAGGGTCATGTTAAGGCCGCCACATTTATTGCTTCAGAATTTGAACACATTGGACTGAAGCCCATGATAAGTGCTGATTCTTATTTTCAACACTTTCCTATTGATATTAATTTAGCTAAACAGGCTAAAATTTCTGTTGGAGATGACACTTTAGACATTGGAAGTGATTTTATTATTAACAGATTTAGTGGTTCAGGAAAAGGAAGTTCCCTATTAATAGATCTGGGATTCGGTCTTACTTCTTCATTAGAAACAGATATTACCGGAAAGATGATTTTACTTAGGGAAGGTTGGCCTGATTCTCTGGTTATGGATGCTGAGGCCAGAGCAAAATATGACAATCGAAAGCTACCTATTGAGCGAATCATTCAATATCTACCTCGGCGTCCCTCAGGAGCTATAGTTATTCGTCCCAAGTTGACAGCAGGATATGTAAAGCAGGCACTTCCGTTTCCCGTCATAGATATTCTGGCGGATTCCATTATTTTGAATGATTCAGCGAGTTGGGATGTGTCTACAGAGCTGCAAACGATCGAATCACAAAACGTCATAGGGTTTCTGCCAGGAGATATGCAATCCGACAGTCTCCTGCTAATTTGCGCCCACTACGATCATATGGGAATGCAGGCAGAATCTATTTTTAGGGGAGCAAACGACAACGCTTCGGGTATCGCTATGCTACTTTCTCTGGCAAGATATTTTAGTAATATTTCTGTAAGTGAGCGGATGCCTACAGTATTTATTGCCTTTGGCGGAGAAGAGACAGGACTGGATGGTTCAAAATTTTTCGTAGAAACACCTTCTGGGATACAATTAGACAAAATTAAATTTGTCTTAAATTTAGATCTTATGGGTAATGGAGATGAAGGAATTGTGGCTGTGGCGGGTTATGAATTTCCTACATATTTTCAATTGTTGGAAAAAGTAAATAAGAAGCTTTCTGCTATACCTAGAGTTGAGAGGAGAAAAAACAGGCCGAACAGTGATCATTTTTATTTTGTCCAACAGCAAATACCAGCCTTTTTCATATTCACTTTAGGAGGGGCACCACACTATCACGATATATATGACACTCCCCAAAATGTACCTTTAGATGATTTCATTTCTATTAGAACTCTCTTAATAGAATTTATCTCCCAAATTTATCAATATTGATATTTCCCTACTGAGGGATGATTTCATTTAATTCATCCAAAATCTCCTTAGATTCTTCCTGATAATCGTGATTAGTATTTTCGCTAATCTCTGTTAATAGGCGCTTTGATTCAGATATTTCGTCTAGACCTAGAAAATTTAAGGCAAGATAATACTCGGCGACTTCCTTGTATTTAGTATTTGGGTGATTTACTAATCGTTTCAGGATAGGGTGCGCTTCTTTAAATTGGCCTAACGCCATATGAGAGACTCCAGCATATAACACGGGCGCTAAACTATCAGGATATTGGCTTGTGATGGATTGGAATAGTTGTAGAGCTTCGTTGTAGTTTTCCCTATTATAGGCTGAAATAGCTGAATCCAATGTGCTTTTTTCCGGAACAGATTCTCCCATAACAGTAAACAGATCAGGGTATGGTTCGAAATGGGATTCATAAACAAGTTGAGCATCCAATGTCCCCGATCCGATCCTCTTGGGAATAAAAATAACAACTAATAGAATTAAGCATGCAGCTAACGCTAAAGCATACATCGTCCTACGTCTGCCAAATATATTATGTTCCCTCCCTTTAAATACTTCTTCATTATCCTTCCGCTGCAAAGGAATCTGCTGAGGGGCTCTCTGATTTTCCCAGTCCTTGGTTTGATTCAAAAACTCCTGGGCTCCTTTTCGTCTGATTCCCTCTATCAGTTCCTGGTATTCCCATACTGTATTTCTCAGATCAGGATTTTCTTCCATCCTCCGTTCGAATGCTGCTCTATCTTCAGGGGCTAATCTTCCTTCGATATAGCATTCAATTATTTCGATTAACGCTAATTGGTCCATATTTATCTGTCTAGTAAACCACTTTGGGAAATTCCTTGGTCAATAATCATTTGCCTTAGCTTTCCCAAGCATTGATATTTTTTTTTCTTTGCTACCTTATCATTCTTGTAATTCATGGAATTAGCTATGCTCTCCATAGAATACTTCGAAAAGTAGTATAACTTTAAAATCTTTCTGCAAGTACCATCCAGGTTTTCAAGAAGGTCTTTGATAACGCTTTGAATATGGGATTCATGCTCACTATCGAGAAATTGATAATCCAGATATTTGATCTCAGGCTCTAATTCTACATTATCAATTCTTCTGTGTTCTTTCTTGATGTGATCGTATGCAACTCTTTTCCCAATCCCTATGATATAGGTTCTTATGCTACTGGTTAAATCCGTAAGTTTACCGTCTTTCACATTTAAATAAAAAATGGTAAACGCTTTTTGATATAAATCAGTAGCTTCATCTTCATCCGATCTAAACTGTTTCATGGCCCATCTTACAAAAGGCGATCTGTGGTCAGCATATAATTCGCTAAGTAACCGTTCATCACCTTCTCTTACCCTTTCTAGTAATTGCTGATCTCTGTTCTGTATACTACTACGCATTAATGGTAGGATTTATCAGGAGGTAACTGGAATTTATAAAAACAACGCTTTTCTTAATATAAGAATAAATTGGAAGCACTGGTTATTAGATGATAACATTCAGAATAAATCCAAAAAAATTTAATTATTTTTCTTAAGATCAATCATTTCCAATAATGCCACCGCTGCTTCAGTGCCTTTATTCCCATATTTTCCTCCTGCTCGATCGATGGCTTGTTGCTGGGTATCAGGAGTGAGGACACCAAAAATGGTAGGTACGCCATATTCGAGGTTTACTTGCATAATTCCATGAGAAACTGCTTGAGAAATAAATTCGAAGTGCCTTGTTTCTCCCTGAACCACGCATCCGATGCAAATAACCCCATCTAAATCAGGTCTTGCATCCAACGCTATCTTAGCTCCAAGAGGAAGTTCAAAAGATCCGGGAACGTCATATCGATAAATGGAGGATTCATCCAGGCCGACTTCAAGCAAGGTGTTAAATGCTCCCTTAAATAATTCTTCAGTTATATCAGCATTCCATTTACTGACAACGATGGCTACGAGATCATCTTCATGAGAATGAGATGCCTGATAATTGATGCTGGAGAGATCGTGTGCTTTCATTGAGATTCGGAAACCCTACCTAAATATTTTTCTATATTGATCCCTTCAGTACTAAGCGGAAATTGTTCTTTTACACGAAGGTAGGTACTGCGAGCTTTATCAAGTTTTCCCGCTGATTCGTAATTTCTTCCTGCATGTATTAATAATTCGGGAGTCACAAACTCATTATCTTCATCAAACGCTCTTGCTGCAGACTCAAATTGAGAAGCAGCTCTATCATATTCTCCTAAATCTTCATACGCAAACCCAAGTGCTCTATATGCTGAAGCAGATAATATACTTCCTGATGGTTTATCAAAAGCTTCCAGGTACTCAATTCCTTCTTCTACCTGTGCGGAGTCCTGGCTCAACAAAATCACTCCAATATAGTAGTTTGCCAGATTAGCTGAACTAGTCCCACTATATTCATCTACAATGTCGTAAAATCCATAATTGACCCCATTTCCATTCAAGGCAAGTGCAAAGGAATCTGCCTCAAAATATTGTACCGCCCTGAACATCTCTCTTTCTGCCTCTACATTCTGCTGCCTCATATTATATTGATAGTATAATACTCCAGCTATTCCCAGGACGATAACCGCAAGAGCTCCGTAAATGTAAGCCTTATACTTTTCAAAAATAGCCTCAAAGGATGAAGATGATTGGTCCTCTTCAAGTTCAACCAACGGTTCCTCTACCTCTTTAACTTTCTTCGTCAATTCCTTCTTACTTTTCTTAGCCATCTGATTCCAATTTAGGATGCAAAAAAAGGAAATCATCTTCAAAACTACAACACGTTCATGCTGGAAATTAAGTATATATCAATTTTGTTTTTTCAAAGTGAAGGTAAATGTCGTTCCAACGCCAACTTTACTTTTTACTGATATGCTTTCTCCATGTACTGTCAACAAATGTTTACAGATGGCAAGCCCCAGTCCCGTACCTCCTTTATCTCTGGACCTGCTTTTATCTACCCGGTAAAACCTTCTGAAGATTTTTTCCAAATGTTCTTCTTCTATTCCTGGTCCGTCGTCTATCACACTTACAAATACTTTCTGATTATTAGAACTCAGTTCTACATAAACATTCCCGCCAGGTTTCCCATATTTAACCGCGTTATCCAATAAATTGGTCAGTACTTGTTGTATGCGCTCTCTATCTGCTAAGACGACCGTATCTTCCTCTTCATTAGTAATGATACTATTTGAGAAAGAACGAAGCTTCTTTTTTTTATTGAATTTATACTGGAGGGAATCCATCACTTCTTCTACCAGATCCAATATATTAAATGCACTAAAGCGCACCTCCATTTCGCCAGACTCCGCCTGGGTAATGACTAATAGATCTTCTACCAGATTAGAAAGTCTGTCAGAGTTTTTCATAGCCTTTTTTAAAAACTTGAGGCGCACTTTTTCATCATCCATAGCCCCATCGATTAAGGTATGGATGAATCCCTGAATAGCGAAAATAGGGGTTTTCAATTCATGTGATACTTCTCCTAAAAATTCTCTCCTGTATGCTTCCAGACTCTTAAGCTTCTCTATTTCCTTTTGCTTATGGAGTTGAAGATGTTCCAAGTTTCTATAAACAAACCACTCCAGGGTAGATATTAATATCAAGAAGCAACCAAAAGAGAAGAAAAATCCTTCGAGGAGCATTTTAGTTAAAAACTCTTCTGCCAACGAAATTCTGATCAGAAGATAGAGCCCTCCAAGGATTAAAGATATGGAGATAGAGATAATTAAACTTGAAGGTATTCTCGGGACAAGGCTGTCCTTGTTTGTAGCAGGATCAGTAGTAGCCGAAAACCAGACTTCTGCATTTTTTCTGGCTTTTTTGCTATTGAGAAGTGGAAATCGAAAGCTATCTTTCATTCAGAAATTTATAACCAACACCTTTTATCGTTTGAATATAATTTTCTCCAATTTTTTCTCTCAACTTTCGTACATGTACATCAATCGTTCTATCCACTACAAATACATCGCCCCACACTTTTTCCAACAATTTTTCCCTTCTAAACACTTTACCAGGACGTGAAGCCATGAAGTACAATAACTCAAATTCCTTCCTAGGTAAAGATAAGGTATCTTCCCCTTTTTTAACTAAATATTCATCTTTTATGATTTCTAAATCATGAATTTTCAAGATGGACTCTTTTTCACCTCCTTGTTCTCTTCTGAGAATAGCTTTTATTCTGCTCAGTAATACTCTGGGTTTTATCGGTTTAGAAATATAATCGTCAGCTCCAGCTTCAAAGCCTGCTAACTCAGAGTATTCCTCAGAACGCGCAGTAAGGAAAACGACATAAATCCGATCCGTTTCGGACAACCCTCTGATTCTTCGACAGGTTTCTATCCCATCAAGTTTAGGCATCATTATATCTAACAATACCATATTAGGTCTTTCCTTTGCGGCTAAAGTAATAGCTTCTTCACCATTAGATGCTTTTAGTACTTCGTAACCCTCTCTTTCCAGATTATATTCTAGTAAATCCAGAATATCGGACTCATCGTCAACAATAAGAATTTTTATATCAGACATCGATTTAAAATAATACAAATCGAATTAGCTTGAATTGCAATAAAATAAAAATATTTATTCTTGCAATGCTAAACATTGAACTTATTCACTCTCAAAAATTTCTGCTAATTTCCTTTGCAAAGCGTATCCTCTTAAATTTTTAGCTATAATCTTACCATCCTTATCCAATAAGAATGTGGCTGGAATAGCATTAATTTGATATTCTCTAGCTGCTTCACTCTGAAAATATTTTAAATCACTCACGTGATACCAATCCATTTGATCTTGTTCTATCGCTCCTAGCCAGGCATCCCTACTTCTATCCAAACTTACACTAAATACAGTAAACCCTTGATCCTTATACTTATTATAGGCAGCTACCACATTAGGAGTTTCTATTCTACACGGTTTGCACCACGCAGCCCAAAAATCCAACAGTACGACTTGACCTCGTATCGAATACAAGGACAATTCTTCTCCTTCTGGGGTAGGAAGCTTGATATCGGGAGGAGTCGCACCAACTCCAAATAGTTTATCAGCTTCTTTTTGCGCTTCGGCTGACGCCATTATGGCTGATGACCTGTTTTGAATCGTGGTCCTCATATCCTGGGAGATGTCGTATCTAGCCAGGTATTCTTCGCTGTATTTTACAAAAGCCGTCGAGTTAAGCCGCTCTAAGGTGGAAATAATGATGGCCAACATATTTTTGTAGGTTAACTCAGACTCAGGAATCCTTTGTAAATATTGATCCAAGTATTCTACCGCCTCTTCCTCTTCCATATTACCTCTAAACAATGCTCCTAGAAAACCTTCTGTTTGTTCCATCAACAACATCATTCTTCCATAGGCAGGATCCGTCAAATCCACATTTTTCAAAAATGTTCCTAAATAATGTCGTACGGGTTCTCCGTATCCCTCAGGATCATTCTCAGGATCAAAAGGTCTAAAAACTAATAGATCAGCCATTTTTCCGAGAAAAGGAGACAAACTCCTGAAAGAATCTGCTAATAATTCCTGCCTTTGTACCAATTTTTCTATTTCTCCCCTTATGTCTTGTGAAGTTATTACCCCTCCCGAAGCACTTAGTACTTGCTGCATTCGTTGCTGGACACCGTAAAAAGAAGGCTGAATTTGCAGGTTATCCTTATTAATCTCTGAGCCATCAATCTTGTGAGCATTCCTTAGATTCTTGCAATTCCCCGTGATTTTTATACCCTTTTCTCCTCCGAGAATAACTGGAATGATATTATTTGGGCCTATACCTAAGAAGTAAGTCCCTGTTCCAGGAAGGTTCCCACTTAATTTAAAGGTAGATGTATCTCCTTCTCTATCTAGCGCAATCCCATATATTTTACTCAGATCTAACCCATCAATCTGATATAAAAACATGCTATCTATTTCATTACAAAGCGATAGCTTACCAGACATCTCAAAGGGACTTGACCAAGAGGAAGTTTCTTTCCCCACAGAAGCAGATCCATCTGTAGTAGAACAAGAAATGCTTAAAAGAAAAAGAACAGGTAGTAATATGAGGAAATTAATTATTTTCATTTTGTTCGTTGGCATTTGTATCAATTCTAAGGATGCTGATCTGCATTGCAACTGTCTTCTGGGGTAAATATACAGTTTTTTTATTTTAGCTTAATATATCCTTTTAATCGTGTTTGGCTATTCCCTGCATATAATGCTCTATGTTAACAAACTTCCCCTATTTTACCCTAAATAATACTTGTCGATAGGCTGGAAAGGATGATCATGCAAAAATTAACTCTTTAAGCATTTGAGAACCAAGAATTATTCAGCAAATTGAATCAAATTCTCATTATTCATTTGATCATTCATGATGGCTATAAATACAATAGAATGAAACAAATACTTACCCTTTTATTCATTGGTCTTTGTGCCATCAGTTCTACTGCACAAATTGCACATACTCAATATCCATCCGAAAGTACTCTATTGTCATGGTTTTATGAACATTCCTTTCTTATCGTCGATGAATCGGAGGATGGATTACTATCTCTTCATGAACTTCAATCTTTTTATGCTGAATTTCAATATTTTCTTACTGATAATAGATTTTTCTATACTGATCTTGATAAGGACGGAAAGTTAAGCTGGGAAGAAATCTATCCACACTTTCAGGATGCATGGAATTTTCGCTTAGAAGCTGAAAACCTTGAAATAAGCAAACTTGCCCAAAGTTATCCATACTTTTCCAGCTTACAAGCTCAGTATTTAAAGCGTCACCCAACATTGGCTCAAACGCTTTTGAGCAATTATTCTTGGATGATTCAGCATATTACTGTCGCCAGAAAACTGATAAAAAACGAAAACTGGTTGAGACAGCATCCTCTGGCAGCGTTAAGTATCCATACAAACCTGCGATGGCTTATAGATCATCCGGATCTTGCAACCCTATTCTATCGCCATAAGATCTTTAATTCTTTTCCTTCCAATTTTACTCAATGGAGATGGGACCACCTTTCCTATGTAAATAAAAACCCCTCTCATCGTGTAGTTTCAGTAAGTAATGAACTTATCCGGCCCATCGCTCCAAATACTACTCCCAGAAGTATTAAAACATCCAACTTATATCCGCTTTCGACTCCTTCTAACTGGAGACAAAGATTGGATTCCATTGATATTGTCAACCAAAGCCTTATGAGTAAATATATTCAGGATAAAGAACTTATTAACAGGCTTACAGTCGAAAACAATACTTTAAAGGATAAATTTGATCGACTTAACCGGACAAATAACAGCTTTCAAACTCAAATAATCCAAGAGCGAGATTCCCTTATCCTTTTATCCAGAAGGCAATTAATGGAACTAAATAGCCTCAAAACCTCTTTTACTCAATCGGATCAACAACGAAAACATCTCCAGCTTCAAATAAGTACAAAGGTGGATTCGCTAAATTTCTACTATACGGAACTAGCTAAAGAAAAAGAAGAACAAGACCTAAGAATAGAAAATCTACTTAGAGAAAACACAGCATTGAAATCGAGGCCTATGCCTTCTACTTCTTCCAGCAGCCCTACCATTTCTAGCTTAAAAAGAAGAGTTAGTCAGCAAACTGCGGAAATTCACAGATTAAGAGATGAAGCATACAAACAACGAGAATTATATAATCGTAGCCTCACCCGCTATAAAGATTCACTGAATTTACTGAAAAAGAAAGGGACATTTAATCTTCCGACTCCTGCAGAAATTGCCGTAATGAGGGAAGGCATGCATGCACTTAAGATTAGGCTAGCCTCATTGGAACAACAATCCAAAACAAATACAGAAAGATATCAGGATAGTATTTCCTATTTACATCACCAATGGAATATACAAGTACAGCAATATACTTCTCATATTGACCAGCTTGAAAATGAATTAACTCTGCTTCAGGCTCAAAGCACCTCTCAGCTAGCATCTTCGGCTCATGCTTATGGAACCACGGAGGATTGGGATAAACTTCAGCGGCAATTAGAGACCCTCGCCTTGGAAAATGGAAGTATGAAAGAACAGCTCGAAGCCAATGCTAATTTTGTCACCTCGACCCTTATAGAGAAGCAAAGATTAGAAGAACGCATCAACAATCTCCAATCTAAAAATCAGGAACTAAAGGCATCCAATCGCGACTTATTAAAAGGAATCGTTCCTGGCACCGTTAATATTGAAGATAGTGTCAATAACTATTTAAAGAAAATATCCAAATTGGAACAACTATTGAATAATCAAGGGAATGCATACAACATAGAGAAGGAACTTGCTGCAAGGAGGGCAACCTCTTTGGAAGAAACGATTAAGGAACAGAAGCTACAAATAGAGAATCTGGAAAAGGAGAGAAAAATTAGTAGAGAAAGGATTATCGCTGTAGCTAATAAAGAAAGGACGTTAGAAAAAGAAGGGGCCAAGGTGCAACAGCAAGCCCAACTATTAAAACAGATAGAGGCGATATTAGCAGAAAGGGAAAAAAAAGTGATAGAAGAGGAAAAGAAATTATCTGATTTACAGCAATTAGAGAATTCCCTTAAATTAAGGGAACAAAAAATTAAACAACAGGAACAACAACAGAAATCAAATTAATGATATTGCGGATACAGATGAAAAAGTCATTCTTTATCTTCCTTGTTTTCACTTCTTTTTTTATTCAAATGAAGGCCCAATTCTATGATACTGGTATTGGGGCGAGATTCGGTACAGCTTATGGTCTCAGTGTCAAGCACTTCTTTTCTGAGAAAGTTGCTATAGAAGGATTGGCGGTAAGGAGGCAAAAAGGGTATAGAGGAATACTCCTTCTGGAGGGACATTTCGAAATTGTGGATCAGACTTCTTTTTTTATTGGTTTGGGTGGACATGCGGGCTATAGAGAAATTGGATTAGAAGGAAATACCATCTTTATAGCCGGAATAGATGGTATATTAGGGCTTGAGTATACCTTTGACAGAGCTCCTTTTTCCTTAAGTGTAGACGTAAAGCCTCATTACGAACTGGTCAATCTCACTGATTTATTTGTTCAGAATGCTGCATTCACTTTACGATATGTCTTCTAATTTAAGCCAAGAGTCCGATCTACCAACTATTATTCTTCATACAAAGAATTGGATTCGTGATTTCGTCATCCAGCTCTCCTTATGTCCTTTTGCTCACATCCCATTTAGAGAAGATAGAATTCGCTATGTAGTTAATTTTCAGAGCACTCCAGCGGATTTGGTGGAAGGATTTTTTCAGGAAGGGAAGTTTCTTTTGGATCACCCCCCCCAAGAAGTAGAAACGAGTTTACTTATTTTCCCCAACGCGCTTTCTGACTTTCATTCTTACTTAGATTTTGCATATGCCCTGGAAGCTCAACTTCCCTTATTAGGCTGGGAGGGAATTATTCAGTTAGCTCAATTTCATCCCTTATATTGTTTTGATGGAGTAGAAGAAGTAGATGTTTCCAATTTTACAAATCGATCACCATTTCCCATGATTCACCTCTTAAGGGAAGACAGTGTGAGTAAGGCCATAGACCAATACCCAGAGACATCCAACATTCCCCTAAGGAATATTGAATTGTTACATGAAATGGGGAAAGCAAAAGTGTTGAATTTGTTATCCAGGATTAAGCCTTCCAAGGAAACACCAAATGGACTAGAAGAGATTTAAACAATATTTTAAGCGGATAATTTTTCGTACCGATTCATATACACTTTGTCTAAATGCTTCTTCTTCTTTCATCAGGGCCAATGCATCAGTAATTAATTGAGCTTGAGCTTTCGTATCGCCAGGCATTAAGATTACATCGCACCCTGCTTGCATAGCTTTTAAGTTTGCTTTGGGAATTTCTTTTAACGCCCCCATATTCATTGCATCAGTTACGACCAATCCTTTAAACCCTAATGAATCTTTTAGAAGACGTTGCACTATTACCTCGGAGCAGCTAGCCGGGTATCCATTTGTATCAAAAGAACCGGTATTCTTTACCGCTATATGGCCCACCAGGATGCTGATAACTCCTGAATCAATCAATGGAGGATAAGCAGACAATTCCGGGAAACTTCCATCTATATAAACTAATTTCGAATGGGTGTCTCCTTCTACCAGGCCGTGACCCGGAAAATGCTTAGCAGTAGCTACAATCCCTTGCTCCTGCGTAGTAAGAGCAAACGCCTTAGCTAAAGGAACAATCTCCTCTAACTTAGAACCGAAGCTACGATTCTTAATCGCTGCGTTATTTGTGCTAACATCTAGTACCGGGGCGAAATTCTGATGTATCCCTATATTTATCAGCTCTTTACTAATATTAATCGCTACTTGTTTTACTTGTTGGATACTATCCAGATCCGAAGTAGCTGGAATCTTTGGCGTTCCTCTTACTTTTCGATTAATTAAGGAAGGTTCAGCATCTGCACTATACATGAGGGGTAATCCACCGGTATTTTCTACGATGGCATCGCACTCTCTTACAATTTGTTGAAACTCTTCGATCTGTCCATTTAATAAGAGTACCCCTCCCAGTTCCTGATTTCTTACCATTTCCAATATCACTTCCTTGGGCCATCCATACTCTCCAGCAGCATTAACAATCATCTGGCCTACTCTCTGCTTATCAGTCAGGCTGAGAAAAGTCTGTTCTACTTTATGATCCAATACTGAATCCTCATCAAAAAATTGTGAAAGCTCGTAAGTGATTTCTTCTTTCATAAGTACAGGTTCAATGAATTTGTTATCCATTGAATCCACATCTGAAATGGGACCCAATGGTACCTCTACAGCATTTGTCTCTAGTGAATCTACAGTCGTTACAGCTGTACTATTTAGATTATCTTCTTTGTTTTGACCTAAAACAAAGCATCCACTACATATGAAACAAATATATATTAAGCTAAAATTAGCCATTATGGAATAATTACAATACTTTTTCATAGATAAGAACAGATAACAGATCTTTCTGATTTACTTTTTCGTAAATGTATATATTCATTAGCAATTGACATGAAGCTAATTATACCTTTTTCCCTCATCGACCACAAAAATGAGTCAGATTATTTCCAACACAGGCTCATTCGAAGATTTTTGTATCAGATGGGTGATGGGATTAGATTAGTTGCTATGGATCATGCCCGAACCATTGCAAAAGCACAAATGAAAGCTGGTAAAGAAATTTCCCATTCTATAAACGAAGGATTCAGCTCCATAGAACAACATCAGCGAAATATTCATCACGCACTTATCGATCAAAATCAGATCTTGAGGGTAGGCTTTGATTCTTTGGAGTTGTCCCTGGAAAAGGGATTTGAACGAACTGAGCATCAATTGGAGGGGGTTTCGACCCGCCTGGATCATGTACGAGATACGATATTAGTTACTCAGGATCGGTTAGAACAGGGGTTGACGAATTTGAAAGCCTCCCTCGATATGGGAATGATGAACATTGTCTCCCAATTTGAACTTCAACGAAACGAAATAAAAAAAGGATTCGATTTACTGTCCCACATCCTCGAAAATCAACAAAAGATAGCAGCGCAGGAGCGCTTTCTGGACGGCAAGAAGGCCTACGAAACTTATTTGAAGCATCCAGAAGAATTAACCTTTTTATTAGATGCAGAAGAATATCTCCAAAAGAGTCTTACTCACTACAAAGGTAACCCCTTTTGCCATTTGTATCTGGGACACATTTACCAGGAACCGACCAGACTTTTTAATTTGGATAGGGCATTTGATCATTACAAATTATCCGCTATTTATGCCAAAGGTATTCCTAATCCGGACCTGGCAGCATTAGGTTATTTTATGGCTAGTTGGATCGCTTTTATCAATCATCAAGTTTCAACCGCCATAGAACTGGGAGAATATGCACTGGCTTTTGATGCAGAGAATATCCCGGAAATTTATTTTAATCTGGCTAAGTTTCATGCATTTTCTTCACAAGCTGAAAGAGCTATTCACTACCTGGATATAGCGATCCATCGTTTTGATCCTCTTTATTCCCTGAAGGCCGACCAAGATTCTGATTTTAATACGGTCAGAAACGAACTGACTTCTTATTTTAAGAGAATTAGAGATAATGCAGCAGTACATTGGAGAAAGCGTCTACACCGATTAGGAGTTGACCATTTACTGGAAAGCTAACTGGATGATTATGCTAGGGAGTGATAAAAAATTGTCGGTATTCGATCCGGCGAAACTACGTGATACCGACTTCAAAGATAATTTTTATAAGAAGCTAAAGGAAGTTGAGGAAGTTTTGTCTCAGCACTCATTTATACAGTATGCTACTCAACAAGCCTTACTAGACGAATTAGAAGATATTTATGAAGAGAATCTTAAAGCATACCAAACTCACTATCTTCAGCCTGTTTCCTTGCTACCTTCTCTAGAAAAAAAGGTAGAAGAACACAAAGCTAACCTATTTGCTGATCGATATGATTTATTGGTACAACATCTAAATAAAGCCAAAGAACTACTCGAACTACCTTCCTACAAACGCAACCAACAAGCTGGGAATATCCTTAAGTTAGTAGAGAAAGATCTTCCTGACTATGCAGCTGAATTTGAGAATTACACAACCGCCTTGTCAAATTATCGCCAAGGCCTCCATGCTATGATGACACAGATGTGGGCGGAAGATTATGCTATCCATAAGCGCCATTATCAACATCTTAGACAGTTACCTCCTTCTAAGGTTTCCTTAAAAGAGATTGGCCCACAAATAGAGCTGGTGAGTGAGCATATTCAGAAAAAGAAGAAGGACATTGAGAAGGCGTTACATAAGCTTAGATTTTTCCCAGCATTCAGAAAAAAAGTTGCTTCCTATTCAGACATGTATGCCCCATTAAAGGATTTTAAGAGTGCATTGCATACAATAAGATGGAAAATGATGGGGCTAAGCCTTATCGGAATATGTGTGATGTCGATCTTCCTTTTTGCTGCAGGATGGGGATTAATGCAGTTGCCAGATTGGTATGCAGGATACCAGGAAAGAATAGACTGGGAATATGCGAGGGAACTTCATTCCTATGAAAGCTATCGAGCATATATGGATCGATATCCTCAGGGAAAATATCAACAAGAAGCCCAGGAAGGGATATACAATTTGAACCACGACTCCATTCCGACCTTTCGATTCGAAGATAGTGCTCCCTTTAGCTATCATGGAGATTTACTTTTTGGGCTACCGGATGGAGAAGGAACCGCACAATATCAAAATGGATCTTCGTATGAAGGAGCATGGAAAAAAGGGAAGTATCATGGCATCGGGAAGTTGGTAGATGTGGATCAATCGACTTATGTAGGAAATTGGGATCATGGGCAAAAAGAAGGGACAGGTAAACAATCTTTTTCAAACGGTAACAGATATGAGGGGGATTGGGTTGAAAATCTAATTCATGGAGAAGGTAAAATGAATTACCAGGATAGTAGTGTATATACAGGTCAATGGGATAAAGGCATTCGATCTGGCAAAGGAAGTATCATATACCCAAATGAGGAAAAGTACGAGGGTTATTGGGAAGAAGACAAAATCTCTGGAATGGGTTCCTATTGGTATGCTGATGGTAATAAATATACGGGAAATTGGGAAGAAGGGAAAAAATCCGGGCAAGGAAAAATGGACTTTGCAGATGGAAGGGTATATGTTGGAGAATGGAAAGAGGATGTGATCCATGGAGTGGGGAAAATGATATGGCCAGATCAGGTGATATTTGTAGGTAAGTGGAATGAGGGAGTTATCTCCGGTCAGGGCATACTGACAGATAGATTCAGGGTAGTGTATGAAGGTAAATGGGAACAACGTAAAGATACACTCTTATACTTTGATGGGTATGGGACACTAATTAAAAAGGGAACAGTGGAAGACGGAATGTTTATTAAAAATTAATCGACTTCTTTTCTTCCTCAATATATCTTTCCAGGGCACGATTAATCACATCTTTGATTCGCACATTTTTAATAATGGCGATTCTGCGTGCGAGGTTTAGTATATCTGTAGTAATGGTGGTACTGAATCTGGTTTCTAATACTTCTACTTCTTTGGGGGAAATAGTGGCATTTGAATAGGGTCTCCGCTGCTTAGGAATAATATCGTCAAAGGCATTCTCTTCGTAAGCTTCTTCCATAGCTTCGAGAAAACTCTTCCGTTTTTTACTGGCTTTTGTCCGCTTGGTTCTCTTTAGTTGCTTGGTTTTGGGAGCATTAGGTAATTCCTCCAGTTTATCTCCTAATGAACTTCTAAGTTTATGTTTTCTTCCAGAAGAAACATGACGCTTTGGCGCCGGCTCAGTGGAACGACGGGAACCAGGAATGATATCTGTTAGTGCATCATCCTCAAAGCTGTCTGCCAAATTTTCCAAAAATTTTTTTGCCATGAACTTATGCTTAGCCCCTCGATGCTTATCTATGTTATAGACTTTACATCAATACAAACAAATCAAACGCTTTCTATAATTTTCTAAGCCTCAACCAGCTCATTCGTTCTCTTTATGACCTCTTGAGCCAGAGAAAAATAATCTTTAGCTCCATTACAAGTGTCATCATAAAGAAATATATGCTGCCCCATACTTTGCGCTTCAGCTAATGCCACATTACCCCTTATGCAGGTCTCGAATACCATTTCCCCATATTTTTCCAGGGCATGCTGGTAAATCTCCTGATGTAATACTTTTCTGCTATCATATTGTGTTACGACGATTCCCATAAGTTCCAAATGCTGATTCATTCGTGTTTTAACCGTTCGTAACACTTTAATAAATTCTGTCATTCCCTGCATGGCTAGATATTCTGGCTGTAGCGCAATGATTACATAATCGCTTGCTGTTAAGGCCGAAATAGTAAGTGCTCCAAGGGAAGGTGGACAATCTATTAAAATAAAATCGTAGTGATCTTTAATTAGATTGAGATGTTCTTGTAAGATAAATTCTTTCCCAACTTCATTATTCTTCTCAAATCCTGCCAGATGAATAGAGGAAGGAATGATTGATATTTTTCCCAGATCCTGTACTACTTTTGTAATATCATCCTGATAGGCGAGCACTTGAAAAATTGTTTGATCCTGTTTTTTCAAACCCAGGGAATAGGTAGCGTTTGCCTGAGGGTCCATATCGATGATCATCACCTTATATCCTATTTCCCCTAAACCAGCTGCAAGATTTACCGTGGTGGTAGTTTTTCCTACCCCTCCTTTGTGGTTCGCCACAGATATTACACTCATAGAATGAAATTGTACAATTACTTTCCCATTTTAAAAGTATGCAAATGTTATCAAATATAAAATACTCTTTTAGTAATGAATCTACAAATTTTCAAAAGATCGTATTTCTTCTGCTTTAGTTTTTCTAGATTTGGCAAGTCGATCAATTAAATTGTTCTCTTATGGTTCATATTCTCGATTTACATTTCAAACTTGATACTACCATCGCTGCCTTTATTGTGGAATCCTCAGATGGATTGATATTAATAGAAACTGGTCCTTATTCTACTTTTGAAACCCTTCAAAAGCAATTGGAAAAGCACACTTTTTATCCTGAAGAAATTAAACATGTTCTTCTTACACATATTCATTTTGATCATGCTGGAGCAGCCTGGGCATTAGCAAAAGAAGGAGCAAAGATCTATGTTCATCCGGTAGGGTATCCTCACCTGATTTCCCCGGAAAAATTATATAATTCAGCAAAAAGAATTTACGGGGATCAAATGGAAGCACTTTGGGGTGAAATGAATCCCATTCCAGAGCAACAATTAAGAGTGGTAAAGCATAACGAACATATCAGGATCGGAGATCAAACATTCACGGCCTTACATACGCCTGGTCATGCTTCCCATCACATTGCCTGGGAATGGAACAATGTCATCTTTGCCGGTGATGTAGCCGGGGTAGTTATCGGAGAAGAAAATCCTGTCGTTCCCCCCTGTCCTCCTCCAGACATCAATATTGAACATTGGAACGAATCATTAGATCTATTGGAATCCAAACAACCGAAGACCTTATATCTCACTCACTTTGGTCCTGTACATGATGTTCCTTCTCATCTCAACCAACTTAGATATATGATCAATGATTGGGCACAATGGATGAAACCTCATTGGGAAAAGGGAGAAGACCCTCAAGATGTGATCCCCACTTTTCAGCGGTATGTAGTTAGCCAATTAAGGGGAGGAGGATTATCTGAGGAAATGATAGAAAGATACGAAGCTGCTAATCCAGTGTGGATGAGTGTGGCTGGACTCTTAAGATACTGGAAAAAGCGAAAGGAGTTCGAAGAGGAAATGAAGAAAAAATCGTAGTGGATAATTTTTATTCCCTGATATAAATTCTTCTTACTCTGGGACTAATTTGAACGAGTATTTCATAAGGGATGGTTTCTGCCCATTGAGCAATATCTTTAATTGAGATCTGTTTTTCTCCCTGTTCTCCAAAGCAAACTACTTCACTTCCCAATTGTGCAAGTGGAATGTCTGTAATGTCTACCATTGTCATATCCATACAAACTCGACCTACTATAGGGGCTTCTGCACACTCTATTAAAAAATGTCCTCTTCTGTTGCCCAATTTTCGGGGGATTCCATCAGCGTAGCCCAATGGAACGGTGGCTATTCTTGAATCTCTCAAAAGCCTTTCACTTCTACCATATCCTATACTCGTTCCTTTTTCGTAATGCTGAATATGTGATATCCTGGCTTTTAAGCTGCCAATTTCTTTTAATGGAACTGGTAAGTCACATTTGGATTGGGCACTATTGATTCCATAGAGTCCTATTCCCAACCTAACCATTTCCATGGCATATTCAGGAAATCTGATAACCCCCGCCGTATTTAGCACATGTCTAAAAGCAACTATCCCCGTTTCCGCTTGGACGTAATGGTACATTTCCTGGAATTTCCGGATTTGGGCCAATGTAAATTCATCTTCTGAAGGGTCATCGGCTGCCGCCAAATGGGTCATTACGGAAACAACTTCTAAGTGAGGTTCCCTCATTAATTTTTCTATTAGCTCGGGAAGATCGTTTTCTATTAACCCTAATCTCCCCATCCCTGTTTCAAGCTTAAGATGTATTCTGTATTTTCTTAAGTGGGATAATCTGGCCGCTTTCAAATATTTCTCCAGAAAACTAAGACTATAGATTTCAGGCTCTATTTCATAAGAAAGTAATGCAGGAATGCTTCGTTCATCTGCATTCATCACCATAATGGGAAGTTTTATATTTCCTTCTCGTAATTCTATGGCTTCAGAAGTATAAGCAACTGCCAGATATGTAGCTCCTAATCTTTCCAATACTTGCGCAATTTCCCATCCTCCAGTTCCGTAGCCATAAGCCTTTAACATGCACATTACCCGAGTGTCAGGAGATAGAAGCGAAGTCATCGTCTTATAATTATGAATCAGTTCCTGCAGTTCTATTTGAAAGAAGCTGGTGTTAATTTTGGGATGTAACAATGGAACGATCCTCTCCAGTTCAAATAACCTTGCGCCTTTAATTAGTACAGTACTATTTCGAAATGACTCGTATGAAAACCAACGGATAAGCTCATCTGTATGGATAAAACTTAAGTCTTCCCTTTTTCTTTTTACTGCTTTAAAATTAGGTCCAACCGTATATACGTTTGAATCTCCCACAAGCTCTACAGCTTCTGCCAATACTTCTTGATGAAGACGTAAAGGATCATTCCCCTGGATGATAAGATCGCTGATAATGATTTTATGTTCTGGTTGGGAGCTTATGTGACTGAGAAATTGAAATGCGTTTCTTACTGAATCAATGTCTGAATTATAACTGTCATTAATCAGCGTGATTTCCGGATTATCGGTCATCATTTCAGTTCGCATGCTGACAGGATATAACCTTGAAAGTTGATGGCAAATATCTTCGTAAGGAACATTAAGATGTAGTGCTACCGAGATTGCCAAAGATCCATTTTCCAAGTCAGCCTGAGTGATTCCAGGAAGCGTAAATGAATATAATTTATCTTTATCAAGTACATCAAACTTCCAGGAATCTTCTTTTTTCGATATGTTTCTTAAGATATAATCAGCATCTTCCTCTTTTCCCACCCAATACATTGGAAGTTGTTTAGAAGTCAAAAATTTTTTAATGGAAGGTGATTGAATACCGGAAAATATGGTATTCACTCCTTCAAATAATTGGAGCTTCTCCTCAATTTTTTCTTCTAAGCTGACGAATCCTGCCTGATGTGCTGCCCCAAGATGTGTTAATATTCCTATATCTGGCATGATCATCTGCCATAAGCGTTCCATTTCATCTCTTTGGGATATTCCCGCTTCTATAATGGCCAACTCTGCCTGTGGATGCATCTGTAGCAGAGAAAGGGCCACCCCTAATTGGCTATTATAACTTCCAGGGCTTTTATAAATATCGAATTGAACTTCCAAAAGCGTAGATAACCATTCCTTTACTATAGTCTTCCCATTGCTACCTGTAATGCCAATGACTGGATAGGAAAACTGTTCTCTGTGAAATACTGCCCATAGTTGCAATGCCTCGAGAGTATCTTCACATAACAAAAAATTTATATCCCTATAGGTCAGAGGTTTGTCCACCATAAAATTACGAACTCCTTTTAGGTAAGCCTCCTGGACGTATTTATGCCCATCTCTTCTGGACGTTCGTAAAGCTACAAATAAGGTCTCAGATCCGTGGTGGATCATTCTGGAATCATAAGCCACGTATTTAATCTTCGAAGGATCCATTTTTCCCTGAAATAGATCCATAGCAAAACCTATCTGACCTATTTGTTCGATAGTGTAAGGAAGTCCCAACATGACAACTTAAATATTCATTTTTTGAATTGATATAGCGTAATAATTTATAGATTAATCCATTTTATAAATATTTAGATATTCCATAATTTGTTAATAAAGCATTTTATTCCTAATTAGTGTTGAATAAAAGAATTTACATACAATATATTCTGACTATATACTTTACTATTTTTTATTTAGGTGGTTTGAGTCAGAAGATTATTATACCCGCATCTATTGATAATGAGGTTGAACTGCTCATTAAAGATGCAAAGCTGGAGCAGGAAGTGGGAGACTTCGAATCCTCTGCCCATAAATATATTCAGGCCGCCTTGACATGTTGGTCTGAATTATCATATGGTCCAGCTATTGAATACTTTCAGGAAGCATTTGCGATATATGAACAGATCAACAACTTAACCGGGATGGCAGATGTTTCCAATAAATTAGGGATGATTCATGCAGATATCAGGAATTATTCTGAATCCATTAATTTATTGGAAATAAATTTGCGATTAGTCAAAAGCATTGGAGATAAAAAGATCATCATCTCTGTTCTGTTAGATCAAGCCCTCCTATATAATTTAATCAAGGAGCATACAAAAGCTATAGAAGTGATTGAAGAAGCTCTTGTCCTTTCTCAGGAAATAAACGACGATCTTTTAATAACAAATTGCTACGCTCTAATGTATGAAACCTATGAAAAAGCAGGCAATTCACTTAAAATGCTGTACTATTTCAGGCTCTACCTATCATTCCATGATAGAACCCGTTCAAACATAAATAATTCTACTCCCATTACTTCTCTGCCTGAGGAATTATCTCAACAGGAATCTCCTGCCAACATCTCTATCCACAGAAAGGATTTGTTGGACCGTAAAAAAGCCCTGGATAGTGCACAAAAAGAATTGGATGCGATTCAAATGGAATTATACTCTCTCAATGGCACTTTAGCTGAGGCTGATTCTTTTAAACGCAAAATGCTTCTTCAAGCCAAGAAGAAGGAATTAGTTATTTTAAACCTTGAACAACAAAAAAGAAATGTTGCATTAAAACTAGAAAAAGGTAGGCTTATCACAAATAGCTTAACCATAGGGATAATTATCCTCATTTTCATTATTGTATTTTTCGCAAGGAATTATCAAATTAAAAAAGTTTTATATAATGAAGTAAATGCTCAGCGGGAAAAAATTCTTATCCAAAATGGTGAATTAGAAAGAGCTTTGGAAGATGCCAGAGCTGCGACAAATGCTAAATCACAATTTTTATCTACCATGAGCCATGAAATCAGGACTCCTATGAATTCGGTTATAGGATTTACGAATTTATTGCGCATGGAAAACCCACTCCCCAGGCAAATAAAATATCTTGACACTCTTCATTTCTCTGCTAACCATCTCCTTTACTTAATAAATGATATACTTGACTTTAGTAAAATCGAGGCTGGTAAGCTTGAACTATTTAATAATGAATTTGACTTAAGTGATTTATTAAAACACGTAGTAAATACATTTTTACTTCAGGGTAATGATAAAGGTATAGAAGTAATACTCAGAGAAATTGATCAAGTAGATCATCTTGTTATAGGTGATAAAATTAGATTGAGCCAAATCTTAACTAATTTAATGGGAAATGGAATCAAGTTCACCGAGCAAGGAAGTGTCACCTTGGATACCAGAATAGTAGAATCCCACGATAAAAAGCTCACTATAAAATTCTCTATCATAGATACGGGTATAGGAATATACGAAGATAACCTGGATAACGTCTTTAATAGCTTTACACAAGCATCTTCAGAAACTACACGAAAATATGGGGGCACCGGTTTGGGGCTGGCTATTACCAAAAGACTCGTCGAATTACATGGAGGAAACATTGGGGTAAAAAGCACGGTAGGTATCGGGTCAACTTTTTGGTTTACCATTCCATTTGACATAGGACAACCTTTAGAGAATAAAGAAAAAGCACCGCAGCCCGTAGAGAAAGATAAAAACAAGCCTTTGAAGGGTATGCGTATTCTTATGGCAGAAGACAATCAAATTAATATTGTCATTGCGAAGAAATTTCTAAAGATGTGGGAAGTGGAACTAGAAGTGGCAGAAAATGGATTAATCGCTGTCGAAAAAGCCAAATCAAGAAAATTCGATCTCATCCTGATGGATTTACACATGCCTGAAATGGATGGATTTGAGGCTACTAAAGTATTGAGAAATATAGATGATACTTATTTTAAGAGGCTTCCCATTGTCGCTCTCACCGCAAATACCCTTAATGATACCCAATCTAAAATAATTGAATATGGGCTAAACGACTATGTTCCCAAGCCATATAATCCCAAGCAATTATTTGACGTTTTAATCAAATATTTTGTATAATTAATTTACGCATATCTAAAGTACATTCCTCTAAATTCATCTAGTTAATATTTTCTTCATTTTTCAAAATGAAAGGACCATTCTCGAATAGATAATTATCTCTACTTTTCCATCCTAATAATCATCTCATAACCAATTAAATATATTTTTGTCGATACTGGAATGACATTTGCCTAACTCCTATGTCTAAAGAGTAAGATTTAGATGTTACTAATATGTTGAAAGTTTAACTTCGAGTACTAACACACAAAAGTCACTAGATTATGTTTATTAAAAAGTATGTATTTTTTTTAATCGCCACTTCTACGCTATTGTTCAGCTGTAATCAAGAAAAATTACAACAGTTAGAACAGGAGAATGCAGCACTAAAAGCCACTGCAGGTAGACAAGATTCATTATTAAATGATTTTTTGTCTTCGTTCAATCAGATTGAAGAAAACTTAGCCATTATCAGAGAAAGAGAAAATATGATCAGCATCAATTCCGATGATCCTGAGATGCTTTCTACTGGAAGAGAAAAAGTTGTTGAAGATATCCAGATAATCAACGAATTGCTTGCTCAAAACAGAGCTACTATTGATGAATTAAATGAAAAGTTGAAGCGTTCAGGTGGAGAGGCAGCCAGACTTCAAAAGGCCATCAATAACCTCAACGGAATGGTCGATGCTAAAGATGGAGAAATTTCTACACTGAAAGAACAACTCGTAGCTAAAAACTTTGAGATAGAAGAGCTTGGAGGAAGAATAGCTGCGTTGAATATCGAAAGAGATAGCTTAGTATCTAAAAGTTCAGCTCAGACTGCTCGTATTTCTCAAATGCAGGATACGTTACAAGAACAAACTACCGCTCTTAATACGGCTTACTATCTAGTAGGTACTTATAAGGAGCTAAGAGATAAAAATATTCTTACCAAAGAAGGGTTCGGGATAAACAGAACACCAAAATTAGAAGGAGATCTAAACCCATCAGAATTCAATAAAATAGATATAAGGGAAATAAACACTATTCCTATCTCTGCTAAAAAAGCCGCAGTTATCACTACCCATCCTTCCAATTCTTATGAGTTGGCACAGGAAGGAAAAATAGTAGAAAGCTTAGAAATCAAAGATCCAGAAAATTTTTGGTCCAGCTCAAAATATTTGGTCGTAGTTCTCGATTAATTTGTCAGCAAGGTTTGCTAACGTGCGTAATTATTTAGAACCTGCTATTACTTTAGCAGGTTTTTTTATTTAAAAGGATAGTTTTAGCCCCCAAAGTATATGCCTGGGAGCAAGAAATCTGGCAGGATTAAAGGGAGGAAGACCATTGTTTTGAGGATCGGGAAAAAGGGGATCTCTGAACTCCAAAGGAAGTGGATCTCCCAATTCATATGCATCGCCTGTGATTCCATTAATTATAGCTGCGGATCGATAGTTAAATATATTCTGGACTTCTACACTTATGCCTAGTGTGACTAAATTTCCTAGAAAAAGATCTCTTGATATCCTGATGTCAGTCCAAAACCATGGACTCCCCACATTCTCAAAAGGCTGATCCTCTATTCTTTCATACTCTTCTCTGCCTGTCTCTTCATTAATTCGTACTAATCTAAAGGGGGTATATCTCAATCCTGATTTAAAAGTAGAAGTAAGACTCAGCCTAAACCCATGTAAAGGAAGATTCAACAGATAATCACTGGAATCAGGCGTTAAAATAAGGAGGAACTTAAGATCAAAAGGTCTATCCCAGGCAAGAAATTGTTCTTCAGTAGCATTAACAAATCCCTGCTGACGGATTTGGAGCGCCGACTCTGCAGCAGTATTTGATTTACCAGTAGCGATGCTATACGAACCTGAAAGCGTACTCAATAAAGATTTTCCTATCCGATGCGTCAACGCTAATTCCAATCCTCTAATTCGAGCAAAGTCCTGATTGATAAAAAACGTTTTTTCCGTAAAACTCCCCGTTCTGTCCCGAATCAAAATCCGACGACTTACGATGTAGTCAAATTTATCATTATTAAAAGCCGTAATAGATAAGGCCCAATCTTTTGTCAGTTGGGATTTAAGCCCAGCTTCATAAGAAACCGTCACTTCAGGATTAATATTCGGATTCCCCAAATTTGCCAAAAAAGAGCCATCCTGAAATACAGGATCCAATCCCGCATACACAAATCGGGGATGAGGAAGCCTCATAAAATGGCTATAATTAAAGTACAATACTTTATTCTCTGTAACAGGGAAGGAAACATTCAATCTGGGAAGCAGTCTACCTTTCCACCTTCTTCCAAACAAGGAGACTGTTTCTTCCCGATAGTCTTCCCTAACTGCATCCACCACAGGTGCCAGTGGATCCTCAACAGCTTCATCAGCAAATTTTCCCGGAGCCCAATAATTAAACCTAAGTCCTACAGAAGCAATGATACCCTTATACCTAATTTCATCTTGAACAAAAACCCCTCCTGTACTAGGTTGAACCCTCCAAAAATCACTCGATCTCCCAAGACTCGTAGATGGCGTAGTCAATGAATCGTTAATGCGAATAGGCGCCCCTACCCAAGGCCTTTCTACATCTATCCATTGATAAGTCTGGGCTTTATGTTCTTGCCCAAAAGTGACAAAATGTGTCTTATTTTGGCTCTGAAATTGAAATTGAGTTTTTACGGTATATTCTCTTGCGTAATGATCATGCCACAGAGACGCTATTCCTCCATTATTAGCTAATCCTGGTCCGGGAAACACAAAAACAGCTTCGCTTCCAGGATTAAATATACTTACGGGATCAGTTACAATAGAGGCTGCATCTAAAATTCTATCTACCGTTTCCTCTCGAAAAGCTCTCCCATTCGCATCAGCCCTTAAATTTGTAAATAATCTTCCCAATGAAACATTTAAGATCCATCGGTCCCCTAAGATTCCCTTGAGATTAATTACAGATAAATTAGAGTGATGGGTGTAAGTATTGGCCAGATCGGGGTCAAGGCTAAAAAAATATTGGAGCCCTGGAGTAACCACAGCATCATTTCCTATAATTTGAAGCGATCTGGTATTCTGGTTGATATTTAAGCTATGTTGATTTGTAAGAGTCGCTTTCCAACCTGGAGAAATATTCCAAGCAAATTTTAAGGTGTTGGACCATCGATTATCCTGACGAGGTGCCCATCTTGTCTGATTCTCAAAAAGGGAGGAACGAAGTTGGTCAGCAATAACTCTATAGTAATTATCCGTGAGAAATATTCCTACATTGGTAAAAAAAGTGAGCTTATCGCCTATTAATGGACCACTAAAAGAAATATCAGCTCTGTCAGTGTTCCAGCTAGGCCCCTGATTTTTATTAAATCCCAGATTGTCTCGTTGGTAATTCAGGTTCAAAGAAAACTTTTTCCCTCCTTCTTTAATACTTGTTGCTACTACTCCAGAAGATCCACTACCATAAGCAGCACCACTTCCTCCTGTAATTACCTCCACATTCTCAATCGCATTCGCCTGAACTTCTACCCCAAAACCTGTTCCTGCCAGCGGATCCTGCGCATTGATTCCCTCTATCAAATATTCCGTTTCATATATCCTCCCACCTCTTATCTGAATCCCATCAGGCGTTTCGTTTACTCCTACTTGTAAGGCAACGATATCCTGCACATTTTCCACACTCAACTGGCCGATTTCCTCAGAATTTATCCTGATTAAAGACTTTCCAGACTCTAAATCTATCAGATTTCGTTGGCCCACAATCTCAACCTCTCCCAGCGTTTGAACCGTAGGAACCATGCTTACTTCCATGTTCGTTGGCTCCCCTTCTATCATAGTCGTTCCATGATATATCTTTTCTGCAAATCCTATATAAGAGAATCGAACAGAATAGTCTCCCGGTTTTAAACCTGTAATTTCAAATGTGCCATCATCTTTAGAATAAGCTCCTTGATATGTACCAATGACAAGGACTGTTGCCCCTTTAAGTGGTTCACCGCTTGTGGCATCTGATATTTTTCCTGTCAATATGGTAGATTGGCTATATCCCAAGCGCAATAATACAGAACCTATAACCAAACAAAGTAACAATTGCTTCATGAATGCTGCTGATTTAAAAACAAATATCCCAATCCTATATAAAGCTGCAAGAATTGGTGTATAAAAAAGGAGAAAGCTTAACAAGTTATTCGAATCCCGGAAGCGTCTAATGGTTATCAGCATACAAAGGTAATGGCAATTCTATCTTTATTGTCAAAAGAACAAATTAACATTTACCTTTATAGATAGGTTAATAAGGCCTATGAAAATTATTGTTAATTAAAATTGCTTAACAGTGGAATTCGGGAAGTTAGCAGATGTGTCGAAGGTCGATTTTACCCTTCCTCATCACGATCCTAGAAATGAAGAACATTGGTCCCCTTCTGATCTTATTGATGATCCCCATCTTTATATAGGTTTACCAAGATGGGCGAGTAAAGTATGGCTGGGAGATCTTTATCCTAATAAAACGCGTCAGGCGGACTACCTTCGCCATTATGCGCAAACATATAATACGATCGAGCTAAACTCTACCCATTACAGAATCCCTAAACATGAGATCGTCCAACGGTGGAGAGATATGACTCCCTCCTCCTTTCGTTTCTGCCCCAAAATTCCCCAAAGCATCTCTCATTACCATAAATTACTCGCTTCAGGCCAACTTTCCTCCTTCATAGATGCCATCGCTCAATTTGAAGATAAACTCGGATGTAGCTTCGTACAATTGCCGCATTATTTCGGACCAGCATTAATGACTAATCTCGTCGAATTCTTGAACCAGTGGCCTGAATCTTTTCCATTAGCCATCGAATTTCGAAACGAATCCTGGTTTGATCATCAATTGCTCATCGGAGAGGCTTATGAGTTATTGGCTCGAAAAAAAGTGAGCTGTGTGATTACCGATGTAGCCGGAAGAAGAGATGTGTCCCACAATTCTCTTCCCGTACCCATAGCGATGCTCAGGTTCGTTGCTAATGGACTTCATGAAACGGATTATATTCGATTTCAAGCCTGGCAAAAGAGAATAGATGAATGGAGAAAAAGCGGATTATCAGAACTTTATTTTTTTGTTCACCAACCCGAAGACGATCAAACACATACTTTTGGAAAGTTTGTAATCGATCAGTTTCAACGGCAATTTGGGTTCTCCTATGAAGCAGAACTTCTCGAACAAGAGGCTAAAAAAGGAAATCAGATGAGTTTGTTCTAATTATTGAAATAGGCAAGATTTTAAGACCTTTATCCATTCTTACATTTAACACATATTATTTTGGGGCTCATTGTTCTGTATATATTGATACCTACGCTCATTTTGTATGGCGAAAGAAGGGTGCCAATTATTTCTTTCTTTAGCCCTGCCTTCTTTTGTTATCTAGCAGGGATTATCCTGGGAAATATTATTCCTCCATATGTGGACCACGAATTAACCCATAATATCATTATTGGTACCGTACTGATAGCTATTCCTTTATTGCTATTTTCCACTGATATGCGTTCCTGGTTTCAATTAGCTCCTGTATTTGTTAAGTCTTACGTCCTTTATTTATTCGCCATCCTTTTTGTGGTGAGCATCGTATTTTATCTTTTCGAACCAAAGCTGAACAATGCCCATCAAATAGCCGGTATGTCTGTGGGAGTATATGTGGGAGGTACGGCTAATTTGGCAGCTATTGGTACAGCATTAGAAGTTCCTGAACTATTATTTGTGCAGTTGAACTTAATAGACCTATTTCTTTCGGGATTATATCTCATGATTCTCCTCACAGTAGCCCAGAAGATATTAAATTTATTTTTACCCGCTTCTCCATATGCTGATGAAATTGATTCGTCCCAATATACTGTGTCAGCCACTCCAAACCCGGGATTTCCCTTTTGGAACACTTCTTCTTTACAGCAAATTGGAATAGGAATATTGTGTAGTATGATTGTAATCGGAATAAGTGTCGGGATGAGTTTCCTATTTTATGGAGAAACAAAGGAGATTTTCATTTTAATTAGCCTGACCTTACTGGGATTAGCAGCTTCCCAAATCACCTTCATCAGAACATTGTCCTATACCTACGAAACAGGACAATATATTTTTCTCATCTTCTGCTTTGCTACCGGAATTCTGGTAGACATAAGCCAAATGACCGAAGGAAGTGTGGATTATTTGATATTTATGGCCTCTGTCGTATATGGTACGCTGTTGGTACATATGTTTCTATGTTCCCTTTTTCGAATAGATACCGATACTGCACTTACGACTTCTACGGCAGGAATATTTGGCCCCCCTTTTATAGGTCCATTAGCTCAAGCATTGAAAAATAGGGCGATCGTTCCTTCGGGCATGATTCTCGGCATTATCGGGTTGGCGTTAGGAAACCTCTTAGGGGTAGGACTCGCATGGTGGTTTGGGTAATTACTTTCCAGTAGCTGTAGGAATTTTTCGTGAGGTAGCCAATTTATCTCCCTTTACCAATTTCATTTCCAAATTTTCGTTTTAACATAAAGCCTTAATTCTTCTGTGTTAATTATTCACGTTTAGCTAGGGATCTCCTTATTGTGTTAAAAATATTTTCTGGATTTCTCCACAAAAGAAAGATTTTATCAAATCTGATCATGAAAACTCAGCCACAAGAAGTATATTATTGATAATAATGAGCTTATGCCAGGATCGATACGCACGTACTGGGGTTTTCTACTATTATTGCTCTTATCCTTACCAGCTTTAGGACAGCGCCAATTAGCCCTTGAGAATGCTAAAAGGTTCAAAAGAATAGTGTTTTACCCCGGAGATGCCATTCGATTTCAAGTAGTTGACTCGAAAGATCGCGTAAATGGAATTATCGAAGCTATTACTGATTCGAGCATCATTATAGTTAAAACGGTTACCCTTTCTTACGTCAATGGCAACAGCATTTCTACCTATAGAGATCAAATTCCCCTTAGGATGATCAGAGCAATATATCCTCCAGACCAAACGGCCTGGTATCAGTTTCGCAATATGTTTTATGCAGGCACAATTATAGGTGGCTCAGGATTAATTACTGTTTCGATTGCCAATAGTCTCATCGAAAGCCAGGTGCCAGACTTCAACAGTTTAGCTATCGTAGCAGGGATTATGACTACGGGATTAGCGGTGAGGTATATAGGGAGAAATCGTTACAAAATCGGGAAGAAATGGAAGTTAAAAGCCATGCCCATCCTTTCTAAAAAGCCTAAACGTTGATTCAGATTCTCCTAAAAAAATAAACTCCATTACCTTTCTGGAAAAGTAATGGAGCATTCACAAATGAATGTTTCGTTACGATCTGCAAAATTCGTCGAAAGCAGCGGTCAAATTAGCTGCAATCATTTCAGCAGGACGACCTTCTATATGATGTCTCTCAATGATATGTACTAACTGCCCATCTTTAAATAATGCCATAGAAGGAGAAGAAGGAGGATAAGGTAACATGTACTCTCTTGCACGTTTTGTTGCCTCAAAAGCCACTCCGGCAAATACAGTTACAGTCCTGTCAGGTAAAGCATCATGCTGAAGTGCTCTTGTTACCCCAGGTCTAGCTGTTCCTGCTGCACAACCGCAAACAGAATTTACTACTACCAGGGTAGTTCCAGGTTCTTTCAACAGTTGATCTATCTCATTTGGATCTGTAATATCCCTAATTCCTGCGTCAACTAATTCCGCACGCATAGGTGCTACTATCTGAGGAGGATACATAATATTCAGTTTATTAGTTATTTAAATCAATTCTGAATTAACTACAAAACTAAGGAAAAAGTCAAGTTGTTTCTAAACTATTCGTTCCAAAATTGTATCTACTTCAGAGAAAGCAGACCACATAAGCCTAGCAAATTGATAATCAAGCACTTATTAATCCCAAAGAATAAAGATACTCAGTGGCCAAAAGAATAAAGTGATCATCACGGCATACCATGGGCTCTTTCCTTTTTCCTTCGCAGTTTCATACACATCTACCAACATACCCAAAAATACTCCAATAAGGGCAAATATTATTATTTCAGGATTCATAGCTGTCGATATAAAGTTATTTTATAATATTACGGTTTTACCCTATACTCAGGTTTCACTAAACACCCAGAAGAATTTACCCTTTCCCAGATCACATATTACTTCCAGGCTAAGAAGCTGATAGGAACAAAGTAAGAAGTTGAAATCCTAGAGCAGATAAACCCTGTGCTCCTTCCATATCGATATTTGTATTAATGGCCAGTGCTAGTTGATGTGTAGGATTAAGGATCAATATGCCAGCCCCTCCTTCTACACTTCCTGTATGATATATGAACACATTGTTTGGTGGATCTGCTTTGATCATCCATCCAATACCGTAGCCTGTCGGAATTTTTGAGGCGGTAAGCTGACTTGAAAAAAGGGTTAATTGAGTATCTGTAGAAATAAGCGAATCCGAAAAAATCCCCATCGCTAATCTCATTAAATCCTCCGAAGTTGAAAGCATTCCTCCAGAAGGCCACTTATAGCTTACATCGACTTCTACAGCAGGTCGAACTTTCCCAAATGTATTGATCCTGTAATAAGTAGCTTTATGTGGAATAGGGTAATTTGAAATATCATCCATCTCCGTATCTTTCATACCAAGGGGATCAAAAACAGCTTCCCGTATAAATGCTGGAAAAGAAGTATCTGCTACCTGTTCCATGATCACTCCTAATAAGTTGTATCCGAAGCTGGAATAGTGAAAATAGGTTCCCGGAACGAAGAGTAATGGATCATCCTGAAATTTTTCCAGTCCATCCCCTAAAGAAGTGTAGTGTTCATTCCAAGCTCTTTCTATCCACTTATCCCATGTTCTATAATGCCTTATTCCTCCCATATGTCCTCCAAGTATCCTTATAGAGATATTATGCTTTTTTTCAGGAAAATCAGGGAAATAGTTGTTGACATATTGATCCACATCAATCGCTCCTTTATCTATCAACACCCCTAATCCTATGCTGGTCATAGCTTTCGAAATACTTCCTATTCTCATTTTGGTCTTATGGGACATCGGAACTTGCAGGGCTATATCTTCAAATCCGTATGCTGCCGACCAAATTATTGCCGAAGCTTTAGCGACGGCTATGGTCATTCCTGGAAGATTAGCAGTAGCAGCATATTCTTGGGCCATATTATTCGATCGTACAATCACAGACGCATATTCAGGGCTTGCCAGAAATGTAGTTGAAGGAAGTGTAGAAATCTCTGGATAAATATTTCTACTTGTTAGAAAAAGAAAGCCTACTGCAACTAACATGCACAACAGGATGATTAATATCCCAAAGATCCATCTATTGACTCGTTTTGTATTGGCAGAATAGTTACCCATATTAATTGATGGAGATGCTTGCCCTGATTAAAAAGGTAAGAATTGGGAAATTGTTAATCATAGTGTAATATCTGTTGATGAACTTTCTAAGCCAAAATAGAAATCAACTTGAAAAGATTCTACTTATTACAACTTATTCTGTGGACAGGGTGTTTTTCTGCTATTCCACTTCTGTGTATTTCTCAGACGGGAAATATCATCGATGAAAGGGTGACCACTGCTTCCAATATAGGTGCTACCATCAATAATTTGGGTATTGTAGGGAACAGTTTTACAGGTAGCTTTAACGTAGAGGGAGCACCTTCCCTAGAATTTCCCGCAAACTCTGGGGTAGAACATATTTTCGAAGGAGGACTTTGGGTAGGAGGTTCGGTCAATGGGCAAATCGCCGTCAGTACGGGAGCAATAGATGATCCCCGGGGATACAGTCCTGGAAAGTCAGGATTTGAATTTACTTCTGAAACGTCTTTAGCTGAACGATCTACCTTATTTGATAGTCCATTTTTCGGAGCTAATGGTATCTCACATCAAGATTTTGTGTCTACCTTCACAGATACTTCTTTAGTAATACGCACAGGAACAGGACGCATTCCTATTGCCAATCATACTTCTCCCTTGGGTATACAAGTAGATTTCGAATCCTATAACTGGAATTTTTCTTTTGCCAATTTCTTCATCATCCTCAATTTTACTATCACCAATCTCAATGATGTTCCCATAGATTCACTGTATGCCGGATATTGGATAGATGCTGTTGTCAGAAATGTGAATATAACCCCTCCCGGAGGTTCTGCTTTTTTTAATAAAGGGGGAAATGGGTATGTGGATTCATTACATCTCGCCTATGAATTTGATGCAGCTGGAGATCTGGGATTTACAGATACCTATCTGGGGTTACAATATCTGGGCGCAGATCAGGATGGAAGCATCCCTAATAGCCCTAATTTTGATGTTCATTTTAATACCTGGCAATTTCTGAACTCAGCTGATCCTCGTTTCTTTTTCCCATCTCAGGATTTACAACGGTTTGGCAAACTTAAAAGTGGGATTAACTTGCTACCGGATTGGCCAGCTATTCAACGCAGTATTTCTTCTCCCAACAACAGATCTTTACTCGTTTCTGCAGGACCTTTTGATCCGCTTTTTCCAGGAGAAAGTGTAACGGTAGCCTTTGCATTGGTATGTGCCAGGAGAGCTTTCGATGGCAATCCTCCATCTGCTGATACGGACGCTCAGCGTACTCCGCTACTTCAACATGCAGGTTGGGCGAGAACGGCTTTTTTAGGGGAAGACCGCAATGGCAATGGAGTACTGGATGGAAATGAAGATGTCAATGGAAACGGCACCTTAGATGAAGGAGAAGATATTAATGCTAATGGTAGATTGGATCTCGCTGAAGACAGGGATGGAAATGGACAAATCACCCGATATGTTTTGCCCGAACCTCCACCTGTTCCCAATGTCCGAGTAGAAGCTAAAGATCATCAGATGATCATTTATTGGTCAGATAATGCCGAAAGCGCAGTGGACCCCATTTCGAATGAAGTAGACTTTGAGGGATATCGATTATACAAAACTGCGGTGGGGTTCGATGTCCAAAATACGCAAGATATTCTTCAGTCATTAGAACTTATCCAGGCGTGGGATAGCAGCGATAATCAACTTTTTTTTGATACGGGATTTGAATCGATCAGGTTAGAAGAAGCTGTTACCTTTGAAGGAGATACGAATAAATATATATATCAGTACACTTTTGATAATATAGCCAACGGTTGGCAGCATATTATCGCAGTTACAGCATTCGACAGAGGAGATCCGGAAAATAATCTCGTTTCTCTGGAATCTACTCCATTAGGAAATGTGAGACATGTATTTGCCGGTACACCAGCAAATGCGGATCTGGCAGAAGAACCTTTCGTTTATCCTAATCCATATTATGCCCGTGCAAGTTGGGAAGGTGCCAGCACCTTTGAAGAAGACAGAAAAATTATCTTCGCCAATTTACCTGCACGAGCTCAGATAAAAATATATACGATCAGTGGTGATTTAGTAGACAGCTTCGAGCATGATGAATCGTATGACGGCGCCGATATTAAGTGGTTTGATACCTTTTCAAATCCAGACGAAGCTGTATTCTCAGGAGGCGAACATGCCTGGGATCTATTATCTGCTAACAATCAAATTATTTCGCGTGGCCTCTATGTATTTGTTGTTACTGACCGAGACACAGGACAGAAATATAGAGGGAATTTCGTGTTGATAAAATAAAAATCATACACTTTTTAGTTAGAATCCAGGAATTAGTTTACACCAATATTCGCAATTCAACCTAATTTTTACTTTTTAAATATTTTTTTCCATATGATCAAGATGAAATACATTTCTTTATTATTCATGCTTATAGGATTCAGTGTTCAGTCATGGGCTCAGTCGGAATTCCCTGAAGTAACTATCCAGGAAATTCAAACCGTTTCTGATGAAGCCTTAGCAGCATGTAACGATTCTTCCTCTTTTCTTGGGGATACGATCATCACCACAGGCGTAGTTGTCGTAGATGCAGGACTGGCACAGGCAGCAAGTGGTCGAAATATCTGGATACAAAATGGCACAGGACCTTTTTCCGGGCTGGATTTATTTGCTAATGATCCCCCTGCTTTAGGAGGAACAGAAATAGAAGATCTTGTAGCAGGAGATTCAGTAAAGATTACAGGAATCATTGATCGATTCAGAAATGAAACGCAAATCATTCCTCTTTTAGTAGAAGTATTAGACTTCGGCAAAGAAGTCGTTCCAACGGTAGTTCCCGTGTCAGACATTAACTCCAGAAGCAGGGTTAATCAATTTGAAACAGGAGAGCAATGGGAAGGGGTATATGTAGAATTTCAAAATGTTACGGTTACTTCTGTAGACTTCTTCGAATCTGCCGGGGTACAAAGAGTAAGTTTTGATGTAGCCGACGAAAATGGGTTTACCATTAATGTAGGCGATCGTTTTATCGTCCAAAGATTGCCTGGAGGAGGTGGAGAATTTGTTCCTCCTACAGAGGGAACAGTGTTTGAAGTGTTACGTGGTGTCATTTTCCACGGCTCACCGAATGGTTGTACAGGAGGTACAGGAAGAGGATATGAATTGTACCCATTCAGGACGGAAGATTATCAATTACAAGCAGGAACAGCTCCTCCACAAATTGCGGAGATTACCAGAACGCCTACGACGCCTACGAGTACAGAAGCAACCAACATTTCTGCATTTATCCAGGACCCGGATGGAACCATTGATACAGCTATCCTTTTTTATGCGGTAGGAGTAGAAAATGATTCTTTTATTTCAGTGCCAATGACCGGTAGCGGAACCACTTTCGAAGGGGTAATTCCTGCGGAAGATTACGAAGATGGCGATTTTGTCAAATATTATATTTCAGCTACGGATGATAGCAGTTTTGTGGCTAATTCTCCAAATGTTCCCAACGGATCTGCGCCTCTATTCTTTACCGTAAGAGATAGCGGCTTGTCTATTTTTGATGTTCAGTTTACGCCTTTCGATGATGGTAATTCAGGATATATCGATCAGGAAGTAACCGTAGAAGGGGTGGTTATTTCTGAGGCCCTTGGAGCAACCTACATTCAGCAGGAAGGAATTGATGCATGGGCTGGTATACAGGTGATAGAAAATGCTGATTTGGCTGCGTTGTTACCCGGAGATAAAGTTCGCGTTACAGGTACAGTAAGAGAAAGCTTTGGATTGACCCTGATAGGAAACACCACGCTTGTGGAAATCATTGGAACAGGAGAAATCGAACCTTTAGTACTAGATCCTACCTTATTTTCTACGTATGATGTGGCTGTCAATGAGCAATATGAGGGAATGCTTATCACCTTAGCTAATCCTAATGGTGGAGGAATTTTTGTAGTGAATGCCAATGCGGATGATCCCAGCGCTTTTGGAGAATATAGAGTGGGATTGGACGTTTTTGATGGAAATTCTGGAACAAGAGTATTAGCTGGAAGAAGGACAGGAAGCGCACCTAGTTCATTGGACTTTTCCTACATCAACGATAGCATCCATGTATTTAATGAAGGGGAAGTAAATGTTCCGGTATGTATCGTTTCCTACCAGGATACGATGGCTTCTATCACTGGAGTTATGCATTACAGCTTTAGTAACCTGAAATTGCTTCCTCGTACAAATGATGATGTGGTGGACTATAGCGGGGCCAATTGTCCAGATGGGGTAGAGGAAGTAACAACCAGCATTGCCGATGAATTAGCTGGAAGTGAATGGATAGCTTATCCTAATCCTACTTCATCCATTGTTAATGTTAAATACAACTTTACTAAGCCTGTAAACGCGGAGATAACACTGATAGATATGATGGGTAGAGCTGTATTAGGCCAAAAGCTACACGGAACCAATGGTGTGGTACAATTATCAGTTGCTCCATTTGCTACCGGAATCTACCAATTGCTTATTGTAGCAGAAAATCAAGTCATTGGGCACGAAAAAGTCGTTGTATCTAACTGATCCATTGACCCACATAAAACATTCTTAAAGTATCAATGATCAACTGCACAGAGTCCACTTTCTCACCAGATGATAGAAAGTACTCTGTGCACTTTTTTCAACCCATTTTTCCATTGACATGAAATCCATCAGCTTCTACATGAACGTTCGAGTATTCTTCCTGTTGAGCATCTTTTTTTGGGTTGCTTGTGAAGAGGATCGCTTATTCGACAATTTACCTCCAGATACCCAGGTATTTTTAGAAGAGATTAACTTAAGCGGGCTGGATCGTTTGAACAGCATTGTACGTTTACATTGGTCAGGAGAGGATCAGGATGGATTTGTCATTGGATATGAATGGTCATTAGATCAAGTTCGTTGGTCCTTTACTTCTACCCAGGATAGTACGTTTCGTTTTGATATTACAGAAGGTCAGGATTCTGCTGATATTACATTTTACATTCGGGCCATAGATAATGATTCATTGCCCGACCCTAGCCCTGCTTTACTCACTATTCCTATTATTAATTCTCCTCCCAGCATCGCCTTGGACAGTACCAATTTCATTCCTGATACCGTTTTTAGCGTCTTTTCTACGGGGTGGGTAGCAGATGATCTCGATGGCATTACTACCCTGGATTCTATTTTTATTAAAATTAATGACGGGCCCTGGTTGAGTCTTTCTCGCCAAACAAATTTTATTACTATCGTTCCTGAAGATCCAGACATCATTGGGACACAAGATGGACGTATTTTTTCCGGTTTAGAGGCTGCTGAATTATCTTTCTCTATTCCCGGATTGAGGGTGGGTGGGGATAATCAATTGATGGTAAAGGTGCGAGATATCACCGGCGCGGAGAGTGAAGTAGATAGCACGAACGTTTTTTATGTACGACCTCAATCGGGAGATCTTCTGTTAATCGATGTACATAGAGATAGAGATGCCGATGCTTTTTATCAAACGACCCTCAATGACGTCTATCCCAATTACGATTTACGCGACTTACTAGCAGATCCTCCTACCTTTTTCGATCCTACGTTCAGGCTTTTTCTTTCACTATATGATAAAGTCGTATGGTATTCTGAAGGGGAGGAGCAATCGGATTTCGGTCAACGATTACTGATGGATGTAGCTGCCCCTCAAATTCAATCCTTTCTGAATGAAGGAGGAAAACTCTTCGCTTCTACCAGATTTCCCAGCTCTTTCCTGGAACCGGATGCTGCTTTATCTTTGATTTTTGACTTTTCTCCTATTGACAGTTTTTCCACTCAATCCGGTCAGGGACGATTAGGGCGGGCAGACACGATCCGAGCTGTTTCCACTGCTTTTATGGAGTTACCCACATTAATTACCAATAGTGGAGCAGTTATTTCTGGGGTAGATCCTTTCTTCCCTAAAAATGCGTTCGATGCCTTGTACGAAGCCGATATTCTGGCTGCTGGCGGAAATCCATGGACAGGTCCACGAACGATTGCGGCCAGAAGTACTTTTAGAAATGGGAGGACTAATCAGGTATTTTTTTCTGTAGAACTTCACAAATTGAATGAAGATGGGGAAGCGTTGAGGGAATTTGTCCGCTTTGTGTTAGTGGAGGAGTTTGAGTGGTGAGGGAGTCAGTAACAAATGAAACCATTTACATCAACGCTTATTCCTTATTTTTGGATATAAAATTATGCTTATAGCTTAACTCTACCTGATGTTATATCCTTTACTAACTGCCTAGTTTTTACTGCAAATTTTTTCAACGCTTCTAAAGAGGATTCTGCTTTACCTATTACCTTAAACAATTAATTAAAATGATCTACGTTTATCTCTTTTGAAAAATTAGGATCTGTTCATTATAGGCCGTTGGTAGAACAAGAAATTAAAAGCCTAGAAAAAGGGAGAGGCAAAGATGTCTGTAGGGTTTAGTCTGGATGGCGGGAGGAATGGCGCTAAGACCGAGCCGATAGGTGAGCCCGGAAGACATCGGTCAGCGTGCTGCTGACGCCCCAACACAGAAACACCAGCTCACTAAAGATGATCCCACATAGGATGATAGATACTCCCTTTTTTACCTTGCCTGGCAGAAAGGGGTAGTTCACATGGAAAATAATAATTAAGCAGGAATTTTTCCGCGAATTCAGTTACCTTTCCTCTGGAGAATACATCACAACATAGAACCCTAAGAATAATCTCATGAACAAGTATATTCTGGCGATTGTATGCCTTTTCCCCTTGTATATTTTCCCTCAGGAATTAGAACAGGAGATTGAACAGTTGAATAGTAGATTATCTCAATTGCACAATGAACAATCTCTGATCGAATCTCAACTAGAAAGTTTAACCTTAAAAAGAGTACAAAGAGACCTGGATCACATTGGTCTTCCGGAATTAACGCCTGGAGAAGAGGTGATCAGACATTCCGCTATGAGCCTGGTGTACGATGAAGAACATGAACAAGCAAAGTGGGTAGCTCATATTATCACGCCTGATGTCCTTACGGGAAACTTATCCAGATCTAACGACTTTCGCCCCGACCCGAAGATTAGTACAGGTTCTGCCGTAGAAGCGGATTTTTTCGTCAAATATCAGATGCGCAATGGAACGTATGAATATGATGGATATGGATATGATCGGGGCCACCTCGCTCCTTCTGCTGATTTTCGTTGGTCTTCTGATGCTATTTCGGAAAGCTATTTTTATTCCAACATGTCTCCACAAGTACCTGAATTGAATAGAGAGAATTGGGCGGAACTGGAGGGAACGCTAAGGGGATATATGTTCCGCAATCCCACTACTCAATTATACGTAGTAACGGGTCCTGTCCTTAAGCCAGGATTACCTAAGATTGAGCGAAGTATTAATGGGGTGAGTATTCCTGAACAATTTTTCAAAGTAGTAGTGGACCTGAAATTTGAGCGGGCTATCGGCTTTTTGATGCAGAACAATGCAAATAATCTGTCCCTAGCAGAATGTGCTGTCCCTATTGATGATATAGAAGCTCTGACAGGATTAAATTTCTTTCCCCGTATTGAGGACGAATTGGAAGATCAATTGGAACAACAACACTTTCCCCACATTTGGCTGCCGGAAGAATTCCAGGGAGATGCAGAACCTATCAATGTAGAGATTTTACCTAAAAATACCTTTAATACAACTGCTGCCAAGTTTTTTGCGGATAGGGGGACTGAGGTAAAAATTTGTGGAACCGTTGTGAGTACCAAGCTTACTCAAAAAGGCCATATTTTTCTTAATCTTGACAGACAGTTTCCCAATCAAGTATTTACGGTAGCGATCTGGAAGGATGACAGGGTTAATTTCAGTTATGAACCCCATATTGAATTAAAAGGGCGGACAGTGATTGTCGAAGGGCAAGTGAGAACATCGAATGGAACTCCCACCATGAATCTCGATCACGAAAAGCATCTTCAATTTTACAGTAAATAACAATTACTAAGCTTAGGTGCTTTATCTTGCTTGAGAAATGTAATTACTATTAATCATTGCGTAAAGCGCTCATGAGAATTTATTATGTATATCTGGCAATAGCTGCGATCGTTTGGGGACTTAATTTTCACCTGGCCAAAGTCATGCTCTCCCACACCTCTATCATAGAGGCAGGATTATGGCGATATGTATTCGGTGTATTTGTCCTGTTTATCATCTCCCTTAAGTACTTACCTGCTTGGTCCGTCATTGTCAAATACTCCAAAGCCTTATTTTATGTGGGATTTATCGGGCTATTTGGGTTCAATTTTTTCTTCTTTTTAGGCATCTCAAAAACTTCTGCCATTAATGCCTCTCTCATTGCCAGTCTCAATCCTGCGTTCACCTTAATTTGTTCCTATGTTATATTGAGTACTGCTATTACCCGGAATCAAATTTTGGGAATTTTCATGGCCTTGCTGGGAGTATTTCTGTTAATATTAAAGGGAGATTTGGGTGCCATATCCAGCATTACCGTTGCTGAAGGAGATTTTTGGATGTTGATTGCCTGTTTGGTCTTTGCTTTGCATCATGTATGGGTAAAGAAATACGCTAAAGGACTCCCAAATCAATCTTTTACTTTTCTTACCAATGCTGTTTGCCTGGCTGGATTCTTTTTGATTCTTCCTTTTCAGCCATTGGGGACTATTAGCTCGTATCCTTTATCCTTCTGGGGAGCTGCTATAGGAATGGGGGCGGTTGGTACCGCTTTAGCCTATTATCTTTGGAACCTTAGCGTGGCGAAAGTAGGGCCGCTACAGGCTGGGATTTTTATTAATCTGGTTCCACTTTCTACAGCCATGTTTGCCATCTTCTTGGGTGAACTGGTCCATTGGTATCACATTCTGAGTGGTACGATCATCTTGTGTGGTATTTTTATTATGCAAAGACCGGCAAAAGGAGCTGTTTCCAAGGTGATAGCACCTGTAAGTCAGCCAAGCTCCCAGAAAATATAGCGTATACTAAGCTAGGAGGTGAGGTATAGGAGACTATTCGATCTTTAATTTCTTCTTTCTCCATTTAACATATTTTGAAACTTGAGGATGGGACAATAAAGAGGAAAGCGTATTGAAAGTCTTCCCCATATCGTTGTGAGGGATAAATCTATGTATTTCCTGATGACAATTTTTGCACAAAGAAATGGTCTGGTGTAGTTGGTCAGTCGTGTAAATTTTCTTGACCCAATTTTTCCGATGAAGCTTTTTAGGGATCAAATGGTGTTTCGTCAATTCCTCCTCTTCGCATTCACACAATTCACATACTATAGCATTATCCATTGGCACAACAAATATCACTACTTATCTATCTACGCTTATTCTCCTGTAGGGAACTAATAAATAACTGATTTAGAAGTGGGGTACTTTTAACATAAATTTTTCTTTCTTCGCGCTCCCCTTCTTTCCTAAGATTAATTAATCCCCACTTGTAAAACGCACGCTCAAACACTCTGATATTAAGCATGCGTTCCATTAAGGGATAGCCATAGGAATCCATCATTTCCTGATCTACTATTCCCAATTGAAATTGGGGGAAAATTTCCAGGTATTTCTCTAAGTAAAATGAAGATTCCCTTTCTTCAGATCCATATTTCTTAAATAATAGCACCAGTACTCCTAATCCAAACTGCCCAAAGTGTTCATCCATGAATCCATCCCAATACGACCAATTAAATTTCTCACAATAGGTATGAAATATCTCTTTGAATAGAGTGGTAGCATTTTTTTCTATGGATAGCTTTTCTCCTTTCTTAGTTAATGAAAAAATTCCTTTCTGCAGTTTCAGCAATCCTGCCATTCTACATACTAATCTTAAGGTATGTATTTCTTCATGCTCTGTTTCTGTCCTCGGTTTTCCTATCACGCTTTCTTTATGTTCCAATGACATAATTCCTGAGTCATCTAGCGCCTTAACGAGTTTTAAAGGTAAATTTCCTTTTTTAGTGGCTTTTATTTTTCCCTCTTCATGTACAAGATTTAAAAATAGATGGGTCAATTTAAAGTAGGGGGATTGGTGAAGCGAAAATAAAGGTAAGTCTGTATTGATTTTAATAGGAGAATTTTCAGCAAAGGGAGTTGAAATCAGCGTATAAAAGTCTTTGATGGTTAGCTGATATTCTCTGGGAACAATCATGGTAGATTCCTCAGATTCCAGCAGTTGGCTTACTTCTAGTTGGTCTTGTGCTAATGGGGGATTTCCATCAAATTCGTATTCATATTCTCCTTCCAGCATACTAAAAAGCAAGTCCAATTCTTTTTCTTGCTGCAAAACGTTTCTCCCGTAACTTTCAAAATCATTTCTAATGATATTAACATCCATTAGTTCTGGGTCAAATCCTAGTTTGTCCCATTCATTTAGCATTTTTATATGATTCGGATGTGAGTTGTCCTGAAAAGCTTTTACTAACTCCATATACATAGATGCCCCTCCACTGTCTTCTAGAGGGCCACTTCTTTCTCCATCTAATAATCTCGGATAAAGAAATAATCCTTCGTCATCTGTTCTGGAATCTACCTTTAAGGTTATTCTCCAATGATCTCCAAAATCATAGGTATAATTTATTTCCTGTCCCTTTCTCTTGATAATGGATTTCAACAGCGTTTCATCTGCGGAAAACTCTATGGAGTTATTAGCGAATAGGTTATTACTTTTATGTACAATAATTTTTTTCTGTGTTTCGAACTCAAATAAATGTTCATTTGACCATCGCATTAAGATTTGAATCAGAAAATGTAGGTCGAGGAAGCTAAAATTATCAGTAACCTCAAACTGCCTCCAAATGGTAGGGAAAATATCTTGTACAGTGAGCTGAAATTGGAGGACTTTATTCATGTTAGCTTAACTTTTGATATTGCTCAAGACAAAAAGTTAGACATGATTTTACGTATTCAGAAGAGAAATCGAATGAAATTCCTGCAGCTTCATATATTTCGGGGATAGTTTTAGTATATCCCAGTTTTAGGGCTGCAAGGTAATCATTCAGTCCCTGGTCTGGATCTTCCTTAAATCGTTTCCAAATAGCAATAGCTCCTAATTGGGCGATGGCATATTCAATGTAATAGAAAGGAACTTCATAAATATGCAATTGTTTCTGCCATAGAATCCTTAGGGAATCCTCATATCCACTCCAATCAACTTTATCCCCTTGGAATCTTCGGTAAAGTTCTACCCATTTTTCTTCTCGTTCTTCGTGTGTGTGATTGGGATGAATATAAAGCCATTGTTGGAAAGCATCTACCGTCGCCACCCAGGAAAACACAGATATCGTTCTGGATAATTGTGTCTTTTTGGATCTGTTTCGCTCTGCAGGATCTGGATAAATAATATCATAATAATCTAATGCCATGAGTTCCATACTCATCGAAGCTAACTCTGCCACTTCTGAAGGCGTATCTTTTTGACCGACCAAAGGAATGCTATCTATGAGAAATGAATGAATAGCATGTCCGCTTTCGTGTAAAATGGTGGTGATGTCATCCTGTGTTCCCGTAGCATTCATAAAAATAAAGGGAATACCTGTTTCTTGTAAAGGATAGTTATAACCTCCCGGAGACTTTCCAGGTCGGTTTTCCAAATCCAAAAATCCCTTTTTATCCATCAATTGCAGCATACTCCCCAATTCCGGTTTTATACTGGAAAGTAATTTCACGGTCTTTTCCGTCAATATGTGAGGCTTATCGAAAGGTCTTAGGGGTTCATCACCAAAAATATCAATATGGAGATCCCACGGACGGAGTGGAGCAATGTCCAATTTACGCTCCCTTTCTTCTAATAATTGTTCCAATACAGGCTTTGCCTCCACTTCAATCGCATGATGGAAAGTTTGCGTATCGGATAATTGATAATCAAATCTTCCCATCTCCCTAAACTTGTATTCTGTATAAGAAGAGAACCCAGCATTAACTGCTATCTGGTGTCTTTTTTGAATAAGATCGTCTAATAACTTATGAAGCTTCTCTCTATCCTGTAGCCTTCTCTGCCTAACCTTTTCCCACACTATTTGCCGCTCATCTCTATCTTTCTTTTCCAACCATTTAGCTGCCTGCTGAGTAGTGAGGGTCTGACTATCGTGTTCAATCGTCATCTCTCCAGAAATAGCTCCAAATTGTTGGGCTAAACTTTTTGCTTCTGCCTGGATAGCTACATTCTCTTCCCGGAAAAGGGCTATCTCGTTTTTGAGCGCTCTTAAATAAGGGAAGAAATCGCTATAGTTTTGCTCTACTTCTTCGAATAATGGATGCAGAATGAGCTTTTGATGAATTTTGTGGAAGAAGATGGTCACTTGAGGAGATACCTGAGTCACAAAATACTGATAGCTATCCACATATTCTTGATTTCTGGTATCCGTCGTCATACGAATAAATCGCCAGGCCTCTTCTTCACTTACCACAGCCTGAACTTCACTAATTCTTTTCAAATACTCAATTAGTTCATCAATGCTTTTCGGATCGGCTGAAAGAAGCATATCAATGTATGGCTTAATGCTCTCCCAATCTGTCAATTCGAAGTTTGCCGGAATCATTGATCTTTTAGCCGTTTTATCTTTTATATCTATAGAGATAAACATATATATCTTTTTTTACACATGAAACTACAACAGATTTACTAAAATTTCCACTTACACTTATCCGTTATTTAAAAAATACTCCATCCTCCTTGTTTTACCTATTTACCTGTTCACTCATGGATAAGATCCGGCAGCTTTTTCAAGCGATGTCATCTTCAGACATTCGACTGTTGAAGCAACATCTTTCAGTTTCTTCTCACCGTTCTGGTAAGAGTTTGAAATTCATTAGCATCCTCGAAAAACAACCAGACTGTTCAGAGGAAATGGTATTTAAGTCTTTATACAAAAAGGCTAATCGAAAAGCATTTAACATGCTTAAATCAAGGCTATTTGAGAAAATGTTACATGTGATGGTGCTTAATGAAGGTTGCCCTAAGGAACAATTATCTGGTGAACAACTTATTCTCTATGCTTCTCTTCTTCGACAAAAGGGGCTTTATGATACGGCATTTGACTTCCTGAAGAAGTGTCTCACTTTTGCAGAAATCCAAGGTATTCCCGAATTGAGTTTCCTAGCGCTAATGCAAATGAGATTGTTACCTCAGTCGGGCACTGAACATGAGGTTCACTATCAAAGAAAATTTAACAAGGCATTAGCAGCTTTACATACTGATGTGCTAGGTTCTGAGGTATTTGACAAATGGCAACACACCCAGATTCCCGAAGACAATAAACAAGTAAGAAAACAAAAGTTATTAATGGAAAAGGAACTTTCCCAACTTGAACATCATTTAACGTCTACGTATACCCCTAGGTCACATTATTTTTACTTATATACACATATTCTTCAATTACAACGGCAGGGAAATTATACTAAAGCAAAAACTATCTTATCCGAATTATTAGCCTTGGTGGAATCTCATCCCAGTCTATCAAATCCTTTAATCATTAGTGATAGTTATTTATTAGCATCCAAACTGGCCATTCATTTCTATGAATTCGAAGAAAGTAAATCTGCCGCTAAACATGTCATAAAAATATCTCATCTGCATCATTCGAATTATTTTCAAGCCAACATTATTTTGGTGTATAGCTATATATTTTTAGGAAAACTGACTGACGCTCAATCAGCTCTCAAACATTTACCACGCATAAACAAGAACATCCATTCATTTCCTAACTTACAGGACATTACAAATTATCTACAGGCATGTATTTATTTTCTCCGACTCCGTTTTAGCGAATCCCACAGAGAAACTGTCAGTATCTCCTCTTTATTTAATGATAAAAAAGGATGGAATCCCGCACTTAGAGTGTTTGAGCTAATTATTTTAATGGAAAACCAGGATTATGATCAAATACTGGATAAATTGGAAAGTTTCCGAAAATATATTCAGCGTCATCAAGTCTCAGGAAGAAGCAAATTATTCTACCAATTCTTTACTGTGCTGGCTAAAAACCTCTATTACTTCGATCGACATTCTCGCAAAATGAACAATATCCTAATGGAAATTCAACATTCTACCAAATGGAATCCCCTTGGATATGAAATCATTAAAGCTGATACCTGGATTATATCAAAGTTAAAGCAAACAGAATACTACGATCATTTTCTTTCTGATATTAGAAAAAATCATGGAGCCTGATACATCTTAGTAAGATAACTGGCATTAGTCATTGTTCTAGAAAATACTCTTTAGGTAATTTGGGAATTGGCCATAAACCCATTAATTTTAATTTAATACGGCCAAAAGAATTAATTTTTTGAGCTCCCTTACTGACTAATTATTGAATATGGCCTTTTTAGAAGGATTTCTAGTCGGTCTTGCGTTTGTAGTTTTTATTGGTCCGGTATTTTTTACACTACTCCATAGCGCGATACAGTTTGGATTTAAATCTGGACTTGCTGTAGCTCTTGGAATATTCGCAAGTGACCTGATCATAGTCATCATGTGTACCCTTGGAGCTGCTGCTTTCTTAAGTAATCCCCACAACCAGTTCTGGATTGCATTAATAGGAGCTACTCTGCTGATAGGTTTAGGTATTCAATATATTATTTCCCCTAAATATAAATTTAAAGAAAAGGTTGATTTACAGTCTTTTAGATATATTGATTTCTTTATTAAAGGTTTTCTTATCAATTTTTTAAATCCTTTTGTTTTTGCACTTTGGATAGGGATTATCAGCAAAGCCTCTTACTCACACGGAATAAAAGAAGGACTTTTTTTCTATGTAGTTGGAACACTCCTTGGTATTCTATCAACAGATGTTATTAAAGTACTTTTTGCTGACAAGATAAAAAATGCATTCAGACCTCAATCACTGATTTGGATTTTAAGGGTTATAGGAGTAGGCCTGATAGGGTTTGGACTCAGATTATTAATATTTGGTATTCTCAGCCTTCCAATCATTTAATGATTGAATTTATCCCTCGGGATAGTCTATGCTAAAAGATACTTCTTCAACTGTACTTTAGCTCTCTGCTGTATTGGTTCAGTAACGTATGGATCTAAAATAAGATTGCTTAACACCTTCAAGCCTTCTTTATCGTCTCCCTGGTCTAATTTTATGACTGCTTCCTGGATTTTTAATTTAGAATGAGTTTCTATATCACAATCGCAGTCGAGTCCTCTTCCTATAGCAGTTAGTTTAGCATCCGTATCTAACAATAAATTGGCTAATATTTCCCACGCTAAGGCAAAATCGGGTTGCCGTTTTAACATGTTTTTAGTCATTGCAGCTTGCTGTTGGGCATTTGACATATGTTGAATCAACAAATACCCTACATAGGTTCCTTTCAATAATTCTCCTCTTCGTTCAGCATTCAATGTAAATAGAGCAGATTTGACATCCAGATAACCATTGGGATATCGTTTATCCAGAGTATTAACTATACTCATTGCTTGTCCATAATCCCCTGCAAACAGTAAATTCTTTGCTATTAAATAGTCTCTAAACGACTCATCTAATGATTCTTCTGAAAGAATTTGAGCCACAGCCTCGAAATCATTACGTATAAGCAATCCCTCCACCTGAATTTTAAGCTGCTTCTCTCTTTCAGATAAATAGAGATCTTCTTCTTTGTATTCATCGGGCCAATGCGTTACCTCTGATGTGCGCAATTTACGTCCACTCAAAGGGTCAACATATAACACCTCATCCTCCACTTCAACAATGGGTTTACTCGGAAGCCCTGCTATTTCTTTGGGGTGGGAAGAAGTATTCACATTGGCACTTAATAATGGTAATCCGTTTTGAAGGGTAGGTTGAACAATGGATGATTCTTCCATCAGCTCCTGGTTTTGAAGAAAAATGAGTACAGAGATGAGAATTATTGCCGATAAAACCAAGACAAATAATACATCTATAGGAACCATAGGCATTCATTATTTTTTCCCGACAATTTGAATATTCTGAATATAAACAAAATCTTTTTCTTGTTTTGGAGTGGTTTCATCTTTTAGGTAATTTTAATCAACCCAAATTCCTACATATGATATCACATATTCGCCACTTCACTTTATTTGTTGAAGATCAAGAAAAAGCCCTATCATTTTACAGAGACGCATTAAATTTTCGCGTCATAGCTAATACGCTGTATGGAGAAAATACAAGGTGGATAGAAGTTGCACCAAATGTCGATAACCAATCGGTTATTGTCTTAATAAAAGCAGATACTCCCGAAAAAGAGCAACTCATTGGAAAACAGGCAGTTAACCATGTCCTTTTTACCTTGATGACAGATAATTTGGAACAGGATTATCAAGACCTTAAAAGTCGGGGGGTACACTTTTTAGGAGAACCGAAAGATGTTCCCTGGGGACGAGAAGTAGTGTTTGAAGATTTATATGGAAATAAATTTGATTTAGTAGAGCGGAAACCCATGCCAAGAATGGCTCCAAGAATGGCCTAAAGATGGAACCTGTCCTATTAACTTAAGATCTTACTCCTTTACAGCGATCGTCTTTCCTTTATCCGTATGCATGATTAATTGATTACCTCCACTTTCACCTTCTTTAATAAATTCTATTAAGCCCTCAAATGGTGCAATAATGGCTGGTAAAAAAAAGGTACTATCAGATTCCGCAATCAAAGGGACATCGCTTTGATCGTTGACCTTTATCATGAGCTTGTTGTTATTCTTGCTGATTTTTATAGAGGTCCATTCATCCTTTCTGTACGTTCCTTCATACTTTTTCCACTTATCTGAAGAGATCGAAGGAGGCTGATATCTTCGCTGGGCCAACATCCACTCGTACAATGCCTGATTATGGTATGATTCGGTCCAACTATCATGCCCTGCCTCTGGATAAGTAGTGAATTTAACCTCCTTATTGTAAGCTTTTACTGCTTCAATCATATGGGTAGATTCAGAAACTGGTACCACCCGATCTTTTTCTCCGTGAAAAGCCCAGATAGGCATTTGACGTAGCCTCCAAGCTTTTAAGGTATCTCCTCCCCCACAAATAGGCGCTATAGCAGCAAACATCTCTGGATAAGCCGTAGCAAGCTCCCAGGTTCCATATCCTCCCATGCTTAAACCCGTAACATAAATCCGATCTATATCTATCCTGTAATTCTCAATAATCTCATCCAGCAGCGCACGAAGAATATCTTTGGACCATATTTTTCCCTGAGGACATTGTGGGGAAGCTAATACGAATTTAAACACACTATCTTCATCAACTAATTTCGGGGGTCCATGCTTCTTTACAAGATCCAGGTCATCTCCTCTTTCTCCTGCACCATGTAAAAATAGAACTAATGGCCAATCCTTATCCCCTACAGCGTATTCAACAGGTAAATACAATAAATAATCCGTCTCTAGCTTATGCTTGTGAGCAGTTTGTGATGTTTGCGACATTAGTTCCAATGTGATCAAAAGAGATAATAATAGAATGTATAATTTCTTTCCCATTGTGCTTAACTTTTTCTAAAGGATACTCCAAGGAAATAGCTGTAAAAATAATTTAACTCTCTCTTTTTAAACAATTATTTTGTCTTTATAGCATCTTTTTATTGTTCAGGCATTTAGGTATATTCATCATAAACCTCATTTACAACTCCATGACTCAACAATACAAATCTGATGTAATTATTGTAGGCGCAGGTATAGCGGGAATGGTAGTCGCTTTGGAATTACTGGAAGCAAATCATAGGGTATTATTGATAGATCGCGATAGACCGGATGCTATTGGAGGACTCGCAAAATGGTCCTTTGGCGGAATGTTTTTTGTTGATAGCCCTGTACAACGCAAAAGTGGTATAAGGGACTCTCCGGAACAGGCATTAAACGATTGGCATCAGTTTGCAGAATTTGGAGCCAATGAAGTATACACTAAAAAATGGGCAGAGAAATTTGTCCATGAATGCACTGATCACGTTTATCAATGGCTACGTGCTCAAGGAATTCGTTTCTTTCCAGTCGTCCATTGGGTAGAGCGGGGCCTTTATCGTCCAGGCAATTCTGTACCACGCTTTCATATGGTATGGGGTACGGGATATGAGTTGGCGAAGGTCATTGCTGAGAAACTGAACACACACCCAAACAAAAAGAAGCTCAATATATTATACCGACATAGAGTTACTAATCTGACGATGGAAGGGGGGCGACTAAAGGGGGTTTCTGGTGCCAATGAGAAAGATCTAAGCCCATTTACGGCTACTGCTGACCAAATAGTTATTGCCACAGGAGGTATTAACGGCAGCATTGAAAAAGTAAAAGAGCATTGGTATAAACCTTGGGGAGCTCCCCCTAACACTATTTTGAATGGATCTCATCCTTACGCCATTGGGGATTTACATGAAGCAGCAGATGAGATTTGTGCCCAGGTAACTCACTTGGATAGAATGTGGAATTATGCAGCAGGTATTCATCATCCTAATCCCGTGATGCCCGGCCACGGCCTGAGTTTAGTTCCCCCCAAGTCAGCGCTTTGGTTGAATTATCAGGGGAAACGATTTGGTCCCATGCCTCTCATGACAGCTTATGATACCCGATACCTGGTAGAGCAAATTTGCAAGGAGCCAGTAAAGTATTCATGGCAAATCCTCAATAAGAAGATTATGATAAAGGAATTTGCTATTTCGGGCTCAGAATCAAATGAAGCTATTAGGGAAAAACGCCTCTTTGCTTTTATAAAGACAATTCTATTTGGCAATAAGAAATTGGTAAATAAAATGATCAATGAATGCGAAGATGTAATTGTTGCGTATTCCGTTGGAGAAATGGTGGAGAAAATGAATGCGCTTACAGGTGAATCTCATGTACAATTAGCACATGTAGATGATGCCATTAAGCAATATGACCAACAAATAGCCAGAGGGCCAAAGTTTCACAATGATGAACAGCTGAGAAGAATATCACATGTCCGCCAGTACAGAGGTGATAAAGTGAGAACCTGCAAATTTCAAGCTATTGGGGATCCGAAAGCTTTACCATTGATCGCTATCAGAGAATTCATTCTAAGCAGAAAAAGTTTGGGAGGTATTCAAACCGATACCCATAGTCGGGTGATGGGAAAACCGAATAGTCATGGAACCCAACAGCCTATTCCAGGATTATATGCTGTAGGAGAGGCAGCGGGATTTGGTGGTGGTGGAATTCATGGATTTCGAGCGCTAGAAGGAACTTTTCTCAGTTCTTGCGTACTTACTGCTAGAACGGCTGCAGCATCGATTCAAGAAAAAAAGTTGAGTTAACTCATATAATGTGCTGAGCATGACATTCCTCATTGAGAAAAATTTTTATTATTTTTTATTCATTCATTCTTAAAGCGTTATTACTATTATTAATTCTATATGTCCATAAATTCTATTGATTCTTCACATAAATCATCTTTCCCTACGGGCATTCTCATTTATAGCCTGTTTATTCTCTTGTTGTTATACGTTGCCTCTACCTCTATATACGAACTATTTACGACTCCAAAAGTAACAGCTATTTCATCGGAGGTGGTACAAATAGAGGGTATAGTTTTTTCTGAAACTGAACATGGAATCAAAAAAGGAGTTCCCAATGCTTCAGTAAGCTTCTTTTTCGGGAGATCTATTCATAGCCATCAGGCCGAAATAATATCAGAAACTTTCACAGATGAAGAGGGAACATTTAGTGTTGCGATGAATCCCTCCGAAGATGAAAGCGCTCCAGTGTATATTGAAGTACGTAGTAAGAATAACACTGCTCAGACCTGGAATTATGTTGTAAAGGATATCTTGTCTCGGGAAGAGAATAAGAAATTGGAACTCAATATTCAATTAAATCCTTTTCGGGATCATCCGAAACTTATCCAAAGCCTAAAGACGATAGATACAGAATTTAAAACTAAAAGAAACTTTCTTCAGGAGGAGTTGGAAAAAAATCATCAGAATTTGAGCACCACTGAGAAGTTATCAAAAGAGCAAATGCGGGGAATTCTCCGCAAGATTATCTATAGTCAACAGATATTAGCGATTGACAGTAGTGACTTTTCTAGAAACAAGCTTTCTGTTGACAAACTTCACCGTTCTATTGTTTCTACTACAAAGTTTCAGGATTCTTTATTTATAGAAGCTATGTATCTCCTTAGAACGCTAAAGTAGGAATAGGGAAGAAGTCGTTGATTTCATTATTCGGAGGTAAGGTCTTTTAGTGCTTCCCCTAACTCTGGAAACTTAAAAGAATAACCATGCTTTCTGAGTTTTTCAGGCACCGCCCATTGACCCCCTAGCAGAAGAATAGATCGGCTCCCTAACATCATATCTAATACGAATTTCGGTACCCAAAAGGGATCTGGTCTGTTAAGTGCTTTTCCTAATTCACGGGAAAAAACTTTTTGTGAAACAATATTTGGAGATGTTACATTAATAGGGCCAGCTATAGATGCATGATCGATAGCAAATCTCATCGCATGCACCACATCGTCAATATGAACCCATGAGAATCCCTGTTCGCCACTACCAAGCCGCCCACCTAGAAAAAAATTATACGCTGTTTCCATAAGAGGAAAAGCGCCACCTTCATTTCCCAATACTACTCCGAATCTGGCCAGTACGGTTCTACAATTAGCTTCTAAGGCTATAGATTCCCATTCCTTTGATATTTCTGCCAAAAAATCATCTCCTGCTGATGCAGACTCATTTGTACGCTGATCATTTTCTCCTCCATAATACCCCACCGCAGAGGCAGAAATAAATACCTTGGGAGGTCTTTGGACAGTATTAATATAGGTGACACAAGCTCTGGTAGGGTCAATTCTACTTTCCCTAATTTTAAATTTGTATGCTTCTGTCCATCTTTGGTCAGCAATTCCCACGCCTGCCAGGTTTACCACAACATCATACAATCCTATCCCCAGAGGCATTTCCTTACCATTCCATTTCAAATAAGTCACATAGGGATTCTTAGACTTCCTTTGACTTCTACTTAAAATGTGTACGTGATGCTGATCCTTACTTAATAAATCAGTTAGCTTTTGGCCAATGAATCCTGAACCACCTGAGATTAATACATTCATACGACTAAATCTTATACTTTTGATCAAGTATGTTTATACATAAATACAGTTTACGATGGAATGTTATAGCATAAAAGACGATTTGTTGACTGAGATTAGTAATTTTGATTGAAAATCAATGACTAGAATTAATTTTTATGAGCTTACTTCTGACTCCCGGGCCTGTAACTGTACCTGATTTCGTATTACAAGCTATTCAGAATGATGTAATTCACCATAGAAGTCAAACATTTTATCAATTTTATGAAGGGCTGCTAAGTGGTCTGAAATATTTGTTCCAAACTGATCAGAGAGTATGTACCATGATCAGTAGTGGTACGGGCGGAGTAGAAGCAGCTATGTATAGCCTCTTTTCAGAAAAAGATGAAATACTGATCCTCAATATGGGAAAATTTAGCTCCAGATGGGTAGAATTTGCTGAATTGTTAGGCTGTAACGTTCATGAAATAAAAAAAGAATGGGGAAAATCCGTGCATAAAGAAGAAATTTTGGAAAAACTTTCGATCCATCCCCACATTTCAGGAATAATTTTAACCCACTGCGAAACTTCTACAGGAGTAATTATTGACTTAGAAGAAATAGCTTTTGCAGTAAAAAATATTTATCCTGAGTGTTTACTGGTAGTTGATGGGATTACAAGTGCAGGTGCAGTCCCTTTCTATTTCGATCAATGGAATATTGATTTGGCCATTACAGCAAGCCAAAAGTCTCTGATGAATCCCGCTGGAGTAGTTTGCTTTGCAGTTAGTGAATTATGTCTACTTAGACTAAAACCCACTAACACCTCCGATTATAGAAACCTATTCTACTATGTCAAGATGGCGGAAAAAAATTCGTTTCCCTATACTCCCCCTGTTCAATTATTATTTGGCATTAATGCAGCCTTAGCATATATCCGAAAACATACATTACCCGTTATTTGGAACACAGCTCACTTAAGTTCAATGACCTTTAAATCAGGGTTAGTAAATTTAGGCGGAACCATTTTCCCAGAGAATGCTTCAGATTCTTTAACCGCCTTTTATATTCCTCAAAAAAATGTAAATGACATCAAAAAAGAATTAGAAGTATCATATGATATCATCATTTCAGGAGGCCAGGGGCATTTAAAGGGCACTATATTAAGAATTTCCCATATGGGTCTGGCCCAGAAGCCTCAAATGAACATAGTACTAGACGCACTAAAAAAAATCATTTCCTAACCTAAACGGGTTCACTATGGGGATGTAAGTAATGATTAAACACAACTTCCTCTTCTTCCTTCTCGGAATAGTGGTCTGATTGTTCCTGTTCAGCTACATAATGAGCTATTAAGTTCATGACATCTTTTCCTGGCTCTTGATGAGCAAATTTTTTCAATTGAACCGACTCCACCATAGATCTTAACATAGAATCCAATTTCATTTCTCTTAGATATTTTTTATATCTTGTAAGAATCCATGACTCAAGGATATACTCTATCCTTTGAACAAGAAAATGAGGAAAGAAAGCAGACAAAAATCCTAGTAGATGTCCTAAAAAATATAATACAGGGGCATACCATACAGGAGATACGTTACGCTTGCGGAGTAAATTATGCAAAAAGGCGGTATGTCTGGCTTTTCTCTCTCTCAGCATTCGGAGACTTTCATTTCCGATGCCTAGCTGACGATACCATCCTAATCTCATTCTCTCCCGTGCGTGAAGATCCTGAATAAAAAATTCGGTTCGTTTTTTGATATCTATACTGGAAGACATATATATACAGAGTTTAATTTAAGAACAAAGTTACAAATCTTTCAGAAAATTATGAAAAAACAATAACTAACTAAATATATAAAAAACTTAATGCATTAACCAAGTTTCCTTACGCATCCGTACAATCTATGGTTGAGGTATAAAGACTTTATTTAACTTGAATATTAAATATGAAAAAGCTCTTGCTATTGATACTCAGTATCATCTCATCTGGAGCATTAGAAGCTCAGCTAGGAGAAGAATTTGCCAGCTATTTTGAAGAAGCTTATCAAACATACCGGGATGTTCCACCAGGTGTATTGGAAGCGGTAGCTTACACGAAAACACGTATTCAACATTTAGTCCCAAGAGTGGAAAGCTGCCAAGGCTTGCCCTATTATGTAACAGTTATGGGATTAGTAGAAGATGGAAAAGGGTACTTTAAGAATACTTTAGATCAGATTGCGTCTATTTCTGGTTATCCTAAGGAGGAAATTAAATCTGATCCAAGAATTTGTATACTTGCCTATGCTGCTGCTTATACCAAGCTTAAATCTGACAAATCTATTAGTGCAAGAAGCGTATCAAATCATGAGCCCATTTTATCCGATTTAAGTGAAATCCCCGAAGATGGTTCTGCCCATAATAATTTTGCTCATGATCAGGAGTTTTTCTCTATTCTTAGGGAAATCGAGCAGCCACATACTCACAGCCGAATCGGAATTAGACAATCTTTTGATTATGGAGCTATTTTTGGAGAGACAACATACCAGATTTTAAGGTCTCCATCTGTTACCATCTCTCCGAATGGCATTCGAAATATTGATGGAATTGAATATAAAGCTCCTCAGGGATTAAGAACAGCTAATTGTACGTCAACAAATAATGCGACTGATTATGTAGGTGCAGTATGGGTACCTGCACATCCTAACAATTATGGATCAAGAAATGGAGTTGATATCTCACACGTAACTGTTCACACAATTCAAGGATCATATGCAAGTGCCATTTCGTGGTTCAAACACAGTGCAGCACGTGTTTCTGCCCATTATATCATTAGAGCCTCTGATGGTCAGGTCACGCAGATGGTCTGCGAAAAAGATAAGGCCTTCCATGTCAGAACCGATAATGATAAAGCAGTAGGTATTGAACATGAAGGATTTGTCGAGGATGGATTCGTTTGGTACACCCAGAAAATGTATGAAAGTTCTGCTAAGCTTGTACAGGACATCTCCAGGAGGAACGATATTGATCCCAGGATGATCTTTGCCGGCCCGGGAACCAGGAAAGTAAATCCGCTCTCTAATGAGTGCTATCGCATTAAGGGTCATCAGCATTTCAGGGATAATACGCATGTAGATCCGGGTGAATTCTGGGACTGGGATTACTATCAACGATTAATTAATGGAACTCCTAATATCCAACGATTTACTTCTAACAAAGGGGAAATATTCGATTCAGGTGGAAAAACCGGAGCATATAAAGAACTTGAAAGACAAGCTTATCTCATTGCACCGTCGAAAGCAAGCTCTATCAATCTGGAATTCGCATCATTTGAACTCGAAGGAAACAGTCAACAAGCTTTCGATTATCTTTTAGTGTATGACGGAGAAGGACCAAATGGAAGATTAATAGGCAAATATACGGGAAATCAACTTCCACCTAATGCGATCGCAAATAGTGGAAAAGCATTTATAGAATTTAGATCGGATTGTAAGGTGAATGGAAGTGGCTTTCATATTAAATACACCTCCACGAAAAAGGGAGGACAATGTCCTGTTCCCGAAGATTTAACCGTCAATAATTTATTACCTATGGCCGCGACCCTTTCATGGAAAGCAGCAACATCCGCGGACCAATATCAGGTATATTATCGATCAAATCTCGCAGATCCCTCATGGACCAGATTAGCTACAGACCAAACTTCAGTCACAATTACAGGTTTAGCTGCGGGAAATTTGTATGAGTGGCAAGTAAGGTCCATCTGTAATAATGATACTTCCGGATGGGTGGGTAGTAATTTTAGAACCAGGGCCATCAGTCGAAAAGGATCTCCATTTAATATTAGAATTACCCTGGCAGAAGGATATTTTAGAGATTCTGGAGGGAAAAGGGGAACTTATGTGGACAATGAAGCATACATTTACACTATAATTTCTCCTTCTCAAAAGCCTATTAAAATTACATTCAGTGAATTCGACACAGAAAATGATCTGGATATCCTGACTATATATGATGGAGCGAACACAACCAGTTCAGCTGTTATTGGCCTTTATTCTGGATCTGAAATTCCCGAGACAATTACTTCTTCTGGAGGAGCATTAACATTTAAATTCACTTCTGATAATCGAACGGTAAAAGAAGGCTGGTCTGCTTACTGGACCACAGTAAATGACGGATCTTCGAACGGAGGGGATACAGGAAATAATGGAAGTGGAAATCCGGATAATAACCCAATTTCACCTCCTATTTCGTCTACTCAACTTGACCCCAAACTCAATTTTTCCTCTAGCTCTCCAAAGACTGAAATTCCATTAAAAGATAAATATACTTCAAGCTTTTTGCTCTCCTTTAATGACATTGACAGAAGTGGAAGAGGATTAGCTAACAGATTTTACAGTGTTGCAGAAATAAACAGTAATGGCTTTTCAGGAAATCCTAATGTAGGCTTCTTATATGATGATTTTAATGGTGGTTTATCTTCTGGCTGGCAAACTGAGTCGGGAAATTGGCGCGTGAATAATGGTATTCTACAGCAGGTTAACCCCAACGAAGAAAATGCCAATATCTATACCCCTTTGACTCAAAATGGTAATGAAACCTATTTGTATCATTTCATCACCAGGATGTCTGGAAAAGGCAAGAATAAAAGAGTTGGCTTTCATTTTTTCAGTGATAACCCGACGCAGGAAAACAGGGTAATTCTTATTTTGTATGGTTTAGAAATGCTTCTTCAGGAGATAAAGTAGAGATTTATGAAACGAGGAATAATAAATTTGACCTCAAGGTAGCAAGATCCTTCAGACTGGATGATGATAGAGCATATGATATTAAAATTATATACAATCCCAGGAAAGGAAGAATAGAAGTATATATAAATAATCGATTTGCTGCCTCCTGGGTAGATCCCTCACCAATAAGATCGGGAAAAGCCATTTCTTTTAGGTCCGGTGGTTGTTACATGAGCATTGATAATTTCACCGTATTTCAAGCCAGATCCAGAGCTGAAAGAATTTCTATAGGCAATGGCAATCAAAATCAGGTCAGGACCAATGGATTTCAGGTAGCCTCTCTTATAGTAGATAGAAACATTCGCTGGTCCCCTGTGAGTTTAAATAGTACAGAATCCACGCGTTCTGATATCATTGCAGATAATTCTCCACCACAAAATTCTGGATCTACTGGACAGAATAGTGGAAATGCTGAGACTCCTCCATCAAAAGATGTTCAAGAAAATATTTTTTCTAAAGAAGTATATTCGGATGACTTCACCATCACCTTACCCCAACAAAATACTTATTACATGGTAGCTCAATTTGATGGTGCCAAGTGGTCCGCTAATGCTAATACAGGTTTTTTTTATGAAAATTTCGATTCTAAAGCACTTCCGATAGGATGGAATATAGCTTCTGGCAGTTGGGCAACCAATAATGGCTACTTGCAGCAAAGTGATCTCAATGCATCAAACTCCAATCTATACAGCAATTTCTCCCAAACGCTGAGTCAAGAGTATCTAATCCATACCAAAGTAAGGTTATTAGAAACAGGCTCCAATGTTCGATTCGGATTGCACTTTCAGGCATCTGAGGGCAGGAGTCCTAACAGAGGAAGCTCATATCTTGTCTGGTTCAGGCATTCCTCTAAAGATAAGGATCTTGTTGAAGTATATAGAGCTAATGAAAAAGGGCTACCATTAGCAAATGCGTCTTTTGTGGATCTGCAGCCTAACGTTTGGTATGAAGTAAAAATCCAATATTCTCCGTTGACAGGGATAATTAGTGTATACCTGGATAATCAGAGAGTACTGTTTTGGAGAGATACTCAGGTACCTATTTCAAGTGGTAGTTTTCTTTCCTTTCGGACGGGAAATGCTAAAGTCCAGTTCGATGATCTTATTGTATTCAGGCAGGCTACTGGAGATAACATCAAAATTACAGTGGGCAATACGGAAAATGACATGATTCAATTTCGGAGTATAGGAGATCAAGCGGCTGCCAGATTGTATACCACGTATCTTAAATCCGATGGAAGTTGGGCCCCGATAGTATATGATGAAACCAGAATCCAATGAAAAATACCTGGCTTATACTTAAATACCCTCGCTCAGGGGAGTATTTTCCACTTTGGTTCTATTCCTTGGTTTGGCATCCATCCTTAACTTACACGAATCGTTTAAATAATAAAGACGTCAATTTAGCATAAGAAGTCATGTCAGTGCAAAACATTGGCGCGAGAGACTAAACATCACTCGCGTCTTTTTCCTTTTTATAGCTATCTAATATACTATTTCTCAGTGTATCTCTTAATTTCCAAAGTTGCTCGCTGATACCTACTTTATATATGTGTGGGTGTAAGAATCTTTTATGCTCAGAAGTTAGTTGCTGTAATCTATTTGTAGCGTAGGCCGCAGCTTCACTTATCCCCGCTAACGCTCCAGATAACTCGCCATTCACTAACACTGGCTCTAAAAGTAATTCATGCTCATATAATGCGCAACGACTAAATTTTGTTTTTTCATATGGATGATAGATTAAATCGATCCAATCCTCTTCCCTCAGTCCTATGCCATCAGCATAGAAGTACCCCATTTTATCTATGAAACGAACAACCTTCTTTTCTCCTGGCAAGGTAGTTTTCGCCATATGATCAGATAATTTCATTACTTGCCTGTCTTGAATGGAAGCTAGCTTATACACTCCATCTAATGTGGCATCTGGTTTTGCAGTGATCAAATTAGTACCTATACCGAATACATCAATAGGTGCATCTTCTTCCAATAAACTTTTGATCACATATTCATCTAATTGGTTGGAGGCTGCAATTTGAACATAGGATAGCCCGGCATCATCCAGCATGGCCCTCGCTTTCTTACTCAAATATGCTAAATCACCTGAATCCAATCTTATTCCTAGCAGTCGGTTACCTCTTTCTTCCATTTCTTTCCCTACAATAATTGCATTAGGAACGCCAGAATGAAGGGTGTCATAGGTATCAACTAATAATACACTCGATTCGGGATATGCCAATGTGAAATTTCTAAAGGCATCTAATTCACTCTCAAAAGATTGAATCCAGGAATGCGCTTGGGTTCCGCTGACTTCCAACCCAAATTTCATTGCACTATGGACATTTGAAGTAGCATTTACACCTCCTATTACCGCCGCCCGACTAGCATGTATACTTCCCAACCCTTGTGCTCTGCGCATCCCAAAATCTATTATAGCAGCTTCAGGCCCTACAACTTGCCTAATTCTCGATGCTTTCGTTGCAACCAGAGATTCATAATTAAGGAGGTTGAGAATTAGCGTTTCCATAATTTGGCACTCTACCAGGTTCCCACTTATGCGAACAATGGGTTCAAGAGGAAATACCACCTCGCCTTCTCTCATGGCATAAATAGTTCCTTTGAATTCAAAGGATTTAAGATATTCCAAAAACTCATCGTCAAATCCCAAAGACGATAAATACAGCAAATCCTCCCGGTAGAATCTAAATTCCTTTATTACTTTGATTACATCTGCAAGACCTGCAAAGATGACATAACCTCCTTTAAATGGGGTATTTCGGAAAAAATAATCAAAGCTAACACGCTCAGTGTGCCTCTTCGATCTAAAATACCCTTGAGCCATAGTAAGTTCGTAAAAATCAAGATATAATTGGGAGTTGTAAATGAGCTGAGCCATAAAATCTTAAACATGAAAAGGTGGAACTACTTTCAAATAAATGAATAGATGAAAGCAGCAAACAAAACCAGAAAAGGTAATTAACGAAAATTTTTCATTTTGAAAAGATTTCAGTTAGTCCCTAACTCTGAAGAATCTTTGAAAATTGCTCCTTTGGATTTCATTTCTTCGATAGCGTGTTCAGTATCTCCGGAATTCACATTTACTCCATCTATAGCATCATTAATGACAGTTACATTAAAGCCCTCAGCTAACGCATCTAATACAGATTCCTTCACACAATAATCAGTTGCTAAACCTACCACCGTTAATTCGTCGACCTCCTTCTCTAAGAGAAATTCCTTTAAATGAACATTGGTAGCCTCAAAAGCTGAATAACCATCATCCACATTTTCAGTCCCCTTAAGTAATATGACATTAATATTTTCATCATTTAAGGCATCATGGAATTGGGCTCCCTCTGTATCTCTCACACAATGGATCGGCCATTTCTCAAAATGGACTGAATTTTCAGGATGCCAATCTTTGGAAGCAATCACTAATGGAAATTGATTCATCAACTGATTAATAACGGGTATGATTCTGTCACCCTCAGCTGTAGCTAAACTACCTCCAGGACAAAAGTCCTTTTGAACGTCTACAATTAATAAAGCTTTCATAAGGACTGGATATTGATTTACTAACATTTTACACTAGCTCAGGTAACTGATAAAGGTAAAATAAAAATTCTATTAGTATCTGTTAATTAGGTAAATAGAAAGAGGTTGTCTCAGATGAGGCAACCTCTTTTTTATCATTTAATCTTAACCGATATTACTAATAACCAATCGTGTATCTCAAATCTTCAACTTCAGCATCTTCCCTTAAGGCTTGTTGTATTCTTTGTTGCAGCTGATTTTTTCCAGTAGTTGCATTGGAACTTTTTAAAGAAATAAGAGAATTCTCTGCCAGACTGACTGACTGATTTATCTTTGTGGCCTTAATTACATATACACCGTTAATCCCCTCTAAGGGTTCAGTTATTTCTCCTTCATCCATCCTCGAAACACGCCCTATAATAAACAAATCCGCACCTATACCAGATATATTACTACTCTCAAAGGTTATATTTTGAGCTGAAGAAATAAACGCTCCTTCTCCATAAGCATCTTTAATAGCTTCTAATTCCTTACCAGTACCTACTTCATTGAGCTTATTTATGATTATTTCCGCTTTTTTCTCATTTCTGATTTTTTGCTCAATTTCTGATCTTACATCCCTTAAATTTACTGTACCTTCAGCTTTTTTATCAATGAGCTGTGCTACTACATATTGGTCCCCTACATCTAACACATCTGAAAAATCTCCCACTTCTGCATCAAGAGCCCAAATAACTATATTTCTCCCACCTGTAGGTAAACCTACTACTTGTCTGGTTTGTGGATTTAAAGGATTCGTTTGGATAGCATTTAATCCTTTAGCGAAAGCTGCGCTGTCTATATTCCCAATATTACCTGCATCGTAAAGAAATTGGTTTGCATCCTGAAATACATTTTTTACTGTATTACTTCCGGCAAAAATTTCTTTTTCTATTTCAGCTATGTCGAATGTTACTGTACTTTTGTCTACTACCTGTACGATGTGATATCCTTGACTACTTTTAATAGGCCCTCTAATTGCTCCGATAGGCAAATTCGTTACAGTTTTATCAAATTCTTCTCCAAAGCGTCCTTTCTGATACCACCCCAACTTACCTCCATTAATTTTTGTCTGAAAGTCTCTTGAAAATTCATTGGCTAAGTCAGAAAAATTAGAACTGTTTGCCTGGGCAGCAATTCTAGCCGCTTCTCTTCTTGCGTTTAAGCTATCCCCCTCTGTAGATCCATCAGGTGTGATAAGGATGTGATTAATGTTCGCAAACACTTCTTCTCCATCTTCTACCTGAACTACTTTATATAGCTTGAAAAATGAATTTTCAAGGAAAGGTCCAAAAACTTGCCCGGATTCTGCTCCAGAGATACTATCTTTTAATCCTTCGGGAAGCTGACCATAACTTAGGAAGTTTTCAACATATGGATTACTACTTTTACTGGAAGTAAATGTAGAGTCTTTAGTAGCTTCTCCAAAAGGAATTCTTAGTCTCTCTAAAGCGTCTTGGGCTCTTGCTGAGTCCTCCTTTGTAGGAACTAATGGAAAGGAGACAAATTTTGCGATGCTCTGTTCTTCCTGGGTATATCGATTTTTATTATCCCTAAGATAGTCGTTACATTCACTTTCGCTAACTGAAATAACAGAATCTGGTATTTGTGTATAATTAATGGCCAGAAAACTAATATCCACTCCACGATTTTGATTTTCATGCAAATATTGAGAATAAGACTTTGATCCTACAAAACCTGCCTTAACCATATTGTTAAGTCGCTCTGTAGCTCTTTCTCGTGCTAAATAATCTTCAAATGCTTTTAATTCGTTTACTAAATCAGGATCTTCCAGGAGATTCTGAAGTTGTTGTCGAACCTGTTCTTTGTTAAATTGTCCGTCAGGAGAAGTGAAGCTTTGTCTTACAGCAGGATGAATATTTTCCCCGGTAAACATATCATATACTTCATCACCACTGATTTCCAATCCTACTTTATCGAACTGCTTATCATAAACAGCCTCTTGAACAAGTTGGTTCCACACTTGATCCATTACATATCCCTGTTGGGATTCTGGAAGATTAGGGATGCGTTGGAGCTGTGTTTGATAGCGTTTTACAAATTCTTCTCGTGGTACAGACTCTCCAGCTATTTCTCCTGCAACCTGAGAAGTGGTAGTAACGGTATTACCAATACCTCTTAGGAAATCTGTAGCGACAAATCCTATAATAGCCACTGCTATTACAGCTACCGTAAGCCCCATGTTGTCTCTTATCCTGCTAATTATCGACATATGTAAACAATTATTTCTATTTAAATAGTTCGCAAAATTACTACGATTTATAACGAAATTCAAACTGCTTTATCGCTCTTCCCGTTGAATTTTCACTGAAATGATTCTATTCTGTGTAGCTTTAATGATAGTAAAAAAGTATTCACCGATTCTAATCTTCTCATTTTGCTTGGGAATTCTTTCCGCATAATACATAATCATACCGCCAAGTGTAGTATAATATTCTTCATCTGGCAATTCTAACTGTAAATTCTCATCTTCATTCAAATCATCTATCTCATGTCTGGCACCAAGTAAAATAGATCCATCTTCAGCAATTAGGTATAGCATATCCTCTTCAATCTCTTCAGTTTGCCATTGGTCATGCTCATCCTCAATTTCTCCAAATACCTCTTCTATCAAATCCTCCATAGTGATTAATCCAGCAGTTCCCCCGAATTCGTCTACAACTATGGCTACGGTGCTCTTATTCTCTGAAAATTCTGCTAATAATACATTAGCTGCCATAGATTCAGGAACGATCAATACAGGCTGAATAATATCCGTCAAGTCATTCGGCATCCCGAACATCGCATTGGAATGAACAAAGCCTTTCACCTTATCCAAACTTTCTTCATATACAATAATTTTCGAATGCCCGCTTTCTATGAATACTTCCATCAATTCAGCAATGTCCGAATCAATAGGGACTGCTACAATCTCCGTTCTGGGAATCATAAATTCCCTGGCTTTGGTCTCCCTAAAGGCAAGCGCATTATTAAGCATATCCGTATCCAGATCTGGAACAGGTACATTCTCACTCGCAGCTATCACTTCCTGTATATATAAATCGAGATCCTTGTGTTCCAATCCCACAATCCTTTCCTCCGTAGTTACCCTGAATAAATATTTTAGAATGACTTTAGAGATCCTGTTGACAAGCACTACGGGCCATCGAAATAAATAGAAAAAGATGTTTAAAATATAAGCTGATGGAAATACGATGTAATCTGACGTCTGCCGAAATAATGCTTTAGGTATATATTCTGCGAAAATAAGTATGATAAGGGTAGCGATAACCGTTTGAATGAGAGTAAAAGTTAAATAATTATCCGAAGCAGCAATACCCCAATATTCAGTGAGAAAAGGACCGGATAAAAAATCCACCTGCATGGTAAATATGACCAGCGCCAGGTTATTGCCTATCAAAATAGTGATTAATACCTCTGACGTTCTTTGCTTAAAGTTAGATAAAATAGAAGCGGCTCTACTTCCTTGTTTCGTTTTTAACTCAATTTTAAGTCTATTCGCAGAAAGGAAGGCAATTTCCATCCCAGAGAAAAAGAAAGAAAGAACCAAGGTTGACAGTAATATGATCAGATTCGTTAGGAACATATAAGTTAGGCGTGAAGTTCTCTGCTATTCATTTTCATATGTAATTTCGCTAAATATCGGGAGATCAATTTTCTTATTTGTTAGTACTTTCTTCAAAAAACTCATCTTTCTCCTGCTCTTCTAACTTTCGCATTTCTTCCTCTATTCTGGCATCGTATTTTTTCCTTTGAGTTCTTCTAAAAGAATACATAAAACTGAAAAGGAGAATGGAGGCTAGAAGCGCCCATGTCATCTGATTTGACAAATTCCTAAATTCTGTTGCCAGAAATATGATAAGCATCATCGCCCCAGTCAGGTAAATATATTCCATGTATCTCATGACGTGCAATTTGAAAAATTAAACATACTTCTCCAATCTGTTAATAAGTAAATCATTATGGATTTTCTTCTTCAATTTCCATTACTCCATCTACTCCGAAAACTACAGGATTTGTGAATGCTGTATTTGATTTAAACCCATTACTTCCATTTATAATTTCTTCCGGAGTTTCAATTCTAACGGGCAAATCAGTATATACCGAATCTCCTGTCTCATCCCAAAAAAGCTGTTCGGTTTTTAATGTTTCACCTTTAACATTTGACAAAATAACATTCCCTTCTAATTCAGCAATCCTTTTTTCCCTCCTAAATTTTCCCTTTTCTGACATTAACTGACTACTGGGACGACCGAAATCATTAAAAAAATCTACTTTTACATTATCGGACAAATGATGTACTACTTCTTCTCTGCCTCCAGTAGTGTCGAGCTTTTCAATCACATGACCTGCAGCTAATTTAGCTTTAAGTCTGGCCGAATCGGAAAAAAAATAAGTTACTCCAAAAGATTCTACCAACACATTTTCAGAATCCTCATCTGTCGGGAGAATTTCCTCTTGTTCTGGGGTGGAATTACACGCATAGAGAAACAACATAGTCCAAAGACATCGTGGCACAGCAATAAAAAAGCGTTTGTGGTTCTCGAATTCCATTTGATTAAAAAAAAATATGCACTAATTTAGAAGTTAGTTTGTTCATATATGAATAACATATCCAAATATTTTCAGATAAATGTCAGCCATACAACTTGATGGCAACATAGATTACTGAATTTTTCTTTTCTTAGTTTCAAGATTTCCAAAAATTTCGCTCTTACATGCCAGTCAATCTTCATCATAATAGTCTTTTCTTCAATAGAGAGTTAAGCTGGATTAAGTTTAATGAGCGCGTTATAGAGGAAGCTGAAGATAAGAGTCTTCCCATTCTAGAGCGACTAAAATTCATCTCTATTTTTAGTTCCAATCTCGATGAATTTTTCATGATTCGCGTGGCTGGGGTGAAAGAACAAATTTTTGCAAATGTAAAAGAAACAGCAGCTGACGGTCTGAAAGCGGAAGAAGTATTAAACAAACTTTCTCAAGAGATCCACGCTTTGGTAGAAAGACAATCTTGTGTCCTGATGGAGGATATACTGCCAACCCTTAAGAAAAAGGGAATTAGAATAAGAGATTATCCTTCCCTGAGAAAAATCCAAAAGCAATATTTAAGCGACTATTTTAAGGAACAGGTATTTCCATTATTAACTCCTCTGGCAATAGATCCCTCCCATCCTTTTCCTGAATTAAAAGGCTTAGGCATTAATTTATTAGTGGAACTAAAAACGAATTCCAAATCACCAAGTAAAATTCACGAAGGTAAATTTGCGGTCATTCATATTCCTTTGACATTACCGCGATTTATTCAAATACCGATGGATAATGATAAGATCGATTTTGTTACTATTGAACAACTCGTTCGAAATCATTTGGATCATTTGTTCCCGAACATGAAGATTGCTTCTGTATATGAGTTTCGCATCACCAGAAATGCAGATCTCGATCTTTCAGAGGCTGAAGCTGACGATTTATTGAAGTTGATTGAGAGGGAGCTCAGAAAACGACGCCTCGGGACAGTGATTCGGTTAGAAGTAAGCAAGGAAATGGGGGAATCAAAGCGTCACTTCCTCATGAAAAATACAGGACTGAAAGAGGTGGATGTGTATGATATTTCTAATTATATAGATTTATCTGCTTTCATGGAATGGGCCAAACTCGATTTCCCCGAATTGAAAGATCTTCCATTTACGCCCGCACTCAATCATAAATTGGTCAATATTCCCAGTATCTTCCATATTATCAAAGAGGGCGATATTTTGTTACACCATCCATATGATAGTTTTAATCATGTAATAGATTTTGTTCAACAAGCGGCAGAGGACCCACAAGTACTTGCTATTAAGCAAACCTTATATAGGACCAGTGGAAAATCACCTATCGTAAAAGCGCTTAAGCTTGCAGTGGAAAATGGGAAGCAAGTAACTGCACTAATAGAACTTAAAGCCAGATTTGATGAACAGAATAATATCGCCTGGGCTAAAGAATTAGATAGAAGTGGCGTAAATGTTGTCTATGGCGTTCTGGGATTAAAAACGCATTGTAAGATAAGTATGTGCGTGAGGCAGGAAGAAGATCATATCAGAAGGTATTTACATCTAAGTACAGGAAATTATAATGCAACTACTGCCAGAATATATACGGATCTATCTCTATTAACCTGTAATGAGGAGATGGGCGAAGATGCTTCGGGATTATTTAATCTACTTACTGGCTATTCTCTTCAACGTGAATGGAATAAGTTTTTAGTAGCTCCTCTGGCATTAAGGGATCAAATATCACAGCATATTATCGCCTGCATTAAACACCACAACAAGGAAGAACCTTCCCGGATCATTATGGTCATAAATTCTTTAGTGGATCCGGAAATGATCAGATTACTATACAAAGCTTCAATGGCTGGAATAAAAGTAGATTTGATCGTCAGAGGAATTTGTTGCCTTAAACCTAATCTAAAAGATATCAGCGAAAATATTACCGTCAAAAGTATTGTAGGCAGATTTCTGGAACACTCTCGCATTTATTATTTTAAGCATAGTGGCCAAAGTCAGCTATTTACTGGAAGTGCTGATTTGATGCAGAGAAACCTGGATCGCAGAGTAGAATTGGTATTTCCCATAGAGGATCCAAAAATCAAAAGAAGGGTTAGAAACATCATCCAGTATATGCTGGATGATACGATTAAGTCTCGCTATCTGACGACTGAAGGCACCTATTTAAGAAGGGCCATAGACCAGGTGGAAGAGCCCTTCGATGTTCAGAAATTTCTTTTAGAAGAAGCAAGAAAAAAGCAACTGGATCTGGATACCACCTTAAGGCTGTAAGTCTTCTCTCACTCTTCTATCCATTCTATTTTATCCCCAACATCAGCAAATCGCTTACCTTCAACAGACAGCCCCTCTTTGGGTTTTCCCAGATAGAAAAAGCCTAAACATTGATCTTCTTCTCCAAGACCCAGGTTTTTTCGCATTGATTCATGATAAGTCATACCACCACTACTCCAATAACCGACTAATCCTAATGCAGTAGCAGTCAAATGCATATTCTGTACGGCACAAGCTACTGCTTCCACCTCTTCAATGACAGGAATATTACTTTTGTTCCCTCTTTTCATGCAAATTACAATCACATGAGATGACAAAAGGGGCAAATTCATCAGTTTTTCATAGGATTTCTGTTTAAACCGCTCTTCTGGAGTATACTTTTTGTATAGATCTGAATGCATCTTTCCCAGGGTCTCTCTACTATCACCAGCATATACCTTAAAGAACCATGGCTCAGTTTTCCCGTGATTCGGAGCCCAATGCGCGTTTTCCAACATGAGCATTACCTCTTGTCTGGATACCTCTTCCCCAGAAAAATGTTCTGGCTTAATAGACCTTCTCTCACGAATCACACGACTTACCAATTCGCTAGCTTGCTGAGAAGACACGATATCTGTTAAAAATGACTCTTTCATTCAAATAATAATTGATTAGAAAAATGTGTACTTCAACACTGAATGTAACATTAAGTGAAGATTTTTTTCTCAATGACCGACTCGCTAAATTGCAATAATTTAAACACTTTTAATCAACTCATTTCACCATCACATAATATTACCAGATGGAAGTTACTGTTTCCGTTGCAGAACAACTAGGTCTTCTCCCAGAAGAATTTGCCAACATTCGGGATATTTTAGGCCGGGTTCCCAATTTCACTGAACTTAGCGTTTTCTCGGTGATGTGGAGCGAACACTGTTCCTACAAAAATTCTATTATCCTATTAAAAACCCTTCCCAATAAAGGTGAAAAAGTGTTGGCAGGAGCAGGAGAAGAAGGAGCAGGGTTAATGGACATAGGTGATGGTTGGGCCGTTGCTTTCAAAATAGAATCACATAATCATCCCTCAGCGATAGAACCCTATCAAGGAGCAGCTACGGGGGTCGGAGGAATACATAGAGATATTTTTAGCTTGGGAGCCAGACCTATCGCCTCATTAAATTCCCTTAGATTCGGAGAGTTGTCCTTCCAAAAAACGAGACACTTGCTGAAGGGAGTAGTAAAGGGAATTGGGGATTATGGAAATGCTTTTGGGGTGCCTACAGTCGGTGGAGAAATAGACTTCGACCCCTGTTATCATACGAATCCCCTGGTAAATGCGATGAGCGTAGGAATTGTGGAGCGGGGGAAATCGGCTACGGCCACAGCCAAAGGGGTAGGAAATCCCGTTTTCATTGTGGGATCTGCGACAGGAAAAGATGGTATACACGGAGCTACCTTTGCTTCTGAAGACATTTCAGATGAATCGGAGAACAAACTTCCCTCAGTTCAGGTGGGTGATCCTTTTGCAGAAAAATTATTATTGGAAGCAACTCTGGAAGCCTTAGATACCCATCAAGTCATCGGAGTTCAAGACATGGGAGCCGCAGGAATCACTTGTGCTACCTGCGAGATGTCTGCTAAAGGGAACGTTGGGATGGATGTTTATCTCGATCGGGTTCCTAAGAGACAAAGCGATATGAAGCCCTTTGAAATCCTGCTATCAGAATCACAAGAAAGGATGTTGCTGGTAATTAATAAAGGATCAGAACAACACATCAAACACATCTTTTCCAAATGGGATCTGGAATGCGAACACATAGGCGTAGTGACCGATTCGGGTAATATGCGCTACTTTATGGACGAAGAACTTGTAGCAGAAATTCCCGCTCAATCCTTAGTGCTAGGAGGAGGAGCACCCGTATATACAAGAGATCAAATAGAGCCAGACTATGTGAAAGAATCAAAGAAATTTCGCATTGACCAAATAACAGAACCTAATAATCATAACCCTATCATTCAATTTCTATTAGGGATTCCCTCTATAGCCTCTAAACAATGGATCACAGAACAGTACGATTCTATGGTGGGTGTGGCTAATACGAGTACAAATATAATATCCGATGCAGCAGTCATTAGAGTAATCATGTCCAACTCAACCAGCGACAAAGATAAAGCTCTCGTACTCACCACAGATTGCAATTCCCGATATGTGCAGGCAGATCCCGAAAGGGGAACTATGTTAGCGGTCGCGGAAGCTGCCAGAAATATCGTTTGTGCAGGAGGTAAACCTTTGGGAGTCACTAATTGTCTCAATTTTGGGAACCCATATAATCCAGAAGTGTATTGGCAGTTTGCTCAAGCGATTAAGGGGATGGGAGAAGCATGTCGGCAATTCCAAACGCCTGTAACCGGAGGAAACGTGAGCTTTTACAATCAGTCCGAAGATGGTCCTGTCTATCCTACCCCTACGATTGGAATGGTAGGCTTGATGGATAATATTCAACATCAACATATGAGAATGGATTTCTCAGCCGAAGGGGATTCCATTTATCTGTTGGGGAAGGTGGTAGAAGACATAGGATCTTCCGCTTACCTTTATCATTATCATAAAGTGAAAAATAGCCCAGCCCCATATATCGACCTGGAAGAGGAAAGTCTACTACAACAAACCATATTGGGATTAATAGAACATCAACTCATACATGCTGCTCATGATATCTCTGATGGAGGATTGATCGTAAGTTTGTTTGAATCCGCTTTTCCTATGGAACGCGGCTTTTCTATAAAAACTCCTGAGAATATCCGTAAAGATGCTTTTTTATATGGTGAAGCTGGAGGAAGAGCTATCGTGAGTGTACCAACGGACAAGGAAGTCAGCTTTAACTCCTATCTTACTAATACCCATCTTCCATACACACTATTAGGAAAGGTGACAGAGAAGGAGGTATATATCGATGATGAAAACATGGGAAATATTGGGGATTTTAAATCGATTTACGATCATTCTATAGGAAAAATAATGAGTGCCTAGAAAGCAATAAATTATTGCCCAGGCACTCAATATATTGTATTGTTCAAGAAAGAGAGGTTTGCTCACATCTCCTTTTCCCTCTACTATACTATTGCTTAACAATTTTCTTTGTTATGCGCTTATTTCCTGAACGCATTTCTAACAGATATAAGCCTGAAGGTAATTCATTCATAGAGTATTGAGCAGAATGATTTCCCTGAGCAAATAACTCTCCAGTGTTAAATGCCTTTACTTGCTTTCCAGTAAGGTCGCTTAGCCAAACCTGTACTTCAGCAGATTCTGTCAGAGAAAAAGCTAAGGTAAATGTTCCATTCGAAGGATTTGGATACACTTCCACTCCTTCGGCAATAGTAAGATCGTTTTTATTGTTGGTCGTAGTTACTGGTCCACTTAAATCCCTCTCACCCGTAGCATATGCTTCAGGCCATTGTGAAGTTGCCAGTACTCCTCGAAGCGTTCCATTTATAGGTGTAATATCATCATCTCCTAAATCCACACTAGCTACAAGTTCACTACCATTTTCATCTAAAGCGCTAAAGTATAACGTATTGTCATCTGGAGCAAAAGAAGGGAACCCTAACACCTGATTATTGAAGATTTCCACTAAATCTCCTGTCTCGATATTAGCTGTGTATAATGACATGGAGTTATCGCTATCATCTACTAAATCAAAAGCTATAATCTGAGGTGAAGTTTCGGAAAATGTAGCATTTCCTACACTAATATCTTCAGGTCGGTTCGAAAACAGCTTAATGATGTTTCCCGTTCCAAAAGAGTTCGTCTCATTGTCCCATACATCAATAAATCCAATATCCCAATATTCAATTCCTTCCCCAAATATTGATTCTCTTCTATTCAATGCATCATACATAAGAATCTGACTGGTGTGATCCCACTCTAATGCATCTGCAAACAATACTTCATTTGTTCCAATCTCTAATTCACTGGTAGTTGGATTAAATAATTCAAAAGCCATCACTCCTTCATTCACCAAATCCAATATCCAAATCGTAGCATCTTCTTCGTTAGTTACCGCAGCTAATTTAGTTCCATCTTTAGACATCACTGCATTTGACCATTCCAGATCGACTTCTACCACTTCCTCAATAGGGTTTGTTAAATCAAGCCCCAGTAAACGAATCTGTCTATCCGTATCAATCATAATTCCTATTAATCCATCATCAGACACACTAACTGGTCTAATATGAGGAGTAGTACTCACCGGAAAGAATTCAGTGCTCTGTACGTCGAAGCTGTACAAGGTATTTGGATCAGAAGGATTTGTGTTTGTATGAAGGATAAATTTCGTCCCTGTATTTACCTCAAATCTATCTACTCTTCCTTCACCTGGATCTGGAGTAGTCTCAGGATCTACCTGTTCTCCAAAAAGTCCAACTGCATCAAATGCATTAGAAGCAGCCTGAACTTCTGCAGAATTTGCTCCAAATAAATCTGTGGCAGCTTGAATAACAGCTAACCTACAATCGATAAATTGAGATCTACGAGTAAGGTATTGTGTTAACGCACGATAATATACGTCTTCGCTTTTATCCGCCCCGACTTCGTTAGTGAATATGGCAAAAGCTCTATTCGGAATTCCACTATTTACATGAACTCCACCATTATCCACATCTGGAGGTAAATTCTGGAATTCGTTCATATCTTTTGGTTGCCAACCAGGACTACCCGGAGCAGAACCATTATTTGGATTTGCGACATCTCTCAATGCCCCTGAAGGAAATATTTGTCTGTTAATAATATCTTCTCCTAACAGAAAATCCTCCCTTTCAATTAGTACACCAAAAACATCCGCAAAAGATTCATTCAATGCTCCCGATTGGCCTTGATACTCTAAGTTTGCCGTCGCCTCTATCACTCCATGCGTCATTTCATGGGCCGCTACATCCAATGCAGCTGATAAAGGGAGTAGAGAAACCTGACCTCCATTCCCATAACCAATAAAACGGCCATTCCAAAAGGCATTATCAAAACTTCCTCCTGTTTCTGGATCGGGGAAATTTATAATGGATAACATATCTCCCCCCTGGCCGTCAATAGAAATGTGGTTGTGAACAGATTCATAATATAAATAGCTGGTAGTAGCATTATTATGAGCAGATACTGCCGTTGGATCCCAATTATTATTATCTCCAGAAGTAATTAAAAATAATTCTCCCTCTATATCATTTCGAAGATCCAATGTTACAATGGAACCTTCTCCTTGCTGCGGCAAAGCTACTCCTGCCCCCTGAAACATGCTTTGACTTGCATCCAGCATCACAAAAGTATTTCCCTCCTGAAAAGTATTAAGCTGTACGTTGCTATTGAGCAAGTCATTAGAAGAACCTTGAGTTGGAGGGATAAATGTACAAGTGTGATTTACTTTGTTAATTACCTCTCCCGTGTGCGCATCTACATAGAAAAATATGTGATCTTTGATATTTGCATATGTTTCAATTTCATATGCCAGATGATACACTTCAGGCTCAGTGGGATGAGGATAGATAAGCAACTTACTTTGAGGCTGATGATAGTCTAGGTACTCTTTGGAATGTTCATCTATGTGATGATGTCCACTGATCTCTCCCATATTTGAAGAAACGATTTGAATCGCTTCTTCAGCAGTTAACTTCGGTTCTACAGAAAGATGTTTGATCGGAAATTCTAATTGTCCATTAAGTACTCTTTGTCCCTTACTGCTAAAATGTAAGATCGCTTCAGCCCCGAGGATGGGAAGTCCCTTGAACTGCTGCTGTAGTCTTACGTGAACGAATCCTTTATCATCTCTATTGATTTTTTTGATTGCCAATTCTTTCTCAGGAGAGGAAAAAGGCAGCATTTTTTTAAGGTCTTTAATATGCTCGTAAACAACAGATGATAGTTCACTATCCGAACGAGTACTTAAGGATTCTCTCGTCCTGTGTTCAGTAGAGATAAAGATAGGAAGGCGACGATTATCCTGACGATATACTTCTTTTAACGTATATCCATCGTGGTTTTGGGAGCCTTCTAAATCAAAAGAGGTCGAAAGAAAAGAATTAGGTGAGCCTGGAGAAATGCTAACTCCCCTACGCCTTTCGTATTTTAATGACGCCTCTGATCTAGGTTTGGTGTGATCTAGCTTTTTCTGGTCAAACAAATTTTTGTACCCTTTTGTCCCAGGTACAGGTTGCCCCACTTTCTGTGCGACTGAATAAGACCACGAAAAGCTAGTTGTCAGTAATAAGCAAAGAATAATTTTGGTACAGCTTCTCATGATTTAACTTGGTTAAAAAGTTGAAACATAAAGTATAGTTGAAATGGTTATTGATAATACTCCCTATTGATCCAGATTAACCAATAGGAGAACTTGAATTGCTAATATATATGAAATTTTTATGATATGATGATCGACTTACTATGGGTTAAATTTCTATTTACCTTTATTATAGCATTGAGAATAAAGAACACTAGATCATTCGTAAAGTGAATATCTTTCCTGGAGTCAAAAAATCACCATTAGCCTAATTACCTACTGAACCTATAGACGAGTGAGATTGCATAATCTTTTTTACTTAATGAACCGAAAGAAAAAAAGGTAATCCGATAGGCTAATTTTTTTCAACAAAAATTTTTACCGTACTGGTTTGTGTTCTGCTTTGGATGAACATGAAATACATACCGGTATTGAGTTGAGATACTGGCAAGCGTACTTCATTAACGCCTGTGGTAGCATTTAATTGGAGTTGTTGTAAGATTTTCCCTTGTATATCCCCTAAAGACAACTGAAAATTGCCACCTTCCTTCGTTTCCCAGCTTATTGTTAGTTGCTGATGAAATTTATCCAAATGAGTATGAATAGACATAGGATAGCGAAATGGATTTATTGAAGTAACCGTATTTCCCTGAGGTCCCAACACAGCTACTTCACTTGAATTTTCCATATTCCTAGGTAGGGTAAATATAGAAGCATATCCATTTCCCTGATCATCCAGTAACAATTGACCACTTCTGACATCGACGCTTATCAGATCTCCATTACCAGCTAATCTGTCAGATCGCCAAAAGCCTTGTTCATTTCTTGCATAATAAACTACTCCCTGAGGTATTCCATTTTCCAACCCATCCACAAGACAATGTGAAACCCCATCACTATCAAGGAAATACGCTCCCAAGGTGCCTCTATTTGACCCTACTATGGTCCTTGGGAGTGTCCATTCTATCTCAGATACATTTCTTGTCCTATGATTAATCCTCCATTGATCATTAAAGGAACTTACTCCACCACTGACAATATTTATAATGGTATCGGAAAATAACCCTATAGCATGTTCAAAATCTTCAATATTATTTGAAGGAACAGTTTCTACCGTCCAGGGTGTTCCAGGCCCGGTATTATGAGCATATAAAATTCTAAACTGGTTTGTCCTCGTTCCTCGGTAACTTATATGTGCAGCACCTTGTGAAGAGATAGCTAACTGAGGTAACGCATTTTCCGCATTGGAACCAGGAACACTTGCTTCAATAATTTCTTCATTTAAATTGGACAAAAACTGATCTAAAATGGCATATTTAATAGTAAAAGCACCAGCCTCGGTCTGACTTACCCAGCTCAGGTGGATCCTGCTTTGTTGATCTATGGCAATAGCAGGACTTAAATCCACTATATCAAGGGAATTAGTTAAAGGTCGTTGAATCCAGATTCCCTCCGAATTCCTTCTAGATAAAATTAATTCACTTTCCTCTAGTCTTCCCACTTGAGCGATCACATAAGGAGTACCTGTTGCATTATCCAATTCTAAGGCTGAAGAAAAGACCGCCTCTCCTTCCGGCAGTACAGTTTCCGGAGTAGACCAACTACCATCCGCGGGTCTCCTGGCGTAGAACAAAATTGCCCCTTCCTGGCCTATGATCTCTTCCCAAATAAGATGTATTGTTTGCTGTTGATCAATCTTAAGACTCTGCCTATTCGCTTCATTTTGTCGGGAATTTTCAGTAATCGGTTCCAATACAGCATTTTCCCATTGTCCAAATAAAGTAGTCGTCAAGCAGATTATAAAAGAAGTAAGTAGAGGTCGCATTATCATAGCTGCCTATTTAGCAAAGTGTAGAATTAAAGATAACCTTATTTTGATCAATCGAAGCGGTCAAATGCAAAAAATTTTTCGACACATAATCAATGTCATTCTTCAATGCTTCTATGTCTAAAGCAAATCCACTACTTTTACTAATCACTGCATAAATAAGGGTTAGCTCCGGGTCAATGGTGTAGGGATAAGTTTCATCTGGCTCTCCTGTATCGGGATGTATCCTAAGAAAAAGCTGTCCCTTTCCTATCAATTGAACCAGGGGAAGCAACTTTTTTAAATCTCTTCGGTAATCTGTATATCTATTTGGAGAATAGCGCAAGCTCAGTAATCCTACTACCTTATCTTTCCAGGTAATCACTAAATCTGGTCGATATAACATAACCTTCCTTCTCAATCTGTAAATACCCCAAAGGCTGTAACGTCCATCCTTCAAAGCTATGTGCAAACGAGGATAACACCATAAGCAGGTTTCATGAGGTAGTTCTTTTGAAAGAGATAAGAAAATATAGGAGATCAGATTTTCTTTTCCATTAATAAGGCCGGAATTATAAAGCGGCTCAATTTCTTTTAACCAAATGCGCTTTAACAATGCACCGATATTCAGCATATGTTAAGTAATCTACCTGTAGCAAAATGGAAATTAATAAAATCTGCTGTTTTAAGGTAAATATACTTTCACTAGTCAGCTTATCTTGAAGGAGAACAAACGCTTTTGGATGAGAAAAACAAACTTAAATACAATTTGATTCTCTGATTAGCATTATAGGTGATCCAACGATCTCTCCTGACTTCCTGCTCAAAGGAGGAAAATTTATCCATGCATATAACTGCTGGTCTTCTAGGCGTTGAGGTAATTTTCATTTCCATGACGTTTCGTTCTAATCAATCATACTCTAACCTACACAAAATGATAGTCGCCTTCCACCTGAAAAAGACGAACGTAGGAAAATGCAGAATAAGAGTAGCACAAAAGTGATTAAGCGTGTAACCTTCCACTTTATGGTTTTAGCTATCTCCGTTATAAGAGTATTTTTTGATTATTGCTCTGTATGCTGAGTATCAGTATTTGAATCCTGCTGAGTATCAGCACTGGAATCCTGATTTCCCGATGAAATGGATGCGTCTTCATCATTTGGGATTACAGGAAGTTCTTCCATATAAGATGGCCTGAACCCAATAGGTTGTCGATGGGGATAATTTTCTCTGAGTTTATCATCAAAATGGTCTGCCAACAATCCTATTTGAGAAATCATTTGAAAAGCTTCCTGGGCATCTAAACCTTCGAGCATACGGGAGGATCTCAATAGGACATTTTCTTTGATTAAACTAAACCCCACTCCTATCATTCCCTGGTTTAATTCTAACAAATACCGATAAAATCCCTCTGTGCCAGTCTCAGGAGCCCTCATGATGGGAGAGGAGATCCCAAAAAAAGCTTTTCCACTTGGAGGAATCTGAAAAATATCAATAGATAAGGAAGCCGAACCTCGTTTAAGGTTCCACTGACCTGGTTGAGGACCTCGGGTAGTAGCGGGATCTATTCCCAATTTGCTAATCGCCTCTTCGACAATCCTGTAATAATGGGCTAAATGAAGCATTATCTGTGTATTAATCGACCTACATGCAAGTCATGTTATGAAAATTTATCTCAATATAATACACGAATTGATATAGTGTGCTTAATCGACTCCAGATCTTCTAATACTTGATTGTTATACTCTTTATCAATATCTGTAATGACGTATCCTATAGACTCTGTTGTTTTCAAATATTGACCTTCGATATTGGTTTGATATTTTGCTAAGACATTATTGATATTAGCTAATATTCCGGGTGTATTCTCATGAATATGAATAAGTCGATGTGCGTTCCCTTGATGTGGGAGTTGTAAATTGGGGAAATTTACGCTGCCGAAGGTACTCCCATTATTTATGTAATCAATCACCCGAGAAGGCACATATTCAGCTATATTTTTCTGAGCTTCCTGAGTGCTTCCTCCAATATGTGGAGTAAGAATAACATTGGGAAGTCCTACTAAAGGTGATTCAAAGGCTAAGTCGTTACTCTTGGGTTCTGATGGGAATACGTCAATAGCTGCTCCTCGTAAATTCCCTTCTTGTAAGGAAGTAGATAAAGCCTGAACATCTACTACAAAACCTCTACTCAAATTGATAAAAATAGCCCCTGGTTTCATTTGTTTGAACTCATTAGCGCCAAATATCATTTGGTTAGATTTTCTTCCGTCAACATGTAAAGTCACCACATCAGAAATTCTCAGTAACTCCTCCATGCTTAAAAGGCGCTTCACATTTCCCAATGCTAATTTTTCAACGATATCGTAATAGTATACCTCCATTCCTACAGCCTCTGCCAGAATAGATAGCTGGGCACCTATGTTTCCATAACCTATAATTCCCAACTTCTTTCCTCTGACTTCATTGCTATTCTTGGCAGATTTATTCCATACACCTGCATGCATTCCTATATTCATTTCAGGAATACGACGCATCAACATAATAATATGCGCTAAAGTTAATTCAACTACGGAACGAGTATTACTATATGGTGCATTAAACGCTACCACCCCTTTTTTAGCTGTTGCTACCAGGTCTATCTGATTTGTTCCTATACAAAAAGCTCCTATCACTTTTAATCTGTTCGCATGTTCAAGCACTTTTTCCGTCACATGCGTTTTTGATCTTATTCCCAAAATAGAAACCCCCTCAATTTTTTCTGCAAGTTCACTTTCAGATAGTGCCCTGCCTATTGTCTCAACCTGATATCCTTCCCTTTCAAAGGCCTTTTTTGCATCCAAATGAATATTTTCCAACAATAATACTTTAATCCTATTCTTTGGATAAGAAATAGACATGGGAAGCTTATTAATATAGAGGAATTCATCGAAACTGGGAACTACATGATCTGCCTTTTCCAGTATATTTTCGCGAAGTACATTTTCAGTATATGCAAAAAACTTATGCGCTATTCCCTCCGACTTCATCTCGTAGTCGGTATATGCATCTCCAATAACATATATCTCCCCATCCAAATTCATCTTCTCTAATACTTTAGGCTTTCCTTGATTAAAGGCCAACGGATTTTCCCTGTCAAATCCTATGATATTACCATAATCATCAAAAATGAAAGAATTCGCATATACATGCTCAGGTGATATATGATAATCAGCCACTACAGGAATAATAAACTCTTTAAACCCACTGGAAATAATATAAATCCTGTCTTTAAATGTTAGAAAGAATTCTTTATTTCTAGCGATAGATTTGGAAACCTTATGCTTTAACCGATCGACCAATTGATCAAGATGTGTCTGATGTGCGTTGAGTAAAGAAAGTCTTCGGGAAAGAGAATCGTTAAATGCTATTTTTCCGTCTACCCCCAGATTGGTTATTTCCTGAACCTTTTCCAGGATTTCTTTTTGCTGAGGATGACAATCAAGAGAGATTTCTACTAGTTCTTCCAACGCCTCCACTTGCATAAATGTGCTGTCGAAATCCAGCACATAGTAAATATTTTTATTAATTGTATTCGTCTGAACTTGCATAATATAGTAAAGTAGGTTTTACAAAATTTACAGTTGTCAGGTTTCCACTTACTTAATTAGGTAATGTCCCAACTGCGTGCGAAGTTAATCCTTTTCAATATTATAGTGTAATAATAAATTCATTCACTTACTATCATCATCCTTTTGGCAGAAAAGTGCTTCTCAGATGAAACGACCAATATGTAATTACCTGTCGGAAATCTATGTTCATCCATATTTATTACAATATCCTGAAATAGAGGGACAGCGAGATCATGTAATATTGAGTATTTTTTCCCATTTAAATCAAATAACGAGGCATTTATGTACCTGTCTGCCTGAAATCTAATGGTTACTTTATCGTTATGTGGATAAAAAGGGGTCGGAAAAGAGACGTCAAATACGGGATCATCTTCAAGATTTACTTCTACAACTTCACTAAAACTGAATCCCCCTCCAAAATCAATTTGCTTTAATCTGAAGGTATGTGTTCCCGGCCTTAAGTTGGAAAGATGGTGTGCATAGTAAGAAACTTCTGATGTATTCCCGCGGCCACGAATAAATTGTACATCCCGGAACAATTCATTTTTAGATTCTCCAGATTTGTGCTGAATCCAATAACCAGCATTTTCGGATTCTGAAGCGGTGGACCAACTTAAGCCTACGCCTGAATTATCTGGCTTAACTTCAAACGATAGCCATTCAACAGGAAAGGAAGTTGGATCTCCTGTAGCCCAAATAGAGAACGCATTGACTCCAGTAATGGTAACTGAACTTCCATCATCTGAACCTCCTTCTTCTGTATAATTTGCTCCATTATCAGTTGATCTGTAAAACACCATACTTCCTGAGGTATTCCCATTTAATAAATCTGAATCATAATCAAAAACGACCGTAGCATTTAAGCCAGAATTATTTGTTGGTTGTATGTCAAAATATCGACTAACCAGAGAAGCACCATTAGGAGGAGAAGTACCATATCTCGTGATAGTTGTAACTCCTGGTATACCTCCAAATGCGGTGATAATTAAACCGATATCCCCGAAAGTATATGTTGTATTTTGTACCATGGTTTGAACCAAGCTAAGAATTCCTGGTCCCTGCACTCTATTTAGCCCAGAAAAAGTACCATTTATCCGGATTGAATCACCCACATTTATTAACAGAGAAGTATCTTCTGTAGCTGAAATAGTCAGATCAGTTACTATTGCATCTCCAGAAGTTTCTGGATATAGGTTTGATCCAACTACTCCAATCGTAATATCTTGTTCTGGTTGAGGAATACCGGCACTCCAGTTTCCATCATCTGTCCATTCCGCAAAACCATTGCTGTTAGCGTCTGTTGTCCCAAGCCAATTGTTCTGAGATAATGCTAAAAATTCCAATTCTGCAACTACAGGCGGTAATCCAGTTCGTGTATCTACCACTTCTAGTCTGTATACCTGATAACTGGTGGTATTAGAAAAATCATACGTATTAAATCCCGCAGCCAGGGATTCCCCAGTTCTTGTATCCAGTAAAGTGAAGGATACACCGTTTTCACTTCCATAGATTCGCCATGTTCGAGGATCATTATTCCCTGATCCTGTAGAATGAATTCGATATCTGACTATTGCTCTTTCCGAACCAGCTCCGAAGTCGTAATCTAAGGTCTCTGGAACAGGACTGTTTGCAATCCACGATGTTGTGGTATTGTTATCAAATGCATCTGCAGCTGGACTTAATGCCAGTTCGCTGGAAGCACTGGCTGTACCTCCACTCGTCACATCAGCAGTATGTTGTGCAAAGGCTATTTGGGAGAAAATCGACAACATCAACAAGATTCGAAATTTAATTGGGCATTTTAATACCAGTACAGAAAGGTTCATAAATTCAATTTTTATATTTCTATTCTGCAAATTATTTTATATACCATACTATTTACATTTCAAATTTACACCAATCCTTATTCATGATATATTCCTTTAGAAAAAGAAAAAAATTCCATTCCTTTAGGAAAAATATCCTATCAACTAAATCTTTAATTACTACTAAATGAAGGCTCGCTACATTATTTCAGGCATTTTCTTTTTACTCATACTATCTATCCCATCTGTTTTTGCCCAGAAAGCTCAGGAGCATTCCATAAAGGGGGGAATAGATCTGGATCGTCTCTCTCGATTGACCACTTATCTGGAACATGAAATTGAAGCAGAAAATCTACATGGGGCCGTCATAAATATATTTCGCAAAGGAGAACCTGTTTTGAATGAAACTATAGGTTACAAAAACCTGGCATTAAAAGAGCCTATTCCAAAAGATGGCATTTTCTTTATTCAATCTATGACCAAACCTATTGTAAGTGTGGCTCTGATGATGTTGTATGAAGAAGGTTATTTCGAGTTGGATGATCCAGTATCCATCTATTTACCTGAATTTGGAAAAGCACAGATTGCCTCTGAACCTGAAGCGATAGAGGACATAAATCAAATTTCAACCATCCCTGCTAACCGCCAAATTACTATAGCAGATTTACTCCAACATACATCAGGATTATTGCACGGACTTTCTAATCAACCTTTAGATCGGCTATACAGAGAAAAGATGTATGCGGAATTAAAGCCTAATCTGGAGGAGCACATTGCTGTTATAGCCTCTCTTCCGTTAGCGGGAGAACCTGGAGAAAAATGGCGGTATAGTGCCTCTCCAGATGTACTTGCCCGATTAGTGGAACATTTTAGTGGAATGAATACATCCGAATTCTTCCAAAAAAGGATATTCGATCCACTAGAAATGAATGATACAGGTTATAATATAGATCCTTCAAAAAACAGTCGCGTAGTTGATCTTCACTTTAAAAGGAATGATCAGCCAATTGTGATCTCTCCTAATCAAACACCCACAGAAGGACGAACTTTATATACAGGAGCCTTTGGATTATTTTCTACGCCTTCTGATTATATGAAGTTTTGTAAGATGTTATTAAATGGGGGAAGCATAGGGAATACCAGACTGTTAAGCAGAAAAACTGTTGAGCTAATGACCTTAGACCACGTAGGTGATAAAAGAGATGAAGCTGGTAATGGTTTTGGTTTAGGATTTGGAGTCGTAAATGACATTGCAGAAGCTAATACCTTAGGTTCTGAAGGTACGTTCTACTGGAATGGTGCTTACAATACCTATTTTTTTATTGATCCGGTGGAAGAATGTATAGCTATAATGATGATGCAATTCGCCCCCTACACTGACACTCATCGCAGAAAGTTTTGGCAATTAGTCTATCAATCCATGGTAGACTGATAAGCCGTGTCGACCTAACATTTATTTTAAGTTAGCGGCAGAATTTATAAGATATTTACTAACAACTATTCATTTGATTTCGTAAATTCTTTTCATTAGGAAGAATTTAATGAAATTCAAGTCGTACAAGAAGAGGAATCAAGGTCAGGCTTTTCCCAAAATTGATAGACGATTCATATGGATAGGTCTTGGAGGATTTGCATGGATTATGGACATCGTCTTCAGATGGAATCCTCATTTTACAGAGCTTATCTATTCCAGAGGCGTATTCGCTTTTTTGCGATACCTTATGGATTATACTATAGGCCTTTCTCCTATACCCTTGATGTATATAGGAATATTTGGGCTTTTATGCTGGCTCACTATTAAAATTCACTTATTTTCTAAAGGACATAAACATCAGAAGCGGCGCAATAAAGTCGCCAGCTTATTTCTTTCCCTTATCTCATTTTTATGTGGAGCCTATTTCTTTTTTCAGGTTCTTTGGGGATACAATTATCATAGATTACCTATAGAACAGTTTCTTGAATTACCTCACATTCAGGCCGAATCTGAAGATATTGAAAAGGAGCTTCGCTGGAGTGTGCTATATACACAAGAAGCCAGGGCTCTCATTTCAAATGATACAATAGCACTGGATATTCAATGGAATTCAACAAATCTTGAAGAGAAAAGTCGGGAAGCCGTTAAACAGCTTTTAAAAAAATTAGATTATATGACCCCAGGTGAAGTAGGTTGCCAAAGGATTTATCCCAAGGGCTTCCTTATGAGATTGGGAGCGATAGGAATATACTTACCTTATATCGCAGAAGGGAGTGTAGATGCAGCAGTTCATCCTATCATTATTCCTTTTACCTATACTCATGAAATTGCCCATGGATACGGATTTGGAGATGAAGGTACGGCTAATGTGATTGCATTTCTCAGTTGTATCCATTCAGGTGATCCCTCCCTCATTTATGCAGGACACCTTGGCTATTTAAGGTATGTACTTAGTCATTATCGACAACATTTTCCAGATAAATATGAAGCGGCCATCAGGCAAATTCCCAAGGGTATCATTAATGACTTGAAAGCCATTCAAGCGGCCCATCGTCCTTTTCAACCCATTTTCCCCATATTATTTGATTATATATATCATCATTATTTAACCTACCAGGGAGTGAAAGAAGGTCGAAAGAGCTATGGAAAGTTAGTTACCTTTGTTTTGGCTTTGAGAAAAAAACAGGAAGAAGACAGGAAATTCCTACCATTACTCCCTTGATGGTAATATATTTCTACCTTTGAACTTCTTACAACGACATCTTCTAAGGCAGAGATCATCTCAGACTGACTAAGTATGAAAAAAGTGTTAATGATTATTTACTATTGGCCTCCAAGTGGTGGAGCAGGTGTTCAGCGATGCTTAAAATTTGTGAAATATTTGAGGCACTTCGGATGGGAACCAATAGTCTTTACCGCAAAAGACGCTGCTTATCCAGTCATCGACCAGTCTCTTAAGAAAGATATTCCACCGGATCAGCAAGTTATTTATGGTGATATTTGGGAACCCTATGAAGTATATAAAAGATTTATAGGTCAGAAAAAAGGGAGGGTTTATTCTGGATTTTTGTCAGAACAGAAAAAGCCATCTCTCACTCAACGACTTTCCGTTTGGATAAGGGGTAACCTTTTCATTCCAGATGCAAGAAAATTCTGGATTAAACCATCCATCAAAACATTAACAAAATATCTCACAGAACATCCTGTAGACGCTATTTTTTCCAGTGGCCCTCCTCATTCCACCCATATGATTGCCAGAGGCGTAAAAAGAAATACGGGTATACCTTGGCTAGCTGATTTTAGAGATCCCTGGACCAATATTGATTTCTATCAACAACTCATGCTGACCACATGGGCCGATAAACAACACAAAAAAATGGAGCAATCCGTGATACAGGAAGCAGATAAACTTGTTACCGTCAGTTGGAATATGGCTGATGAGTTTCGCGATTTAGGAAGAGAACAGGTAGATGTGATCACAAATGCCTTTGATCATGAAGATTTTGATATTCCTCCGCAGGAACCTGATAATTCTTTTACTTTCAGCCATATAGGATACTTGAATACCGATAGAAATCCTGAATTATTATGGAAAGCTTTTGGAGAACTTTGCGAGGAAATTCCTTCCTTTAAAGAGCATTTATCCCTGAAATTTATTGGAAAAACAGATATAAAGGCTTTTCAGGATCTTGAAAAGTACGATCTCATGTCTGTAGTAGAAAAAGTCGACTATATGCCTCATGATGAGGTAGTAGGATTAATAGGAAGATCACAGGTGTTATTATTACTGCTAAATAATACTCCCAATGTTTTGGGAATTATTCCTGGTAAAACATTTGAATATCTCGCTGCTCGAAGGCCTATTCTAGCTATTGGGCCTGAACAAGGGGATGCCGCCAGAATTATACATGACACAGGCGCAGGGAAAGTAATAAATTTTGAGGATGGGGAGAAAATGAAACGACATCTGTTGAAGTTATTTCAGCAGTATAAAAAAGGGAATCTTTCTGTCGCAGAGGCTGATATTACTCCTTATACCAGAAAAGCTGCGACAGAAAGATTAGCGCATTTACTCACTGACATGACCTTCAAAGAAGGAAAAGTAATCGGAAAAAAAGATAACTCAAGGTAATATTGGTATGCACTTTGAGCCAACAATAGAGAGCTTATTAATATGTATGCGAACATGACTGAATTCGATATCCTGGAGAGAGAATTACAGCAAATATCCCCTTTCAGAATAAAATATAAAGATGAGAGCTGGGAAATGAAGTTGCTTTATTTATTTATCTGGTGGTTCTGTCCAAATTTTATGACTTCATTTACCACAGTTATCGGTAACACTATATATTTTCCCGATAGAGATTTTATTCGTTTGCATGAAAACAGTGCCATGAGAATTCTGGCACATGAATTTGTTCATCTGCTTGATGCAGAAGAGTGGTCTGAACCAGCCTTTATGATTAGTTATCTCTTCCCTCAAATATTTGCTGTAGGGGTTTGTTCTTTCCCGTATGCGGGATGGTATGCTCTATTTTTTCTACTTTTTTTGTTACCGTTTCCTGCCCCTTTTAGATTTCATTTTGAAAGTAGAGCTTATGCCATAGATATTCTCACTTCCCCTATGATGTACCGCGAGCAAATGATTAAAAAATGTGCACAATATGCGTCAAGCTGGAGCTATTATAAAATGTTTCCTTTCCACATGCTCGCTGAACAACAGATAAAAAAATGGGTATTAAAAGCGGAAAAAGGAGAAGATAAAATCCTTTCCAAGATTCTTTTGGTTTATGAAATGGTAAAAGATGTTTAGGACAATTTCTACTTTTGATTTGTCATATGAATGCCACCGGAGAATAATGGCAAAAGAATAAGTATTAATTGTTGTCAGACATTGGTCTGATAGCGGAAGTATGCTTCGCAGTAAGAGCAAATGAATTATCAATTTTTACAACTAATTTTCCGCTTGTATATGACTTCCATTCATAAACACCTTCTTCATCAGTAAATAAAGAATCAATCAATATATCATTATTACTTACAATTCCGTTATTATCTGCATCCACGTAGAGCCAGATTTTAATGCTATCAATAGGTGGTTCGCCAACATCCCACCTCCCATTTTCATTTAAATCAGAGAACACAGCACCACTTAGCTTCTTTTTCTGAAATGACTGAAGTCCCATTATCCAAAGGAAGCCTGCCAGTAGAACTCCTGCTCCACCTAACACAAAGCTAGAAACAGTGATTATACGCTTTAAGTTTACGTTATTTCTAGTGTTATGAGATTGAGTTATTCGGCCTTTAGTCTTACTCATAAATGGTTTTATTGGAAAAAATCATTCAGAAATATTCCATTTTTCAGTTTTTTAAATTATACAAATTCTTTAGTAAACATAATACGAATCCTTCCTTTGTGTTACACTTTCAAAAATTCAATTTCCAAACCTCTATGATGCATTTATTACAAATTTTCTGATTTATTTTGGGAAGGAATCAATTTTTATGAATCAAGCTAATCAGCAAAAAGAACATATCATCCAAAATACCATTCACGTCTTCGCAAAATATGGTTATCCAGCTACAACCATGGAATTACTCATTAACGAAGGTAAACTCTCCAGGGGATTGGTCATTTATTATTTTGGCAGCCTGGAGGGCCTGTTGTATGAAATTTTAGGTCGCATAAAAAAAGAATTGGAAACATGGCTTCTAATTGTACAGCACCATTCAACAGCCCAACATCAACTACAAGCGCTACTGCACGGCTGGTCAGAAATACTTGCGAAGAATCCAAGCCTATGGCAATTGTATGCTTCCTTACTCACGCATAATCAAACGGCTGAAATCATATATCCTTTAATTGAAGCTCCATTCCGCGAGTCATATCATAAAACGCTCACTCAGATTTTCAGAGAAATGGGATCAAATTCACCGGACATATTCATTAATCATTTTGATACCATTAGAATGGGCCTGATTTTTCAAATAAAGCAAATAAAAAACACAGAACTAATCGATCAGGTAGTGGCCTTCTTTTCTTTCACCTACTCAGGTGACTTAATTAAAAACTTTAGTCAGAACAGTAAATAAACATTGATGTTACATCATTCAGTGATTAAAACACTGTTATTTACATAAATGATTGTATAACCCACAAAGTATAAAATGATTCATGCATTTGATATGGATAATATTAGGCTTATTGATAGGAGCGATTACCGCTCATTCTTCTAAACTTCTTTTCGAGAAAAAAAATAAGTGGTTGATTAGAATGTGTTGCTTGTTGTCAGGCTTTTTCGTTGGTGGGGGTATCGCAGGTCTGTTGGAACAGCTATTCTACACTTCTATTCCATTAAATTCTCCTGAAGCCATTTTAATGATCTCTATCTGCTCATGGCTTTTTTACGAAGGTATTGTATTATTGCGCTTTAGATCATTTAGGAGTAATTAAGTCCCATCACTTCTCCAGCCCGGTTTTAAACTGAAAAGTTTTATTTCCCTTCCTTTTCCTCTGAGTAAAATACTGCCCATATACTCCTCTACAAATTCGCCACTAAGGGACAGATCCTCTAACAAGTCTTCCGAAATCAATATATTTCGGCTTAATCTGTTACATTCATCCTGTATTCGGGAAGCGGTATTAATGGTATCACCGTGAAATACGATCTCCTTTTTAAAATCTCCTATCTCTCCAGTGACCACTTTTCCGATATGATATCCTGCTTTGAAAATGGGTTCGAATCCATATCTTTTCAAATATTTATCTTTTCTGGAGTCTATTTTCTTTTTAATTCTGAAAAAGCAACGGATACAATTTAAGTTTTTCAGCCCTCTTTTTTTGGGCCAACTTATCACTACTTCATCTCCTACATATTGGTAAATAGATCCTTCAGAAGTAGATACGGGTTCTGCAATATCATAAAAGAAATCATTTAGCATATTATGCCAGCGAAAATGTCCTAGTTTTTCTGCGATGGTGGTGGAAGATTTAATGTCCAAAAACATGAATATTCTTTCCTCCTCTTTAGGTCTATGATATCTTCCAATGAGATAGTTCCATAAAATACGAGGCCCCAGCAATCGTGAAGTCAAATTTATGTATTGAACCATTAAGACAACTACAAAGCTGAAAAATATGGTCCAGAAAATATTTAATCTTTCTCCCCAACGAATAATCTTCCTCAATTCCCATAGCTGATCCCATGATTCATTGGCATTATTCCACCAATAGTACCCTCCACTGATCGCTAAAATACAGAGACAAATGACTACGAGATAGGATAGGGTCCTGACCAATAAAAGTAAGGTAAATCTAAGTCTGCGTATTCTTCCTGGAAAGATATAATGATCGAGCCAGGCAGTAAATAAACCAATATTCAACCCTACCAGTGCTGAAATGGGAAGAATAACCTGATCTTCAAAAGCAGCAGCAGCGTAGATCATTCCTAATATTATACCCAGAAGAGATCTTTGTAATAAATGGGAAATGCGGTTGTTAAGCATATTGACTATTTAGAAAGCACGCCCACTTAACGTTTAATGGTTAAATACAGATCCAAATCAAGTAAATCCCAGGGAGAATTGCACTATTTCCGCTAAGGTTGATAGGAAAATTGTAAGATATTTGCCTTTCCATTTCTAGCTTCATTAGAAACGAACAAGGTACCGTCAGGACTAAAACAGATCCCTTCCGGTTGTTTAAAAATTTCTCCATCTAATTGTTCAACAAATAACAATTCTTTCTCAGCACTATAGACAATAAGCAATTTCCCAACACTCGAAATAATATATATATCTTTGGTAATAGGATGGACAGCAATCCCTGAAGGTTGAAAGCATTTATCTCCCGCCGGGTCAAACATACTTGCAAATTCCCTTGCAAAACGAGTCAAGGCACTTTCCTTTAAATACTTTTTAACTTCATTTAAATCAATGAGTAAAAAAGGGATTTCATCGACTGTTTTTGTTTCGAGATCGAACTTATAAATAGCCCTTGCATAAGAGAAAGACTTTTTATCATTAGAGGGGGAGGCTTTACAGGCAATTAACAGTGTATTTTCAGATGGCAGATATCCTAAGCCTTCTGTGTCATTTTTGCTCCCTAGGATGGTTTCGTACTTCTTAGCTTTGTCGTCATCTTCTCCTTTTAACTTGTAAATATCTCCGTCGCTCCTCAATACGTATATGTCTCCATCAACCAGTTCAATTCCCTCGTAGTCCCCATCATTATGGAAGGAAAAATCTTTTATAACCTCTTCCTTCTTCGTATCAATGATAAAAATTTTTCCATCTTCATCCTGTACAGCAGCCAGTTTCTTTGGCCCCCAGTATGTCAATCCGGAGATTTCATCCAGCTTATCTTTTAATTTAAACTTATTCGTTGGTGAGTAAAGGAGATATGGGATCTTATTGTTGGGAAAGGAGTACGTATCAGCATCAATGCTTAAATGATGTTGATCATTATAAACAGCTACCTCATCTAAATGAAATAAAAAGATGAACTGAATGGAAGTTATAAAACAAAACAGAGACAAGTCCATAATTATATAAATGAATTGAGTATTCAATTTATTGTTGCTCTAAATATAGCAAAAGCACTAAATTATATAATTATGTATCAAAACCCACAATTTTGCCTCTATTACAGTCAGTTAAAGTATAATTTTTCCCCCAACGCCAGCGAAGAATTTTATTGTTTGATAATTTGGATAAGATCCTGAAGGTGAGTGATCAATTCATCGCATGCCTCGTCTAATTCACTTATAGCATGGGTAAGTGATGTGATATCAGTATGGGTCCTGCCCATCTTTTCTATATTTATCGTCAATTCTGTCAGGTATTCATTGCCTAACACATTAATGGTAGACTTAAATCGGTGAGCAGTAGCAGCAACTTTCTCGTGCTGGCTTTCTGCTGTAGAAGTGTATAAATCTTTTATAACGTCGGGAATTTGAGAAATAATTATATCGAATATCTCCAAGAAAAAGTCAGTATCATTCCCCAAGATAAACTTCATTTTTTCCATATCTACTTTTATCAATCTACCCAGGTCCTTTTTCTGACTGCTGTTAAATGATTGATCAATATTCGCTTCCTTCATAATAATAGTCTATTTATATAAAAATACCATTAATAAAACTAAATTTAGTTGCGATAAAGATCAATTCTAAAATGCGTCTACATATAACCTAATTACCGAAGAACAAGAATCCCATGAATTTCCCTTTAGCCTGTAAGAGAAGTAAGAATCTAAAAATCAAAGCTTTATATTTATCTATTTTCAGCTTTAATAGATAAATTTTATATATAAAATATCAATTTTTAAAAATATGTAATAAATACATCGTAGAAGGTTTAATTTATCGTAACAATTTTAATAGTTTGAATCTGATTTGATGCACTTAACACAATCCATCAAATGAAATAAGTCATTGGATAAATGAAATATCAGATGATATGCAGAAAAAGTATTTGAATAAAGTATTTGTCATAGAAGATGATCTCGTTTTTGGTCGTGTTCTACAAAGGTCGCTGGAGCAAGAAGACAATATTGATGTACATGTTTTTCAGAGTGGAAGAGATTTTTTCGATCATATTCATCTCAACCCTGATATTGTCAGTATAGATTACAATCTACCTGATATGAACGGGCTGGACATTTTGAAGAAAATAAAAAATTACAACAAAGATATATCGACCATTATTTTATCGGGACAAGATAAAGTGGAAGTTGTGGTCGAAGCTTACTCGAACGGTGCTAATAATTACATCATCAAGAATGAAAATGCGGTTATAGAACTAACTAATGTTGTTAAGCAGTTAAGTTCAAGTGTAAACTTAAGAAAAGAAGTTGAAGAACTTAGAGAGCAGGTAATTGATAAAAATAAATACCAGAAGATTGTTGGTGAAAGTCAACCTATTCTCAAAGTGCTTAAGCTTATCCAAAAAGTAGAAAAGAATGACATTATGGTGTTGATCACTGGTGAGAGTGGAACGGGAAAAGAGGTGATTGCTAATGCTATTCACTACCATTCCCCCCGGAAAAGGAGGCCTTTTGTAGCTGTTAACGTAGCTGCTATTCCAGCAGATCTCATTGAGAGTGAATTATTCGGTCACGAGAAGGGCGCGTTTACAGGAGCATCAGGAAGAAGAATAGGGAAGTTTGAAGAAGCTCAGGGAGGAACTATTTTTTTGGATGAGATAGGTGAGATGGAGTTGAATTTACAAACCAAGCTTTTACGGGTGCTACAAGAAAACAAAATTACGCGCTTAGGAAGCAATAAGGAAATATCACTTGATGTTCGAGTGTTAGCAGCCACAAATAAAAACTTAGGCCAAAGAGTAAAAGAAGGATATTTTAGAGAAGATCTTTATTACAGGCTTCAGGGATTTCTCATACATCTTCCTCCTTTAAGAGATAGAGGCAATGATATTTTCTTATTAGCCAAATATTTTCTACTCAATTTCAGCAAGCAAAACAGAATGAAGCAAAAGACTTTTTCTAAAGATGCAATCATCAATATGCTGAACCACCCTTGGCCGGGAAATGTGAGGGAATTAAAAGCGGTAGTAGAGCGCGCAACTTTAATTAGTGAAGGCGAAGTAATAGAAGAAGATGATTTAATATATTCTGAAACCATCTATTAGGTTTTGTCTATATTTTGTTTAAATATTCCCATCCGCTTTTATAAGCATTGATTTCTTCCATGTAATGTAGAAGAGATTCATAAAATGGATGCTCTCCCAGCGTAGCACTATCCCCGAAAACAACTAACTTTTTACGTGCTCGAGTTAGTGCTACATTCATTCTTCTGATATCCTTCAAAAAACCAATGTCATTATTGTTGTTGGAACGGACAAGACTGATATAAATTACATCTCTTTCTTGCCCCTGAAAACCATCGATCGTATTTATACTCACATAGCTATCATATTGACTTAACATGGGACTATTGGCCCATTGTTTTCTTATTACTGCCACTTGCTCCTTATAAGGAGAGATAATACCTAAAGAAAATGGTTTTGAGAAGAATTGCTCATCCTGAGCTTTTAGCTTATTAAATAAAAGTGCTATATGCCTTAATAATAGGTGGGCTTCTTCATCATTAAATCTACTCAAGGTTTCAGGGTGCTTTTTTTCTTCAAAACCACATCCAGCAGTATCTATAAACTCTACTGGCTCAATGTTCTCTCCTAGCCTTCTATCCTTTACTGATGGGTGGGCTCTCAATCTTCCTTTATAAAATTGATCACTTGAAAAGCGCATAATCCTCTCATGCATTCTATATTGGTCTGTCAATAATACTGATACATGTGCTTCTTTTTCATTCATAATCTTCTCAAAAAGTGTTTTACTCAAGCCTTCTTTAGCCGCTTCCATCGATTTAACGGTAGGAGGAAGTTGGTAGTGATCTCCTGCCAGTATTACTCTGTTCGACCTGAGAATGGGAATCCAGGAAGCTGAAGATAGAGCCTGAGCAGCTTCATCAATAAATACTGTGTGAAACCGTTTATTCCCAAGAACAGAATGCGCTGATCCAGTAAGAGTAGTTGCAATCACTTGATTATGAGTTAACACATGATGGATAATATAATCCTCTAGCTTAAACGCTAATTTGCGAAGTTCATTAGCTTCACGAAGTAATGTTTGACGCTTATGTCTTGCATCGGCATCAAAGTTCCGTTTAAATTTTGAAGCTCTCTTTCGATAATTATCTGCTTCCTTGCGCATTTTCTTTAAGGAAGCATAATCTTCATGTGAGGCGATTTGGCCATCCAGGGTTAATTGGTGTAGCGTCTCTTCAACACGTGCTGGATTCCCTATCCGGACTACGTAAATCCCTGCTTCATAGCATTTTAAAGTTAACAAGTCGACAGCAGTATTACTAGGTGCGCAGACTAGTACCTGATGTTCTCTTTTTAGGGTTTCTTTGATGGCCCGAACTAAAGTGGTCGTTTTTCCCGTACCTGGAGGCCCATGTACAATGGCCACATCAAGGGATTCCAGGATTCGTTGGACAGCCTCATTTTGCGAATCATTAAGATATGAGTCAGTATGGGTTATGTTCCAACGATGAAATTCTGCCTTTCTCTTTCCCAATATGGTCTCTCTTAACTCCATTAATCGGCTCCCCTTTTTGGCTTCTATCACTCCTCTTACGGCTTTTTCCATTTCTTGGTAGGTCTTATCATCAAAATCTACATCTACCCCTAACTGAGCTTTGGATATCCAATCAGGTAGTTGGCTCGTCCCCAGCATGACTTTCATCATCTGACTGGTGATGTAAGCAACTACTCCAGTAATTCTTCCGACTTCATGTCCGGATAATAAGCCGAATACTGATACCGTATCTCCACTTTGAATTGATTGTGCCTTTATAATAGCATTCCTCTCAAGTTCAAGCAATAAGCGCTCTCCTGTACTAATTCTTACCCGTTTTAATCCTAAGGGATACCAGGTATAGCCCTTATTCACTCTTTCCTTAAGGGACTTATTTCTGATCCTTTCTCTGTATTGCTTAAGGTCCTCTTCCTTCTCTATGTTCAGCCATATCAATACTTTTGACAAGTATTCTCTAGATTCCATCTTTTTCTATTAATTTGTTTATTAACCTCGTTTTCTAAACAATTTCTCAACTTAAATGATTGTTATCTTTGTATGACCTATCGTAATTAACCTTTTTTATTTAGTATATTTTTTGTAATATTCGGCTCTTACATCTAATATTCTTCAACGTTCTCTCATTATTTTTGTAAATGTTCAAATAGCTTTAGTATTCATTATCATTATGAATTACTGTCTTAGACATATTAGCTTATTACTTCTTCTCTCCGGAGAAATTGTGATGGCCCAATCTGTATTTACAAATGTTGATTTTCTCTTACCTGAGAGTCAACCTTCATATTGGTGGAAAGTTTCCACATCTCATGAAGCTGAATGGCAGCATAATGATCACTGGATTGATAATCAGGGCATAGCACAATTCTATCTAGTAAATAAATATGCTTATAAAGAAGATCTTAGTGTATTAACCTTATCTTTTTCTGAAATATCGCACTTAGGCCAACCATTTTACGTAGACATAGATATAAGTTGCCAGCTCTCACTTGATCAAGGTCGTTTAACAATTTCATATTTAAATGATGATCAGTGGGTAAATGTCCGACGATTAAGTTCTTCATTTAACGGTAAGATTAAGTTTCCTATCGATGATCCTGTAAGCGGAAATGTTCAAATTAAATTTGTTTATCAGTCTTCAGCCAGTAAAGATGAAGCTATCTATATTTTTGACGCTGCGATAAAAAGCGGAAGTTTAAGTAATACACAAATGGTCGAAAACCCTTTTGAAGTGTATCCTAACCCATTTACAGATAAAGTAAGCTTAAATTTTGTCCCTGAGGAGTCTTCCTCCACTACAAGCTTGAACATTAGAGATGTTCAGGGCCGATTAGTATTTAGTAAATTAATGGCTATAGATCCTATGCGGACTACCATGGATCTCAACATGAAGAATATAGCCTCTGGCGTATATTGGATGGAAATCAGATCAGAAAATCAAGTTTGGCACCAAAAAGTGATTAAACGATAATACAGCTATTACCCATTGTCCTCCTCTTCCTTAATTTTTCTCTGCTCATTTCCTGCAATAATTATCTCATCCAATTTGGCATAAAACGCTTTTCCATATTTTCTGATCAGTGCTTCTTTAACAAACTCATAGATTTTTACTCCTTTTTGGAAGCCAAGTGTACAAGCAGCACTGCAAATTTGCCATTCATCATAATTTAATGCCTCGTATTCTTTCCTTTTACTCACTCGTACTGGGTATAAATGACATGAAATAGGTTTTCGAAATGATATTTTACCATCCAAGTAGGCCTTTTCTATCCCACATTTAGCCGTACCATCCGACTCAAAGGTAGCATAAGCACATTCTTTCCCATTCACTAATGGAGTAACAAATCCATCTTCCCCTTCATAAGTATAAAACCCTTGTTCACTAATCGCTTTTTTTCCACTTTCCAACAAATATGGCTCGACATATTGGTACAAATCTTCTAATACAGGAAGCTCTGTTTCTTCAAGTGGTGCCCCTATATCCCCTTCTACACAGCAAGCTCCTTTACATAAGGCTATATCACATAAAAAAAATTCATCCGATAATGCAGAACTGACCAACACGTCATCTATTGCTATCACATTTCTATAGGATTCCATTCATTTATTATTAAAAAAGTTTTTCTAGCTGACCACTTTCTCTCACCTCATCTATTTTACCAGAAGGACAACTAATTAAATTTATCCCTGGTCGCATTCCTGGAGAAAATTGTCCATACTTATCACTTATTTTAAGTGCTTTTGCTCCTTGATATGTCCCAAAAGATAGGAGTTGGTGGAAAGAAAATGATGATTCCTGTTTGGCTAAAACGTTAATTTCAGCTAAGATATCCAGGGAATCATTACTTGCCAAACTATCGGTTCCCAAACAGATTCGATCTTCCCAGCCCTTAAATACATTGAGTTGTGGAGAAGTATCGTGAATATAACGATTTGACCTGGGACAAAGACAAAAATAGGAATTAGGAAATTGTTTCATCAACCAATCTACTTCCTGGCTTTCTATTTCGGTAAGATGAACCCAAAGCACCGATTGCATTCGGTTCATCTCCTGAATCAAATACGGAATCTCCGCTTGCCCTTCATTATTAGGTTCAGGAAGGTTTAGCCCTTGATAAAAGTCAGAAAAGGGTCCAGTAGCTTTGCTAAACCATTCTCGTTCTTCCTTTGACTCAAGCAAATGAATAGACATTAACTTCGGTTGCGCAGCATTTATTTTCCTGATCAATGATGAAGACATGGAATAAGGTGCATGACTAGTAATAGAATGAGGAAACGAGGTCCATTTATTAGCTAAGTTTACACCTTCTTCCCATATTCGCTCCGTACGAAGCGGATCTAGCCCAAATAGCTCTATAAAATTGTGGGAATATAGGTAAGAGTGCTGCTTTTTTCCTTCCAGGCTATGTGTTGTATTACATATATCTCCCAAGGCAACGATTCCTTGGTTCCACATATGTTCCAAAGCCTTCTTGGCAGCAACCACTAACTTCTTTTCAGGGATTAGCTTTCTCTGCTGAACCAAAGATCTAATGAAGCCTGTCATTCCCATTTTTTTGTCTATCGTACTCTTCAATCCAGAAAGCTCCACATGGCAATGAGCATTTATAAATCCAGGAGAAAGTATCCCCCTGAATTCTTCTACCTTCTCTCCCATTGTTCGAGGTCTGACATCCTGAATCACTCCATCATTGCTCACCTCTAATAAATACCCTGTTAACCACTTTTCAGGCGTATAAATCTTATCTGCAAATAATAATGGCATAAACTTACTAGGGTAATTGAGAGAAAATCTTAACTAAAATATTTCGTATTTTAGCCCTCAGCATAGGTTCCACATAGAGTCTAAACTACTACTGAATGATTTACAAGTAGTGAAAGCAAAATGAGACAAACAAAAGATATACGTTCTCTTTCTCGTCCAGAACTGGAAAAGCTAATGGTAGAGATGGGAGAAAAACGATTTAGGGTAGCTCAGGTTCATGATTGGATTTGGAAGAAAGGAGTAGAGGACTTTGAAGAAATGAGAAATGTTGGGAAACAACTACGATCTCATTTAGCAGCGAATTATACTTTACATAAAGTGAGGATTTATTCTTCCCAGCAGAGTAAGGATAAAACCATTAAGTATGTATTCAACCTTCCTAACCAATTGAAAGTGGAAGGTGTACTAATTCCTACTCCCAAAAGGCTAACGGCTTGTATATCGTCTCAGGCCGGATGTTCTTTGGATTGTGTTTTTTGCGCGACTGGCACGATGGACTTTCAGTATAACCTTAAGCACTATGAAATTTTTGATCAGGTAGCTTTATTACAACAGGAAGCTCTCCTTAACTTTCATCGGCCTCTGACTAATATAGTTTACATGGGAATGGGAGAACCATTACTTAATTATAAACACGTCCTCACTTCCATCCATTATATCACTTCAGAAGAGGGAATGGGATGGTCCCCAAAACGAATTACCTTATCTACAGCAGGCATCGCAAAAATGATCAAGAAACTAGGTGATGAGGAAGTAAAATTTGAGTTTGCTCTTTCCCTACATAGTGCTAATGAAGAAAAGCGGAACAGAATCATGTCCATTAACCGCTCAAACTCTCTAGAACAGTTGAAAGAAGCATTGACCTATTTTTATCATAAGACAGGAACAAGAATTACTTATGAATATTGTTTATTTGATAAGGTTAATGACGGAATAGAAGATGCGGCAGAATTGGTTGAATTCTCTCGTATTATTCCTTCGAAAGTGAATATTATAGAATATAATTCTTTTCCAGGCACTGAGCTTAGGCAAACTTCTCCTAAAAAGATGCAAGCTTTTATATCTTATCTCGAGACACAAAAGGTCATCGTTAATGTCCGAAGGAGTAGAGGAAAAGATATATTTGGTGCATGTGGCCAATTAGCTTTACATCATGAGCAAAAGCATTCCTAATTTTTACCTCATAATTTTTATTCCCATTGCAATTCAAAGATGTTATCGGTCAACCTAAGGCTAAAGAAAAGTTTCGAGATGCTAGTCAGCACAATAGGCTTCCTCACGCCCTATTGTTAACCGGCCCGGAAGGAGTAGGACAATTAGCCATCGCAAGAGCACTATCCCAATTTATCAATTGTCTGAATCCTCAACAGGGAGATAGCTGCGGAGAGTGTTCTCAGTGCAAAAAAAATCAAAAATGTATTCATCCGGATATAAAGTTTATTTATCCGATTATTTCCGCTAAAGAAAGTGGTAAGCAATTATTGGCAGAGGATTCTATGGATTCATTTAGGCCAATGATTGTTAAGAATCCATATGCGACTCTTGAAGACTGGAGTCAGCTATCAGGGGGCGAAAATAAGCAGCTCATCATTAATGTACATGAGATGCGTGCCCTCAAAAGAAATATTTTCCTTAAGGCGTTCGAAGCTAGTATCAAGGTCATTATTATCTGGTATGCGGAAAAAATGAATGTACAGGCCGCTAACGCATTTCTCAAATTATTAGAAGAGCCTCCAGACCAAACTATGCTTATCTTAACTTGTAGCGACTCTTCCAAATTATTGACGACCATTCGCTCCAGATGTCAGCAACTACGACTTGAGCGTTTGGATACTTCATCTATCGCCGCATTTATGAGAGAAAGTTATCAAATGGACCATTCTCGATCTGAGGAGGTAGCATCCATTTCAAATGGAAGTATAGGTAATGCTCTACAATTTATAAGTGACTCCCGCCAAGAACTTAACCGGCAATTTGTAGCGTGGATGAGGGTGGTTTACATTGGCAATTATGGGAAAATTGACCAACAAATTTCTTCTGTGTATCAGGAAAGTAAAGAATTTCAACTTTTATTTCTCAATATCGCAATCCATAAACTTAGAAACTCTTTTCTTTTTAGAATGGGTGTTTCCTCCATTGCACCTATATCGGGTGAAGAAATGGAATTTCAATCCAAATTTTCCTCTATTGTCAATTACTCAAAAATTGAGAAAATGGTTAAAGAGCTAGAAGAAACAAAAAGATATATCGCAGGAAATGCTAATGCGAAGATGGTTTGGACAGGTTTATCAATTGCCTTACATCAAATTATTAGCTCCCATTAATTCTTCTTTTAATTTGATTGATTATCCTTATTTTACCGCATGACCAGAGCTTATGTTTATCCTTGGCTAATAACTTTGCTCGTAGCCGTCGCTGTATATCAACTCTCTTATTACGCTGAACATAAAACCCCTCCAGCTCCAGCATACGAATTTTATGATACTACCACCGTATTTCTTCATACTAATAATATAGGACCCATTCCAGTCAATATTTTTGGAATGTATTATAATATAGTCGAAGGATCCAGAAAAGTGGTAGAATCCAGGCAAGAGGACCAGCAGTTAATAGCGATTGATTTTCATGTCAATAGTCCCCGACCAGCCTCAATTTTTGTGGATGAAGAGGAAATTGAAATATTCTTGCTCCCAGATAGTAATTTACATATTTATGTAGGTCATCAAGCCAATTTCCTACATGCTAATACAATTCAATTTCACGGGGCTACTTCTGAAATTTGTAATTACTATTTATCAAAATCTACTACACTCGGAGAAAGAGGAATTCGGGCAAGAAGAAATACCGTCACCGCTGAAAAATTTTCTTTTTATTCGCACTTGTTGGATACCCTGGCAAATAGAGAGTTGGGGTTCCTTTATGATTATCACGAATTCAAAAATCTTCCGAATTACTTTTTCACTTTCGAAGAAAGCGAAATTCTTTATCAAAAGGCCTATCTGAAACTGTTTAATTCTTTAAATTCTCCTCAAACAGGTATTTTTTTGGACGATGTTCCAATTAATAATGTTGGTGCGGTTTTTTCATACTATTACTATCTTTTTCTTCAGCTATACTTTCAACATACCTTTTCTTCGCGATCTATTCCTCAAGAATTAAGCATAAAAGATCCTACCGAATTGGATGTAGCTAATATGCAACTGCAAGGGGAGATGCATGACGTTTTTTTTACTCGAATTATTTTTCAACATATAAGAAGAGAGGAATTTGAGATAGCGAGAAAATTACTTGTCAAATACAACGAAGGTTTTAGCAAAAAAAAGTATGTCAGATTCTTGAAAGCTGCCATTTCCAAGCAGGAAAGAAGTTAGTATTTTCCTTCTACTTTCTGCCAGTTCTTCTTTGTAAATATAGATTAATATGTATATTAGCATTTTGAGGGTGGTAAACCACAAAATAGTGGGATCTTGAATTAATGATAATCAGGGTGAGGATGATGGAAAGAGAATATTAGATGATTATTCACTAATTAGTATAAGAGAGCTTAGGCTGATTAATATATAGATGTTTTTTGTTAGTCCTGATGAAATTTGATTTCGTCATTTATTAGTAAATATATTGTTGTCTATTTGTAAATAGCATTCTCATTACAATCATATTTTACTGATTCATTCCTACCCCTTTTTTCAAGATCTACCTTTATACAGTAAGCTCATAAGAGCGACTAAACATATACATAACTAATATATAAATTTAGTGTTATGGGTTGTGGATCATGTAGTACAGGGGGATGTAGTTCCGGTTGTGGTAGAAATGGTGGATGTTCCTCAGGAGGTTGCAACAAACTAAATACATTCGATTGGTTGAGTAATATGAACTCGCCGTCGCACACCTTAGTAGATAGTATTTTTGAAGTAAGGTTTAAAAATACACGTAAAGGTTTTTATAGAAATGTTCACTCTCTTCAATTGTATACTGGAGATCCTGTAGTGGTGGAAAGTGATAGAGGATATGACATAGGGTTCTTATCCCTGAGTGGCCTTGGTGCTGAATTACAGATGAAGAAAAAGGGGATTAATAAAGAGGAAAGTCTTATTCCTAAAATCTACCGTAAAGCTAATGAAAATGACCTTGAAATGCTTGGTAAGGTGAGGGAAAGAGAACAAGGTACGCGTACAAGAGCCAGAGAAATTATTAGCGAACTGAAACTGGATATGAAATTAAGTGATGTAGAATTTCAAGGAGATAATTCTAAGGCTATCTTCTATTACATTGCTGATCATCGGGTAGATTTTAGAGAATTAATTAAGGTTCTGGCAAAAGAATTTAGAATCAGGGTGGAAATGAAGCAGATAGGGTTAAGGCATGAAGCTGGCCTTGTAGGGGGTATCGGATCTTGTGGAAGAGAATTATGTTGCTCTACCTGGCTAACTGAATTTAAAACGGTGAGTACCTCTGCTGCCAGATACCAAAACCTATCCCTCAATCCTATGAAAATATCAGGGTTATGTGGTAGATTAAAGTGCTGCCTTAACTATGAATTAGACGCCTATCTTGATGCCTTGCAAGATTTTCCTACCATAGAAATGTTAGATACGAAAAAGGGAAAAGCCACTCTCCAAAAAACAGATATTTTTAAACGCAAAATGTGGTTTAGCTATAATGGAGAAACTAGTTGGTACCCTCTTGATATAGATAAGGTCGTGCAGATTTCGGAAATGAATGCTAAAAATCAAAAACCCGATAATCTGGGAGTCGAAGGAATTGATTTTATTTCAACAGAAGAGGAATTAGATCGCAAAGTAGATTTTGTGGATGTGGTGGGCCAAACTAAAACTACCTCAAGTCCTGATAAATCTTCGTCGTCGTCTAAGAAGAGAAACAACAGAAAATTTTCAGGGAAACGAAAGGGAAACACCAGTAGAAATAAGAAAGCTCCAAATGGCCAACGGTCTTCTCCAAATCAATCGAGAAGGGGAGCAAATTCAAATGCCGAATCTCCTTCTACAAGATCTCAAAGTAGAGCACCACAAAAATCACGTAAACCTTCAAACAGGAAACCTTCTTCCAATCAGAGCAATGATCCTAAAAAATCAAATAAGCATTCTCAAAGGTCAAAAGGAAGAAATAAGACCGAATAGCATTGATTGATAGCTGAGAAAACATAGGTATGAAATACACTTATTATTTTGTGTTTGTCATTAGTATTCTGGGTATTTCATGTAACAAAGAGGCATTTGTCGTGGAAAAATCCTTTCAAGATTCCTGCTGGGCTATGACAGATACGCTATCTTTTACTATAGAGGTTATAGAAAATAAGGATAATTATACTGTTAACTTTCAGGTCAGTTTGTTGGAAGAATATTTGTATCGAAATATTCATCTAAAATCTATTTGGCAATCTCCTTCCAACATCACTTTTGACAGCTTAATTACTGATTCCTTCATCGATAAGCAAGGAAATTGGCTGTATCCTTCCGACTGGAATAATCAATATACTTTTTTTCTATCTGATTCCCTCAAACTAAGCTTGAAGGAAAGTGGTACCTACAAATTTATGGTCATCCAGTATATGAGAGATGATACCCTATGTAATATCTCTCATATTGGAATAAATTATTTTTAACATATCATTTCTCCTTTTCGTATGCTAAAGTATGAGAGGTTACTTCAGTTTAAGCGCCTAATAGTTAGGATTTAACAACTGAAAATGGTACCTTTTTTGCATAATTTCGGGATAAACAATATTCTTATATATAAAATTTTTCTAAAGATTATTAGCTATTTACAGATTCATGATTGTAAATATTAATAGATCCGCAAAAAATTATTTTATGAATTATAGCAAAATAATTTTATTCATTTTTTCCTTATCGCTCTTTTATATCCAGGGTATTTCACAAAATCTCTATAACTATGGATATTACACCGTTCAAAAAGGAGATTATCTCGGTAAGATCAGTAAGATTCACGGTGTTAGTGTAGAGAGTCTCAGAGAGTGGAACGGATTAGAGGGTAACTATCTTAAAGAAGGCCAAAAGTTGAGAGTTACTCCTCCAAGTAATATGGTTCAAATGAGAAGAGATGTGGTGGTTAATCCCAATTTATATACCAACAGATCTGTAATCGAAACACCAATGATGGTTCAATCGACGCCAAATATACCCGTCGCCCGATCTACGAGTTTTGTGGGAAATAGCAGTAATGATTGGATTGCTCATAAAATTCAACCTGGTGAAAACCTTCAAATTCTATCGAGTAGATATGGCGTTTCTGTTGAAGATTTAATTCGTTACAATAATCTGAAAAGTAGTCTTATAAAAGCAGGGGATATCCTACTTATTATGCCATTCAATATGTTCCAGTCGGGCACTCCAAGTAGCGGTGTATCTTTTATAAATGCCCCAACGACCTCAACTGCTACTTCCAGATCAATCATTCCTGTCGTCATGGAATCCACTCGAAGCGTTGCTGTGCCTAGTACTAGTATAACAACTTCTTCTCCTATCACAAATACAAACTCTTTTGCTCCTATGACAGGTGATATGAGAGTCATTCAATATACAGTTACGAAAGGAGACAATCTATACACCATTTCTCAAAGATTCCGAACAAACAAAAATGACATCAGAATCCTTAATCAATTGCCTTCCGAAAAAATAGTAATTGGTCAAAATTTATGGATTCCTGTTAAATAATTACTCCAAATTTAGCCGACAAAAGTTTACTTCAATTACTATTGAGTATTTCAATCGTCGAAGCAACCTTCATTCAACTATATAAATCCAGGATGATAATAGAGCCTTCGGGTGAAGAAATTCGCACGAATATATCATCAAAGAAAATTTGACCTTCTGCTATGTAGAATTACTTCTTAAGGTAGAAGCGTTTTATTAAACTATATAAGGTCTAAATCTAATAGGGCTGTCTCAAAAATGAGACAGCCCTATTATCATGTAATAATTGATTTACCGTATTTCTAGAAAAGGAAATCGTCAAAGGTAATACTAAGATAGTATTGTCCCCCTATGGAAGGTCCACCATAAATGGTGTTATAAGGATTATTAAATATATTTGAGGCTCCAAGTTTAACTAAAGATTTGATGGGCTTAAAATGATAATGAACGGCAGCATCAATAGTGCTGTAAGCATCTATATCTCCTATCCCAAAAGCAGTTTCCCATACATATGAGCTGGAATATCTAAATCTCGTGCTAAATCCGAGATCTTTCCAAATATTTGCATGAGACAGATAAATGTTAAGGATGTGATTGGGTGTATTAAATCCAGGGATGATGGTAGGATCATTGCTAATCTCTTCATCTACATTAAAATCTGCGTATGCGTAATTGATTCCATAACGATATCCTTTTTTACCCATATAATCCAGACTCGCAACGGCACCATAGCCAACCACTTTTCCTGGAAGATTTTGGGTGAACATAAAAGATCTTTCGGAAGGCATATGAAAGGCTGACTTAATCCCTATAAAATCTCTAAAGTTATTATAATATCCGTGCACGTCTGCAGAGAGCCTGCCCTCTAATGCCTGAGATTTATACCCTAATTCAAAGGCCGTAAGTTGCTCCTGTCTCAAAGGCTGAATATTGGCACTCATCAACATTTCCTCATTACCAGTTTCACTAAATCTTCTGAAAGACATCATGGTAACGGCTTCATTCATTAGTTGAGGACCTGTTAATACACTGCCATCTCCTAAATCAAGACTCCAGTATTTGATACTTTCCCATTGTCCTCCAATCATAGTAGACATTCTTCCATTACCCATCATTCTTCTATTATGGAAACCTTCAGTAGCTGATGGATTCCTAAAGGCGCTTTGTACCGAAAACCTAATATGATGCTTAGATTCATCTCCTAAACTCAACACAGTAGCCATTCTTGGAGAGAACCTCGTTTCAAAATAGCTATGACCATCCATTCTAATAGTTCCTTTCAGTAATAACTTATCTCTAAATAATAGTTTTGTAGCCTGAGAGTATAAGCCATATTGTGAGAAGGTGATTTTTCCATTGTAAGGCCCCACTTGATCATTATAAACCGTTCCTTCCGAACGCAACTGATAATTTCTATAAGATCCACCTACTTGAATAGAAGCGAACTTTATATCATCACTTAAATCATACGAACCTTCCATATGATAAAACCCGGAGCGATCTATCATTTTGGGTCCTGGATTATTTACTGCTCTTTCAAAAGCATCTCTGAATTCCATTGAATTTGTTCCTGGTACATCCTGGTCGGCAAACATGCGAGCTTTCATATGACTTTCTGCTGGTATATCTGGCACTTCCCCTCTAAATGCTCTGGCATAATCTGCGGCCCATTCAGCGTCGGGTTTTAACATCCGCTGAGTCATAGTTGCCGCCATCATGATATTATAGGCCGTTCCTGTATTATGTCTGGTGTAGTAGGTCCTTACATTAAACTTTTTACCGCTCAACTCCAGGCGATGGTTATTGAACGTAGAGTTCAGGGTAGGATAAAACATAATATAATACCGTTGAAATCCATCGAATCTGGCGTATCTACCATCATATATCAGCTCAAGATTTTTACTCAATTTGTAATGAGCAGCCAGGTTAAGCTTAATGTTATTGATCTCAGGATTGTACAACTGATCTTCTCTATAACCAGTTCGATTGACCATCATGATATTGCCATCATTCCTGAGGTCAATAGGAATGCTCAATTCATCACCATAAACATTTACCGCATCAAAAGAAGGGTGGTTCATAGGCCGACTCAATAATTCCTCACTATCCAACACATTCATTCCTGTAACAGAATGTGTAGTATCAAAACCAAAGAAATCGGTTGCTTTTAAATAACTACCCGTAAATTTTATAGCAAACTTATCGTTTATCTTTTTGGCGATTCTGAAACCCATATCATAAAATGGCTCCCCTCCCCGTATAGGTTGAGTATTCACTCCTGCCTTAACATATCCGCTTATCCCTTCATAGTCAAACGGGCTTTTGGTAAACATGGCTAATGCTCCATTAAACAAATTAGGGCCATATAAAGCTGATCCAGGACCTGGCATAATCTCCACCAAACGGACATCCAATTCAGAATTTCCTAAAGGATTTGCCAGAGGAAAACACGGACAAGGAAGATTACTATCGGTCCCGTCAATTAGTTGAACAAAACGCAAATTTGTTCCATCGGTAAAACCGCGCGGATTGAGAACAGATAGACTCATACTGGCCTGGTAAGAAGCCATTCCCGGCTTACATGAAATACAAGAAGTCAAATCGACTCCGGGATTCATTTGTAGTTCGACTAATCCAATATTATGAATAGTCACCGGAGACATGGATTTTAGTTCTTTGCTTTTTGAAGGAATAGTAACCTCATCTAACGTTTTATACGCCACTGCTTCTACTCCAACATTTAAATCTGCTTTAATTCCTAAAGCAACATCCAAATCTTTAACAGCATCATTAATTATTTGTGTTTTAATCTCATACAAGGGACTTTGGAAATATACTGAATATGGAGGCTCTACAGAGGCTAAAAGACGATAGTTACCATATGAGTCAGTAAATGTACCAATCTGCTTTTCATCTTTAACCACAGTAACTATCACTCCTTCTAAGTTTTCACCAGTTGAAGCATCGATAACGGTTCCTTGTATAATGGATTGACTGAATAGATATGATGAATAAAAAATCATCAGCACAAATGCCAACAAGTGATTTGCATAGTTGAATTGTCTCATTAGTTCCTAAACGTTATTTAATTGATCAATCTAAATTTTATAGGCAAGGAATAGCGGACGGGTACTTTATGACCTTGATGACTTCCAGGTTTCCAGCTTGGCATAAGTCCGACGACACGGAGGGCTTCTTCGTCGCAACCAAAACCCAGTCCTCTTACTAATTTAAAATCGCTGAGTGTTCCGGTTGGATCAACCAGAAATTCTACAATTACAATACCTTGAATATTTAAATCTCTGGCAGCTTGAGGATAAATGATGTTCTCATTTAAAAACTTGTACATTGATACTTCTCCTCCAGGAAATTCAGGCATTTTCTCAACCCATCTTAAGGTAGCAGAGAATTCAGGTTTCATGGTTACCGATTCAGATACATTAGTCTTTTCACTCACCTCATTAAAATTTTGAGATATAGTACCTGAATTATCAACCTTTGATGTTTCTAAGTCATCATCGATAGACTCTACTTCTTCTGTGGAATTATCCAGTTTTTCTGGTGTAGCAGATTCCTCCTGATCTTGCAAAGATTCAAATCCTAGCTCCTCTTTCACTTGCTCAGTTTCGTTCACCAACTGTACGTCAGCCAGCTCATTAGCCTCCACTATCGCTTCATTTTCAACCTGAGTAAGCTCCGTATCCGATTCATTTTTCTCATTAAACGATGAATCAATACTTTCTCCTACAGTCAAACCAGATGTATCGCTATTTGTATCACCTTCTGGACCATTTAAAGAAATGGATGTTTCGTTATTTGTTTCATCATCGGATGATTGTGAAACAGAAGAATTAAGGTCTTCTTCCTTTACACTATCAATTTCCTCAGATTCATTTTGTTCATCATTGGAAACAGTAGTAATAGCATCAGAGGTAGTGTTTTCTTTAGATTCCTGCTTTTTGTCGGCCGACCATTGAGAATTAAACCAATCAGTAAACGAATTTAAGCCTGACTTCTGATTATCCTCTTTTTCCTCCATAACGATATCCTCTTTCACTTCAGAATATTCATTAGAGACCATACCAATTTCCGCAGACTTGACCTCAGTGGCTTTTATGCTACTATTATTTTCACTTTCGTTATTAGTTAACTCTTCATTATCCTCAGCACTGTAATCCTGGGCATTAGTCAAAAAGGCTTCAGAATTATTTTCTGCAGTTTGTTCAATGAGGCTGGCTTGATCTTCAGCCGAGAGTCGATCAGAAGTAATGATATCAATTAAATTCTCATTAGTTAATGAGACACTATCATTTTCTCCTCCAAAGGGTATTTCATCCTCATTTGTAAAATCAACCCCGTTTTCTTGTGCTTGTCCGGCAATATAATCCCATTGTACATCACCTTCGTCTCTATCATTTCCTTTAACAGGTCCGTCAGGAAAGACTTTTTTATGACGAGGAGGAATAAAATAGTATAAGGTTCCTGCAAAACTGAAAAATATCAGAACTGCAAGCAGTAAAAGCCTCAATCGCTTGAACTTTTCCTTCTTTACATACTGATCTATCAGAAGTTCATCCTCTTCTACTTCGTAATCGGGCTTCAATGGAGCGGACATAAGCGTAATTTTTTCTCGGATACCCAAAATTTTTAGTGTAAGTGTGAAACCGTAAAAGCTCACTAATGATAATATTCTTACACTTTGCAGGTAATAAAATTAGTGCTGTGTAAAGAATAGTACCACACTAGTTTTCTTTACGAAATATTCAAATAATTATTGTAAAAGAGAGTTTTACCTACCCCTATGGTTAAAAATGCTGCGCTATCAGCAAATATTACAGGGAGTGTAGATTTTATAATTAAAACGATTGATCTTTCAATTTACTTCCAACATATGATCAATCTTCTCTGACATAAATTTCCTTTGTTTATTGTCTCATTCCTTACACAAATTTGTCTTTCCAAAAACCTACTTTTGGTACAAATTGTATTCTACCAATAATTTAAATTATGTTAGCAAAAATTAACCCCAAAACTACACAGGCCTGGCAAAAGCTGGCTGAACACTATTCACATATACAGAATGTACACTTAAAGGTATTGTTCAAGGAAAACCCAAAGCGATTCGAAGAATTTTCACTTCGATTTGAAGAAATATTGGTAGATTATTCAAAAAATATCGTCACGAAAGATACCTTAACGCACCTTCATCAGCTTGCCACGGAAACGAAATTATCAGATGCTATCCATCAAATGTTTAATGGCAACAAGATAAATACCACAGAAGATAGAGCGGTTCTTCACGTAGCTCTTAGAAATAGATCCAATTTCCCAATACATGTAGATGGTAAAGATGTGATGCCTGAGGTAAATGAGGTATTGGCTAAAATGGAAACTTTTTCAAATATGGTTCGAAAAGGTGTTCACACTGGTTACACAGGAAAGCCTATCACAGATATTGTCAATATAGGAATCGGAGGTTCGGACCTGGGGCCAGTGATGGTGACCGAAGCGTTGAAACCTTACTGGAAAGAAGACTTGAAGGTACACTATGTCTCAAATGTAGACGGAACTCACATAGCAGAAACATTGAAAAAGCTGAACCCTGAAACCAGCTTGTTCATGATCGCCTCAAAGACATTTACCACACAGGAAACGATGACGAATGCACGTACTGCCAGAGATTGGTTTTTATCTGCAGCAGGAAACGAAGAGGAGATCAAAAAACATTTCGTAGCACTCTCTACAAATCAAGAAGGCATTGAAGCCTTTGGGATAGATCCTGCAAATATGTTCGGCTTCTGGGATTGGGTAGGAGGAAGATATTCTTTGTGGTCTGCAATAGGTCTTTCGATTTCCTGTGTGATCGGATTTGATAATTTTAAAGAGTTACTGTTGGGAGCTCATGCCATGGACCTACATTTCAGAGATACTCCTCTAACTGAAAACATTCCAGTTGTTCTTGCGCTGATTGGGATTTGGTATAACAATTTTTTTAATGCACAAACTGAAGCCATTTTACCATATGACCAATATCTACATCGTTTTTCAGCATATTTCCAGCAAGGAAATATGGAAAGTAATGGAAAATATGTTGATAGATCGGGAAAAGAAGTGACTTACGAAACAGGACCTATTATTTGGGGGGAACCAGGAACAAACGGACAGCATGCTTTTTATCAGCTGATTCATCAAGGAACAAAGTTGATCCCTTGTGATTTCCTGGCTCCAGCGATTTCCCACAATCCAATAGGCGATCATCACCCTAAATTATTGTCTAATTTTTTCGCTCAGACCGAAGCGCTCATGATGGGTAAAACAGCTGAAGAAGTAACAACCGAATTGGTTAACAGCGGAAAATCAGAAGAAGAAATACATGCATTAGTTCCTTTCAAAGTTTTTAAGGGCAACAAACCCACCAATTCTATACTGTTTAAACAGCTTAGCCCCCGTACATTGGGGAGCTTAATCGCCATGTACGAGCACAAAATATTTGTTCAAGGAGTCATTTGGAACATTCTTAGTTTCGATCAATGGGGCGTCGAATTAGGGAAACAACTGGCTAAGAAAATTCTCCCCGAATTAGAAAGCGATGATCCTGTAAGTACGCATGATGCATCTACTAATGGCCTTATTAATGCATATAAACAGATGAGATAAACTATTGAAGGCGGATATGGCCATTCACATATCCGCTATTATCTCTTTTTATTGCCCATCTTTTGTTCCTTCTATTAACTCTTCTAACTTAACAGCTCTCGACCCTTTTAATAATAAGATATCAGCCTCAGAGATATGCTGACGGAAGCTTTCTTTTGCAGCTTCAATGGAAGGAAACCATATTTTTTCCCCTTTGATAACCTCTATCATTTTTTCCATTTCAGTTCCTACACCAATAGTAATAAGGGGTTCGTAATTGTTAATAAATTTTCCCAAACTTCTATGTCCTTCTTCACTATCTGGTCCCAATTCGTACATATCTCCTAATACAAGTGCTATTTTCCCGCTCCCAACAGCAAAAACGTGTGAAATAGCTGCCCGCATAGAAGCAGGATTGGCATTATATGCATCCATCCAAATTTTTTGCCCCCCCTGTTCAATCAATTGACTTCGCGAATTATTGGGAACATAATCGTAAATCCCTTTTTTAATAGATAATAAAGGTATATCAAAATATACTCCTATAGCTATCGCCACTAAAATATTGAGTAAATTGTACTGACCGCTGATACGAGTTGAAAAAATATGTGTGGTATCCCAGTATGGATGGGTTACTTTTATTTCCATACCCTCCAAATCGTATTTCATGATGTTTCCCCGAATGCTGCCCGAATGAATCCCATAACTTATCTGTGGAATCCCCATGCTCAGTGATCTTACCCGTTGATCCTCTTCATTTACAAACACATATCCTCCACGAACCCGTACAAAATCAAATATGGCTCCTTTGGTCCTTCTTACTCCTTCTACATCTATTAATTTTTCTAAATGTGCCTCAGCAATATTAGTGATGAGCGCATGCGTCGGTTGAGCAATTTTTACTAATTCCGCTATGTCTCCAGGTTGATTAGCTCCCATTTCCACTATTCCTATCGCAGTTTCAGGAGGCATATCCAGAATAGTAAGAGGCACACCAATATGATTATTGAGATTCCCTTTAGTGGCATGACATGTATATCTGGTGGTTAATACCGAGTAGATCAATTCCTTCGTTGTAGTCTTTCCATTACTTCCCGTTAATCCTATCAAAGAAATATCAAAAGTATTCCTATACGCTATCGCTAATTGTTGAAGGGAGTCCAGCGTATTAGCGACCAATAAATAACGCTTGTCCCCTTCCTTACATACTTCGGGATTATCCACAACAGCCATGCAAGCTCCCATAGATAATGCCTTTTCCGCATATTCATTTCCATCAAAACGATCTCCTTTCAGCGCCCAAAAAATTTCTCCCCCTTTAAGTTTTCGCGTATCCGTGCAAATTCGCCTACCGGATGATAAATAAACATCGAACAAAGAATAAAAGGATCTATCCGCAATCATAATTACCTTACTTTAGTAGGGAATCTACATAAACTATTGTAACATCCATACATAATTACTTTATCATATTTGCTTTGCAAACCTTCAAAATCACTAGACAACATGTTTTCTTTTGGACGCTATTATTATGGCTAAGCCCATATATTAATATCGCCCAAGAAGTCACTCAACGAACAGATATTCCGGTGACACAGGCTGATGGAGAAGTGCTGGTCAATCCGTGGGCAGGAGGAATGCATAGTCCCCAATTCTCTCCCATTGATCTGAATAAGGATGATCTCCAAGATATCGTAATATTTGATCGTCTGGATAATAGTTTCTCCTCCTATCTTAATATTAGCTCCGAAGAAGATTTCTCCTATCGTTATTCTCAGAAATATTATTCCTTATTTGATTCATGTGATTGTTTCGGCTGGGCGTTATTTCGCGATTTTGATTGTGATGGATTGGAAGATCTATTTTGTGGGACGGAAACTGCTGGAGTAACGGTTTATCGCCAATCTCTTCATTCCGAGGATTCCATTTCGTTTGATATTGCTTTTCAACCCCTAACTTCTATTTATTCTAGCGGTTCCGGCAGATTATTTAGTCCAAAGACTGATGTTCCGGCCATTGTCGATGTCGATCTTGATGGAGATTTAGATGTCATCACTTTTTCCGTTCTTGGAAATAGCGTGGAATGGCATAGAAATTTAGCCGTAGAAACTTTGAATCGTTGCGATACGATGATGTTAGCATTGGAAACCTCCTGCTGGGGACACTTTTTCGAAGGAAATGAAGATAATTCTGCATTTATTGAAGATACCGTAAATTGCGAGTTGGTCAACTTTAACCCCTCTGCTATTAATGGACGCTCCTCAGAAAGACATGCAGGTTCTACCATTCTTTTGCTAGACTTAAATGCGGATTCCCTATTTGATGCCTTAATTGGTGATATTTCTTTTAATAATGTATATGCGCTTTTTAATGCAGGAAGAAAGGATTATGCTTATTTCAATGAAGTAGATACCAATTTCCCGGCAAATGAAACGCCTATAGATGTTACTGTTTTTCCAGCTTGTTTTCATTTAGATATTAACGGGGATAGTGCAAGAGATTTAATTGTAGCTCCTAATGCCTTATCCGATAGAATAGAGGATCAAAATGGAATTAACCTATACCTAAATGAAGGCTCTGATGATTTTCCGTTATTTGTGTTCACTCAAAAAGGATTTCTTCAAGAGGGACATATTGAATTGGGGTTAAGGGCACATCCAGCCTTCATAGATTATAATCAAGATGGTTTACTGGATCTGCTGGTGGGAAATTTTTCCTCTACCATAAAACTGGGAACTAGAGTATTGACACAACCATTACTTCATTTATATGAAAATGTGGGGACAGCTGATCGCCCAGCATTTCAGCTTGTTTCAGATAATTACTTAACCTTCAGTGCAGATGATCCCATTGGATTTAGTCCTGCATCAGGGGACTTAGACGGGGATGGAGACGATGATCTGTTGTTGGGTCAAGAATCGGGAGAGCTTTGGTATTTCAGGAACGAAGCAGCCCCAGGTCAAGTGGCTGATTTCAGAGAGGTGTCCAGAAACTATTTACAAATTGATGTAGGAGCTTTCAGTGCTCCGTTTCTATTCGATATTGAACAGGATGGAGACTTAGATTTATTGATAGGAAATAGAAAAGGGAAATTAACCTTGTATGAAAATACGGGATCACCTACTTCCCCAGAGTTTACTTTCGTGTCTGATCATTGGGGGTTTATTACGATCAATGATGAATTCGGTTCCAGTCTCACCAATGGATGGGCAAAACCCGTATTATTCGACTTAGATGAAGATGGAGAACCGGAATTATTAGTAGGAGGAATAGATGGGCAAGTTCAAATATTTGAAGGAGTACTAAATGCTGCAACAGATACTTTACAAAAAATAAGAAATCTGTATCCTCAAACTAATTTGAGACATGCAGCTCCCGCTGTCGCCTGGTTGGAAAGAGAAGAACCACCCATATTTGTCGTAGGGAATGAAAAAGGAGGGTTATTTCTGTTCTCGGGTACCGACTCCCTATTAACTACTTCTACTAAACCAACCTTATCTTCTTCTGATGGTACTATAAGGTTCTTTCCAAATCCTACTGATGGCCCAGTTAAGATAGAAATTTCAGAACCTTCTTCAGCAAGCCAGGGAACACTGCACATTTACAATTCCCTGGGAGAAATAATTATGAATCAATCCATAAGAAAGCCATCTATGGAATTAGATTTATCGTCCCTAACTCCTGGAATATATATAATCCAATACCAAAGCGAACTTGTTAGCCTTTCAAAAAAGGTAGTTCTATATTAAGACCGTTTATGATCCTGTTTTCCTGACCAATGATTCATTCATTTATACTGATCAGTTTATTTTAATGATGATATTCCAGAAAAATTCGATCTTTAGATTTGTTGAATATGTGGAACATTGATGCTGTAAGATTGATTTTAAACGCATATGCACCATAACATACTTTTATACACCTTATTGCTCTTTCTTTCAATTCCTCTATTTGCCCAACAATACCAACGAACAGACAACATCCCTGTCAACAATCTGGCAGGTAATATCTATGGGGCAGCCTGGGCCGGAGGCATGCATAGTCCTCAGTTTTCAGCCACCGACCTGAACAATGACGGAAATAAAGATTTGGTCGTATTCGATAGAGAAGATGCATCTTTCACAGTTCTCGTGAACGAAGGGACCGAAGGAAATATCCAGTATCGCTTTGACCCTGCTTTAAGTGCTCCTTTCGATAGTTGTGACTGTTTTAATTGGGCTTTAATGAGAGACTATAATAATGATGGCTTAGATGATATTTTTTGTAGTCCTCAGTCTGACAACGTTCAGATATTTAAACAAACAAGGCCCACACCTGATTCTATCGTGTTTGAACGAGAAATAGAATTGCTGCAAACCGAAATCGAAACTTCTGGAGAGAAAAGACAACTCTTTCTTTTCTCAGGAAAGATTGACATTCCCGCCATCATAGATGTAGACAGAGATGGAGATCTTGACTTCCTCACTTTTAATGTGATCGAACAAATGGAGTGGCACAGGAATTATGCAGTGGAAGATGTTAATAGAAAGGATACCCTCATTCTGAGAAGAGAAGATCGGTGTTGGGGAAATTTTAGGGAAGATGAAGTAGATAATACCCCTATTCTCGGAGACACTACCGGGGAAGGATGTGAGCTAAGAGAAATAGATCTTGAAGCCTATGCCACCAGAAGTAAGCATGCAGGTTCTACTATTCTTTTATTGGATTTGGATGCAGATTCTGTATATGATGCCTTAATAGGGGATAGAAACTTTACCGATGTTTACGCTTTATTTAATGGAGGTTCTCCGGAATTCGCTAATATGGATTCTGTGGAAACCTTTTATCCCCAACAAGGATTTCCTATAGAATTATTTCAGTTTCCTGCTCCATTTTATATAGATGTAAATAATGATGGTAAGAGAGATTTAATTGTTTCTCCAAATGGAAGTGTCGTAGAAGACAAGAACAGTATTTTATTATATGAAAATGAAGGCCTGGATAATGCCCCTATATTTGATTTTCCCCAAAAAGGATTCCTTCAAACTGACCAGATAGAAGCAGGAACTCAATCTCATCCTGTTTTTATAGATGTCAATGGAGATGGATTGCAAGACCTCATTGTATGTAATCTCTTTGCACGATTTAATGAATCAGGTGTAGAATTCACCCTTCCACTGTCTTTGTATTTTGAGAATATTGGGACAGCCACTAATCCTGCGTTCCAGTTGATTTCGGAAGATATCCTTCAACTGCGAAGTAACTTTTCGGAATTGGAAGGAGGCAGTCCTGCGGCAGGAGATCTGGATGGTGATGGAAACGAAGACATCATTCTTGGCTCTGCCGATGGTACCCTCATTCTCTTCAAAAATAATGGCCCCCAAAATGGCATTGTCTCTTTTAGCCTAGATAGAAATTTCTTGATGGATATTAATGGTGGGATAGATAGCGCTCCTACGCTCTTTGATGTGGATCAGGATAATGACCTGGATTTATTTATTGGCAATGAAAAAGGGGTTATCGCTTATTTTCAAAATACAGGTAGCCCTACGGAAGCTGATTTTACCCTGATATCTGACAATTGGGGAGGATTGAAAATTAATGATGAGTTTGGAAGTGAGTTGTCCAATGGGCATGCAAGACCTGTCTTTTCAGATATAGATAAAGATGGAGAGACAGAACTATTAGTGGGTAGCGTACAAGGGGTTATTGAGGTATATGATAATATTGAAAACGTGCTAGCTACTCCAAATGTAGATACCTTGAGATTTGTGGGTAATTTAAATGATATAGATGTTGGAACCAATGCAGCTCCTGCCTTAGCCCAATTAGATGAAACTACTTTCCCCACACTGATTGTAGGAAATACCAGAGGAGGATTGATGTTGTTTAATTCTTCTGACAATGATTCCACTACTGTCTCAAATTCTCCACTGGAAAAGCCGAATGCTGCCCGAGTGAAAGTGTTCCCAAATCCAGCACACCAGATTATTCACCTTTCTTTTTCTCCATCCGCAAGTAGCCAACCTAAAAGCATTCGTTTACTTAACGCATTGGGACAAACGATAGACACATGGACTACTACCCAGCGAATCCAACCATTAGATGTGAGTGGTATTCCTAACGGTATGTATATTTTAAAAGTGCAGGTAGATGGGGATCAATATATTACTAGAATACTAAAAGAATAACTTCTTTTCGCAGACTTCCAGGGCAAGTAAAGATAAGAAATATAGCTCACCACATATGGTGGGCTTTCTTCAATTATAGAAGTACATAAC
>CBDHFQ010000027.1:0-66697 GCA_965262565.1 Bacteroidia bacterium
TTTTTCTGCCACTTCTTTCCACAAATGAATCTTCTCCCAAAAATCTGCTTCTCCCTTTTGCGTTATTTCGGGATAAGGAAGGGTTTCTATATGCTTGAGACCTGCCCGTTGGAACATCTCTTCTAAATGGTCTGCTATCTGATTATCAAACCCTACATCAGCGCGCCACCTTAAAAACTGATCATAAACTTTTTGCATTGTGGCAGGCATATAGGGTCTCAGCTCCAATTTTTCGTGATTATAATCCAATATGCTTAAGATTCCTCCCTTCTTTAATAAACCGGCCAAATGATAAACTGCTTTCTCTGGATGCGCTAACCATTGCAACACCCTTGCGGCAGTAATTAGGTCAAATCCTTCCTTGTCCCGAATCTCAAACACATCCATACCTATAAACTGAAGATTAGGCACCTCTTTAAATTCTTGTTGAGCCTTTAATATCAGTTCTTTACTTATATCGATCCCAATGACCTGTCCGTGGGGGCCCACTTTGTCAGCCATTCCTTTAGTTATTGTTCCCGGTCCACATCCCACATCCAGCACTTTCATCCCCGGTGTCAATTGTTCCCACACATGTCTGTTGGAAGTTTGAAGGCTGCGTTGGTATAATACGCCTTGATCTCCTTTCGGCATGTGCGCTCGGTCATAAGCTTCGGAAGAGGAATGTCCATTTATCATGAGGCTAGGTGTTAGAGTACCAATGGGCCATAGGCCAGGTGAAATGAATAAATGAAGATGGGGGATTTTGTGCCAATGAGCAAATGCCAGGAGTGTTTAATATGTTTCTTATGGAATGAACCTGGCCAGCAAATAGGAGTATAAGTTATTTAGTCCTAAACGTTTCTATGTATCCTGCAACATTAACTCTACCTATCCATGAAGTATGTCTTTTCTTATTTCTCGTTATTATTGATCGCTTTTCCATGTTGTTTATATGCTCAGACTAACCCATCTGAAGCTCCATTAGCTCCTATCTTGATTGATCCTACACGTTATTCGGGTCTTGAATTAGAAAAAGTCGAGCAAAGCAACAATCCTCAGCGGGGATTTTATCAGGGAACAGTCTTTAAAGGAGAAGAACTCATCGTTAATATGCTCTCTATTGAAACCGGATCTGCTGACTTCGATCCATTTCCGATCGAAGAATTTGTGTATTTGATTAATGGAAAAATGAATTTGGTTCCTACAGATAGTGCTGCCTTTTCTTTTCTACCTGGAGATTTTATTATTGCTCCCAAAGGATATTCCGGAAATTGGGGACTTCAAGGAGCTCCTGATTATCATTTGGAATTATCGGTCATTTCAGCCAAGCGTTCAGAAGCCAATCAATTGTCCAGCTTTAAGTATCCTTTTCCAATAGATAAGGATTTACTTGCCGGCATTACCATGACATTGGAGGAGGAAATCGAAGGAAAAAGAAGGTATAGGGATACAGTGCTGGCCGGAATTGAGTTAATGGTTTATTTGGAAGCAGAAGAAGCGAGTGAGGTGGATATAGATCAATTTGACAAAGAGGAACTCATTTATATCATCTCAGGTCTGGTTACCATTACTCCAGATGGAGGAAACGCTTCCACTTTTTATACAGGCGACTTCTTTATTCTACCTAAAGGATTTTCTGGTACATGGGAAAGTAACAGCTTAGATGTATTCAGGACTATTCGAGTGAGGTCCGTAGAATAACATCCTACGTTCATTTCGGGTAATTTTTTATATCATCCTATCCTCTCTACTTTAGATAGGTCGATGAATAGGTATATGGTATAACTAAAGGTGATTATATGCTAACTAACAAGTAGCTTTCTGGCTAATTCACAGCAGATACATTTAGGGATACCTCGGGCTCTTTTGGTGATTTCTTTTCTCTAACCCAAAAATATATGATACTCAGAATACTTAATGTTAAGGCAATAGTGCCCATCCCATAACTCATATTGACAAAAAAGGACAACCAACTTAATTCTGCCAAAAAGAAGTTTTTATAAATCAACACTGCTACACTGGCTAAATATCCCGTGGAATCAGCCAAATACATTAGAAATCCAATATTACTTTGGTATTTAAACAAGGCAATCCATCGTTCGAATAACATGGTATGATAAGAAAGGTAAGCCAGGTACATCCCAAAACCCACACTGATCATCCAAAATAAATTGGAGATGTACCCATTTGTAGCTAAAAAAGTAGTAAATAACACATAAGCCCCTCCTATTCCGATAATAAGAAGATTACTATAAAAAGCGATCCGATGATTTTTAACAAACATCATCAAGCTAATTATGATTAATACAGTAACTGCAATGGGAATCTCGGAAAAAGTAAGTACAGCAGGCTCTTCAGCATATCCCAATCCAGCCCAGATCTCCACGGCAAAGTTGTCCCGAAAATCTCTGTAAGCATTTAAGGCCATATAAAGTAGGATGACGAGAATGATTCCTGGCGCAAAAGAAATAAAAAACCTCCGTCGATCCTGATAGCTCATGGGCTCGCGCTTCGTTCGATCTGCCTCATCTTCTGCAGAAGGAGGAGGAATCTTTGATAACAGCCAAACTCCTAATAATAAAGTTGGGATGAATATAAGTCCTGTAAAAAATGGCATCCATGCTTCCGTCACACCATTCAAAATTAACGTTAAGCCAATAGATTTCACAAAACCAGAAGAAACAATAAAACTGGCTGATAATCCTGCCGCTAATAGTTCCGTCAGTCTCCGACCCTCCAAAAAGGCAAAAACGATCCCCCAAATCATTCCTAAAGGAAGTCCATTAAAAAATAGGCAAATAAATTGATAAGGATAGGGAACCAAGCCAAAGAATAATAATGCCAACCAACTCACTCCTATTAACAATAAGATACTTCGAATGCGCACTTCAGGCCTCATTTCTGAGATCACTTTGATTCCAATAAATTTTGATAAAGTATAACCTGCCACCTGAGTGGTAATTAATAAAATTTTATAATCGATTCCCCATAATACCATATCAGCATATTGAGCAGCTGTAAATGGTTTGCGAAAAGCATACATACTGAAGTAGGTAATGAATGCCCCTGAAATACTTAATAAGGCGACGATCCAATCATTATTTCGGGAGGACTTAGAATGTTGCATAATATAAACGCATTAAGGAAAATCAATGATGCAGGGAAATTACATAAGAATTAGGGGATTCCCTTGAAGCCTTCTATCGTTTAACTAAATTATAATCCTGGATTTACATAGTAGAAGGCAAAGAAGTCTATTTAGGCATGAAGGGATGTATGAACACCTTTCAGGAATATTCTAAGACACTTTCGGATGATAAAAAGCCATCGTATTATACAGGTAATTTTAGGGGATATGGGTGCTACACTCATATCACACATTCATTAGATTAAATCATATCAAGATGAACCTGAATATAAATCAGTGGATACAAGAAAAAATGTCTACACTAGAAAAAGATACTCCTATCAATCTGGTCCTAAGTGGTGGTGGCGTAAAAGGAGTAGCACATATCGCCCTATTGGAAAAAATAGAAGAAATCGGTTTGCCTATACATGCCATATCAGGGAGTAGTTCAGGTGCCTTAGTAGCAGCCCTATATGCATCCGGACTCTCTACATATGAAATACTTTCTTTCTTTAAAACTACTCCTTTATTCCGCTACACCTGGCTGAATCCCATTAAAGCAGGTATTTTTGATTCAGATAAATACGAATCGGTCATTAAAAAATCTGTCAAGGTCAAATTCGAAGACCTAAGTATTCCCTTACATATTGCAGCGACTAACATTGAGGAAGGTAAAGCGGAATACTTTCATGAAGGAAACCTAACCAGGCCGCTGTTAGCTTCTTGTGCTATTCCTGCAGTATTCAGCCCAGTGAACATCCATGGTACCCTCTACTCAGATGGTGGAGTGATGGATAACTTTCCCATCAAGCCTTTTGAAAATCACACCTACCCACTGATAGGTAGTTATGTCTGTAAACCAGGGAGAAGAAGAAAAGAAGACGTAAATTCAATCCTCAAAGTCACCAATCACGCTAATGCGCTACTGGTTTACGCTGCCAACGAGCATAAATTTTCCCAAATAGATGCAACTGTCATTTTTCCATTAGGAGAATTTACAGCTTTTGACACCAAGGAAATCGACCAGATTTACGCAGTGGCAAAAACCTATTTATTAAATAGAGCATAGATTTGAGGGAAAGTATATGGAATCATAAAAGGTTAATCAAAAGGAAGTACATCTGGCTCTAGATAAACTTTTTTCGCAGATTCGGATCGAAAAACGTCGATTTGATAATGGCTGTTGATCAATGCCTTAAAATCACTCTTTAACCTGGGAAATTCCTCTATAAAATCCCTAAAATGAGAACTGTTCGACCTTCTTTTAAAATGATGAACAGCCTTAATAGCTGCAATGGTTAACGTTTTATGAAACTTATCCCTGGCGCCCGCCATGATCACAAACTGCTGTAATTGTTGTAAAATATGATGTATCGCCTTCTCTTCTCCATATTTTTCCAGATGGATATAAGCTAGTCTTAAGTGAGCTTCGTGAGAAAATAAAGAAGGTACCAATGTGCCTTGAGCAAATTGTTGTTCAAATTCTTCATCACTTAGTAATCGATGTTGTTCCATAAACCAATATATGACGATTGATATCCATGATCAGAAATGTCAGGCAGCAGATGTTGATATTTCTTCATATCCCACCCTTGTAAATCTGGCGGTATATACTCCATCCTTGCCTCAACCGAACATAGAAATTCTCTACTGTAATAAAAAAAGATCAAATCTCTTCGATTAAGCCTAGAAGGTAAAAATGCACTGACTGCTTGTAAAACCGAAGAAAATTTACCTTCATCCAAAAAATCTTGAATGACCTTCATCCAGAAGCAGGTAATAGTTTCATGATAGCCTGATTGTTCGGAATTAATGGTACCTACCGCTTCATTGTAGGAAATAATACGCTTCTTCATTTGTGCCAATGATGCTGGCGCATGGTAGTGGAAAGCATACCAGACTCCAGCAATTAAGTGGGCCTCATGCGTCCATTCGTGTGCAGGAAGGGTACACTGCTCGAATTGTTGGATAAATGTGGTTAATCGACTATCTGTAAATAATTCCATCACAACATAATTACCTGAGAAAGTACAAAGCTTAAGAAACGGGGCTACCGGGTTAAAATGAACGCCTCTTATGCGAATATATCCTGTTAACATACTATATTCATCTGGTAATTAATCTATTTGTCATATGAAAACTCATACTACTAATTATTTCAACACCTTTATCGAAGTAGCAGAAGATTGTCCGGTGGACACTGGGACCATACCACCCGTGAAAGCAAATAAACTCACCATAGCCAATCTCCAATACGACATGATTCACAATAATCCTTACAAGTACACTTCCGATGAATTGTTGTTTCACATTCATGCTGTGAGAAAAGAATTAGAGGAAGGAGAATGGGAAGAAGCAAAAACGCTCTATTTTTCGAAAGGACAACCCTGTCTGCGTTCATCTCCTTTGACTAAACGATATGGATGGGGTATTCATTTTGATGAAGAAGGAAGAGTAAATTTGGTGGGGATGGAAACGGCGGAATATGCCCATTGGACCAAAGATTCATCTATCCAACAAGTAAAAGCAATGCGCTCTAAACGGAAATAGTCTACTCGTCTGAGATATGTTCTGTGCCACATATGATTATCTCATAAGACCCTATTTATTTTTTCCAAGAAGGATTCCCTGCTGATGCTATTCCACTGGATTCACGACAAACATTAATCCTACATGATGCATAATTCCCAATGTCGTTCTCGGATCTGCAGCATAGTCTAATCTCAAAGGATGCCTCCCCACCCTCATTCTCACCCCCAACCCACCTACAGGATAAGGCTGGTCATCCACATTGATCCGAAACCCTGCCCGAAAAAAAAGCAATGACTTATAATCGTATTCTGCTCCAATTCTAATATTTTCCGCATTGTCATTAGGATGGTTCAACTGCACCATAGCTGTCAACTTCTGATCTGAACTTAATTGTTCCCATACCGTCATAGATGCCCCTAGCTTGAAGGTGGAGGGCGCTGGATTAGTCGCTAAACTTGGATCATCTGAAGTAGTTTCGGGAAAGTCTCCTCTTAACCTGGAGTCCAAGCCGAAATTCTGTAATACCACCGCAAATCGGATGTCCTTGAAATCCGTTTGATACAAAAACCCCAAATCCGCAATAGCAGTACTGGCTGAAAATTGGGCTAATCGTTCATATACATAGGTAACAGTAAGTCCATAACTGAATTGCTCGGTCAATCGCTGCGAATAACTGAGTCCCGCCGTTGCATAAGTGGCATAAAATACTTCTCCAGTTCCCTCTGGTTGAAATTCAGTACGAACTTTCAATGCACCGGAACTCAAGGTTCCTAAGGAGAGGCCAAAAGTTCCAAAAGAAAAAGGCTTTACCGCACTTGCAAATCCATAATTTATCCCCGAGGCCCAAAAAGTGTTACTACCCGCCATAGAAAAGTGTTCTACCTCAGTCAAAAGAGCAGGATTATGTTTAACGCCATAAGCATCTCCACCTAAGGTAATACTGGCTCCTCCTACCCCCACCGAACGCGGACTTACATCGATTTTCAAGAAGCCCAATCCCGAAATACCGACTCTTTGGCCTCCTAATTCGGGAAACAACTGACCGTAAACAGGCAATGTCGCTGTTCCTAAAAAACAGAAAGCAGCCATATAGGATAAGTATAAGTAAGAAAGTAAACGAGGTTTCATAAATTGGTCTGACAGAATTCTTATACCTTTGTGGGAATAAGATTCATTTAACTAACTATCTAACAAAATTTATCTCATATTCGCCTATATTTTTGTGCCAATGCGGATTCCCTTAGATGTATATGATAGGGTTCACCTGGCTCTTCAAATAATACTACTACAACAATACACAAATAACATATATGGCAAAAGTTTCTCTCATTACTATTGGAGAAGAATTGTTGAAGGGAAGTATCGTTAATACCAATGCTGCAGAGATGGGTAAAATGCTGCGCCTCCACGGATATACGGTTACACACACCATGACCATTGGAGATAGGCCCCAACACATCCTAAGTGCTATCGAAACTGCCTTCAAGGAAACCGATATAATTCTCATGTGTGGTGGCTTAGGTCCGACAGAAGATGACCTGACAAAACAAACACTCGCTGGATGGTTTGGCTCAACCCTCATTATGCACCAACCTTCTCTGGAAAGAGTAACATATATTTTTAGACATCGTCCTGAACTACTTTTCGAAAGAAATCGAAATCAGGCATTGGTTCCCGAAGGCAGCGAAGTTCTTCCCAATCCTTTAGGGACAGCTCCCGGCTTATTGTTTCAAAAAAATAATCAGCTACTTATCGCTATGCCGGGAGTTCCCCATGAGATGAGAAACATGATGAGTAGTCAAGTCATTCCCAGACTTAAACAAGACTACCCTCCGCGATATTACTTCCAGCGAGTCATACGATTAGCAGATATAGGCGAATCTACTGCCGCAGAAATAATAGCCCCAATATTAAATAATTGGCCGTATGAGCTACAACTAGCATATCTTCCCAGAATGGATGGGCTTTGGCTGGAAATTTCAGGCGAAAGCCCTATTGACCAAAAAGAACAAATAAATAAACTAGCCAAACACTGGGAAGAAAAATTGTCGCTACTATTCCCGGAACACCTTTACACTACAGGAGATATACCGATAGAGGCACTTTTAAAAAAATCTTTTACCGAACGTGGATTGACCTTAGCCGTAGCGGAAAGTCTAACTGGTGGGAAAGTCGCTTCTACTCTTATATCCGTTTCTGGTTCATCTCAATATATAAAGGGAAGCGTTACCGCTTATGCTACAGAAATCAAAATCGAAGTGCTCCAAGTACCTTCTTCTGTTGTGGACCAACATTCGGTAATTTCGGCTCAAGTAGCAGAAGCCATGGCAGAAGGGGTTAGAAAGCTGTTCCGTTCGGATATTGGTCTGTCTACTACCGGACTGGCAGAAGCGGATGGAGATCAATCTGCTCAAGCGTGGCTGGGATATTCAGATGATTCAGGTAATTTCTCTAAACATCTCTCTCTCAGATTTAAACGTAACACAAATATCGAGTATGTTACCAAGAGATTATTGCTTTGGGCATTTCAAAAGTTAAACATTGGGAATAAAAAGTTTGTCTAAACAACATTTCTATCCTCATAATTCTTATAATAATGATGATCGTGATTTATATTGTATAAAATTGGTTACTCGCGTATGGCAGCTTATGAATTGATTATGCCCAAATTGGGAGAAAGTATCGTAGAAGCAACGATTCTCAAATGGACTAAAGACATAGGAGAAGAAATTGATCTTGATGATACTATATTAGAAATAGCCACAGATAAGGTGGACTCCGAAGTTCCATCTCCGGTTGAGGGGAAATTAGTAGAAAAAAGATTCGAAGAAGGAGATGTAGTTCCCGTTGGAGAAGTAGTGGCTATTATCGGTACTGGTGAGGAGATAGTAAAAGATGTTCCTCATGTCCCAGCTTCCGATAAACTTCAGGAGCATGAAAAAGCGCATGAGATTGCGTCTGGTATTCCTTTTGTTCCTAAAGCGGCTAGTATCGTTTCATCCTCTGAAGATACTCATGAAAGATTCTATTCTCCATTGGTACTGAATATTGCACGGAAGGAAGGAATTCCCATGAAGGAATTAGATGAATTATCCGGTTCAGGTCGTGGAGGTAGAGTGACGAAGAAAGACATTTTGGAATATGTAAAAGTACGAATAGAAGAGGAGCCTTCGGAAGTTCCTGTTGCACCTCAGCATACAAACCATGATAATGGAACTGAAAAGCGTTCGTCAGATGCTATCGCTAAAGATACATTGATTAATCCTCCTCTTAAACAAGCTGCTTCACGCAACAAAGATTCAGCTTTAGTAAAAACTCCTGTAGACAAAAAAGAAAAATTGTTCTCCCATAAAGGAGCGATAGAGATTATGCCTATGGATCGAATGCGCAAGGTCATTGCAGAGAATATGATTTACTCTCAGCAAACCTCTGCTCATGTGACCTCCTTTGTAGAGGCTGATGTAACGCATTTGGTACAATGGAGAGAAAGGGTTAAACATTCATTTTATAATCAGTACGGAGAAAAGCTCACCTATACTCCAATTTTTGTACAAGCTATCGTTAAGGCATTAAGGACTTTCCCCAATGTTAATTCAAGTATAGAGGGGGAGAATATTCTCATTAAAAAAGATATTCATGTAGGGATAGCTGTGGCTTTGCCTACTGATAACCTCATCGTTCCCGTTATTAAACACGCTGATCGACTTAATTTAGCGGGACTTACGGCAGCAGTAAATGATCTTGCATCAAGGGCCAGAAATAATAAACTCACTTTAGATGAATTAGAAGGCGGAACCTATACCCTTTCAAATGTAGGGACTTTTGGTAATGTCATGGGGACTCCTATCATCATGCAACCTCAGGTAGCTATTATGGCTGTAGGTGCAATCAGAAAAGTTCCTGCAGTATTGGAAACGCCTAGTGGGGATGTGATCGCTATTCGTCAAAAAATGTATTTATCGCATTCGTATGATCATCGAATCATCGATGGCGCATTAGGAGGAAAATTTGTTCGGAAAGTAGCAGATATACTGGAAGACTGGGATCCTGAAACAACCATTTAATTAATTATAATCATATGCCTTGCTTTATTTTTCGGCATGCAATAGCATGTATGTTTATCTCTTGTTGTTTGATTTACACTAACGCTCAGTCAAGTTATTTCTTTCCTAAGGTCGATAGTTGGGATGAACAAATTCCAAGTCCAGCAGCCTTTCTCGGATATGACATAGGAAGCCACCACACACGTCATGATCGCATAGTTTCCTATTTTGAAACATTGGCACGTATCTCTCCTAAGGCTTCATTCCAACAGTTAGGAGAAACATATGAACATAGGCCCCTAATCACGCTCACGATAAGCAGTCCTGAAAACATGGAGCGCCTAGATGTTATTCAGCAGCAACACTTACAACGCTGCACTCCCTCTGCGGATCGTCCTTCAGATGAAGGATTACCGGTAATCATCAACCTGGGCTACAATGTTCATGGAAATGAACCCTCCTCTGCCGAAGCAGCTATGTTAACTGCCTATTATTTATTAGCGGCCCAAGATGAATCCGTAGAACGCTTTCTCTCGGAAGCTGTCATTTTTATAGATCCAGTCATCAATCCCGACGGGCGAGATCGCCATTCTCATTGGGCGAATATGCATAAAGGAGATCCATTGGTTACGGATCCTTATGACAGAGAGCATAATGAGGTTTGGCCGGGCGGACGTACCAACCACTATTGGTTCGATTTAAATAGAGATTGGTTATTGCTGGTTCATCCTGAATTGCAGACTAAAATGAAATGGTATCATCAGTGGTACCCAAATGTGGTAACGGATTTTCACGAAATGGGTACTTACAGCACCTATTTCTTTGAACCTCCTAAAGACATAGGGACCAAAGTTCCTTTAATGCCAGAAGCTAATTATACTACCCTGAATAATTTATTTGCAGAATTTTATACCAAAAGTCTGGATGAAATAGGAACGCTTTACTTTACCAGAGAAGTATATGATGGTACTTATCCTGGCTACGGTTCTTCTTATCCCGATCTACAAGGTGGTTTAGGACTCCTATTTGAACAAGCCAGTTCCAGAGGACATGCTCAGGAAAGCCCTCTCTGGATCGTGACTTTTCCCTACACAATCCGGAACCAGTTACGCTCTAGCATTGCGACTATTGAAGCAGCCGTAACACATAAGCAAACCCTTTTCGATTATCAAAGAGATTTCTTCGAATCAGCTATTACTAATGCAAATTCAGCTGAGATTAAGGCTTACGTATTCGGAGATCCTTATGATAAAAACAGGACAAAGGCTTTTATTGACATGCTTCTCCAACACAACATTGAGATTTATGAACTATCAGAGGATATTAGCTCAGGTAACATAGATTTTGAAGTTGGAAATGCTTATATGATCCCTGTAGCTCAACCTCAGTATCGAATGGTTCAGACGATGTTCGAGACTTATCAGGAGTACAGTGACAGTGTATTTTACGATGCATCTGCCTGGTCTTTGGTACATGCATATGGTATGCCTCATGCTGCCCTGAGCTCAAATCTTACGGCAAAAGGAGATCAATTAACCTCTACTGAAGAGTTTGTGCCCGAATTTTCTATTGAGAAGAGTAATTACGCCTATGTGATAGATTGGAGGGACTATAAAGCACCTGGAGCTCTTGCTAAACTCATCCAGGGGGGAATTAAAGTCCTTACCTCCTTTAAACCTTTCAGTGTTAGCGGTAAGGAATATGGTTATGGAACATTATTGGTACCGCTTCAAATTCAGTCAGTTTCCCCTGATTCGATATTCAGTCTAATGAATGAGATAGCCACTCAGGATCGCGTTCCATGTCAGTCGCTAACAACGGGGAGAAGTGAATCCGGACCGGATTTAGGAAGTAGAAATTTTCGGGTAGTAAGTGCGCCGAAAGCCTTGATGATTGTGGGTAGAGGTACTTCAGGTTACGAGACGGGAGAGGTTTGGCATTTATTGGATCAACGTGTTCACATGCCCATTACTAAAGTAGAGTGGGATGTACTAAGTCAAGTGAATATGTACGATTATCACACGATGATCTGGGTATCGGGTTCATATGATAGGTTGAATGAGAAGTTGCAAGAAGAGATAAAGCGTTGGATCAATTCGGGAAATACCCTAATTACCACAAGAACAGCTACTGAATGGGTAGTACAACAAGGATGGACAGAAGAGAAACTCATTCGATATGCTGATTCTACGGAAGAAATCGAAAGGCTTGATTATGTATTGGCACCAGAAATTTCAGGAGCACAAGAGATTGGTGGATCCATTTTTGAAATCGACCTGGATGTTACCCATCCCATAGGATTTGGTTTTACCAACAGGAAATTACCTATATACAGAAATAGTGAAGTGATACTAAGTCCGGCAGAAAATCCATTTGCGACTGTAGCTCAATATACTGCAAATCCACTAATTAGTGGATATATCTCTCAAACCAACTTGGACTCTTTGCGAAATTCCGCTGCTATCATCGTTAGTCAGTCGGGTAGTGGACGAATCATCTCTTTCACTGACAATCCCAATTTCAGAGGCACATGGTATGGTACGAATAAACTATTTTTGAATGCTTTGTTTTTTGGGGATCTCATTCGGGTACCTTCCTTAAAATACTAATCGTCCTGGATAGGGCGATTTAGCTTAGCGATTTCTCAAAAAATCGGACCCCTTTCAAGGGGTTCTGATTATATTTTCCTATTTCATAGAAACCGACCTGCTGATACAATTGAATCGCCTTAATCATCGTGGCATGACTATCCAACCTCATTTTTTGATACCCTACTTGTTTTGCCTTTATCAAGATATGTTGGATAAGCAGTTTCCCCACCCCTTTTCCTCTGGCTGATGGAGTTACGTATAGCCGCTTCATTTCACATATTTCTTTACTTAGCCGTTGGAACGCAACACATCCTACAGCTGCCTTATTCTCCCTTCCTATCAACATAGCCCCTTCAGGATGTCCATATTTTAACTGAAGATGATCCAATTCATATTGATAGTCCCCCAGTGCATCATCAAAATTTCTCGACTCCATATATTCTCTCAGCAAGCTCCTCATATCCGCCATGTCTAGCTCTAATTGCACTTCGATAATGTCAACCATAGGCTATTGATCCATTTCTATTCAATCTCTTCAAATGCATGAATAAAGAGGCCACTTCTCAGTTTAGGTTCAAACCAGGTCGTTTTTGGGGGCATGATAAGTTCCTGATCTGCTATCGCTTTTAGTTGACTCATAGACACCGGATACAAGGCAAAAGCAGCTTTCATTTCCCCACTGTCTACTCTTTTTTGCAAGGCTTCCATTCCGCGAATCCCCCCCACAAAATCTATTCGTTTATCTCTCCTTAAATCTGTTATACCCAAAATGGGACTTAGTACATATTCTGTCAACACATTTACATCTAATACTTTAATAGGATCATCTGGATTGTAAGTATGAGTTTTCGCAATAAGCTGATACCACTGTCCTTCCATATACAAACCAAAATGATGTGGTTGAGATGGCTGAAATGTAGATTGCCTATGCAAATGGATATCAAAATGAGGACTTAATGCCTCTAGAAACTCATTTGTATTTAACCCATTTAACTCTTGAATGACCCTGTTATAATCTAATATTTCCAGCTGATTATCAGGAAAGTGAACAGCTAAAAAATATTCATAGGCAGAAGAGTTCCCATTTATCCCTTGCTGGGCACTTCGCTCTTTTCCCACTGCTGCCGCTGCTGCTGTTCTATGATGTCCATCTGCAACATATGTGGCAGGCACTTTAGTTTGAAATAGTTCTGTAAGTTTATCTATCACTCCTTTATCATTTACTTTCCATACGATATGCTTTATTCCATCATCTGCCATAAATTCATATAAAGGAGGATAGGAAATCAACGTATTTATTAATTGGTCTATTTCTATCACAGCTGGGTAGGAAAAAAATACTGGTTCCGCTTGCATATTTAACAGCCGTATATGCTGCTTCCTATCTTCTTCTTTATCGGGACGTGTTAATTCATGAATCTTGATTACCCCTTTATCGTAGTCATCAATGGAAGCTAATCCCACTAAACCAGTCTGCACACGTCCATCCATGATTAATTGGTATACATAAAAGCTTTCCTCAGATTCTTGAAAGAAAATACCCTCTTCTACCCAGTTTCGAAACATTTCTTTACCTTTTTGATACACAACTGGATCATAGGGATCATGCCCGGCAGGAAAGTGGATTTCCGGTTTTATGACTTTGAGAAATGAATACTGACTTTTTTCTGCCAACTTTCTGGCTTCCTCTGTATTTACCACATCATATGGCAATGAGGCGATAGACCTGGCCTTTTCTGGAATAGGACGATAAGCTAAAAATGGTTTTATCTTGGACACTTAGCTAAAATTGGATGAATGGATTAAAGAAATAAAATAAGGTAATATCCTATTCTCTCGCAACAGGGAAACTCAACTTAAAAGAATATAAAAAATGTTAATAGAGGTTATCAGCGATTTCCGAATAGCTCAGCATTACCTAGTAAGGAAATATAGAAGGATATTCGTGGCATATATTTTGTACTTTTTTCCTATACTAATAACCTAAGTAATATGTTTTCTCTAAGCAATAAGTAAAGTAGAAAATTTTTCCTTAAGACATCTTTACTATTTCATAAACATTTATTTAATAAATATTACTTCCTCCCATTTAGTACGTAATTTTAACCACTTGTTTTAATTTTTGAGCCATAGATCATATTTCACTATTTTCTTACAAAGAAAATATCTTCATTTGATTGTTGTTTAAAAGGAATTATTACTATCCATCAGATTTTCAATTAAGCAGCTCATTCGTACGCATAGTTACAATTATATTTTACGCATTTATCACTTAAAAAAATGGCTAATAAAAATCTTAACACAGAAAATTTATCTCAATACATTCGAAACCTCGAAGCTGTTGAGAAAGCTCGTTCCAGAAGAATCCTCCTACTAGTAGGTTCCGGAGTTTTTGTCGTAGTTATTGGTTTAGCTGCATTTTTCAGAAATTCCTTACCTGCTTTCCAAGCAGAACCACAAATCATCGATTTGACCGAAACAGAAAGCTTAGTTGATTCCATGTATTTGGAAGACTATTCAGTAGTGTCCATTAGTGCGAACAGTGATGTAGTAAATGAAGATGTATGGGAAGAGGACAACTATAACACCCTAGAAGATTGGAGTAATACTCCAGAACTTGGAAATGAAGTCAATAGTGAGAGTCAATTTAGAGGTACTTCAAGAGGAAATAACAAAGCTAAGAAAAGCTATGTTTCCTCATCATACTCTTCTAATTCGTCTGCTAGTAATGTGATGTTAACTTCTCAGATGTCTGAATTAACATCAAATGAGCAAAAATCAGCTGGAGAAGATATTAACAAAAGGGATGAAATTCGTTCGACTTCCTTAAATACTCAAAGTAGAGAGGAACAAGAAAGCCGCTCCATCGACCAGGGATTTGCTGGAACTTCGGATATTAATGATGTATACGAAGTAGCCGATAAGATGCCTACCTTTCCTAAAGGAGCTGGAGCAATGTACAGATTTATAAGAAGCAATGTAGAGTACCCTACCAAAGCTATTGAAGAAGCGGTAGAAGGTCAGGTTCATGTGCAGTTTATTATTCTTCCTAACGGATCCATTACTAACGTGCATGTAGCGAAAAGCCTGGGTTTTGGATGTGATGAAGAAGCTGTAAGAATTATCAAAAAGATGCCTAATTGGGTTCCAGGAGAAACAAGAGGAGAAAAAGTAGCGGTTAAGAAAATCGTACCAGTTACATTTGTACTCCCTTAATCCACTAAATTTTACAGTGATAATATCGAATGAGCTCCATTCCAATAAATCTGGTCTCAAAATAGCACTATTACACTTCCGTAAATACCATTTAATAGTGGACGATTATAGTGTTAAAATTAGGTCTATACGACATGAAATTCTTAGACAATAAAAAACAGCTAGAAGATTATATTACCTTATTAAATCAGAAAGATCGTCAGCTAAAATATACAAGAATGATTATATTCATTCTTGTATTATTTTTTAGTTTATCTTTTTATTTCATATTTAAGAAGGATCTATTTCCCAAGAATCCTTCTTACGTAATTATTAATTTGAATCAATTAAGCATTCATATTCTTGATTCCCTTCTTCATACAGCAGACCTAACTGTATTGGTTCCAAAATCCTCGGACCAGCAGGCGTATGATACGATCACCTCTTTAAGGGATTATTCTAAATTAGTAGAAGATTTTATGTACCAGGAAACTGTTCCTGAAAACGTTGAATCAGTTTTTTTTCCCTGGATAGGATCTAATCAGCTAAATGATAAACCCCTTTCGAAACTCCCAAAATTTGCTTTTACTATTGATGGCTTACGATTGGAACATCAACCTCTTTTGTTCTCAATTGTAGGGTTCCAACCAGACATTGACTATCATATGGATTTTGGGAATGGGGTCATCGTCAGAGCTAATGAGCATTTGACCTACACCTATGATAGACCTGGAATGTATACTATTAGTCTTACAGCTTCAACAAAGCATTTCGTTCCAAGCGTATTCGAACTGGATATACAGGTACTTCCCGATGAAAAACCCAGTAAGGACATTCAACAAAATTCACTAAGTGAGAAAAAAGAAACTTCTAAAAAATTCTCTCCTGAGCCTAATGTTATCCCAATTATTAAAGATCTAAACACCTCCAATAACCAATCTCAAAATGCGGGATCTTCTCTCAGTAGTACAACAACACCCATCGTAAAACAAAAATTTCAGGAGAAAAAATCTGTGAATAAACCAGAGCCAGAAACGAGCGTGTCGGATACTCCTCAAATCTCATTTAACAATTTGGGGCCGATCAGGATGCCTACCTACAAAGAGAAGGATTCGGGATTAAAAAAGTTTATTGAGGACAATTTAATTTATCCTATAGATGCAATTAATCGCAACATCTCAGGTGTAGTATTTGTCAAGGCCTTAATTGATGCTGAAGGCAACATCAAAAATGCTGAAATCATTCAAGGCCTGGGATATGGTTGTGATGCTGAAGCGTTAAGATTGATTAATAAAATGGGTAAATGGAACCCGGCCATCCACGAAGGAAAGCCTATAGAATTGAGCTACATTATTTCTATCCCTTTTGAACCAGGTAAATAATAATACATATCAGAATATTATTTATAAAGTAATATTTTCTTCTTTTTTTATGTCAGTCTCTTCAGCCCATTCCCACCTGTACTTTTCGACTATTAAGCTATCTAGTTCTATAAGAGTAGCTACGACAATTTGGGTATAATTTTGAGACGCATTACCAAAACGATTACTTGTCGTTTTCCAAACATTATGGATTAGCTCTACATTCCCTTCCTGAGGCTTTATCTTATTTATAACCGCTGCTACATTTCTCGATCCGGCATGATAAACATGAAGGACCAATAGCTTGAACCATAAATCCGATTCGGAATACTTAATGTTATGCCTATCTAATATTCTTTTAGCTTCCTTAATGCAGGTTTTTCTTAGAAATTTCGCTGCGGCCCAGGCAGAACGTTCAAAAATCTTACGCTCATCTTGGCTACCATTAACTTTGAGTCCTAATTCTCTGGCCACTGATCGCATGAGTTGGAAGGCACCATACGCACCTGCTGTAGAACGTTGAATTCTATTTGGGCTTTCAATTAGTAAAATAGCTTGTGCATACCACGGGTCGACATTTTCCTTTTCAAAAATCTTGACAGCCTTGCTGATTTGAGGTATCATAGATTCAAATTTGTAGAAATGACTTCTTCCCGATGTTATATAGATTTGGGTATCCTTTCCCAGGTCGAATTCAGTGAGTAAGTTTTGCTTAAACCTATTTTGCTTCCGCTTACTCATTCTATCCCAGTCTAAGGTGGCAATCTTACCTAGGATACGTCTATTATGAGCCAGGTTGATCACACTAGTATCCGGATGAATATCCATTAAATACTGCCAAAATTTCACCTGGTATAGGGTATCCCAGTTCTGGCTATATAATTGAGCATCCCTAATAAGGGTGTAAGCTTTGATAGTATCTTCTTTCTCTTCAAATATGTGAATAAAATGACTCTTTTGAGGCGTTTCTATAAATGGCTCAGGAACTTTAGCTAACGAGGCTTTACGCCATCGATCTTGCCCCTTAAAAGGGATAAAAGATTCGGGCAAGAAAACAACTCCGCCAATTAATATCAGAATAAGACTTATTTTCACAAGGATATATAACCTTCTAACTACGCTTAGCATTTCTATACTAATGTTAATTCGAATGTGCGAAATTTAATATCTCTGATTAAAGATACATTTTTTCGTTTTTATTACAGGATGGGAATAATACAAAAATAGTTTCACTAAACAATCATTTCATTATCAAAAACTTACCTTTTCCACAACAAAAATACTATGCATGCCAAATAAATAGTTGATTTAGTTTGAAAAAATCTAATTTATCCGTAATATAATATTTCATCAAAACTATAAGTATATGCAAATGGTACCCAGCCTTCTGCTAAAGCAGTTATACACCTTTGGCAGTTTACGTAATGTTGAAAACAGCGTAAAATTTTCCCTTAAAAATAGACTTAGTGATGCCACCCTAATTGGGATAGAACAATTAACCATCGATGGAAAGGACATTTCTTTAGATCATACCTTTATTGTTACTGAAGAAGGCAAAAAATTTTCTGCACACGACATTAACGAACAGAATACACTTCATTTTCCCTTGGCAAAATCTCTGGACATAGAAATGAACACTCCCCATCTAACAGAAGGGAAGCATTCCATAAATCTAACATTTAAGGCACGGCCTTTTGGAAAATTATCACTAAAGGTAGAAGGCTCTATTGTAAAAAAGGATACCAGTATAAACAGAATTCCAAGATCAAAAGAAGATGATTACCATGATGAAATTATTAAAATCAGACAGGATTTTGTTAAGTCTTTTTCTAATGTAGAGCTAGAACATATCCAGCACTACTCTTTTGATCCACATATCCTACAAGGAAATATTGAACATTTTACGGGTGTAGCCCAGATTCCCATTGGATTTGCTGGGCCTATAAAAATTAATGGCGAGCATGCTAATGGAGAATTTATTATTCCCATGGCTACTACTGAAGGAACACTTGTAGCTTCCTATAACAGAGGGATTAAGGTGTTAAATGCCTGCGGAGGAGTAAAGTGTACCATTTTAGACGACGCCATGCAAAGAGCACCAGTATTTGTCATGGAAGATGCCCGTGCCGCCAGGCATTTTAGCAACTGGGTTAAAGAAAACTTTAGCATCATTGTGGAAAAGGCAGAGTCAACTACAAGTGTAGGAAAGCTATCTTATATAGATTATTACTCCGCCAGTAAATTTGTGTACTTAAGATTTAATTATACCACGGGTGATGCAGCAGGCCAGAATATGGTTGGTAGAGCTACCTTCACAGCCTGTAGTTGGATCATTGATCATTACAAAGATCATAACATCCAACACTTCTATCTTGAGTCCAACCTGGCTACAGACAAAAAAGCGTCTCAGGTAAATGTAATGCATACAAGAGGAAAGAGAGTGACTGCCGAAGTGTTAATCAAGAAAGAAATTCTCCAACAGATCATGCGGGTAGATCCCCATACACTTGCCTATCATTATGGAGTGGCTAATGTGGGCACAATTCTTTCAGGGGCTAACAATAATGGACTTCATTCAGCGAATGCAATCACTGCCATGTTTATAGCGACAGGACAAGATGTAGCAAATGTATCTGAATCATCTGCAGGGATTCTTTTTATAGAGGAAACAGACAAAGGCGACCTTTATGTTTCCATCACCATCCCATCTCTGATAGTAGCTACATATGGAGGAGGCACAGCACTTGCAACTCAAAGAGAGTGCCTGGAAATTCTGGGATGTTATGGAAAAGGTAAGGTATTTAAGCTTGCCGAAATCATTGCAGGAGTAGTTCTTGCAGGAGAATTATCTTTGGGATCAGCCATTTCTTCCTCTGATTGGGTATCTAGCCATGAACAATACGGTAGAAACAGATAAAACATAGAGCTGAGAGAAATTGTGAAGACAAAATTTAGTGCAAAATTTTTATCCCAGAGGATTCTTATTTAATTTTTGTGCTTAATGAAATGGTTCCGTACTCACATTTCTCAAATCATGAACTATAGAACAGAAAAAGATACACTGGGAGACATTCAGGTTCCCGCTGATAAATATTGGGGGGCACAAACGCAAAGATCCATCCAGAATTTTGATATTGGTGGCCATCAAATGCCCATGGAAGTTATCCGTGCATTTGCCGTCTTAAAGAAAGCAGCAGCACTAACTAATGCTGAACTGACAGATTTTCCTCAAGACAAAGCAGAAATTATTGCAAAAGTATGTGATGAAATATTAGAAGGTAAATTAGATGATCATTTTCCATTGGTGGTATGGCAAACAGGATCAGGAACCCAATCTAATATGAATGTGAATGAGGTAGTGGCTAATAGGGCCATCGAATTATTAGGGGGAGAATTGGGAACCAAAAATCCAGTACATCCAAATGACGATGTTAATAAGTCTCAATCTTCTAATGATACCTTTCCTACAGCAATGCATATTGCTGCCTATGATATATTAGTCAATCATACCCTTCCCAACATTCAATCTTTACAACAGACATTTGTTGAAAAAGCAAATGCATTCATGGATGTAGTCAAAATAGGCAGAACTCATCTAATGGATGCAACTCCTCTTACCTTGGGGCAGGAATTGTCTGGCTATGCCGCTCAGTTACAAAAAGGTCAAGAAAACATAGGAGATTCCTTACAGCATCTAAGAGAGTTAGCCCTAGGAGGAACAGCTGTAGGTACTGGCTTAAACACTCCTGAGGGATTTTCGGAAAAAGTAGCAGAGAAAATCGCAAAGCTGACTGGACATCCATTTATCACCGCCGAAAATAAATTTGAAGCCCTATCTGCGCATGATGCAATTGTAGAAGCATCTGGCGCTCTTAAAAGGATAGCCGTAAGTATTTTTACCATTGCCAATAACATACGACTTTTGGCCTCGGGTCCTCGCTGTGGGATTGGAGAAATTATTATTCCCGCTAATGAACCCGGATCTTCTATTATGCCAGGAAAGGTAAATCCTACTCAGGCTGAAGCTATTACCATGGTATGTGCCCAAGTGATAGGAAACGATGCTGCCATATCTGTCGCCGGGACTCATGGTCATTTCCAGTTGAATGTTTTCAAACCAGTAATGATCTATAATTTCCTGATGTCTGCCCGTATATTAGGTGATGCCTGTAAATCATTCAATGATAAACTTGCAAAGGGAATTGAACCTAATCATTCTCGGATTAAGGCTCAACTTCAGAATTCTCTTATGTTGGTTACTGCCTTAAATACGGTAATAGGGTATGATAATGCTGCCAAAATTGCTAAAACTGCCTATAGTGAAAATATTACTTTAAAGGAGGCAGCATTGAAACTGAACTTGCTTACTGAAGAAGAATTTGATCGAGCAGTAGTTCCAGAAGATATGATAGGAAAGAAACAAGCGATCATCTAGCCTAATTTTTCTATATTCGCTGAACATTAAGAAATGTTGGTAATCACATGAAAACCATTGTAGTCCTGACTGGAGCGGGTATTAGTCGAGAAAGCGGACTAAAAACTTTTCGTGATTCGGATGGCTTGTGGGAAGGACATGATGTTACCGAAATAGCTACTCCCGAAGGTTTTTACAGTAACCCTGAATTGGTGTTGCGTTTTTACAACGAGCGTAGAGAGCAACTTCAACATGTCCTGCCAAACTCTGCGCATGAAGCCCTTGTAAAGCTGGAAGAAGAATTTGATGTTCATATTATTACTCAAAATGTGGACGACTTACACGAGCGTGCAGGTTCTTCAAGGGTTCTTCATCTTCATGGAAAACTGAAAGAAGCCCGTTCAGTAAATAATCCTCATCTGATCGTAGAAATAAATCACGATATTCATATAGGGGATCTCGCTGAAGATGGAGCTCAACTCCGACCTAACATTGTGTGGTTTGGAGAAGATGTACCTATGATTATTCCCGCTGCTGAATTATCCTCCAGAGCAGATATATTCATTGTTATAGGGACTTCTATGGTCGTATATCCTGCTGCAAGTCTGATAGACTATGTCCCCCTTGAATCTTACATTTATGTCGTAGATCCAAAAAGACCAGAAGTATATTGCAACAACGAGCATATTCATTTTATTGAGAAACCAGCCTCTGAAGGAGTTCCTGAGTTAGTTTCACAACTACTGGATAAGTAAGTAACAGGTGAGAATTTTTTAAGTCCCTCCAGGCTTTTTATCTATTGTCTATTATCTATTATCTATTATCTATTAATACGAACGACTCCAGCCTATCTTAAATCATCCGAAAATAAATTCGTTCAGGATTTTTTTCCTACCTATACTCAAAAGAAGATAAGTTATCACATCCCGCATAGTCTGTGGTAATTTATCGGCTTCCTATTTATTATGACGAATAAATTTCTTCACCACTAGTCCTCAGCTGATCGTAATTCATGTGTATTAAGTGATCTTTCCTACCCTTATTCAGACCTCAAATAATGCTATGATTTAGTTTAGCTCATCAACATTTGACAGAAAAAACTTCTTTTTTTATGGAATTCTTTCTGGTCCTTCCTCTTATGCATAAAACATCTCATCAATTAATGTAAAACACATGAAAATGAAGAAAATGAATTCCTATGTTGTATGGACACTGTCGATTTGCCTGGTTTCATTATTTAGTTGCAATAGTGAGTCTAAGATAGCTCAATCCTCAACTTCATCAGCAGACAAACATTCCTTAGAAGTACATCCATCTAATGTACCGCTTAAAGATGATGTAGGAGCCGAATATGATGAATATAAAATGGATCTATCCGAGGAAATGGAATTAGAGGATGTTGTGGTTCAACACAAAAGGATAAGAAAGCAATTAAAGGCTCAACCCAATGCACTTACTACCTTAAGTCCTCAAGCTACTCAAGTACATACAGGCACTAATCTAAGCTATGAAGAACCTATCATAGAATACAATACTGAAGAATATGCGCATATTCAGGAAAACACATTTCAATCTCCTAAAACTCATCCGCTTTCTACCTTTTCTATTGATGTGGACGCAGCTTCTTATGCCAATATGCGCAGATTCATCGAACATAATCAAACACCTTATCCCGATGCTGTGAGAATTGAAGAGTTGGTCAATTATTTCGATTACAATTACTCAACACCCACAGGGGAAGATCCTTTTTCTATTACTACTGAATTGAGTTCTTGCCCTTGGAATGATCAACATCAATTAATTCATATAGGATTGCAGGGAAAAGAAATAGCATTAGAAGAAACTCCTCCAAGCAATCTCGTATTTTTATTGGATGTTTCAGGTTCAATGAATGATCCGGATAAACTTCCTTTGTTAAAAAAAGCTTTTAGACTATTAGTTAAAGAGTTGAAACCTGAAGATAAAGTGGCTATAGTAGTATATGCCGGTGCTGCGGGTGAGGTATTGTCTTCTACCCCTGCTTCAAATTCAGAAAAAATTATCCAGGCATTAGAAAAATTAGAAGCTGGGGGTTCCACTGCAGGAGGAGCAGGGATACAGTTAGCTTACCGCATTGCTCGAGAAAATCTTATAGAGGAAGGAAATAACAGAGTAATTTTAGCTACAGATGGAGACTTCAATGTAGGAGCTTCTAGTGATGGTGAATTAGTGAGAATGATAGAAGAAAAGAGGAAGGAGGGAATTTTCTTATCTATCCTGGGATTTGGGACAGGTAATTATAAAGATGCTAAAATGGAAGCTATCACTAACAAGGGTAATGGAAACTATTCATATATTGACAATATTTTGGAAGCTAAAAAAGTACTTGTCAATGAAATGGGGGGAACACTATACACTATCGCTAAAGATGTCAAGATTCAAATTGAATTTAATCCTGCTGTTGTGAAAGGATATAGGCTCTTAGGGTATGAAAATCGATTGATGAAAGCTGAGGATTTTGACAATGATCAAAAAGATGCGGGGGAACTAGGTTCTGGTCATACGGTTACTGCATTATATGAGATTGTGCCCAAAACAGCTAGTACAGAGGTTCCGGAAATAGGTGATTTGAAATATCAACAGGCACTGGCTAAGAATACTTCTTCGAAAAATGAATTAATGACAGTGAAGTTTCGATACAAACAGCCAGATATGGACGAGAGTAAATTAATTGTACAAACTCAAGATAATCATCCCATCTCACTTGATAACACTTCGGATAATTACCGATTTTCAGCCTCAGTAGCTTCCTTCGGTATGATCCTAAGAAATTCGGAATTTATGGGAGAATCAAGTTTCAAATTAGTAAAGGAACTGGCTCAAAGTGCTGTAGGGCAGGATATCCATGGATATAGAAGCGAATTTATTCGCCTGGTTGAAAAAGCTGAGTTATTATTTGATCCGGGAATCTCATTAAAAAAATAATCATTTTAGATACCGTACACGATCGCGAAATAATTAAATCAAAAAGAGGGAGAGCAAAGTTACCACGCATCCTCCCTCTTTATATTTCTTATGGGCAGGCCATATTCCTCAGAAATGAAGCTTCTATGTTATCATTTTAATATAGAATTCTTATAACACTCCAAATACATCCCGTTGAGTGGTTGAAAAATTCCCACCACTAATTTCTTATCAATTATTCTCTTATTTCTGTGAAAGCTCGTAATTTTGTTCGTTAAACAGATGTCGTTTCGTGAGATTTAGGGTTTATGGAAAAGACAAATCTATCGATAGTGCTTTCAGATAAGGTAAAGAATCTGTCAGAAGGACCTGGTGTGTACCGCTTTCTGAACAAGAACAATGAAATCATTTATATAGGAAAAGCGAAGAATTTAAAGAAGCGAGTCAGTAGCTATTTTAGTACTGGTCGACTTCAAAGTTATCGTATACGACATATGGTGGATAATATTTGCGATATCCAATATACGGTAACAAACAATGAAATAGAGGCATTATTACTAGAGAATAATTTGATAAAAAATTATCAGCCCAGATATAATATTCTTCTTAAAGATGGAAAAACATATCCCTACATTTGTATAAAAAATGAGCGCTTTCCAAGAGTATTTAGTACACGTCAAAAATGGGATGATGGCTCCAGATACTATGGTCCATATCCAAGTGTGAGTACCTTGAAATCTATACTTACCCTAATCAGGAGTTTTGTCCATATACGCACCTGCAATTATTATTTGTCAGAATCGAATATTACTGCTGGAAAATTTAAACGTTGTTTAGAATATCAGATTGGAAATTGCCTTGGCCCGTGTGAAGGTCTGCAAACTGAAGAAGATTATAATGAAGGAATTGAACAGGTAAAAAATGTCCTTAAAGGTAATTTAACACCTGTAATTAGCAGCTTAGAACAGAGGATGCAGACCGCTGCTGATTCTTTTAGATTTGAGAAAGCTGAATACTTTAGAAAAAAGATTGAACGTGTAAAAGAATATAAAAGAAAAAGTACGGTAGTCTCTTCCAAAATAGGCGATATAGAAGTTTTGACCGTAACTGCAGAAAAGCATCTGGCGATTATCAATCACTTCAAAGTGCATGATGGTGCGATCATACAATCACATGCCTTTGAAATGAAAAGGCATAATCAAGAAGAAGAAGGAGAAATTCTCTCAGCTGCCTTAGCGAGATTAGTTGCAGAAGGAGAGGAAATGTATCCAACAGTCATTACTAATGTACTTCCATCAGATTACCAAGATTGGGATTTCTATGAATTTCAGATACCGAAAATCGGAGATAAGAGACATTTGGTAGACTTGTCCCTAAAAAACTGTTCTACCTTATTAACAGAAAAATTATACAGTCAAAACTTCAAGAAACGTAAAAGCGCTAATGAGGTGATGATGGAAGAACTCCAAAAGGAGCTACAATTGACTTCCTTACCGGATCATATCGAATGCTTTGATAACTCAAATTTTCAAGGTAGTTCGCCCGTTGCCTCGATGGTAGTCTTTAAAAATGGTAAGCCATCCAAAAAGGATTATCGCAAGTATAACGTAAAAACAGTAGAGGGCCCAAATGATTTTGCCTCTATGACTGAAATTGTAGGAAGAAGATACCACAGATTATTAGAAGAAGGAGAGGCATTACCCAAACTAATCGTTATAGATGGAGGGAAAGGACAGCTCAATAGTGCTAAAGAAGCATTGAAAGAATTAGGCCTGGTAGGGAAGATTCCTATCATTGGGATAGCAAAAAGACTAGAAGAAATTTACAAATTAGGAGATTCAATCCCGTTGCATATAAATAAAAGAAGTCCTGCACTATATCTAATACAGCAAATCAGAAATGAAGCTCACCGTTTTGCTATCACTTTTCATAGAAATCAGCGAAGTAAGAAGCAAAAATCCAGGTTGAGTAGTATTAAAGGTATTGGACCAAATACTGAGCAAAAAATACTTCAGCTTTTTAAGTCTGTTAAGAAGTTAAAAAATATCCCTGAAGCTGAATTAGAGGCAAAACTGGGCAAGCAAAAAGCGAGGATCATTCTAGCAGCTATAGAAGAGGGAAAGCTGTAACTAAAAAAATGGCACATTATAATTAAAAGATCAGGGAGGATGTTCATAAAGAACATCCTCCCTGATTTATTTTTTCTCCTATAAGATACAAGGTACAAAAAGAACCTTATTGGACCGACCAGTTAGATTAGTAGCTCCACAAGTGGTGCTCAAATTCAATTAATTGCTGACGACGAGCTTCAGCTTCATCCAAATCTCTTACCCCTACATTAGATACGTCAATAATATAGCTGTGAAAAAGTCTGAGGTCGAATATTTCTTTAAGTGTTTTGTATTCGGCGTCATTAAAGCGATTTTTCCACTGGGTAGCTTCTAATGTTTCAACTATGTCTTTATACCTAAACGTACACAACACTTTTTCAGGTAGCGTTTCTCCAGGATCGGTCCAGATAAGTTGTATGTATTGAATGTTATATACCATATCAGATCGAGTTTTGTCAAAAATGCGGTCTTCAACAAAATGAATAACATTTTCGAACGGTCCTGGATCAACTTCCTCCAAGTCTCCACCAGCACCTTCTCCAGAATTATCTGGTCCTAAATCTTCAAAGCCATCATCGAAATCGCTGAAATCATCCTCAAAATCCCCAAATCCTTCTTCCTCCCCTGGAAAATCATTAAAGTCTGATTCAAAATCTGCATTGTCAAAGTCAGAATTCGAATTTTCATCGCCCAGCTCATCAAAATCATCTCCATCTCCTGTAAGGCTACCCTCAAAATCCTGAATGGTCTGCAATACATCTTCATAGCTTAATGCAACATTCAAACTATCAGCATGATAAGCCACAAATTTCCCTTGCTTGAGCCCATTAAATAAGGCCATCACTAATCCTTCCTTTTCTGTGAACTGCGACTCATCATCATAAAAAATACTCTCTCTTGCAATTAAGGGTTGATTGATCTTTTCGTTAAGATCGATCCGATTCACAATCTTTCTACGCCAAAAGTGATCCTCTTTACGAGGCACTCGCATATTAGGGTCTTGAGCCAAGATATCTGATGAAAAAAATAAAATAGCTAAACTGAAAAGGAGTGTACGTTTCATAATTCGATTTTTAAAAACGTGTATGGAATACCTATTCCATACACGTTATCATTATCATTATTTTACCACCAGAGAAAGCGTACGTTCTACTTCAGAGAATCGCTTATCTGGTATATTTTGTCCTTTAAAATTTCTACGATAAATCTCGTTAAGACGGATATATACCTTTGTATTTGAAGGTGCCTGGCGGACTCTGGTTCCCAAAGAAATTTGAATAGGTCTTTCAGAACAAATTCCTCCAGGAGTAGAATTCACCTTCTGGGGAGGCCCGAGAGATAACTGCGCCAATACATCAACACTGGTAATACCATAACTAGCATCTTCCGGTAATGCTCCTTTAAATTCATTATCAGGCACTACCTTTACAAGCACTTTACTTGTCTTAGGTACAGGAGTAGTACCTGCAGTTCTTTTCCCATTAATAGCCATATCGATAGTAGGCTTAGGAGGCTTTATAACTTTATAATTTACATTACCAATTTTAGTAGTCTTTCCATTTGTTACTGAACTTACATTCAGTATACATTCTCTTGCTGTGGGAATCACCCGGAACTTGACCTTACCCTTTTTGCTTTGAATTACTTGTGCATTAGAACCTTTAATCACCGGATTGTAATATTCTCCTAAAGCAGGAACATCCACATTTATATCATTACCACAGTTGCGATAAAGCACCTGCACTGCGGCAGAAGTTACCACGATCTCTGGAGTACGTACGGTGAACTGACCTTCTACAGGTAGAATATCAAATCCACCAGTGGCCTTGGGTACACGAATAGTCGCAGAATATTTCTGCAGACCTTCTTTCTTTCCCTTAGGAATTACGCTACCACTAGCGGGAATAGTTAATACTGCAGAATTACCACCATCCTCAGAATCGATTTTACCACTTGAGCTTGAGAATGAAGGCTTAATTGCATCCGAGGACATAGCCACATACAGCTTAGTTTGAAATTGCAAACCCGCAGGTACAATGGTAGCAGTTGGCGCATTTACAGGAACTACCTTGTTAATTTTAAAGGTAGCTACCCCAAGGCGACCATTTAAAAGATCCAATAAGCTTTTTTCTGCTTCATATACATCCAATTTCAGCGCCTCAAGTGTCGCCAAATTAGCAATTAGAGGACCTTCAAAAGTGTAGCGCTCCCAGGTCTTTTTAGTACCATCGTGAGAGTCTCCTTTATCAGGATCTTGTATAAGAATATCTTCAGGTTTTAGCTTATCTGAAGCTTCTTTTACATTGCCGTTGTAGACATTCATGATATTGGAAAAATACTTATCCAAGGCTTGATGTAAGCCATAGGCCTGCCCAGCTCCCCTCTTATCGTTCCTCTCTTGTTCAGCTCCCTGTCCCATCCAATACTGAAGATTGTGTTCTGTGTCGTCTTTTCTCTTCAATTCTCCTGTTTCAGGAATCACACCTGAGATAGAATCTCTTAGTGTTACTATATGTTTATCAAGAAGTTCAATAATCTGTGAAGTTTGCTGCTTTACTTGATCTAAGGTGTCTAATAAACCAGCATTAGTCCGCTTATTTTCGTTCTTTATCTCATCATTAATCTCTTCCTTCATATTATCAATGAAGGCATTTACATTTTCCTGCGAATTCTGAACAGATATGCTCAGTTTTTGGCGAATATTCTCAAAGGCATTTAGAATTTCCGCACTAACATTCATCGCCAGTAGTGCCAGAAGTACCAGATACATCATGTTGATCATCTTCTGACGAGGCGAAACTTTTCCTCCGGCCATAGTTTATCTTTTAATTATGTAATGTGTATAGGTATTGGGGAAAGAAATTATCTAGCACCACCAGCCATAGCTGAAAGCATATTACCATATACATTATTCAGACGCTGTAAATTTCTATTCAGTTCTTGCATTCCTTGCTTATATTGAGCAGCATCTCTACTAGCTTCAGTCATACTAGCCATAGCTTCTGTCATGCTACCGTAGAATTGATTAAGAGACTTTAAATGCGTCTTAGCATCCTGCAGTTCCAATTCATAGATAGAATTCAATGAACTAAGGTTTTTGGTGATAGACTGAACTTGCTCATGATAAGCCTGTGCATCAGAAGCAGCGTTTGCAAAACCGCTCATAGAATCCACTGCAACCGCGTAGCTACGATTCAGGCTTTCAATTTTACCAGAAGCTTCTCTAACTTTCAGTGCGTACTCATTAGTAGCATCTGCAGCATCAGTTACAGCAGTCAATTTACCAACGTTGTAATTCAAGTCCTGAAGCGTACCGGATAATGCACCAAAAACGCTTCCATCTAGCTGCTCAAGATTTTTGGTCCATGAAGTATCAATTCTTGCAGGTTCTTCTGCGAAAGTATCATCAGCTAGTGCAGGATAAACACGTTCCCATTCATATTCGTCTGCTGGTGCATCAAATGCAGATATTAAGAATACTACTGCCTCAGTAACCATCCCCACGATCAACATGATATTCGCTCCTTCCAAGTGCAGAATTTTGAATAACGCTCCAACGATAACGACAGCAGCGCCTGCACCATAAACGAAATTCATGATTTTCTTCCCAGCGCTAGACTTTAAAAAGCTTTTTTTCCTTGCCATGTCAGATTTTCCTTTTTTAAAAAAATTAAGTTGTCTAAAATTTGAAAATGAGTATTAGCCTTTACATACAGCTAGGACTGATACGAAAGTAGTCAGGCTATTAGGTAATAATAGTGTAATACTTATAAGAATTAACTGTGAGAATTGCGCATTAATTTTTAGAAGCCTCCAGTTGCGCCTGAGCGACCGATTACGGTAACAGCACAACGGAATCCTATATATGATTTTGCTGTATCTGCATATTCATATGTACGAGTACCACAGGAAAGGAAGTAACCAATATCTTTCCAAGATCCTCCTCTGATCACTTTTCGAATGGGAGCTCCTCCTGGGATACGATCTTCTTCTGTGTACCTGCTATCTTTGAAAGCTGGGTTAATATCACTAGAATAGGTATAACCTGTCTCTTCAAAATCATCTTCGCACCACTCGGCTACGTTTCCAGGCATGTTAAATAGCCCATAATCATTTGGAAAATAAGCATCAGCAGGACTGGTATATTCAAAATTGTCGGCAATGTAGTCTCCTCTACCAGGCTTAAAGTTTGCGAGAAAACAACCTTTAGAATTTCTAAGGTAAGGGCCTTCCCAAGGATACAATTTGTGCTCATAGCCTCCTCTTGCTCCATATTCCCACTCTGCTTCGGAGGGTAGACGGAAACTTGGCATAGGAGCTAACTCTCTTTCTTCACGATATTGATTCAAATGAGAAGTACGCCACTTACAAAATTCCTGAGCCGCATACCAGTTTACTCCTACTACCGGATAATCATCAAAGGCTGGATGCCAAAAATAATTTTCCATCATAGGTTCATTGTAAGAGTACACGTAATCCGCTTTCCAAACCGTAGTATCTGGCATTATAACTTCGGATAATGTGGGATTAATTGTGTCTCTTGCACCATTTTGCTGGAATGCATTTGTCTCATTGGAACTAGGTCCATAAACGAACTGACGATATTGGTTATTGGTAACCTCAGTTTCGTCCATAAAAAATGCACTAATGGTGATTTGTTTCTTATGAGCAATTTGAGAGTAAGGAACATCCTGGTCATTTTGTCCCATGTGAAAGCTACCTGCCGGTATGTAAACCATACCGCGTGGCTGATACTGGTCCCAAACAGGCCGATCTACTACGCCAGTCAATTCACCCTGTTCACCTGTACCACTTCCACCGAATAAGCCGCAACCGCATGCAAATAAAGCCAGGACGGTTAACGAGAAAAATACATTCTTCATGTCTGCGCAAATTTCAATAAGTATTAATTCTTCTATGAGTTAAAAAGAGAAACGTCATCAGATTAGTTTATATAGCTAATTTCGTGCCGTAACAGTTTTTATATCAAATCTAAAATATTACCTAATGTTAAAAACATTCCATAATTAATTAAAAGTAAATAACTCATTTTCTTTACACGGGATGGAATGTTTTAGAATATGTATATATCTACATCATCTCTTATATATAACATTGTCAATGGGTTCTTTAGACTTGGATGTGGATCTAAATGTGTATGATAAAATAATTTCATGAGAAGATAAATCACCATTTGCATTCAAATCAGACACCGTGTAATCATAAGCATATCCCAAGAACAAGTTATCAGTTGCTTTAAAACCTAGTATTCCCGAAAACGAATCCGTCGAAAACAACCTATGTGCCACTCCTAGGGTTACTAGTGATCTCCAGGTAGCATTAACCCCTAAGTCTAACTGGTAAGATGCTAAATCTGTTCTGCCCAGAAATGTCGGTTGTATACTTATATCGTCTCGGAAATCAAATCGGTAACCACCCATTGCGTAAAAACTTCTACTAACTTTTGAATCATCCCCAATACTACCCGTTTGAAGTAATCCTTCCAAAGATGGTTCTAGCAAATCCTGACCCGATAATCCGAAAAATAATTTATCATTTGGCCAGACAAGATATATTCCCGCCCCCAGGTTTGGCACCACAGTACTGTTAGAGGTCAAAGGTACCACTGGATCTATCCCCTCTGTCTGATCGTATCTAAAGTCATTATCGATCGATTTTTGAAGAACACCTCCAAAAGCGCCTATGCTAAGAATCGGTGATTCACTATTTCCCGGCTGAAGTTGAAAGTGATAAGCGTAGGCAACATTTACACCAAGAGTAGACAAAGGGCCTAATTTATCCCCTATCAAGTAAGCTCCAACACCGCTCTGCATTCGCTCCAAAGGCGTATTTATGGAAGCAGTAAAGGTTTGAGGACCACCGTCGATTCCCAACCATTGTAGCCTACCCATAAAAGTAGCGTTGGTCCCATTTTGTGTACCTGCCGCAGCAGGATTGTAAATGAAGCGGTTATGGACATACATCGTATTCTGTATAAATACTTGTGCCACTGCCACTTCAGCTAACGAGCTTGTAATGAAACAAATCAGTAGAAATCTTCTTAGCATACTTCCTTTCCTATGAATACCCTCTATGAATATGATCATTTTTTTTCACAAGGCAAACTCCTCTGAAAACCTTTAACAAAAAACATATTAAGGTATCGAAAATATTGTTATTCATTAACTTAGGTATTCCTATGATATTTGACCTTTGAACTATAACAACCCTACTTACCGATTCCCTACCGTCTGTAATTTCTTTCTTTCAAAGACCAACACAACCATAATACACATGTCAGGATAGGTTACAGTTCTAATCACAAGTTTTTATTCTGACAACTCCTTTTCATTAAGACTCTTTAAATATTTATCGATTGCTGCCGTCATGGAAGGCATATTAGGCTTCGGCGCCTCAACATCAACCCTCAAATCGTGCTTGATTGCTTCTTTCGCCGTCGTAGGACCAAACACTGCAATATGAATCTTTTTTTGTTCAAAGTTGGGAAAATTCTTGTAAAGAGATTGTACCCCTGAAGGAGAGAAAAAGCAAATCATGTCAAAATCATTGACTTTTACCCTGGTTAAATCACTGGGAACTGTCTGGTACAACACAGATTCCGTAATATTAATTTTCTGCTCGCGCATATACTCCGGCAATTTCCTTCTATGGACATCGCTACAGGGAAAAAGATATTTTTCTTTTTTGTGCTTTTTTACATAAGCAGCCAGATCCATCGCAGTCCTTTCACCTACAAACAACTTTCGCTTTCGAATGACTATATATTTCTGTAAGTATTTTGAAGTCGCTTCTCCAACACAAAAGTATTTCGTATTAGGCGCCATTTCTACTCGCATTTCCTGCAATAATCGAAAAAAATGGTCGACAGCTACTTTACTGGTGAAAATGATGGCGGTAAAATCTGGTGGATTGATCCCTTGTTTCCTGAATTCGTTGAGCGATACTCCTTCTACTTGAATAAATTTCTGAAACTCTATGGTTAAATCCCACTTGTCTGCCAGCCTATAATATGGCGAATTTTCATCTGTGGGTGCTGGTTGAGAAACAAGAATATTACCGATTTTCTTCCGGCTCATAAATTTAATTCATTTATGAATTATACTGTTGCAGGATACTACTTGCTAACATTGATCCGAGGGCCTCCGGAGCAGAAGTATCCCCTTCTACTTTTTCTCGAATGATGCCACTCCCATCCAACTGAGCAATGCCTGCTTCTAACATAATTTGATTACCCATTACATGGGCATGACCAAACACAGGTGTATTACAACCTCCCTGCAAGGTCTTTAAAAAAGAGCGCTCACACATTAATGCAAGCTCAGATGGTACATGGTTTAAAGCGGAACGAATTAACTCCCGATGCTCAAAGTCAGAACGACAACTCACAGCGATTATCCCTTGACCAACTGGCGGAGTAAAAGGTGAAAGAGAAAACGTATGAGAAATATACGATTCAAACCCCATTCTCTTCACCCCGGCAGCAGCCAACATAATTCCGTCATATGCTCCGCTTTTTAACTTTCCCAATCTGGAATCAATATTTCCCCTAATATCTTTTACCTCAAAGTGATCAAAGAAATAAGTTAATAAAGATCTCCTTCTCACTGACGAAGTACCAATCACCCAACTTCTGGATAAATTTTCAGGATGAACCGATTTATCCAGGGTAAGCAGTACATCTCTGGGATCAGCTCTTCTCAAACATGCCAAAATCTCTAATCCATATGGAAGAACTGATGGCATATCTTTTGCGCTATGAACAGCAAGATCAATGACTCCACTTAACAATGCTTCATCTAATGCCTTTGTAAAAAGTCCTACTTCTCCTATACTATTCAACGGGACATCCCGAACCATATCCCCTCTCGTATTAATAATACTTCTAGCGTAGGAAATATTGGAAGCGCGCAATTTATCTCCAACATGATCCGCCTGCCATAATGCTAATTTACTGCCTCTTGTGCCTATCTTTATATCCATGCTCCATCATAAGTGCCTTAAAGCCAAATGATATATGGTAAAATATTGAAGGTGCAAATATATAAAAATTTCATTCGCGAAGAAAATGAAAACAAGCGTGTCAATCCAACATGATAAACATAAATGATTCTCAAAAAATATATACCCATCATTGCCAAAAAGATCATAACTAACATTTTTGCCCAAAGTACATCCGAGAAAATGATAGCAATCTCAATTACACCCGTAAATAAAATAATAGGATAGGCACTTACTATGTCTAAACTCGTTATTCCTACTAATAACTCTTTAATTCCGAAGATAAAACTGATCATTGATAATGCCAGATATTTAATTGTCATCCAACCAAACAGACATAACAAACAAATCCCTAATATTAGCCAGGGAGAATGAATATGTTCAAAAATAATTCTTACAAAGCTTACGTCTCTAATAAATGTAAATACATGCCATTGATTTTCTCCTTGAATATAATAGACAAATAAAGCCCAGGTGATAGCAATACTACTTAACCTGATAAGTGTAAGAAAAAATAGGAGACCGGAATTTGAAAAGGAATAGTCTGAAAAATTATCGATAAATAGCTTGGGCTTCATTAGCAAGTTTTGCAATGATTGAAACAAGCCAGGATTAATTATTTTTATAAATAACAAACACAAAAAAGGAAACAAAGTAAGGCAAGCAAAAAGGAAACGATATCTTTTGTAAGGATTTGATCCATTTACAGGGATTAATGGGGTGTAGTTTCCAACATGCTCTGTTCTTGCTCCACTTTCGTCCAACCAGAAAAATTCAGGATAACTAAAATATTGGTCATCGTAGGGATATGAATTAATCCATGCTAATTCGCTGTAATCCGGCAAACTGTCTAAAATAGTTAACCCAAGACTCCTGCTCAATTGTATTAATTCTAGATCTGCTGGAAAAGGAAAGTACACATATGAAATTTCCTGCTCTAATAAAGGCAAAAGAGTTAATAATGCTTCTTCCGGATCAAAACTGTATCCATGGTCTCTATAATAAGGAGCCACCATTCCTATCGCTATTTTAGTTTTTCCATTATCCGGTGAGCTATGTATCTCTTTATATTCCTGATCAATCTTTCTAAAGCTATTTCCAGAGAGCAAAGAACTTACAACACCATTTATCACATGGGATTCCAATAAATATGCTTTTCCCCACATTCCTACAATAGGCTGAGGATATAAGGGTTCTGCTTTGCCATAGCTAAAATTTACACGTAAGTTATGTGAAGTACCTAAAAACCAGTCAGGTGGAATAGGAATAAGCACAGGTGAAAAAGGGGCTAAAGAAACACCTACATAATAATCGTCCCATTCCCATTCTGTAATCCAGGCGGCCTTCTCTATATATAACCAAACGGTATCATCAGGAATACATTCCAGACTAATCTGTTGGGAGATTACCAACTTATTATTACTGTCAACTTCCCTTTCAATCGGCCATTCTACCTTTCGTCCCTCTCTATCAGCCCAAGGATTGAGGTGAACAGCCCACAAATATGGAATTTCAACAGAATTAGATAATTCAGGTTCTTCCTGAGGTGTTTGTCCAAAAACATGCTGAAAGTGGAGTATACAAGCACTTAGAGCAATCCAATAAAAAATTTCCTTTTGAAAGACGGTAAAAGAGGCAAAAACGTATCCGATCATATCTTATGAAATATACATCGGTTCGAGTATAAAAAAAATTACAGGAACCCTATTAAAGAGTTCCCACCTACAATTAGTTTAGCTAATGACAGATTAGACAACTACTGAGAAGTAGTGGGAAGTTTCGGCTCTGCTTCCAATATTTCTTCGTTAGCATACGAGGTATATTTTTCAAAATTACTTCTAAATTTATTTACTAATTCAATAGCCTTTTTGTCATATTTCGTTTTATCAGGCCAGGTATTTCTGGGATTTAACACCTGGGAAGGCACATTAGGAACTGAAATGGGAAATTGTAAGTTGAAATAAGGATCAACTTCATAATTAACACCTACCAACCATCCATTTAAGGCTGCAGTAATCATAGATCTGGTAAATTTTAACTTTATTCGGGATCCTACGCCATAAGGACCACCTGTCCACCCAGTATTCACTAACCAGACATTCACTTCGTATTGCTTAATTTTCTCTCCTAACATTTCCGCATAACGCATGGGATGCAAGGGAAGGAATGGTTCCCCAAAGCAGGAAGAGAATGTAACTTTAGGCTCAGTAATACCTTCTTCCGTACCAGCTACCTTAGCTGTATACCCTGAAATAAACTGATACATAGCCTGACCAGGAGTAAGCCTGGAAATGGGAGGTAACACACCAAAAGCATCGCAAGTGAGAAAGAAAATATTTTTAGGAACCTCTCCCATGGAAGGATTTACATTTCCTTCTATGTGATATATAGGATAAGAGACACGTGTATTCTCCGTAATACTGGCATCTTTAAAGTCTATTTTTCTGGATGCGGGATAAAAAGAAGTATTTTCCACCAATGCACCATGCTTGATGGCATTCCAGATCTGAGGTTCTTTTTCCTGAGTCAAATTAATACACTTGGCATAACATCCTCCCTCAAAGTTAAATACTCCATGCTTCGTCCATCCGTGTTCATCATCTCCTATGAGCTTTCTTTCCGGATCAGTAGATAAAGTAGTCTTACCTGTTCCTGAAAGTCCAAAAAAGATGGCCGTATCGCTCATTCTCCCTACATTCGCAGAACAATGCATAGGTAACACCCCTTCGAGAGGCAATACATAATTCATTACAGTGAATATGCCTTTCTTAATTTCCCCCGTATAACCACTCCCACCGATAAGGATAATTTTTCGAGTGAAATTAATTATGGTAAAATTTTCCTGCCGTATGTCATCAGTCTCCGGATTACCTTTGAATCCGGGTACCGCTATTACATACCACTCAGGTTGGAAATTCTCTAACCCTTCTCTATCAGGCCGAATAAACATATTATTGACGAAAAGATTAGGCCAGGGAGAGGTATTTACCACCCTCAAACTCAATCTATAATTAGGATCAGCTCCCGCATACATATCCCGGCAAAACAATTCTTTATCCTGTACATATGCTCGGATTTTTTCAAAAATCAGTTGGAACTTTTCTGGAGCTATAGGATGGTTCACATCTCCCCACCATATAACATTTTCAGAATTATCATCCTTTACGACAAATTTATCCTTAGGAGACCTCCCGGTAAATTGTCCTGTTTTTACACATAAAGCACCATTTTCTGCTAACATTCCCTCTTGCCTGCGAATAGTTTCTTCCACTAAACTGGTGGGACTCAAATTCCAATGTTGCCGGGCTGTGTTATTTATTCCAATAGATTCTAACCCTATCTTGGGTGTAATTTCAGTAAAACTCATGTGTTGGTGTAGCTTTTAGTCTTTTGCGTTGAATTATACAAAATATTGTTCAGAATAATTACATACTTTAATTTACACGACACGAACAATAAGTATGCAAATCTTTTACGGAAGACAAACAGCACCCAATCTTATTTCCCTGGAGGAAGATGAAGCTAAGCATTGTATTAAAGTCCTTAGACACAAAGAAGGAGATCAAATACACGTTATAGATGGCAAAGGAAGTATGTTTGAAGCGAGGATCATAGAAGCAAAAAAAGATCACATTCAAGCTAATATATTACATACCTGGCCCAACTGGGGGGAACATCCCTATCAGATCTCCTTATGCATTTCTCCTCTCAGGCTCAAGGACAGATTCGAATGGATCATAGAAAAAAGTGTAGAATTGGGCGTTAACGAAATTCACCTTATGCAGTGTGCCTATACTACCCCCTACCCCAAAATTAAGCTGGAAAGATTAGCGCAAATGATCATTACAGCCTTAAAACAATGTAAAAGATCCAGGGTGCCTGAATTATTCCCGCTCAAATCTTTTAAAGAAGTACTTACTGAGACGCAAAAAGCTCATGGATTTATAGGCTATTGTGAAGCGACCAATATGATTCAGACATTTACCTCAGAAATTATGTCAAATAAGCACCTGAACCTATTCATAGGACCCGAAGGAGATTTTAGTACGGCTGAAATAGAAGAGGCTAGAAATATCGATCTACATGAAATTAGCCTGGGGACCAATCGCCTCAGATCTGAAACTGCAGCGATCTATGGATTATCAGTATTTAAGATGGTAAAGTCGTACTAGATTTGGATTTTACAATAACAATCATTACTAATAATTGTTGAATAACTACCACTCAATTACTTATAACCATGAAAATTATCATCACCTTATTCTTAGCTACAATATCCACCCTAATAGTATCCGCAAATGACGACCTTAAAAAAGATTTTGTCTCCGGAAATCCTGAAATTCAATCTATAAATGCTATCGCTTTTGGCCCTGAGGGAATTCTCTTTGTCGGGGACTCCAAAAGTGCTACAGTAGTCGCTATTGATACTAAAGATAATGAACCCAAAGAAAAGGCAGAACCAGTATCTCTCAAACATGTAGATGTAAAAATTGCAGAAGTACTTGCTGCAGAAGTATCCAATATTACTATTCAGGATATGGCCGTTAACCCTGTATCCAAGCATATTTATTTTGCGGTACACCATGAAGATGGTACGCCTGTACTACTTAAATTATCAGGCAAAACTCTGGAATGGGTTCCATTGGATAAGGTCTCATACAGCAAAAGAGAAATTAATGGAGTGCTGGCGCCAGATGCAGAAGATAAGCGAGGTAGATCATTAAGAGTTTGGACCGTATCAGACCTGACTTATCACGATGGCAAAGTACTTATCTCAGGATTATCAAACAGAGAATTTGGATCAACATTCAGAAGCATGCCTTTTCCATTTGAGGAAATAGAAGATGATGCTTCTCTTGAAATATACCACGCAGCTCACGGAAAATATGAGACACACGCGCCAATCAAAGCATTTACGGTAGGCATGGTAAACGGCAAAAAACATTTAATCGCAGGGTATACTTGTACTCCATTAGTAGTTTTTCCCATGGAAGAATTAGTGGCTCAGCAACATGTTAAAGGAAGAACAGTAGCCGAATTAGGAAATTGGAACACCCCCCTGGACATGATTGTCATGGAAAAGGAAGGAAATTCTTATTTGTTAATGGCCAACAGCAATCGCTCTTTCATGAAAATAAAATTTGAAGATATAGAACAATTTGAAGGATCTTTAAACAGTCCGGTAGAAGAACGTTCCGGAACAGCAGGAGTAGAATATATTGCCCTTCCATGGGTAAACGTCTTACAATTGGATAAATTAGATGGACAACAATTTATCATGCTTAAAAGGCAATCGAATGGAGATCTGGACTTAATTACCCAAGGAGAGCGCTGGCTCTAGTAAGCAAATCCAGCTGAAGGACAAACTTCTATGAATCAAATTTCGATAGCTACTGTTTTTTTGTTATTGGGAATGGGAATACCAACATTTCTTTTTTCTCAGTCCCAAGTTCATTTAATTAAAGAACACCATAAGACGGTAGCTATCGCTATTATTGATAGAAACCTTTCCGCTGAAAACATTAGTATTAAAAAATTATCTTCAGGTCAAACACTTCGAGGGACATTTTCCCGAAAAGAGGATAGTATTTTTTTCCATCCAATCATCCCTTTCCAACCCAAGCAGACTTACCAATTAATATACGGTTCAGAAGAAATGGCCACTTTCTCTGTATCTCCTCCATATACCTCCCCTTTCATCGTAGAAAAGATTTATCCAACTACAGATACTCTTCCTGTCAATTTTCTAAAGTTTTATATACGCTTCTCTCATCCTATGTCCGAAAGATCCCCTTATCCACACATTTATCTATTGAGCGAAGCGGGAGATACGATGGAACACAGTTTCTTAGCTCAATATCCAGCCCTTTGGAGCTCCGACCACCAAACCCTTACTTTATGGCTTGATCCTGGACGAGTGAAAAGGGATCTTTTGCTCAACCAGAAATATGGCCATCCGCTTGAAGGTAATAAAACCTATCAATTAGTGTTAGATACTCCACTGAGAAGTGTATATGGAGACACATTGCGTAGACCGATGATAAAGCGATTTACTACAGGAACCGTAGATCGCTCTCAACCTAAGCTTTCCACATGGACCATCAATGTTCCTCCTTCACATACCTCAGATTCATTGCTTATTGAATTTCCAGAGGCAATGGATTATTTATCCACGTTAGATAGAATCCTTATTTTCAAGGAGGGAGAGCAGCTAGAAGGTAAGCAAAGCTTGATCCACAAGGAGAAAGCGTGGATTTTTAGACCGAGCCAGCAGTGGAAAAAGGGTCGGTATGAAATTCAGGTGGAAGCGGTTATCGAGGACCTAGCAGGTAATAATCTGAATCGTTTATTCGATAGGGATATTCTACAGCATGCGAAAGCAAATGAGGAATTCTATCGGCTTAGCTTTAACATCAGCAATTAACTCCCTCCACTTCTATCCCTCTCTACTTCCTATGTTTGGCGGGTCTGCCCATTGTCCCAACATAATCTCCCTACTAACATGAATACAGCACATTATTCTTTAGGGTTAGACCAATAAGCATACCGCACAAATTACCTCTCCTTGTAGATTATATTCTGTGATTAGTCAAAAAATACCCAATTTAATCCCAGAGTAATAGTTCGTTCCATCATAGGATAAAGAGGAGCAGTGAAATAGGTAGGATCCGGGAAAGCCTCGTTTGCATGAATTACTTTTATATACGCATAGGCAGGTCCGAGCTTTAATGCAAAATACCCATCTAACCTTAGACTACTATTCATTCTAAATCGGGTAGGGAAAAATTCCTGACTGATGGGATCAACCGTAAATCCGGTGTAAGGGGCATTGAAATAAATATCTACCCCTATATGCATTACATCTGCGATGGACAACGTTCTATGATCGAAAAAGAGGGAGGCTTTAGCATAATATTCCGGCAGATATTCGGCATATCTACTCAAGGCTTCTGAAGCCCCGGCACTACTACTTCCATTTTGCCACGCAATCGTCCCCTGAGCATATAACCACCAAAACAAATGCTGCCTGGCACTAAGTTCTGCTCCTATCCAAGTATAATTTTCCCCTTGCCCCCCTTGCAGTACTTCTAATTCATCTGAATAGTATATAGGCTGGCCAACTCTGGAAACAAATACCCTAATCGAAGAGAAGTTTGGTAAGAGCGTATCACCATTGCGTATGATCGCAGCTGGTCTGTAATTCAGTTGAGCAGCAAAACGAGTAACATTTTCGTTAACCAGGTCTGGATTTGGAAGAAAGCTATTAGTAGAAGGAGGATCAAAATGGCCCTGAAAAATACTGGGATTTAGGTCAAATTGATCATACTCTACTTCTAAGGCGATAGGTGCTCTGTTTTGAATATCTACAGGTTTGCCGATCTCCTTTGTTAACTGAGGTGGTCTTTTAGCTTTTATTAAAGAATCTCGTGTTCCTGGCAGTGAGTTGGCAGCTAGCTTTTTTTGGGTTAGCACTTCCTTTGATGGTGGGAATTCGGTCAGCGGTTCATCTATCAATGTATCTTGAGGAACATTCACCATAGAATCTACAGGGCTTACCCTAAGAGAATCCGTTATTTTTAAAGAGTCAACTCCTAATCCTTCTACCTCTATAGAATCTTCTACCATTTCGATGCCAGATACCTTCCCTTGAGTATCTGTATCAAGGGTAGGACGACGGGCTGATTGGACTTCCTTAAAGTTGCTTTTCTTTTCAAAAGGAGTGAAAACTGCACGTAATGAGAGTCTAGTTTGAACTTCGAATAAATCTGAAAATCGCTGATCAAGGTCGATTTCTGCTATTAATCGAGGGATCTGAAGTTCCCCATGAACTCTTGGTTCAAAAATATCCTGAATAATCTCTCCATCTTCTCTTATTATGTTTAGTCTACGAATGGTAATTCCCCCATCGGCATGTAATCTGATGAAACCATCTAAGGTATATGAAGCTTCTCCTACCAACATGGATTGATTCGAATCGAACACATCATTGACAAAGCTGGAATCTGTGTTCCAGGTAGGAAGAATAGGCACCGGACTATTAGCAAATTGAGTGGAATCAGAACTACTCAAACCAGTTAGGTTAAAGCGATGATATACCTTTTCAAACATAGCTGCTCCTCTAAGTGTGAGAATATTAGCAGAGCCACTATCGGGATGTCCTATGAGATGGTAGTATTGGTCCGTATAAATCGAGCGCAAAATTCTGTTGGAAGAAGCTCCCTCCAATACAGTGGGAATCAAATCTTTTCCTTGAGCAAAAGTAAGGTCTATGAGCGAATCACTTTGCACCAACAACCCGGAACCCTCTAACACCTGAAAAGCAGAATCAGGGCCTATAGATATTCCTCCGTTAAAGTCATTTTTATTCTCACTAAAGGAATAGGTAGCAAAAGCTTGATAGCGTTTATTTTTACTCCTCCAATACGAGGATAAATACACCGATTGCAGGTCTGTTTCGTTATTGGGAAATCGCCCGAAAGCTCTTTTTCTATTGTAGAAGAAATGAGCATTCCAATTAGGACTAATATTTTGGGAAACATTTACGGTAGCAGTATTAAGTCTTCTCGCTCCTTGAGGCCCCTGCATAAAATCAATGCTGATATAAGGAGTTTTGGTGTCGAAGTATTGGGGAGAAAATACTGCATCAAATATGTATCGATTGTAATTGTCAAATACAGGATTTCGCCAAAGATCTCTTCTCAATATCGTTTCCTGTAGACCATCCCTTATGACCATATGAGGTTTTCCTATCTGTCCTAATTGAGCCACAAACCCGGGAACCAGATCGAGGGGATCCCATGCCAACACATTTCGAATATCCCGGCTTACAGGCAATAGGAATGGTTTATGCCTGAAAAGTGCTTGCCGATCAGCAAATTTCAAATCAGGCTTAATATCAATTTCGGGAAGATCCAAGGAATCTACAAAGGAAGAATCTGCAATACCTATCAATCCAGACTGAGAAGGAGGAGTAAAACCCGTAACATTGGGCCTGACCTGAGCGAAAAGGTAGCTCACGTTCAAACACAAAAACAAGAAGCATGCGAATAAATGGATATGTATTTCCCTATATATCATTCAATTCATATCAAATACACATACCTTCCTCTGGCTTAGGCAAGATCTGTATTCTATTAAAGAAGTATCCTAAAAAAGCCTTTAGGTTGTATCTCTATTCAGTCAACTCATTAATCAAGGTTGAAAGGATATGTGTCAGTCTGGGTTCTGCTTCCCCAGCTACCCTGATAATCTCCGGGACACTAATAGGTTCCAAATGATCGGGATCGCACTCATCTGTAATCACCGATATAGCACATACTCTCAATCCCATATGATTAGCGACAATCACTTCAGGAACAGTAGACATTCCTACAACATCCGCACCTATCATTCTTAAAAACCTGTATTCCGCTCTGGTCTCCAGATTAGGCCCCGTAACAGCGACATATACTCCTTTATGAACCCGGTATCCTTCTTCTTCAGCTACTGCTAAGGCACGATCAATTAATTTTTTATCGTAAGGCTGACTCATATCGGGAAAACGAGGACCAAATGTATCCAGATTCGGACCTGCCAGAGGATTTGCTGGTTGGAGGTTGATATGATCTTCTATGACCATCAAATCCCCTTTCTTATAATCCAGATTCATGCCTCCGGCAGCATTTGATATGAAAAGGGAATTAATTCCCAGCATTTTTAATACGCGAAGGGGAAAGGTAATCTCTTGCATAGAGTAGCCCTCATAATAGTGAAATCGCCCTTGCATGGCGACCACCTTCTTATCCCCCATCGTACCAAATATCAATTTGCCAAAATGACTCTCAACAGTAGAAATAGGAAAATGGGGGATAAAATTATAAGGAATCGTCTTTTCTTCTTTAATTTCATTAATTAATCCACCCAAGCCCGTTCCTAAAATAATTCCTACCTCTACTTCCTCGGCATACATCTTACGGATATAATCGTAAGCTTCATTGTAAAGTTCCATCATGTTCAATAACCTTATTTAGTATAGATCTCAATTTCGGTTCCCCTTCCCACCATTTTAATACCATAGGCAGATAGTAAAAAGGATAGGAACGATAATTTATTAGCCAGGATTGATCTTTTAAGCGATAATAATCCTTTTCCGAAGTAATAATTCTTAAATCTTTGGTAGCAGGCAGGGTTGATAACTCCTCAAATACATGGACCAACTCCTTCATATCCTTTTCCTTGTATGTATAATGATCTGCAAAAAAGGCCTGATGCTTTACCTGAATTCCAACTTCCTTTATTTGGCGGGCAAAAAACATATTGTTCCCGAGACCCGCAAACAAAATTACATCATAATCAAGGCAAGGCCAGAATATTTGATCATTCACATCCCAAAAATGGAATAATTTCTCGTGAAAAGGACTCGTAAACGCAAGCGGCTTATCCCAGGAATGGAATTTAGGCATAATGTCTGCCATTTGATCATGAGATTTCAACTTGTTGATAACGAAAAAATGAGCTCTGTTTAATCCTGAGATAGGTTCACGAAGTCTTCCTGAAGGCAGTAATGCATCATCTTGCGGCAAATGATTTGCATCTATCACTACAATATCCAGTTTCCTGCCCACCTGCCTGTGCTGAAAAGCATCATCCAATACAATGACATCTGGAGAAAATGACTTAAGCAATCGGGTAATTCCTTCTCGTCTCTTCTCACATACAGCAACTGGAAGATCGGGAAATTTATAAGCTATTTGTAACGCTTCATCTCCATAATCATTGGCTCCCCCTTCTCCAATAAGTACCTGCCTGTATCCTTTTGTCTTTCTTCCATATCCTCTGCTTAAATAAGCACACCTTTTATTCTGCTTTGTCACATATCGAAGAACATATTCTGCTACCGGAGTTTTCCCTGTTCCACCTGCGGAAATGTTCCCTATAGAAATCACGGGAACCGGAGAAAAGTAGATATCTGAAATACGCTGATCAAATCGTTTATTTCTGTAATAAATCACCAAGCCATAGAGATAGGCAAATGGAGACAGGAGTAATTTCAAAATAGTCCTAGCGATCATAGTTTTTGTTGCGCTCCTGATCTTCTTTCCAGATTTTGAGCTGGTTACGTTCTTGTTGGATATCCCGAAGTATATGATACATCCGAGTTTGATTCAATACAATCCACACATACTGATCCTGGATCATAGGATGTGCCAATAATCGAAAATCAAATATTCCATGAAGCCCAAAAAAATTTGATTCTACCGCCGGTAATTCAATTTCTCTATCACCTCTGCGGAGTGAAAGTATGGCTAATCTTATACTCCCCAATTCCGGAAATAAACTGTACAGGGATTGGCCTATATAAGATTGGATATCTATAATCGTATGACAGGAATCGAATAACTTTCCATCTTTACCAAATGTGAGGACTTGAGCATTAGGATAAAGATATTTTTCTCTAAGCTCCTTGAGATTCATGATGTTTTACCAATTTTTCAGCTAACAGTTTAAACATTTCTTCTACTCCCTTTCCTAATTTGGCGCTACTTATTACATCCGGCTGAATGCCAAATTGTTTCAGAGTGCCTGCTAATTCATCCTCCTGTAGTAAATCACTCTTATTAGCTGCTGTAACTATTTGAACATCGTGGATCATATTATTCAGTTCTGCGATCTTACTATCCAACTGTTCATAAGTAGATGGTCTTGTCAGGTCCACTACATATATGATTCCGCTACAACCGTTTAAATAATAGGCGGGAACATTCTCTAATTGATCTTGACCCGCAATATCCCAGATGACCATGTCTATCTTATAATCCCCGGAAAAGACACTCTTCTTATCTACTTTTAGTCCGATGGTGGTAAGATAGTTTTCTGGAAATGTACTATATACAAATCTGCTGATAAGAGAAGTCTTACCAACTGCATGGCTCCCTAAAAGAGCTATTTTTTTACTGATCCACTTTGTTGAATCCATTGAAATGAACAGTTAAGTTAGCTGAAATTTGATCGGTGATCTTTGCGTCAATTTGCCCTGAAGCCTGGAAGGGATAACTTTCGTAAAATTGATCAATGGTATCTTTTAGTCGTTCTTTAAACGTTTCATCAATTTTTCCCTCGATCAAACACGCAAAATAGAAAGAGTGGAAATCATGTACAATAATTTTGTAATGTTCGTATTGAAGTACCTCCAGTTTTTGGGTTTCTGCGGCAAAGGCATGTTCCACAAAGCCTCTGATTCCCGTCAACATTCCCGCTACCATATCAGAATTCAAGTGATCCTCCACAGAATAATGGCCTAAGAGCAGCCCAGACTTTTGTTGGATGATAAATACCTCTTCCAATAGGGCCTTGGTTCCATCATACATAATTATTTCACTCTGCTTTACTCCACTAAAGAAAGCACTTACTCTTCTCCAAAGACTCTTGAAAGAAAAAGCCTGATCCAGTTGGCGGTCTATTTGTTGGCTTAGCTTTTCTAATTCAGCTATAATGTATTTTTTAATCAACCTTCCCATAATGGGATATATCGCATCTATTACTTCACTTTGGGCCTCTTTAAGGTGGGCTTGAATAGAAGCATGTAACATAGGCTTAAAGAGATCGGGGAAATGCGTTTTTACATATTGAAGATGTTCGTCAAAATATGGTTGAAGCATCTTCTCAAATCTTTCCGGATCGTCTACCTCTTGTTTTAACTTAGCAAACTCCTGAAGTTGTTGAGTAAGCAAATCCACTTTCTTTTCCAGCGATTGCTGTGCATCTATTTCCTCTTGTAAAAAATATTCTTTTACTCTCTGAAACAGACTTTCTTCGGTATGTTTTCCCTCTTCAGACAACGTTTTTATCTTAACTTATCCTTTCTTAATTTTGAACAATTTTGCTCAATCAGTGATTTCATGTTGAGCATATTAAAATAAAATCACAATTCACATAATATCAAAGACCAAACGCAAAATAAGTGTTATGGAGACAGGTAGTATTTCAGTAAATACGGAAAATATCTTTCCGATTATTAAGAAATCGCTCTATTCGGACCAGGAAATATTTTTACGGGAACTCGTTTCGAATGCCATCGATGCCACCCAAAAGCTCAAGCATCTAGGCTCCTTGGGAGACTTTAAAGGAGAGTTAGGAGATCTTCAGATTAAGGTAACAGTAGACAAAGAGGCCAAAACCTTAACGGTAAGTGATAGGGGAATCGGCATGACGGAGGAAGAAGTAAAAAAATATCTTAATCAGGTAGCTTTCTCGGGAGCAGAAGAATTTCTAAAGAAATTTGAGGATGTAAAAGATTCCGACCAGATCATAGGGAAATTTGGGTTGGGCTTTTATTCGGCTTTCATGGTTTCTGATACAGTAGATGTTATCACACAATCTTATCAGGAAGATGCGCCAGCTGTAAAGTGGACTTGTGATGGAACGACTACTTACACGATCGAAGAAACCGAAAAAGCAGATAGAGGAACGGATATTATTCTCCACATTTCCGAAGATGCAGCTGAATTTCTGGAGAATATTCGCGTAGAGAATGTTCTAAATAAATACGCCAGTTTTTTACCCATCGAAATCGAGTTTGATGGAAAGGTAATTAATGATACCTCTCCACTCTGGAAGAAAACACCTACGGATTTAACAGATGAAGACTATAAAACTTTCTTTAACAGTCTTTATCCCATGTCTGAGGAACCCTTATTCTGGATTCATCTCAATGTAGACTATCCATTTAACCTTACGGGTATTCTGTATTTTCCTAAGATCCGCCAGGACATTGACCCCAGAAGAAATAAAATTCAACTTTACTCCAGACAGGTATTTATTACGGATGAAGTAGAGGAAATCGTACCAGAGTTCTTGATGCTTCTTCAAGGCGTGATTGATTCGCCAGATATTCCCTTAAACGTATCCAGAAGCTATTTACAGAGCGACTCTAATGTCAGGAAAATCAGCAACTATATCACCAGAAAAGTGGGGGACAAGCTGAACGAGATTTACAGGGATGAACGCGAAAAATTTGAAGAAAAGTGGGATGATATTTCTGTATTTGTCAAATATGGGATGCTCACAGATGATAAATTTTACGAAAAGGCAGAGAAATTTTGTCTGTTAAAGAATGTAGAGGGTCATTTATTTACGATTGAAGAATATCAGGATAACATTAAACCCCTCCAAACAGACAAGGACAGCAAAGTAGTATTTTTATACGCTACTCACCCTTCCGACCAGGATATATACATACAAGCTGCTCAATCAAAAGATTATGACGTCCTTCAGTTAAACGGTGCTATAGACAGTCATTTTGTGGGATTAATGGAGCGAAAATTAACAGATTCCAGATGGGTGAGAGTAGACGCTGAAACGCTGGATAAATTAATTCCCAAAAGTGATATTGTTACTCCTGAAGGAATTGTGCTGACAGAAGATCAGGAGACGCGCGTTAAAGAGGCATTTGAAAAAGTTGTTCCAGAAAAAGGGTATAACTTCCAGATATCTTTGGAATCACTTGCATCCTCTGAACTACCTGTAGTACTAACCAGACCTGAGTTTATGCGTCGTATGAAGGATATGGCAGCTATGGGAGGAGGAATGGCGTTCGGTGGTGATTTGCCCGATTCGGTGAATATGGTCATCAATACTCGCCATTCATTAATTCACCATCTAGCTTCTTCTGAAGATCCTACAGATATGGCGAAACAATTGTTGGATCTGGCACTACTCTCCCAGAATATGTTGAGCGGAAAGGATTTGACAGATTTTATTAAGCGTAGTGTAGATATGATCGGGAAATAAGAAGATGAATGTAGGCCAATGATCAAAAAATTCGATGTATTAGAAAAAGCGTCTCAGGTTTCTGGGACGCTTTTTCAGCATAAATATTCATCCCCTCTTTTCCCTTTATTTCTCTATGCTGACTGATATATTCCCTCGCCAATCATCCCCTTTTTGTTACCATTGAACGCACAAGAGGAACTATTCACCTCAATTCAAGCTCCATTTACTATACATAAACAATTGATAATCAATACAAAACCATTTATGCCAGCAGAATATCCGGTCAGATGCATATTCATACCACTAGCTACTATTCCCACCACCAATCCATTTTTTTCCCCCATATTAGTATCGTAACAAGATGATCAACTCATTAACAACAAAACATTATGCTTCGTATCAACAACTTCTTCGCTATCCTTCTCACAGTAGTTTTTGCTTCCATTCAAGTAGCTTTAGGTCAGGATGGAACGGTAAAAGTTCACGAACATTACTACGACAACATCCACTTGATTTCTTATCCAGTAGAAGAATATGCAAATAGAAGCGACGAAGCAGTTAAAGAGTACCACTACGAGTTTGAAGTATTTCCAGGAGGATATGTTTCAGACATTCATTTTAGTTACAGTATCTGCCAGAATATAACCGCTGAGTCTAACGGAAGCTTAACGATTTCAGGTCCATTGGGAGAAATTTATGAAGCGACTCCATACGCTTATCAAGAAGGGCCTGATGGAGATGTGATAGAAGTTCCTGTGCGTTATGAGGTGAATGGAAAAGAGGCATATCTGGTAGCTGATAATTACGAGATGACACAAATCTTAACCATAGAATTGAGATCTATCCGCAAGGCAGGTTCTGATGAAGTACAACCAGCAGCGCCTTTAGTTGTGGAAGATAATGAAACACCTTTTATTTCTTTTATGGCACGCTAGCCTAATCACGCCATCTAGGGTTTTTATTGTTACAGTAAAATGAGTAATTAGATCATTCAATTAATTAACAAGAATGCTGAAGGCTGTTCCCCGAGGAACAGCTTTTTTTATGTGCTTCATTTCGGTCACTCCATTTGCTCTTTTTTCCTTTTCCTAAAAAATGGACGAATACGTCACACATCAATATTTCCTTTTATTTTTTAGCGTCCAAGGTAGGCTCTCATTCCATAAGATCGTTTTCTTATCAAAATGTCATAAATGAATACAAGATATTATCTCATAGGAATTCTTAGTTTGGCCCTCATTGCTATTATCATTTGCGCCTGCGAAGAGGAAACTGTCATCGAACCTCAGGGAAGTAATCGTTTTGTCGAATCCATATTCTCAGAAATCGATGTTAGTAACAATGTCTTTTATGGACAAAATACCTCCCAAGGGGGGGAATCCATTGAATTAGTTATGGATATATACGAGCCTCAAGGAGATACCCTAAATCAACGGCCTGTAATTATCCTGGCTCACGGCGGCGGTTTTATTGGAGGCGACAAAGAAGGAATGGCTGAGTTGGCCTCCTTCTATGCGAGATTCGGGTATGTCACCGCTTCCATCAAATATCGCTTGATAGATATAGAGAGAACGAGGGAAACTACCTTAAAAGGCGTGGTAGATGCAGCTCTTGATATGAGAGCAGCAGTTCGATTTTTTCGAAAAGATGCCAGCACAACTAATCAATATAGGATCGACCCCAACAATATATTCGTAGGAGGCTTTTCAGCTGGAGCTTTTACCGCCTTACATGTAGGATATATCAATAACGAAGAAGAGTTGGTCGCTATGGGAGGCACCGAGTTGTTATCCTATGTCAATGCTCAGGGAGGCTTGGAAGGAAATAGTGGAAATGAAGGATTTTCTTCCAACGTAAAAGGAGTCATCAATGCAGCTGGAGCGTTAATCAAAGCGGATGCTCTTAACAATGGTGAGCCTGCCCTATACAGTGCCCACGGAACAGCAGATAATGTAGTTCCTTTTCTAGAAGGAGAATCAGATGGTACGGGAGTGATTACCCAAGGATCTGGCCTCATCCATCCCATAGCGGATCAAGAAACTATCCCTAATGAATTGGATGCTTTACAAGGAGGAGGTCATGGTGCATTCGAAGACTGTAATGATTGTCGTATCAACATAGCCCGTTTTATAGCGAAGCAATTGTAATTCTTTCTTTTTTTACACCTCTACGCATCTATCTGTATATATGAGCAAAAGAGGATGGCGACTTGAGGGCCATCCTCTTTTTATGTGTTGGAGCGTCAGGAGCACCCTGAATGGTCTTTTTCAGGCTCGCCTATCGGCTCGGCCTTAACTCCAAGCTGTACAGGCACCTGATGATGTGTCTCAGCCTCTCTCTTTAGGCATCCATGCATCGCACATTGGTACGCATTCCTCCGCCCTACTCCCTTGCTTATACATAGTATTCATTGGCACAATTCCACCAATCCCTTCTATCCATCTCCGTCCAACAAATCGCCCAGCGACCCCAACACACTCCCTTCTCCCTTTCCTTTCATCGCTCGGGCATTCGCTAGCACTCTATCCGACAGACGCGAAAAAGGTAATGATTGCACCCACACGATTCCAGGCCCTCTTAAGGTGGCAAAAAATACTCCCTCTCCACCGAAGATCGTATTCTTAATTCCACCGACAAATTCGATGTCGTAATCTACCTGCTGAGTAAATCCGACCAAACAGCCCGTATCTACCTTAATCATTTCGTTGGCACTTAGGATTTTTTCAAAGACCGTTCCCCCTGCATGCATAAATGCCATGCCATCCCCTTCTAATTTTTGCATGATAAATCCCTCTCCACCAAAAAATCCTCTTCCCAATTTACGAGAGAACTCAATCCCCACAGATACCCCCTTTGCGGCACATAGGAAGGCATCTTTTTGGCAAACAACCTTTCCCCCTAATTGAGCAAGATCCAGGGGAATAATTTTTCCAGGATAAGGAGATGCGAAAGACACTTTTCTTTTTCCCTGCCCTTGATGGGTAAAAGCAGTCATAAATAAGCTTTCTCCCGTCAGAAGACGCTTCCCGGCAGAAAATACTTTCCCCCAAATCCCTCCAGATTGAGCGCTACTTCCATCTCCAAAAATCGTGGTCATCTCTATGCCGTGTTCCATCATCATAAAGGCCCCTGCCTCTGCGATCACCGTCTCTAATGGGTCCAATTCAATTTCCACAAACTGCATTTCCTCTCCATGGATGTGATAGTCTATTTCGTGCGTCATGGTCTGTTATTGTTTTTAAGTGAATATCCATAGCACCACTTGATCAGGTGCTGTTTGGCTAATCTATAAGAAAGTGAGCTTTTTTGTAACCATTAGTAGCTGTATTTTCTTTTCATTGGGGTGTTTATGTTTAGATCAATTATCAATGAAGACAAAAATCTGTGCTACTTGTCAGGAAGAGCATAGCACTTTATATAGGGTACAAATTAAGAAGGGAAAGGAATGGATCTTTGTTTGTAAGTCATGTTGTGAAGTGCATCAGTCCAAACCGAATTATAGATATGGAGGAACGTGGAAGGGATATCGGCATTAGGGATAGAACCAAGGAGGAAAACATGTACATTAACCAATAATCATAGAAAAATAAAGAAGGTAGATATTGGACATTTAAAACAATCCTCAAAAAAACGAAATCGCAATCATACAGAAGGAACATTTTCCCTATTAACGATTGCGATTAAGCGATGATATAAGATTAAGCTATGCAGAAAGTGTTATTAGAAATTACTCTCCAGCCTTTCTAATAACCACATCTCCATGATGGGTATTGAACATAAACTCAGGACCTCCCCCACCTAAGTCAGCATAAATCCATCCACTCACAAAAATTTTCGTCCCTTTCCCATCAGAAGCACTTTCCGTAGTAGGTGCCTGCTGTTTGACCTGAAATTCAAAGTCCGTAAAAATATCTCCGCGCTCCGATTTAATTTTAGCTAAAGCTTGAGTACCAGAGGGAAAAGTAATATCGATATCTCCATGATACGTACTAAAGGCCATCGGTTTTCCTTGTTTCACAGAAGTGAAGTCCCCAATAATCTCCCCATGATGAGTATTGGCAATCACTGAACCCGCCACGTTCTCCATGCGAATCCCTCCATGATGACCGTTTAACTCAATTTCTCCAGAAACATTGGACACATTAATATCTCCATTATGATGCGTATGAAGGGAAAGGGAGAAATTACGAGGAACTTTGACTGAAAGATCAGACCTATTATTTCCCTGCCCCTCAATACGAACCACATTATCTTTCTCCGTCATCTGCACTTCAGATCCATTGTTAGGAATTCGCTTCAATCCATTCCTGCTATCCATCCCCTGATCCTTTTTATTGTGGTAGTATTTCTTCATGTTAATCAAGACTTCATTCCCATCATATCCCTCCACGGTAATCATTCCATTGTTTGAATGAACTTTAAGAGTACCAGGTGAATTGGGATTACTTAAAGGAATAGTAAATTCCTGTGAAGTGGTTTCCTGACTCCATGAGGCCGTGAAGAGTACTGTCAGAAAAAGCCCGAGGAGTAATATATGTTTGACGATTAAGTATTTCATAATGAAAAAAGATAAATCTAAATGATGTAAATAATATATCAACTTAAATACAAGCACTTAACGTTTCAACAGATAAATACTGCCATGATGTGTGCTAAAAGATTGTTCAAGTCCGCCATTTCCGATCGTAACGAATGTGCGCCCATCCGATTTAATCGCATATTTCGTTCCCACCCGGGTTTGTCCATCGGATTCACTTACTTGTGCATTCGCAGGTGCAGCCGTCCAATCAAAGTCCGTAAAAAATTCTCCATGATGACTTTTTAGGGATACGTCAGCCGAAAATCCTTCCAGATACTTGACACTGATATCTCCATGATGGGTATGATACGTTCCAGCCTGATCAGGATTTCTGGTGTAATCCACCTTAATACTTCCGTGATGGGTATGGACAGAAGCATTTCCTCCTATATTTCGAAGAGTCACACTTCCATGATGATTTTGGGCGAAGACATCACTATTTAAGCCATCGATCAACAAATCTTCTCTATGGGTAGATACACTTAGATCTATGTTTCTGGGGAGCTCAAGAACCATCTTAAATTGGTACTTAATGTCAAATCGATCATTGCGGCGGCGGTTCCCGTTCCAGTTCCAGTCAGAGTGATAATACCCATGTCCTTCTTCGTCCAACCGGAATTCCTGATGAGGATGTTGCATGAACCAATACGCTCTTCCATCCACCATCATCGAATCCACATAAATTTGATCTTTTGCTTCTTCTAATGTGGTTTTTGAACCCGATGTAAGGGTACGTTCTACAGTTAATGTAGCCGTTTTACCATCCACAGCCCTCACTTCCACCTTTCCATTCAAATTGTGCAGATGAAACTGTTCTATGCCGGATATTACCATGCTGTACGTAAATTCGTTTCTTATTTCCTGGGAAATACAAAGCCCTAACGTTGAGCAAAATACAACGAGTATTGAATACGCTTTCATAATTGAAAAAAGTTTATAGAAATATGATATGTTATGCTAGTTACATAAGTGTCTCAAGGGTTTCTTCCAGTTCCATTTTTACTTCCATTTCCACATGCTCTGCTTCTATCAGCGCCCTGATTTCTTCGATCGCACTTTTTTCCTGCCATTCTACCATTACTTTCGCCAGAGACAATTGTACTAATGGAGAAACCTGGTGGGGAATCGCACTAATCAAAAACTGACGCACACGAGGATCATCTGCAAACTGAACCATCGTTTCAATAGCTCCCAATCTCACATTGACATTAGGATCATTCAGCAGCGTTTGATGCAGAGCGTGAATAATATGCTCGTCTAATTCGGGTAATTCTCTGGACAGCTGGGTTCCTCTTAATCGTTCCAATGCTGAATGCTCATTAGTTAAGGCGGCGTAGGTCTCACTTACTCCTTTTTCTACAACCACCGTCGTTATCTTTTCTTTACTTTGGGGTGAATGGAGATTGAAAGGTGCCAACAAACCGAAGGTAAGCCCGATAAAAAAGATGGCTGCAGCAATTAAGCCCCATCTCACATATGAACGATTCCCTGTGCGCCACATATTCATTTTATCTTGGGCCAACCTACTTTCCTCGTTGAGCATTTTATAAAAATTAGCATGCATTTCGCTACTCGGCTCAGGAATGTCTTGAGGAAGCTTATCCCAAGTGAGCACCATGCGTTCAATCTCTTCCGCAGCTTCGGGATATTCTTCACATAAGGTAGCTATTTGTTGATCCGAAGGTGTTCCCGCTTCCCACAGATCGAGTAGTTTATCGATAGCCTCCTGATATGTATATTGTTCTTTCATAGATTATTGACCAATACTTAACATCAATTCTTTTAATTCTTCTAATCCTCGTTGGACCCTGGATTTGATAGCGCTTACCGAGCAATCAGACAAGGTCGCAATCTCTTTATACTTGAGCCCTTGAAACTTACTTAGCACAATCGCTTCTCTTTTTTCTGCAGATATATGTTGTAGTGCTTTTTTTAGTAGAGCCACATTTTCCGACACTACCAGACGTTCTTCTGCATTTCTAGATTCTTCCTTGAGATCGAATCCTTCTCCCAGTTCTGAAGCCTTTTTAAGTGGTTCTTTCTTCTTTATTGAATCCAACCAAACGTTTCTGGCTACCGCATACATCCAGTACATAAATTTTCCTCTTCCTTCAAAGGTGTGGCAGTATTTTAAGAGTCTGTAAAAAACGGTCTGCACCATGTCTTCACTTTTCGACTTATTATAGGTCAGACGATAAAAGTATCCGAATAAATCTCGATGATATCGCTCGTAGAGCACTCCCATTTGTTGGAGATCGCCCTGCTTCACTTTATTCATCAAATAGGTGTCATCTAGCTGTTTCAAAGTAATTGCATTTCAATAGGGGAAACTTCCATCCTTACAGAAGGTCGCAATTGGGATAAAAATCTTTGCATTTTTCTGTAAGCATAGTGAAAGATAACTTATCTACTGCTATTTCAGGTTTCAATTGTCCTACCAACTGATGAGTATTTTCCTCCGAATTGTTCGCCTTAATAATTGTCTAGTCTTTGCTCCCTTTTTCTTGGATTTAAAGAGAGTGCGCCATTTTGCTTTTTATGATCCAGGATGATTGGAAATTCCTTGTGAAGCCATTACACAAAAAAGCAAGGCGAGATAGCCGAAAAGCGACAGTGAGTAGGCAGGTAACCTAACATCACTTAAAAAATGAAAATCCCCTTCAAGCTTGTTCCATTGATTGTCGTAGCTATTTTATGGTCCAGTTGTTCTCCAAAAATATTTGATCCTGCTTTATTACAACCAACTGCTGAAAGAGTAAGTCCTAAATTACCTCGCCTGACTTTAGAAAAAAATGCCAGCGAAATAAGTTATGCTTATGGGAATCGTATATCTGCTAATTCCAAAATGTATACCTTATTTGAAAGGGAACTAACGAATATTTGTGAGACTTCTGGAGAAATTAAGGGATACATAGATCCAGTAATTACGCTAAATGAAGAGAATCTGGATTTCACCTTATTAATCCCATCCATTTTGACCTTATATACAATAAATTTATTAGGATTTCCCCTTGCAAGGCAAATAAAACAGTTGGAAGTAGAGTTTATTATAAAAGATATGGAGGAAAATATAGTCTGGAATAAAGTGTACTACAAAAAGCACACTGATACCTACGGCTTTTATGATAAAGTAAAACGATCAGATGAGTTGACGATGATCGTATTTAGAGAGATGATCGGTGAATTTAAAAGAGATATACAGATTGATTACAATGAAGTAAGTCAGGAATTGTAATCATTAAAAGGGTTACAAAAATTATTTTGTCCTCAATTTCTAATAATGACTCACCTATATATTAGTGTGAGTCATTATGTTATTTATGTTGAGCGAAGCATTATTTCTTGATCAATGGATAGAAAGGGAAAAGATTAAGATACAAGGGTACCTACAGTTTCCCCCATCACAATGCGTTTCAGGTTTTCGGGTTTATTAATATTAAATACGATAATTGGGAGTTGGTTTTCCTGACAAATGGTGAAAGCCGTCATGTCCATTACATTCAGGCGTTTACTGAGTACATCGGCAAACGAAATCTCATCGAATCTTACTGCGTCTGCATTCTTTTCTGGATCTGCTGTATAGACCCCATCTACTCTTGTCCCTTTTAGCACTACATCCGCTTCAATTTCAATCGCTCTTAAACTGGCAGCGGTGTCAGTAGTAAAAAATGGATTACCTGTTCCGGCCCCAAATATAACCACACGTCCTTTTTCCAGGTGCCTGATAGCCTTTCTTCGGATGTATGGTTCACAAATTTTATCCATTTGAATGGCAGATTGTAATCTTACCACTACTCCTTCCTGTTCCAGCGCATCTTGAAGCGCCATTCCATTGATCACAGTGGCCAGCATTCCCATGTAATCAGCATGTGCTCTCCCCATCCCATATTTATCGCTCTGAATTCCCCGAAAAATATTGCCTCCTCCCACTACAACGGCTACCTCAACACCCATTTGCCACAACTCCTTTATCTGAGTGCTATACCGAAATAGTCTGTCTGCATCAATTCCATATCCTTGAGCACCTACCAATGCTTCACCACTGAGTTTCAACAGTATTCGTCTGAATTTGGTATGTCTGTTAATCATATAATATATATTATCGAATCTGTTTCAACTACTTAAATCAATCTTTTACGAAAGTAACGTAATTTATCCTCAACATCGTCAATTCCCTTCCTCAATTGTTAATACCGTTGTCTAAATTGAAACATATATAAAAAAAAAGAGAGTTGTGAAAAACTCTCTTTAAATACTATTCCTTACTTATTATTGGGAACCGAGTTGGACTCGCTTAAAAGCTGTTATTTTTACTTCCGGCCCTAACTCATCCTTGATATGTTGTAACACCGTTTTAGAGGTATCCTTGACGAATTCCTGATTTAATAGTGTATGATCTTTATAGTATTTGTTCAATTTTCCCTGGGCAATTTTCTCAAGGATTTTTTCAGGCTTTCCTTCATTTCTTGCTTGTTCTTTTCCGATCTCAATCTCTTTATTGACAATCTCCTGAGGAACACCATCTTTATCAATAGCTACTGGATTCATGGCAGCAATCTGCATAGCAACGTCTCTCCCAACCATTTTCACATCCTTACCATTGGTTTCTTTAAATGCTACAGCCACCCCAATTCTAGCACCTGGATGAATGTATGATACGACTTTCTCCCCCTCTATTCGTTCATAAGTTCCTATATCAATTTTCTCTCCTATTTTTCCGACCATTTCTATCAAGGCATCACTAATAGAAGTACCATCGATATCTAATGCTTTTAACTCATCTACTGATGATGGTTTAGCAGTTGCCGCTTTTTCTGTGATTTGATTACCTAGCTCCTGGAATTTTTCATTCCTGGCAACGAAGTCCGTCTCACAATTTAACTCAATAATAACCGCTTCTTTTTGATCCTCATCTACATGAATGAAAACTGCTCCTTCTGAGGCTTCTCTGTCAGCACGCTTAGCGGATACTTTTTGGCCTTTTTTCCTTAGTATTTCAATTGCTTTATCAAAATCTCCTTCAGCTTCGGTAAGAGCTTTTTTGCAGTCCATCATTCCTGCTCCCGTTGCTTGCCGGAGACGATTTACATCTTTTGCCGTGATTGCCATGTCTGTTTATATAATAATTTTTGATTTTTCTGAAAAAACGCTCAAAGTTAGATTTCTAATGGGAATTTTCAAAAGGGAATGCCTTCTGTAGTATTGAAATAAAAGGTCATAGATTATTTTAAGGTAAAAGCAACCATTTATGGACAGTTATCCTCTTCCTTACAAAGACTTAACAATAGAAAAAGTGGGTATGAAGCAATTTTACGATGAGGGAGAATTGGTTCAGGGTTGCAAAAAGGACATTCCCAAATATCAACAGGCATTATATCAACAATACTATCGGACTATGTTTGGTATATGTTTAAGGTATGCTACACACACCTCCGATGCCGAGGATATGTTGCAAGAAGGATTTATCAAGGTGTATAAATATATACATACATTTAGAGAAGAGGGATCACTAGAAGGATGGATAAAACGGATCGTGATAAGAACTTGTATCCACCACTATAGAAAAGCTATCCGTTTTCCGACCATTGACTTAAAAGCAGAATATGGACAAGAAATAGGACCTGAAGCCTTGAGTACATTAGGTTGTCAGGAATTATTAAAGCTTATTTCCACTCTTCCAAAAGGATACAGAACTATTTTTAACTTATATGCGGTAGAAGGATATTCTCATCAGGAGATTAGCGAGTTATTGAATATTAAAGTTGGGACCTCTAAATCTCAATTATCCAGAGCGAGAATATTATTACAAAAGAGACTTAAAGCATCACAAGAGATAAAGAAAAAAAAAGAACATGAAAGAGCAGAATCCATTTCGAGCCTCTCTGGCAGAAAAGTTCAGCCAATTTGAAGCGGAGCCGTCTAAAGATATATGGCCTCAAATTGCTGAGGGCTTGGAGGAAAAGCGAAAGATCATTCCTATGTGGCTTAAATTAGGATCGGTAGCTGCTGCACTGATATTACTTTTTTGCTTCTTCTTAGTTTGGCAAAACCTTACTAAAAAAGAACAAAGTCATCAGGAAGACTTGGTTAGTAAAGAGGTTATCCTTAATCCAACCGATAATTCACTTAGGAATAATCCCCCCTCTGTTACTCGTAAGACAAAGATGAATGATGATAATGAACATTCTGGGAAAGTTGAGGATTCTCATATTGTAGCCGAGATAGATTTACCAGGATCAGCATCTAATGATTCGTCAGCATTCGTCCAGCAAACCAATGCCATGTTATCGTCTTCGCAACTTCCGTCAAATGCAGGGCATGATTCTATGGAATTTATTAGCAGCTCGCCAGAAAAGGAATATAAGCTGGAGATTACACCTGTATCTCATACCAGAAAATTCGAGTTTGATCAATTGTCCATTCATTCATCACTTGCATCAACAGATTTAAGAGAAACGATCATTCATTCTTTACATTCACAAAAAGATGATATAACTAATAAGGCTAATGGTATATCAGCAGCGTCAGAATCCAATCTGGATTCGCCAGGAAGAATGGATAGTGTCATACTGATTGCCTCGAGACATATGAGCAATTTTTTAGGGAATGATGATGTAGTAGAAGAAAACTACAAATTTAATGATAAAGAGGAATATAGATCATTTTCTATTCGGATCGGGAGCTTTACGTTTTCAAGGAAAAACCATAAAAAACTAATAAACTAAAAAAGATTGTAATAAAATTATTTTGACGATTATGAGTAATTCGCGAATATTTAAATTCCATTGGTTACTGATGATGCTTATCACCTGTTCCTCTACTCAAGTAGTAATGTCTCAGGAGGATACGATAAGCTCAGACATAGATACTCTCCAAGTAGAAGTACTAAACCAGCAGGATACATTATTTGAAGAAAGCGTTAATGTACAAGAGTTTAAGCAAGCAGAGGACTCTATACTAAATGACACCTCTGGCATAGAAAGTATCCCAGCAAATGATGGCACCTCTGATATTATAGAATATGATACGACTGAAATTAGTTTAAGGAAAAAGCGTGTAATCATTGTAAAAGATGATGATGAGACCAGAATTACGATCGGTAGATATGAAGAAGATGATGATAGAGATGATTCGAGAAGATATTCCGGAAAACGCCACAATAAGAGGTACAGAGATACAGACACAGATTTTTTAGCTTTTGATTTAGGAGTTACCAATTTCCATCAAGATGGTACATTTGGTAGAGAAGCTACGATTGATGATCTGGAATTAAGAGCATTCAGGCCTCTGGGACATTGGGCCCTACACTTTTTCCCTACCAGAACTCCTCTTAGCAGAAGAGGAACTGTCAATCTTCAAACAGCCATCACGCTGGATTTTAATAACTATTATTTCGTAAGAGATATCACGCTTTTACAAGACCAGGAAACTGTGACAATAACTGAAACGGGCGATGAATTTGAAAGGAACAAATTATCGGCACTGTTTGCTCAGGTACCATTGATGATAAACTTCAGAACAAGGCCCAGAAGGTCTTCAGGAGTAAGTTTGTCTATGGGAGCTTACTTTGGACTTCTATGGAGAAGCAGAACAGTACAAAAGTTAGATGGCGACAAGATAAAAGTAAAGGATCGATTTAACCTCAATAATGAGAGATTCGGATTAACGGCTCGCTTATCCTTTAAATGGTTCAGACTTTACTTTAATTACAATTTGAGTGATTTATTCGAAAATGGAGAAGGGCCAGAAGTAAGTACTTTTACTAGTGGAATAAATATAATCCAGTTTTGACCTTAAAAATTAAAAAAACAAATCCTATATCCGTTTTTTTTGTATTCCTAAATTAAGCAATCACTATAAATAGTTTACTACCCATAAATATTTTTTTCCTTGTATTCAATCACTTAAAATTTAGAGGCAGTGAAGACATTTCACTGCCTCTTTTGAAAAGTAAAAAAGTGATTCGTTGGCTTACATAAGAAAGGAACAAAGCAGTAATATATCACTCATGTGGATAAATCTAATTAACATTGAGAAATATTTTTATAGTAAAAATTATTTATTAGGTATCAATTAAATATTTATGAGTAGAGGAATTAACAGATACTCTTCTCCATTCAACAAAAAAGATTCTGAGATTACTTCGAAATCAAGTCCAGAAGCGGAGAAGAAATTTTACGATAGTTTTAGTCAACTATCAATGAAAAAACATTTGAATGAGGATATTAATAAAGCAGATAAGATCATTCATAAAACGTCTATTCAGATTGAAATATCTATCGATTATGCGTTGAAAGGTTTTACCCTTTCTGAAAGGGCGAGTTTCCTTAAGGAGAGGACTAAAATGATTACGTCAAAGTCAAATATTACTGACCCAGATGAATAAACAAGCTTGGGCAAAACCCGTATTTTATCAGCCCTTTTTACAAGATCAAGACAAATTGTTTATTCGATTTGTCTTTTTTTATTTTTTCCCCAACTGCATTAGTTAGAAAAAAATGCTTTTTGTTGGATAATTTTGCCTACCTATTGTCCATCACATTCGTATAATTAAACAAAGAGATTATTTTTCTCATCTTAAAATAGATATATGTACAATTCTGGGCGTTGTAGTTTATGTATCAGGGAAAAAGTGAAGACGATCGAATGGTAAAAATATTTGAGCAAGCAGGTGGGATTATTAAAGAAGTTCAACAATCATTACCTATTCAATTATTTATTCTTCAATTAAGAAGGTATAAGTTTGTCCTTTTATTTTGGGGCATCTTGCTAGGTATGATTTGCGGAATTGTGGGAAATGAAATGGGTGGACCTTTCTTATTCTTGGAACCTGAGTATCTAGGAAAGGAAAACTTTTGGAGTGTTTTCATTGTCGGTTCTGCATTAGGTGCCTTCCTGTTTACCTATATGGTTACCTTCTTCATCTATTCCAGTCATAGGTTTAGATTTATCGGCAGAACCCAGAACCCATTCTACACCTTATCCTATAATAATATATTGATTCCAGGAACATTTATATTTATATATATTTACAATTTTATAGCTTTTCATATTGAAACAGAAGGAGGATTTAATACCGAGGTTTTTGAAAAGGCAGCGGGGCTCATTCTCGGAATTAGTACAGTTTTCCTCATCTCTTCTCTATACTTTTTTGCTGAGAAATCATTTTTTTTTCATTTGAGCCAAAAAATCTTAACTAAATTTAATGTAAGGCAAAAGGTTAAAGCAAGCTGGGTTATTCTGGGAAATGCACGAAAAAGTTTCAGGACGGCTCCATTGGCAAATAGTTACATTGTATTTCCCTTTCATGTAAGAAAAGTAGAAAATTTGCCTGCAGAAGAATTGCGATTTCTCGTAAAGAGTTTAAGCAAATACCATGGAAAACTATTGGTATTATTGGTCCTCACTTTTATTCTCATAGCAGTATTGATCATTTTCGAGGATCAACGACTATTCCAAATTCCAGCAGGAGCCAGCTTTATTCTCGTGCTTTCCCTAGGGATCATGTTGACAGGACTAATTACTTATTGGTTTAGAAAAATCGGCATTTTCGTCATGGCCATAGCCATTATGCTCGGCTTTTCATATGTCAAATGGAGTATATTTCAACAGCAGCATCACGCCCTGGGACTTACTTACAATACCCCACCTGTTCCTTACACGACAGACTACCTCAGTCAATTTTCCGACCAGGAGAATTACCAAAAAGACCGTACCTATGCTATCTCTACATTAAATAATTGGAAAGAGGATCAGAGAAAAAAATATGGCAGAACATATCGACCTAAAGCTGTTTTTGTCATGGCCTCGGGAGGCGGCTTGCGCTCGGCTTATTGGACCTTACAAGTTCTCCATGCCCTTGATAGCTTAACTGATGGTAAAATTGCTCAGGACATTCGATTAATGTCTGGTGCTTCAGGAGGGATGTTTGGATTATCTTATTACAGGGAGCTATATAATAGAAAAATAAATGGTGAGAATATTCACCTACACGATACCAGATACTTGCAGGCTATTTCTCAAGATTTACTTAATAGGATCTTTTTCAAAAAATTTGCTGGAGTATTTCTGCCATTGCCCAGAATCCAACATGATGGGCAGCAATATCACAAAGATGTAGGAATATCCTTCGACCATCAATTAGGTCAAAATTTACCAGAAATAGCTGACAGAAAATTAGGAGATTACATTATCCCTGAAAAAAACGGAAAAATCCCTGTCATGGTCCTCACGCCGACCATCATTAATCAGGGAAGAAAATTATATATTTCCTCTAGTCCTTTATCATTCTTAACCCGCCCTAACAAAATATCCAACAGGTTTATGTCCAGGGCAAAAGGGGTAGAATTCAGAAAGCTATTTGCTTCGCATAGAGCAGATAGCCTTTATTTGACTTCTGCCTTAAGAATGAACTCAACCTTTCCATATATTCTTCCTATCGTAGAACTACCCAGTGAACCCACTATGGCCGTTATGGATGCTGGAGCTGTAGATAATTTCGGTACCCAAACGGCTGTCAAATACTTTTACGAGTTCCGACATTGGTTTTACCAAAATACTGATGGGATAATATTTATTCAGATTCGTGATACTGACAGAGAACCTATTATTGAAAATCCCAGAGAATATAATTTTGTGGCTCAAATGTTGACTCCCATAGGAGGCGGATATGCATCCATGTTGGAGGGCAGAGATATGTCAAATGATTATCTTCTTGAATTTATTCAGGAATGGTATAGAGGCTATGTAGAAATAATTTCTTTTGAATATCCACGTCATTCTAGTGGTCAATCAGCATCACTTAGTTGGCATTTAACGCAGAAAGAAAAACAGCACATTCGTGAAAGCATCAATACTGAACATAATCAACATGGATTAGAGACAATAAAGCATCTATATGATAAAGAGTTATTAGCTATCATGGGGAAAGTATCTCCATAGAAATTGTCTCCTAATTCTGTATATCATATATGTCTCCTAAGGTATCGCCAACAGTTAACATATATGGAGGAACCTAAAGAAATTGAGGAAATAATAACGAAGCAAGATTTCATCAATTTCGTAATCTGGCTTAAGGATGACAAAATAGACGAGGATAGGAAAGAGTCTGTAAATCCGAGTTCTCCTTATTCTTCTGGTCAAAATGGATGGAAAAATAACACTATTCCTCATTTTCTTGACTCAATTGCCGCTTTTGCACAAGATAGTCATCACATAAATGAGAAACCTATTTGGAGAAATTTTGCGTTGTTATTATTGGCTGGTAAATTTTACGAATAAAATAGAGATATTGGCTAAGGGACAGAGCCAGCAAAATATCTTATTCCTAAAGCATACAGAGTTCCAGATCGTATATTAGTTAAAATTCTCAAAATCATCAGAATTGCGAGGATCACTTTCAATGGCCAAACTATCCGCTATTCTCATCAGCCCATCAATCTCGAACTCCATATCTTCATCGCAGGCTAACCTACTTGTATTAAATCCTCTAGGCTGTTCAAATTCGTCCTGAGAGAGTTGAATTTCTTCATCTTCATAAAGATTTTTCATGTAAATCGCCCAAATCGGTAATGCAAGGCTCGCTCCTTGTCCATATTCCATTTTTTCAAACCGAACCCTTCTATCCGAGCATCCTACCCATACCCCAGAAACTAAATGAGGGGTAACTCCCACAAACCAGGCATCTGAATGGTTTTGAGTAGTACCTGTTTTCCCTCCTATCTCACTGGTAAATTCATACTTTTTTCTCAATCTATTAGCCGTTCCTCCAGCTTCATCTACTGTTCCCTTTAACAATTCCAACATTTCGTAGGCTTTCACTTCACTCAATACCTGATTTGAATTCACAGGTAATTCCTGAATAACTTTTCCATTTCTATCCTCAATCCTTGTAATAAAATGCGGTTCCATCCAAAGCCCTTTATTAGCAAAAGTTCCATATGCTCCTGTAAGCTCCAACACACTTAAATCACAGGTCCCAAGACAAATCGATGGCACCGCTTCTACCGGACTTTTTATCCCCATTTCTTTAGCATACCTCACCACAATTTCAGGACCTATTTTTTTCATTAATCTTGCAGTAATCAAATTAGTAGAAGTCGCTAATCCCTCCCTTAAAGTCATCAGTCCTCCAACACTGCCATCTGAATTACTTGGTGTCCAATTTTCTCCTTCTCCATCTACATTCTCGAATAAAATCGGTTGATTCAACTCCTGATCACAAGGAGTCAAGCCATTACTCAGCGCAGCGGCATACACAAAGGGCTTAAATGTGGAACCTACCTGTCTGGTCCCTTTGCCTACATGATCGTATTTAAAAAACCTAAAATCTATGCCTCCCACCCAAGCCTTCACTGCTCCATCTCTTGGGTCTATAGAAACTAATCCACTCTCTAAGAATGGGGCATAATATATAAGAGAATCCCAAGGAGTTAATATAGTATCTATTACTCCATCCCAATGAAATAAGGTCATCTTCTGTTCCACCTGGAATTCTTTCCGAATTTCCTCGTGAGCCTTCCCATTTCGTAGCCCCGCCTGATAACGATCTGATTTTCTCATCATTGCGTAAAGAATATTGGGATCATTTAAATAGGGTTCCTTCCCTTCCAGCTCTTCCAAAAAAAGTTGTTGCCTGGCTCTAAGATGTTCTTCTACAGCTGATTCAGCATGTTTTTGAATTCGAGAATCAAGGGTGGTATATATTTTTAAGCCATCCGTATAAAGATTGTAATTGTTTGCCTTACACCACTCCTGTAAATATAATCTTACATATTCCCTGAAATAAGGAGCTATTCCATGAACGTGATTTACCTGAGTAGAAGCCAGCTCCAATGGTAATGCCAAAATACTATCCCTGTCAATCAACTCCTGATTCAAAAAACCATACTCATACATCTTATTAATCACCAAATTTCTCCTGAGTAACACTCTGCCAGGATTTCTGTATGGGTTGAATACCCCTTGTCCTTTTAACATAGCGATCAGCACCGCTGCTTCTTGCAGATTAATGTCAATGGCAGATTTGTTAAACAGCGCCTGGGCAGCCA